>NZ_LZIL01000080.1 GCF_001667075.1 Mycobacterium sp. 852014-52450_SCH5900713 | reverse complement strand
ATCCCGGGGGGCAGCGTCACCCCCCCCCCCCCCCCCGCGCCCCCCCCCCCCCCCCCCCGCCCCGCCCCACAACCCCCCCCCACCCCCCCCCCGCCCCCCCCCGCCCCGGCGGCGGCGGGGACCGCGACGACGCGGCGCCGGCACATCGTCAGCGACCTGACCGCGATCGCGCTGCTCGTCTTCGCGCTGTTCCTGCCGTGGAATCTGTACTTCGGCGTCGGGATCCCCGGCAGCAGTACGACCCTCTTCGCGGTGTTGCTCGCCGTGACCGCGCTGTCCGTCATCGCCGTCGCCGTGGCCGGTTCCTGGAGGTCCTCCGGCGCGCGTTTCAACCCCGCGAGGGCGCGCCGGCTTCGCCTGGGGCTGAACGTCCCCTACGCGCTGCTGGTGCTGGCGTTCGTGGTCTTCGACGCGTTCGAGACCGTCCGGTTCGGTGGCACGGTGAACGTGCCGGGCGGGGTGGGGCCGGGCGCGTGGGCGGGAATCGCCGGCTGCATGCTGAGCGCGCAGGCGGTGGCCGCCGGCGCCCACACCGGACCGGTTCCCGAGGGCGACGAGCACACCGGCTGGCTGCGGTCGGCCCGGCTCATCGGCTACGCGTCGATGGCGTTGGCGGCGCTCAGCTTTGGTTTCAACCTGTACTGGCGGGTTCGCTACGCGCTGCAGAACACCGGCGGCGCCGCCGCGTTCGGCAAGCAGAACGTGGCGGTCATCGTGACGGCGGTGGTGTACGGCGTCGTGGCGCTGGTGGCCGTGTTGGTCGCCGCCAGGTGGTTGCTGCGCAGCACCAGGGCCGCGCGGCTGGCCACCGTCGCGCTCGGCACGTCGACACTGGTCGCCGGGATCCTGGTGTGGCTCCTGCCCCTGGGGCGGGACGTGGACGCGTTCCACGGCATCGCGCAGAACACGTCGACCGCCGGGGTCGGCTTCGAGGGCTACTTGGCGTGGGCGGCGGCCGCCGCGATGTTCGCGCCGCAAACCCTGTTCGGTAACCGCAACACGACGGGGGCCGAGGAGAGCGCCTGGCGGGCGGCGGCCCGAAATGGCTTGCTGCTCATCGCCGTATGGGGCCTGGGCTCGATGCTGATGCGGTTGACCGACCTCTTCGTCGCCGTGAGCCTGGATTACCCCTTCTCCCGGTACGACAGCATGGTGCTGGCCGCGTTCGATCTGGCCACCGCGGTGCTGGCGATCTGGCTGCGCATCAACCTGCGCCACGCCGCCCACTCGGCGCGCCTGATCTCGTCGCTGTGCGGTCTGGTCGCCACGCTCAGCGTCGCCCGCGTCGTCGTGGGTGTGGTGCTGGCACCGCGGTTCGCGGACTCAGCCAACTCCCCCGCGCAGCACCCGGTCTACGGCAACAACCTGGCCCAGCAGATCACCAGCACCTTCGATGTGGCGCTGTGCGGCCTGGCGTTGTGCATCCTGGGGGCCGCGATCGTCACCGGCCAGCTGCGCGGCCGCCGCGTGCGCCGCCGCCGCGCCGCCCCCAAGCCCGCCGTGCCTGCGGGCGGCCCGGCCGCGCCGAGGGCGCGCGTCCCGGTGGGCCACGCCGCCCCGCCGTCGGCCGCGGCCACCACCCGGATCACCACCGGTCCACGGATCTTCCGCGGCGACGACTCCGCGACGCGACAGATTCCCGTCCAGAAGCCCAAGATCTACCGGCCGCCGCAGGGGTAGGGCGCTCAGCGCAGCGGGGCGAACGCGAACTCGCCCAGGCCCTCGGCCGGGTCGATGGCCGCGCGGAAGCCGAGCACCTCGGCCGCCCGGGATGGATCGGCGACGATGTGGCGCACGTCGCCGCTGCGGTACTGGCCGGTGATCACGGGCGAGAGCGAACCGCCGCGCGCGTCGCACAAGGCGCCGGCCACCTGCAGGATGGAGACGGGCCGTCCGGAACAGACGTTGACCGCGGTGAATCCGTCGATGTCCTGGGTCGCCGCGAGGTTGGCGGCGGCCACGTCGTCGACGTGGACGAAGTCACGCATCTGGCCGCCGTCCTCGAAAACCCTTGGCGGCTCGCCCCTTTCGAGCGACGACCGGAAGATGGCCGCCACCCCGGAATACGGGGTGTCGCGGGGCATCCCGGGGCCGTAGACGTTGTGGTAGCGCAACGCCACCACCGAACCGCCTGTCGAATCCGACCATGCCAGCGCGTAGTGCTCCTGAGCGGTCTTGCTGGCCGCGTACAGGCTGCGCGGCCGCAGCGCGGCGCCCTCGTCGACCAGGCGCCACTGCAGTTCCTCGCCCCCGATCGGGCAGCGGTGTTCGAAGCTCCCGGCGTCGAGGTCGCCGCGCCGCCGCGGCAACGGATCGACGTGTCCGTGTTGCCCGCAGTGGTAACGGCCCTGCCCGTACACCACCATCGACGACGCCAGCACCAGGCGGCGCACCCCGGCGGCGAACATCTGCGCCAGCAGCACCGTGGTGGCGAGATCGTTGTGGCCGCCGTAGGCGGGGGCGTCGGCGGCGTCCACGCCCGCACCGACCATCGCCGCCTGATGGCAGACCAGGTCCACCCCGTCCAGCAAGGGCGCCAGCGCATCGGCGTCGCGGACGTCGACGCGGTGACATCCATGCGGCAGCACCGGATTCGGGCCGTGCGCCGCCGGCAGCAACACGTCGACGCCGACGACGTCGTGGCCCGCCGCCCGCAGCGCCGCGGCCACCCGCGAACCGATGAAACCGGCCGCCCCGGTGAGCAATACCCTCATGGCAGCTCGAGGGGCAGCGTCACGCCGGTGTGCGGCAGGCACTGCGTGCAGTTGCGTTCGTCGGCGACGCGGCCGATGGCCTGGCGCACCAGCTCCTTGAATCCCCCGATGTTCTTCTCGAATTCGGCGAACACCTCGACGGTCGTCACGCCCTCGCCGACCGAGACACCGGCGTCCAGGTCGGTTACCAAAGCTATTGTCGCATAACACATTTCGAGCTCACGCGCGAGCACCGCCTCCGGGTAGCCGGTCATGTTCACCAGCGAGAACCCCGCTGAGGCGAACCACTGGCTCTCCGCGCGCGTGGAAAACCGGGGCCCCTGGATCACCACCATGGTGCCGCCGTCGACCACGTTGGGCAGGCCGGCCACCGCGGCGCGCAGGGTGGGACAGTATGGGTCGGCGAAGTCGACGTGGATGCCGCCGGAATCGAAGTAGGTGTCGGGGCGGCCGCTGGTGCGATCCACCAGCTGGTCGGGCACCACCACCGCGCCCGGCCCGTTGTTGAGGTTCAGACTGCCGACGGCGCACGGGCCGAAAACCCGCCGCACCCCGAGCTTGCGCAGCGCCCACATGTTGGCCCGATACGGCACGGTGTGCGCCGAGAACTGGTGCGTGCTCCCGTGCCGGGGCAGGAACGCGACCTCGTGTCCCCCGACGGCGCCGATCGTCACCGGGGCGCTGGGCGGGCCGTACGGGGTGTCCACGTCGACGGCGCGGGTTTCGGTCTCGAAGAAGGTGTAAAAGCCGCTGCCGCCGATGACTCCGAGCATCAGCCCATTGTGGTGCATGGCCCCACGCCGATCGCGGGTGCGGGGGCGCGCCGGGCCCCTGGCAGGATGCGTGCGTGGCCAATTTCGGGCAGTGGATCTCTGGTGCGCGGCCGCGGACGCTGCCCAACGCGGTGGCGCCGGTGGTCGCGGGCACCGGCGCGGCGGCATGGCTGGGATCCGCGGTGTGGTGGAAGGCGCTGCTGGCGCTGGCCGTCGCGGTCGCGCTGACCGTCGGTGTCAACTACGCCAACGACTACTCCGACGGCATCCGCGGCACCGACGACGACCGGGCCGGCCCGGTGCGCCTGGTGGGCTCGCGGCTGGCCTCCCCCCGCTCGGTGCTGGCCGCCGCGGTGGCGAGCCTAACGATCGGGGCGGCGGCCGGCCTGGCGCTCGCGCTCGTCAGCGCGCCGTGGCTGATCGCCGTCGGGGCGGTGTGCATCGCCGGGGCGTGGCTGTACACGGGCGGCTCGAAACCCTACGGCTACGCCGGTTTCGGCGAGGTCGCGGTGTTTGTGTTCTTCGGCCTGGTGGCCGTGCTCGGCACCGAGTACACCCAGTCGCTGCGGGTGGACTGGGTGGGGGTGGCGCTCGCGGTGTCGATCGGCGCGCTGTCGTCGTCGGTGCTGGTGGCCAACAACCTGCGCGACATTCCCACTGACGCGCAGTCGGGCAAGATCACGCTGGCGGTGCGGCTGGGTGACGCCCGCACTCGCGCGCTGTACCAGGCGCTGCTGGCGACCGCCGGGGTATTGACCCTGGTGCTGATGGCGGCGACGCCGTGGTGCGCCGTGGGATTCGTTGCCACGCCGCTGGCGCTGCGTGCGGCGGGTCCGGTGCGGTCGGGACGCGGCGGCCGGGAGTTGATTCCCGTGCTGCGGGATACCGGGCTGGCCATGGTCGCCTGGGCGATCGTGGTGGCCGCGGCGCTGGCGCTGGCCGGCTGATCGAGCGTGCGCCCACGGCGTTGACTGTGCACTGGCGGCGGCGTTTCACGGCGTGTCACCGCCGTAAATGCCCACTCGAGTGAAATAGCACGGCCGGATCCGATAACAATGAGGGACCGGCGTCGGGACCGATGGCCGTTCACAGCGAGCACCGATCGGGGACAGCAATGAAGCAGATCGCCGCGACCAGTGGACCGAAGAACATCGGCATGCTCAGCGTCGGCGCGTACCGCCCCGAACGGGTGGTCACCAACGACGAGATCTGCGAGAACATCGAATCTTCCGACGAGTGGATCTACTCCCGCACCGGGATCAAGACCCGCCGGTTCGCCGCCCGCGACGAATCCGCCGCGTCGATGGCCACCGAGGCCGGGCGGCAAGCGATCGCGAACGCGGGGCTGACACCGTCGGACATCGACTGCGTGATCGTCGCGACCAGCACGCATTTTCTGCAGACCCCGGCCTGCGCCCCGGCCGTCGCCGCGGCGCTGGGCGCCACGGGTGTGCCCGCGTTCGACGTCTCGGCGGGGTGCGCCGGCTTCGGCTACGCGCTCGGCGTCGCGGCCGACATGATCCGCGGCGGGACCGCCGCCAAGGTGCTCGTCCTCGGCTCGGAGAAGCTGTCCCCCACCGTGGACATGCAAGACCGCACCAACTGCTTCATCTTCGCCGACGGCGCGGCCGGAGTGGTGGTCGGCGAGACACCCGATCAGGGCATCGGGCCGACCGTCTGGGGCAGTGACGGCGAGCAGGCCCTGGCGATACGCCAGGACATTGACTGGATCGACTACATGGACAGCCCGACGGGCCCGCGCCCCTTCCTGCGGCTCGAGGGCAGCGCGGTGTTCCGGTGGGCGGCATTCGAGATGGGCAAGGTCGGCCGGCAGGCGATGGATGCGGCGGGCGTGCGGCCCGACGAGATCGACGTGTTCGTGCCGCACCAGGCCAACAGCCGCATCAACGAGGTCCTGGCCAAGGGCCTCGAGTTGCGGCCGGACGCCATCGTCGCCAACGACATCGAGCACACCGGCAACACGTCGGCGGCTTCCATCCCCCTCGCGATGGCCGAACTGCTGGCAACCGGGGCGGCCAAGCCGGGCGACCTCGCGCTGCTGATCGGTTACGGCGCGGGCCTCAGTTACGCCGCGCAGGTCGTCCGGATGCCCAACTTCTGACCCGTCTCACGCGTCGTCGGTCGGCGCCTCACCCTGCAACCGCGCCCGCAATTGCTCGCGCTCCTGGCGCCGGCGCTCGCCGGCGATCGCCAGCGACGCGGTAGCGCGCCGGCGCAGCGGGCCGAACAGCCAAATGCCCAGCGGCATGGCGATGATGAGAGCGAACAACGCGGCGACCGCGATCGGAAACTGGGTGACACCCATCAGGCGCGCCACCCCGTAGATCGCCGCGGCAAGCGCCACCGCCAGCAGCAGCCGCGCCCCCGCGTAGAGCAGAACGTCGACGACCGCCCGACGGCCGGCGCGTTGCGGCCCGCCCTCGTCCACGCGGTCGCCGGCGCTGTTGTCGCTCGCTCCTTCTGACACAGGGGAGAGCCTACGACGCGGGTATATTCGTCAACGGAGGTGTTGAGTGCTCTACCTGCTGCTCGTCCTGATGTTGGGGACGCTGATCTACGTTGGCTGGCGGACGGCTCGGTCACAAACCAATCGGGCGAAGACGCGCGTTATCGGGCCCGACGACGATCCGGACTTCTTACGGCGGTTAGGGCACGGGGACAACAACCCCCGGTAAGGCTGGCTCTACGCGACTCCGGGATTGCGCTGGTCGCCCGGGAACCCGTCGGCGACAATGGCCGCCAGCTCGGTAAGCGCCTCGCGGGTCGACCGCTTGAGCCGGTCCAACTCGATTTCGGCGCCCTCCTCGAGGTGCGGGTCGAACGGCACGATCTGGACCGCGCGGCACCGGCGGGAGAAGTGGTCGACCACCTTGTTCATGTCGACCTTGCCCGTTCGCGACCGCACCCCGTTGATGACCGCGACCGAGTTGCGGACCATCTCCTCGTGGCCGTGCGCGTCCAACCAGTCCAGCGTCGCCGACGCGCTGCGGGCCCCGTCGATGGATCCCGAGCTGACCACCACGAGAACGTCGGCCTTCTCCAGTACCGAGGACATCACCGAATGCAGCAGTCCCGGGCCGCAGTCGGTGAGCACCAAGCCGTAGAACCGCTCCAGGACGTCGAGGACCCGGGTGTAGTCGTCGGCGCCGAACGCCTCCGAGATGGCCGGGTCGGTCTCCGACGCCAGCACCTCCAGCCCGCTCGGGCCTTTCGAGGTGTAGCGGCGGACATCGCTGTAGCGCTCGATGCTGCCGGCGTCGTGCAGCAGCTGGCGCACCGTCGCCGCCGTCTCCAGCGGGATCTTCTGGCTCAGGGTGCCGCGGTCCGGGTTGGCGTCGACCGCCACCACCCGGTCACCGCGGATGGAGGCGAACGTCGCACCCATGGTCGCGGCGATGGTCGTCTTGCCGACGCCGCCCTTGAGCGACACGAGCGCGATCCGGTAGCACCCGCGCAACGGCCGGTTCACCTGCGCCACCAGGTTGTTGTACCGGGCGGCCCGGGGGCCCTCCCCGAGGTTGACCAGGTGGCCGGACAGTTCGTAGAGCAGCCTGCGCCAGCCCTCGGAGGGCGGTGGCTTCACCGGCCGCAGCAGCATGCCGGTGGACAGCTCCGGGTACGGCGTGTGCGGCAGCGATTCCGGGCGCGCCGGGGCTTGCGGGGGCGGCGTCGCGACCGGGCCGGTGTAGTAGGCGCCGTACGCGGTCGGGTCGACCCGCGGGATGCCGGTCACCGGGGTGGCGTCCCACGGCGGCATCCCCGCGGGCCTGGGCGTGGTGGGCGGCGCCGCCTCGCGCCGCTCGGGTCCGGGGACCCGCCGCTCGGTGCGGAATCCGGCGAAGGCGCGAGTCGGCGCTTCGCCGCCGTCGGCAAGCGAGTCGTCAGTGTTTTCCGGCGATGGCAAGGCGGACAACTCCTGCGGAGGCAATTGCGTCGTCGGTTGATCGGGCGTCCCGACGCCCGTTGGATGGTCGGACACGTGCACTCCCCCTTGTTGTGTTACTCGGGTCGGTCGCTGCGGTCACCCCACGCCCGCATACGAATGCAGGCCCACGGTCACCAGGTTAACGAAGAACAGATTGAAGACCATGGCCACGAACCCGGCGACGTTGATCCAGGCCGCCTTCCTGTCTCGCCAGCCCGCGGTCGACCTGGCATGCAGGTACGAGGCGTAAATCACCCACGCGACGAAGGACACCGTCTCCTTGGGGTCCCAGCCCCAGTACCGGCCCCAGGCCTCCTCCGCCCAGATCGCCCCGAAGATGACCCCGAAGCCGAACACCGGGAAGGCGAAGATCGTGGTCCGGTAGGCGACGCGGTCCAGGGTCTGCGCGTCGGGAAACCGCTGGACGATCCGGGCGAGGGCGCCCTCGGCCCCGGGTTCGCCCAGCCGAGACGTACGCAACAGGAACAGGATGCTGGCGATGCCGGCGACCATGAACACCCCGGAGCCCAGACTGACCACCGACACGTGGATGGGCAGCCAATAGGACTGCAGCGCGGGCATCACCGGCGCGGCGTTGGTGTAGAGCCAGCGGCCGGACACCGTGAGCAGGATCAGCACCGGAACCAGCAGGAAAACCCACAGCGGGCGGTACTGCGGGCGGCGCAGGACCAAGGCCCCGGCGAGCAGGCCGCACATGCAGGTCAGGTTGATGAACTCGTACATGTTGCCCCACGGCGGCCGCAGGGTGGCCAGGCCGCGCAGCACGATGCAGGCCAGCAGCAGGCCGATGCCGAGGTAGACGACGGCCAGCCCGGCCCGCCCCACCCGTTCGTCCAACGGCCGGCCGGGGGCCTCCTCCACGATGCCTGGGGTGAAGCTGTCGGAGGAAACCGCACCGGCCAAGACCCGCTCGCGCCTGTCGACGCGGCGGCCGCCGGCATAGGCCAGCTCGAAGGCCAACAGCAACAACGCGATGACGAGCGCCACCACGGCCGAGGTGAAAGCCCAGTCGGAGTAACGCGCCAGGCCGATGTTGACGTGCACCGTGTTCATTTGACGTCCACCTGAGAACTCCTTTTGGACGCGGGGGGCTTCGGTGAGTGCGCCACGCCGGGCTCACCCAGGCCGTTGAGCACCCGCTCGGTCAACCGCTCGAACTCGTCGCCCCACCCGGAGTTGTCGGTGCGCGCCAGCCCGCCCAGTTCGACGTTCACCGTACCGGCCCCCGGGGTGAGCCTGACCCACACCCGGCGCCGGCGCACCAGCAGCGATACCACCAGGCCCGCCATCATCGTGATGGCGAAGACCAGCACCCAGGCCTGCCCGGGGTCGTGGGATACCTGCAGGTTGACGAACGGCACGGCGCCGTCGAAGCGGACGACGGTGCCGGCCGCCGGGCCCTGATCGATCCGCACCTCCTGCCCGGCGCGCAGGTTGACCCGCTTTTCCCTGGTCAGCCGGCCCTGCTGGATCAGCCGCGGATCGAGTGTGAACAGTGATTGCGGTCGCCCGGTGTCCAGCCCGGTGTCGCCGCGGTAGATGTCGACGGCTACCGCGGGGGCGTTCAGGGCCGGGAAGCGCGACGACAAGAGCGTGCCGTCGAGCTGCTCGGTCGGCGCCAGCAGGCCCTGGATCGCGATTTCGTGCTGTCGGCGATCGGCGGAGTTGGGATAGCTGCCCGCGGGCGGGTCGATGCGCGCCACGCCCGACGAGAGAAGGGTCTGCGGATTGTCGGGTCGCCATTGCACGGTCGACGAGCGCGTCTGACCGTCCGGGAAGGTCACGGTGAAGGAGGGCGCGTAGCCGTGGCCCTGCAGGTACACCCGGTCGCCGCCGACCCGCAGCGGGTGGTTGACCTCCAAGAGGTAGTGCCGCCAGCTGTTGGCCGCCAGATCGTGCCCGGCCTGGTAGTCGATGTCGGCGGCGAACGAGGTGGCCTGCCCGGACGGCAGGTAGTGCGCCTGGAAGTCGTTGACGCGTATGCAGATCGGGTTGAGCGACGTGCCGTCGACGGTGTTGCCGGCGCGGAACGAATCGAATGCGGCCGGCGAGGCCGAGCAGAACCCCGGGCCGGAGTCGGCGATCACGATGACGTTGCCCTCGTAGCCGAACAGCTTGCCGACGGCCACCGCGACCAGCAGGCCCAGCAGCGAGAAGTGGAAGGCGATGTTGCCGAACTCGCGCAGATAGCCCTTCTCGGCGGACACCTCGACGGCTTCGCCTTCGTGCCGGATGGCCGTGCGCCAGCCGCGCAGCCGGCCGGTGATCTCGTTCGCCAAGGCGTTCAGTTCGTCGGCGCCGGCTTCGATCTCGGCGCTGGCGTGCTTGGGCAGCCGGGCCAGGTTGCGCGGGGCGGCCACCGGGGTGGCGCGCAGGCTGCGAGCGTGCTCGATCATCCGCGGGGTCAGGCAGCCGACTAGCGAGACGAACAGCAGGACGTAGATGGCCGTGAACCAGAAGCTGGAGAACACGTTGAAGGCCTGCAGCCGATCGAGCCATGGCCCGATGACCCGGTGGGCCTTCAGGTAGTCGTCGACCTTGCCGGCGTTGAGGCTGCGCTGCGGCAGCAGCGCCCCGGGGATCGCTCCCAGCGCGAGCAGGAACAGCAACACCAGCGCGGTGCCCATCGACGTCAGCGCGCGCCAGGTGTTGCGGGCCCAAGCGAGAACTTGCCTCAAATCGGCAGCCTCACGTCGGACACGAAGGCGTCGCGCAGCCAGGAGACGAAGTCGTTCCACGCCCCGCTGACCAGCAGCGCACCGACCGCGATGAGCAGCGCGCCCCCGAAGATCTGGATGGCCCGGGTGTGGCGGCGCAGCCAGCCCAGCGCCCCCACCGCGCCCGCCGAGCCGAAGGCCAGCAGCACGAACGGGATGCCCAGCCCGAGGCAGTACGCGATCACCAGCGTGATCCCGCGGGCCACGCTCGCGCCGTCCGTGGCCGAGGCCACGGTGATCACGCCGGCCAGCGTCGGCCCCAGGCACGGCGTCCAGCCCAGCGCGAATACCGCGCCCAGCAGCGGCGCCCCGGCGACCGTCGTCAGCTGCCGCGGGCTGAACCGCGCCTGGCGTTGCAGGGCCGGGATGAGGCCGACGAACACCAGCCCCATCACGATCGTCAGGACGCCGCCGACCCGCTGCAGCAGCAGCTGGTTGGTGATCAGTGCGGTCGTCATGCCGAGGACGGCAACGGTGCCCAGCACGAACACCGTGGTGAACCCGGCAACGAACAGCGCCGCCGAGCCCGCGACCCGCCAGCGCGCCGACGGTGGGGCCTTGATGGCGCCGGGCGGCGGTTGCTCGTCCACGCCGACAACGGCGGCCAGGTAGGACAGGTAGCCGGGTACCAGCGGCACCACGCAGGGCGAGGCGAACGACACCAGCCCCGCCAGCAGGCACGCCCCGAGGGCCACCAGGAGCGGTCCGGCGGCGGCGATCTGGGTGAACCCGCTCACTCCTGGGCCAACTTCTGCACCACGGGCTGCAGGTCGGCCACCAGCAGTTCGCGCAGGAACACCGCCGCGACCCGGTGCTGCCGGTCCAGGACGAGCGTGGACGGGATCACGGTGGTCGGGTACTTGCCGCCGAACGCGATCAGCGTGCGCATCGCCGGGTCGTAGATGGAGGGGAACGTCACGTGGCGGTCGTTGACGAAGTCCAGCGCCGCCTGCCGGTTGCTGTCGCGCACGTCGATGCCGAGAAAGGACACCCCCTTGTCGCGGGTGGCGTCGTACACCTGCTGCAGTTGGCTGACCTCGGCCCGGCATGGGCCGCACCACTGCCCCCAGATGTTGATGACGACGACGCGGCCGCCGAAGATCGGATCGTCCAGCGACAGCGGATGAGCGGGGTCCGCCAGGTCCGGCCCGGACAGGGGACCGGGGTGGCCGCGGCTGGTCGGCGGGTTGTAGTAGATGTCGGTCTTCCCGCCGGGCGAAACGAATTCGAACGTGCCGCCCTGGGCCACCGCGTCGCGACCGGAAGAACAGCCGGCGACCAGGGTCGTCAGTACGACCCCGGCCGTCGCCAGTCGCCGCATGATCAACCGCCCGCCGGTTCCTGATACTCGACGTCGACCAGCCGGTCGCCCTCGTACACCAGGGTGGTGATCGAGCACAGCCCGCACTCGCGGCGCCGCGGGTCGTGCCACAGGCGCTGGCCGGTCACGTGCAGCCGCAGCGTCCACACCGGGAGCTGATGGCTGACGCACACGACCTCGCTGCCGGCCGCGCGGGCGCGGGCCTTGTCCACCGCGGTCGTCATCCGCGCCGCGATCTCGGCGTACGGCTCGCCCCACGACGGGGTGAACGGATTGCGCAGGTGCCACCAGACCCGCGGGTCGCGCCAGGCGCCGTCCCCGGGGCCGACGCGTCGGCCCTCGAAGAAGTTCGCCGATTCGATTAGGTCGTGGTCGGTGTCCACGGCCACGTCGTGCTTCGCGGCGATGGGCGCGGCGGTTTCCTGGGCCCGCTGCAGTGGAGATGCGACCACCGCGACGATGTCGCGGCCGGACAGCGCATCGGCGACCGCGGCCGCCTGCTCGCGGCCCCGGTCGGACAGGTGGAACCCGGGCAGCCGGCCGTAGAGGACGCCGCTGGGGTTGTGCACCTCGCCGTGGCGCACGACGTGGACGCGGGTTTGCTCGGCCATCAGGGCTTGTCCTCCTGGGCGGCGGCGCGGGCCGCGTTGGGCAGGGCGTCGGCGATCCGGTCGAACGCCGCGTCGTCCAGCGCCGCAGAGACGAACCATGCCTCGAAAGCACTGCAGGGCGGGTAGACGCCCGCGTTCAGCAGGGCGTGAAAGAACGGCGGGTAGCGCCACGTCTGGCTGGCCCGCGCGGACGCGAAGTCGGTCACCGGCGCGTCGCCGAAGAACACGCTGAGCATGTTGCCTGCCCGCGAAAGTTGGTGCGGCACAGCGGCGTTGGTCAACGCCTGGGAGAGCAGGCCGGCCAGCCGGTCGGCGTTGGCGTCCAGTGCGGCGTAGACCGCGGCGTCGGCGGCGCGCAGGGTCGCCAAGCCGGCGGCCACCGCCACCGGGTTGCCCGACAGCGTGCCGGCCTGATACACCGGCCCCAGCGGCGCCAGCCGCTCCATCACCTCGGCGCGTCCGCCGAAAGCGGCCGCGGGCAGTCCGCCGCTCATCACCTTGCCGAAGGTGAACAGGTCGGCGGGGACGGGATCGATTCCGTACCAACCACTTCGGCTGACCCGGAACCCGGTCATCACCTCGTCCACGATCAGCAGCGCGCCATGCTCGGCGGTGATCGCGCGCAGCCCCGCGTTGTAGCCGGCCACGGGCGGGACGACGCCCATGTTGCCTGGGCTGGCTTCGGTGATCACCGCGGCGATCTGGTCGCCGAATTCGGCGAACGCCCTGCGCACGGCGTCGATGTCGTTGTACGGCAACACAATCGTGTCGGCCGCCGCCGCGCCGGTGACCCCGGGCGAGGACGGCAGACCCAGCGTCGCCACCCCGGAGCCCGCGTCGGCGAGCAGCGCGTCGGCGTGGCCGTGATAGCAGCCGGAGAACTTGACGATCTTGGGCCTGCCGGTGAACCCGCGGGCCAGCCGGATCGCGCTCATCGTCGCCTCGGTGCCGGAGTTGACCAGCCGTATCCGTTCGACCGGCGCCACCCGCTCGATGATCTCGGCGGCCAGGCGGCTCTCCGCCGGAGTGGGCGCGCCGAACGACAGTCCGGAAGCCGCGGCCGTGGTGACGGCTTCGACGACGGCGGGGTGCGCGTGTCCGAGGATCATCGGGCCCCAGGAGCAGACCAGGTCGACGTAGCGATTGCCGTCCGCGTCGGTGAGCCAGCACCCGCGGGCCTCGGTGATGAAGCGCGGGGTCCCGCCGACCGCGGTGAACGCGCGCACCGGGGAGTTCACGCCGCCGGGGATGACGGCGCAGGCCTCCTCGAACAACCGGGCCGACGCCGCCGTCGTCGCGGCATGCGCGGTCGCCTGGTCACTGCTTCCCATGACAACCAGTGTCCCAGCCCCCGCGGCCGGTTCAACTACAGGGTGTAGCAGGAAGGGTCAGGCATCGCCTTGCCGCTTCGTTACCTGGCGAGTCGCCCATGTTAAGACGCTAGACCCGATCGCAGCCAAAAGTTGGGTTGATACCCGGCGGCGCAGGCGAGTTGGATAGCGGTATGCAGATGCCGCAGGGGCTCGCCCGGTTCAACCGCCGCGTCACCAATCCAGTTCAGCGGCTATGGGCCGGCCGGCTGCCGCCGTTCGCCATCGTCGAACACGTCGGCCGCCGCTCGGGCAAGCCGTACCGCACCCCGGTGAACGTGTTCAGCACAGCTGTCGACGGCAAGCCCGGGGTGGCGATCCTGTTGACCTACGGCCCGGACCGGGACTGGCTGAAGAACTTGATCGCCGCGGGAGGCGGGCGCATGCACCGCAACGGCAAGAGCTTCGGCATCGCCGAGCCGCGAGTGGTCACCAACGACGAGGCGGCCCGGTACGTGACACGGGGCCGCGCGGTGTTCGCCCGGCTGCCGTTCGAGCAGGCGGTATTGCTCACCAGGACCGAGTAAGGCGGGCGCCCGCACGCCCGGGAGGTCGTCAAGCCCCAGGGGTCGTCCGGCGGGCCCGCGCGCGCCGTTTGCCCTCGTGCATAGCGGCCAGCCGGGCGACCGGAATCGCGCGGCCCTGCTCGATCAGATCGTCCGGCAGACGCTGCGGATCAGGCATGTGCTCGGACCACGGATCGCGCCCGGCAAGGGCAGCGATCGCCGTGTGGATGGTGAAGTCGCCGGGACGTACGGAATCGAGATCCGACCAGGCGAGCGGAAAGGACACCGGCATGCCCGGCCGCAGGCGCGGGCTGTAGGCGGCGGCGACGGTCGCCCCGCCGGCCCGGGTGGAGTCGACGAACACCTTGCCGGCGCGGTCGGCCACGATGAAAGCCGTTGTCGCCCTTTGCGGGTCGAGCGCTTCGACGCGGGCGGCGAGCGCCCGGGTAGCCGCCGCAACGTCGTCCACCGCGGCCGTGCCGTCGACCGGCACGAAGACGTGAATGCCCTTGGCGCCGCTGGTCTTCACCGCGCCCGCCAAACGGCTGTCGGCCAACGCCTGCCGGACCAGGTAGGCGACGGCGACCACGGCGGGGAAGTCGCCGTCGGCCGGCGGGTCGAGGTCGAGCACCAAATGGGTGGGCCGACGCAGGTCATCGACCAGTCCGAGCGACGGGTGGTATTCGAGGGCGCGCTGATTGGCCAGCCAAAGCAGCGTCCGCCGGTCGTCGCAGACGACATAGTGCACTTGGCGTTTCGATGCGTCGGCCCATACCGGGACGGTCCGCACCCAGGCCGGTGCGTACTTCGGCACGTTCTTCTGCATGAACGCGGCCTGGCCCCGCAGCAGGCGCAGCACCGTGAGCGCGCGACCGGCCAGGACGGGCAACATTCGGTCGGCGACCGCATCCAGGTAGTCGATCAGCTCACGCTTGGTGGCTCCGGCGTCCGGGCTCAGCGGCTGGTCCAGGTTGGTCAGATCAACGCCGGCGCGCCGCTCCTCGGCTGTCATGGCACACCGACCGGCGGTCCACACCAGCCCCGGATTGCACTGCGGCGTGCGCTCGACGTGTTCATCCGAACGCCAGCTGGCGCAGCACGCGCAGAAAGACGGTTCGGTCGCTGGTGGACAGCTGCCCGAGCCAGCGCTCCTCGCCGGCTTGGATGTCGCGCTGCGCGGCACTCTTGATCGACCGTCCGGCGCTGGTGATCGCCAGCAGGCGCGCGCGACGGTCATCGGGATCGGGTGAGCGTTCGATGTAGCCGCGCTCCTGCAGTTCATCGAGCGTGGGAATGATGCGCGTCTTGTCGGCGCCGATCGCCTCGGCGAGGGCCGCCTGCGTGCGGATCGGCGAGCCATCAAGGGCGCTGAGAATGACGTAACCCCACATCGACAGGCCGTGCGCCGCCAGCACCGGCCGCTCGGCGGCCACGGCTTGCCGGGTCAGCCGCACGAGCATTGCCGCAAGATCTGGACGCGTCGACTTTCGTGCCATGTCGTGATGATAGACATCGGCATTTTATATGCATTGTCATATCATCTATGTACGCTTATTATTTTGTCAGGCGGTACGGGCTTGCCGCGCTGCCATTTGACATAGGAGCTGTCCATGACCACAACGCAACGCGGCGACGTCTTGGCCAGTGGTGACGACGGCCGGCCATCCTCGGGTGAGGCGAAAGCGGCGGGCCAACCGCCGATCACACCCGGCGCCGGGCTCATCAGCACCGACTGGCTGCCGGGCCCGTCCGACTCGACCCGGTTCCCGGTTGTAGTGAGTTTCACCGACTTTCATAGCGAATCCGAACAGGATTGGCAGCAGGTCGCCGAACTGGGTTTGAGGCTGGCGCAAAGCTGGCCGATCATGCACGGAGCGGTCGGACTGTGGCTCTGGGGCAAGCCTGCGGAGTGCCGCGGCGGATCGCTATCCGTCTGGGACAGCAGAAGCGATTTACGCCGTTTCATCCGCTGGCCGGTGCACGCCGAAATCGTGAAGAACTGGCGGGGACGGGTGCGGGTGGAATCGGTGACTTGGACTGACGAGCGATTCGTCCCGACGGTGACATGGGGTCGCGCCGAGGAACACATGCGGATGCCCCGCCACATGTCAGCCGGTCGGCAAAGCGGTGACGATTAACCGCCCGAGGCACTGGGTTGCTACTCCCCCGCGGGGATCGCACTGCGGCTACCCATTCGGCCGCGGGCGCGGGCGGCGAAGTACACCCCGATCACCACCGCCCACGACAACAGGCTGAGCCAGAGCTGGCTGCGCGCCGAGCGATCGAAGGCCATCTGCACCAGCACGGCGGTGATTCCGGCCAGGGTGAGGATGGACAATACCGGGAAGAACCACATCTTCACCCGCAACTTTTCGGCGGGGGTGCGGCGGCGCAAGGTGATCTGCGAAAGCGCGATGAGCCAGTAGACGAACAAGATGATGGCGCCCGAGGAGTTGAGCAGGAACAGGAACACGGTGTTGGGCGCGACGCGCGCCATGATGACGCAGCCGAACCCGACCGCCGACGAGCACAAAATCGCGACGTGCGGAACGCCACGCCCGCTCAACCTGACCAACCGCGTCGGGGCCTCGCCCCGCTCGGCGAGCACGAACAGCATGCGCGACGCGGTATACAGTCCGGAGTTCAGGCAGGACAGCACCGCGGTGAGCACCACGGCGTTCATCACCTGGTCCGCGCCGCGCAGCCCCAGGTGGTTCAGCGCGGCCACGTACGGCGACGCGCCGAGTTCCACGGAGTCCCAAGGCAATATCGCCACCAACAAGAACACCGACCCCACAAAGAAGACGCCGATCCGCGCCACCACCGATCTGGTGGCCTTCTGGACCGCCAGTTCCGGGTCCCGGCTTTCCGCCGCGGCCACGGTGACGATTTCGGCGCCGACCATGGAGAAGATCACCACCACGATGGCGGCGAAGACGGCCCCGACGCCCTTCGGGAAGAAGCCGCCGTGCGCGGTGAGGTTGGCCAGTCCGCCGTGATGGCCCGGCACGAGGTCCAGCACGAAGGCCGTGCCCACACCGAGGAAGATCACGATGGTCGCGACTTTGATTCCGGCGAACCAGAATTCGAACTCACCGAAAGACGAGACGGAGAACAGGTTGGTCGCCGTCATCAAGACCATCAGGCACAGCGACAGCAGCCACAGCGGCGCGTGGAACCAGTAGTTGAGGACTTTCCCGCCGGCGACGGCCTCGAAGCCGACCACGATCACCCAGAAGTACCAGTACAGCCAGGCGACCGAGAATCCCGCCCAGCGGCCCAGCGCCTTAGCCGCGTAATCGGCGAACGAACCGGTCGACGGGTTCGCGGCCGCCATCTCGCCCAGCATGCGCATCACCAGGACGATCAGCAAGCCGCACAGCGCGTACGTCACAAACGCCGCGGGGCCGGTGTCTTTGATCACCACACCCGAGCCGACGAACAAGCCGGCACCGATGACGCCGCCGAGGGCGATCATGCTGAGCTGGCGCTGCGACAGCCCCTGGCGCAGTTGCGGAGTGCGTGCCATGCCGGTCGGATGCAGCGGTGCTCAGTCGAGGCGGGTGGCCACCACCGACCACACCGGAAGGTGGACCCGGTGGTCTTCCAGCAGGGGGTCGATGACGCCCAGCCGGTGTACCAGCGGCCGCATCCGCTGCAGAATCTCGCCCTGCTGTTCGGACGCGAGCGTCTTCATGGCGTCGAACGTCTCCTTGAGGAAGCGGGCCTCATACGTCGTGCTGCCCAGGTAGTCGATGCGCCATCCGTTGGCACCGAACACCCGCTCGAAGTTGTCGGCGGGTATGGCCGTCCACTGCAGGCCGTTGACGTTGTGGGGGCTGAATTCGAACATGTACAGCCGCGCCCCGGGCCTGGTGGCGCGGTGCAGCGCCTGCGCGTACCGCGTCTGGGTGACCCCGTCGTTGAGGAACACGTGATAGAAAGCGCTGTCCACCACCGTGTCGAATCGACCCTCGAAGCCTTCGAGCCTGGTGGCGTCGGCCACTTGGAAATCGACCTCGACGCCGGCCCGATCGGCGTTGCGCTTGGCTTGCTCGATGGCCGAGGGTGAATCATCGATTCCGGTCGCCGAATATCCATGCGCGGCAAAGTGAATGGCGTGATGGCCGGGGCCCGTGCCGGGATCGAGCACCTCGCCGCGTATCCCGCCGTAGGCCACCAGCTGCTGGACCGCCGGCTGCGGGCCGCCGATGTCCCAGGGGATCCGCCCGCCGGCATGTTCTGCCTCGTCGTACAGCGGCTCGAAACCGGCGACGTTCCCGTCAGTCATTGCCTTCTCGCTTCCTCGCGACTCCCGACGGGAACGACACTAGTGCGAAGTTAGCTCAAAGATATAGGTCTTGCTCGCGGATCAATGCCGTGGCGAGCACGCTGATGACGGCCGTCGCCACCAGGTACCCGCACGCCAGCCATGGCGCGCCGCCGAGGGCCGCGATGAGCGCGGTCACGATCATCGGGGTAACGCCGGAGGCGTAGATGCCCGAGAACTGATACACGAACGACAGACCAGTGTAGCGCGTGCTGGTGGGATACAGCGACGAGTACAGCGTGCCCTGCGCCCCGTAGAACAGCGCGTGCACAACGCCGAACACGACGACCAGCGCCACCGCGAACCAGACCAGGTTCCTGGTGCCGAACAGGGCGAAGGCGGGGAACGCCGCGACGCCGTAGCATGCCACGCCGGCCAGGTACACCCGGCGGGCGCCGAACCGGTCGGTCAGCGCCCCCGACACGGGCAGCAGCGCCGCCATCAACAGGGCGGCGATGGTCACCACCACCAGCACCGACACCCGGTTGAAGCCCAGCGCCCCGGTGGCGTAGCTGATCGCGAAGACGCCCCAGGTGTTGAACGCCGAGCCTTCGGCCCAGCGAGACAGCAAGCCCAACACCGTGTTTCGCCTCGACCGGGGTTCACGGACGATCTCGCGGATGGGCACCGTGGCCGTGGCCTCGAGCTCACGCAGCTCGCGGAAAGCCGGTGTCTCCTCGACCCGCAACCGCACCACGACGCCGACCACCACCAGCACCAGGCTGAGCAGAAAACCGATACGCCAGCCGTAGGCGAGGAAGCGGGCCGGACCCAAGGCGATTTGCAGGAACGCGAAAATCCCTGTGCCCAAGGCTAATCCGAGCGCCAGCCCGATCTGCGGGATAGCCCCGAAGCGGCCGCGCCGGCCCTCGGGGCTGTGCTCCACTGCGAGCAACACGGCACCGGCCCACTCGCCGCCGAGGGCGAATCCCTGCAGGATCCGCAGCGCCAACAGCAACAGCGGCGCCCACACCCCGATCTGCGCGGCGGTGGGCAACACCCCGATCAACGCCGTGGCGACGCCCATGATCAGCATGGTCAGCGCGAGGCTGCGCTTGCGGCCGATCCGGTCGCCGATGTGGCCGAAGACCAGCCCGCCGACCGGCCGCATGACGAACCCGACGGCGAACGTCGCGAACGCGAGCAGCGTGCCGACAAGTGAGCTCTCGCTGGGAAAGAAGACCTTGTTGAACACCAGGCCCGCCGCGGTCGCGTAGAGGAAGAAGTCGTACCACTCCACGGTGGTGCCCAACAGGCTCGCCGCGACGACGATGCGCAGCCGCCCGCGTTGCTGCGCGGCGGACTCTTCGACCGCGCGGGCGCTCGGGTCGAGGCCTGCGCCGGTCGCCGGCGCGGGCAACGTGGCCGCCATGGTCTCAGTGGGCCGAGGCGGCCGCGAACGGCGTCGCCGATACCGGGCGCGACCGGCCGTTGGGCCGGCCGGGATGACGCCACAACCCCGTTCGCTCCAGCAGCGGCAGGACGCCCTCGCCGAACCAGTAGGCCTCTTCCAGGTGCGGATATCCCGACAGGATGAAGTGGGTGATGCCGATCTTGGCGTACTCGGTCAGCCGTTCGGCGACCTCGGCGTGCGACCCGACCAACGCGGTGCCCGCTCCCCCGCGGACCAGCCCCACGCCGGCCCACAGGTTGGGCCCCACCAGCAACCGGCTGCTGCTTCCGCCATGCAGGTCCAGCATGCGCCGCTGGCCCTCCGATTCGCTGCGGGCCAGGCTGGCCTGCACCCGCTCGACGTCGGCCGGGTCGACAGCGGCCAGCAGCCGGTCGGCCTCGGCCCATGCCTGCTCGGACGTGTCGCGGCTGATCACATGAATCCGCAAGCCGTACTGCAGGATTCGGCCGGCGTCCACGGCCAGCCCACGGATCCAGTCGATCTTCTGCGCGACCGCCGTGGCCGGCTCACCCCAGGTGAGGTAGACGTCGCTGTGCTTGGCCGCGACCGGACCGGCCGCCGCCGACGATCCGCCGAAGAACACCGCCGGCACCGGATCGGGTGGATTGTTCAGCTGCGCGCCCTCGACGCGAATGTGCTCTCCCGCAAAGGTGACCGGCTCCGATGCGGTCCACAGTTGGCGGACCACGTGCAAGAACTCGGCGGTGCGCGCATAACGCGCCTCCTTGTCGAGAAAGTCTCCGTAGGCCCGCTGCTCGTGCGGTTCGCCACCGGTGACGACGTTGAGCAGCAGCCGCCCGCCGGAATGCCGCTGGAAGGTCCCGGCCATCTGGGCGGCCAGGGTGGGGCTCAGCAACCCGGGCCGGAAGGCGACCAGAAACTTCAGCGTCTCGGTGGCCTCGACCAGCATCGCCGTCGTCAACCAGGCATCCTCACACCACAATCCGGTGGGGGTGAGCACCGCCTCGAAGCCATTGTCCTCGGCAGCCGCACAAATCTGGTGCAGGTACTTCAGCGTGGCGGGCCGGTCCCCGGACATCGGCGTCCCGTGTCCGCCCGCCACCAGGTTCCGGGAATCACCGTAGGTCGGCAGAAACCAATGAAACGCCAGACTCATCCTCAATCCTCTTTCAATCCACGACGCCAGGCACGAAAGCTCCATCCTGCGAAACTTGCGGCCGGTACGGGAGGGTTGAAACCGTCCAGATTGCATCCCCGTCCGGCGGCGCTGCCGCGCGGCGAGAGGCGTCCTCCGGGGGAGTCGACCTCCCCGCCCCATACCCGTCTTTTCTCTTCTGGCACAAGGGAATAGCAGTGCGCGGAGACACCGGCGGGCGTCGCGATGGTGGCCGTAGCATGGTGCCGCAACTCGGCCGCCAGACCCATACCTGCGGTGCCCCACAGGTAACCGGTTCATGACCGATCGGTCACGCGAGATCACACAAATGTTCCATTTCGGCGTGGCTCAGGCGGGAATGCCCGGTCAGCGCGGCATTATTGCGATCATGCCTGACCTGACACGCCGGGCGGTGCTGAGAATGGGAGCCGGCACCGGCCTGGGAGCCGCTGGCGTGTTCGCCTTAAGCGCCCTACTCGATCCGGTCAGGTCGCTAGCCGCGACGTTGCCGCAGGCTCCCGCCCCGTTCGAGCCGTCGGCAGCGAGCAGCAACCTCCCCACCAGGCTCACGGGTTCGTTCGTCTCCGCCGCCCGCGGGGGCGTGAAGACGAATTACGTGATCGCGTTGCCGCCGGGGCAAACCGGGATGCTGCGACCCGTGATCGCCCTGCACGGCAAGGACGGCGACGCGAACATGATGCTCGACTGCGGCGTCGAGCGGGGCCTGGCCCAGCTGGTCAAGGAGGGCAAGCCGCCGTTCGCGGTGGTGGGCGTCGACGGGGGCAGCGACTCCTACTGGCACAAACGGGCCGACGGCACCGACTCGGGCGCCATGGTGCTCGACGAGCTGCTGCCGATGCTGTCCTCGATGGGATTCGACACCTCTCGGGTTGGCTTGATGGGCTGGTCGATGGGGGGCTACGGGGCGCTACACCTGGGCGCCAAGCTGGGGCCCGCGCGGACCGCGGGCATCTGCGCGATCAGTCCGGCGCTGTACCCCTCGTTCGCCGACTGCGCTCCCAAGGCGTTCGACAGCGAGGACGACTTTACCCAGAACAGCGTGCTGGGTGTGCCGGCGTTGTCGCAGATCCCGCTGCGCGTGGATTGCGGCACCTTCGACCGCTTCTATTCGGCCACGCGGCAATTCGTGAGCCAGCTGAAGACGCCGCCAGCCGGCAGCTTCTCGCTGGGCGGCCACGACATCGTCTATTGGCGGGCACAGTTGCCCGGCGAGCTTGCCTGGATGGCGTCCTAGCGGAACCCCATGAGCGTCCGGCCGAGCGAACTCCCCACCCGCCAAACCGAGCGGGCGGTGAAGCGGACCGGATTTCGCCCCGACATCGAGGGCTTGCGGGCGGTCGCGGTCATCGCGGTCGCGCAGGTGCTGGCGCGCTGGCGGACCGCGCCCTGGCGGGTGGGTGAACGGCAATGAACTTCTGGTGGTCGACGAACGTCATATCAGCGAAGGGTTTTGGGAGGTTGTGGGGATGACTCCGCTGCTGCTGGCCTGCATTGCGGCCGCCGCTCCTGTCGCCGGGTTCGGCTTGCTGAACTTGCAAGCCCGCCTGGAGCGATGGGACTACGAGCGGCACGCCGAGGACTGAACCCGGGTCGTAGCTCCGCGTGCTGGCCGGCGGAGTTGCGCGCTTTCGCTGATGTTTTGCCACTCATCGTCCCCGCATGCTGGCTAACATGATCGACATTCATTCGTCGGCGGACACTCCGCTGCTGGACTGGAGCGAGCAGAGCGTGAGCGACCTGCCCACAGGGACCGTGACGTTGCTGCTTGCCGACGTGGAAGGCTCGACACGGCTGTGGGAGACCCAGTCCGACACCATGACGGCGGCGCTCGAGCAGCTCAATCAAACCGTGAACGATCTCGTCGCCGCCCACGGCGGGGTGCGGCCCGTCGAACAGGGTGAGGGCGACAGTTTCGTGGTGGCCTTTGCCCGCCCCAGCGACGCCGTCGGGTGCGCGCTTGCACTCCAGCTGGCCGTCCCGCCGCCGATCCGGATCCGCATCGGCCTGCACACCGGCGAGGTGCAGCTGCGCGACGCCGGCAACTACGCCGGGCCCACAATCAACCGCACCGCGCGGCTGCGCGACCTCGCCCACGGCGGGCAGACCGTGCTCTCCGGTGCCACCGAACCGCTGGTGCTCGACCGGCTACCGACCGATGCCTGGCTGACCGACCTGGGCGTCCACCCGTTGCGCGACCTGCCGCGGCCGGAACGCGTCGTCCAACTCAATCACCCCGGCCTGACCAACGACTTCCCGCCGTTGCGAGGGGCGAATGACGTTGCCAATGCCCATCTTCCGACACAGCTGACCAGCTTCGTCGGCCGGGGCACGCAGATCAGCGACATCGGACAGATCTTGCGGGACAACAGGTTCGTGACCCTGACCGGCGCGGGCGGCGTCGGCAAGACCCGGTTGGCGGTGCAGGTCGCCGAGCAGGTTGCGGACGCGTTCCCCGGCGGGGCCTGGTTTGTCGATCTTGCCCCCGTCACCAATCCCCTCGTCGTGCCGGTCACCCTGGCGCGCACCTTGGGTCTTGCCGACCAACCGGGCCGTTCCACCATGGAGACGGTGTCGAAGTTCGTCCGGGACCGCAAAATGCTGTTGGTACTCGACAATTGCGAGCACCTACTGGATGCCAGCGCGACACTGGTCGTGGCCCTGCTTGACGCGGGCCCGGCTGTCACGGTGCTGGCGACCAGCCGGGAGCCGGTCGGCGTCGCCGGAGAACTGACCTGGCGCGTGCCGTCGCTGTCGGTCGACGGCGAGGCGCTCGAATTGTTCGTCGACCGTGCCCGTCGCACCAGACCGGATTTCCAACGCACCGAGGACAATTCACCCGCCATCGCCGAGATCTGCCGGCGCCTGGACGGCATGCCGCTGGCGATCGAGCTGGCTGCGGCGCGGACCCGCACCCTGTCCCTGACCCAGATCGTCGACAGCCTTCATCACAACTTCCGCCTCCTGGCCGGGGGCGCACGCAACGCGGTTCGCCGCCAGCAGACGCTGCGCGCATCCATCGACTGGTCGCACGCCATGCTCACCGAGCCTGAGCGCATCCTGTTTCGCCGCCTGGCCGTGTTCATGGGCGGTTTCGACCTGGACGCCGCGCACGCCGTGGGCGCCGACGCCGGTGTGGAGCACTTCCAGCTCATCGACCTGCTCGGGCTGCTCGTGGACAAGTCGCTGATCGTCACCGAAGAAATCGACGGCATGATGCGCTACCGCCTGCTGGAGACCGTCCGCCAGTACGGCCTGGAAAAGCTCGCCGAGTCGGGCGAGGCCGAGGCCGTACGGATCCGGCACCGCGACTACTACACCGCGGCCGCCGTGACGCTGGAATCGCGGATGCGTGGCGACGGGACACCGTTGGTTCCGTGGGCCGAACTCGAGATGGCCAACCTGCGGGCCGCCCACGCGTGGAGTTGCGACGCCGGGGAGTTCGAGCCGGCGTTGCAGCTCGTCTCGGCCCTGCAGCGGCTGTGGGTGACGCGTGCACGGTTCCGCGAGGGAGTGGCCGGATTCGAGGCCGTCTTCAGCGACGAGCGGTACCGCGATACGGACGTCGCGCCCGAAATCTGGGCGCGCGCGGTCGCCGACGCGGGGCTGCTCGCGGTCTGGTACTCCGTTCCAGCCAGCCTCGAGCGGGCGGAAGAGGCCCTGGCTGCCGCGCGGCAAGTCGGCGATCAGCACCTCATCGCCCACTGCCTGAGGACCTGCTGCATGTTGGCGTTCAACGACGCGGAGCTGACCGCGCCGCTTTTCGCCGAGGCGGCCGACCTGGCTCGCGCCTCGGGCGACCTTTCCGCTCTCTACCACGTGCGCGCCTACCAGTGCTTCGCCAGGAATGTCACCGGCGATCCGATCGCGTCGCAGGAGGCCGGCGAGGAGGGACGAGACCTCGCCGACAAGCTCGGCGACAGTTTCATGTCGCGCTACAGCCGGGTGTTCCTCACGGGCGCGCTCGCCATGCAGGGCAAGCTGCCCGAGGCGCTTCGGGTATCCCATGCGCTGGTCGAGGAAGCCCGGGCCGCCGATGACCTCCCCATGGAGACGTTTGGCCTCATGGCGCTGGGACAAGCGCTCGCGATGACCGGCGATGCCGCGGCGGGCCGGGCCGCCGCGGAAGCCGCCCTCGAAAACGGCGCTGCCATCGGCGGTTTCCACGAGGACACCGCCTTCTCAGCCCTGGCCAACGCCGAGTTGGCAGATGCGAACGTTGCGGGGGCCAAGGAGGCGTGCGACGCGGCCCTGCAGCACACTTCTCCGCTGAAAGAGCTGTTTGTGCGAAGCCTGTTGCCGATGGCCGACGCTCTGATGGGTTGCGGAGACTTGCTCGGCGCCCGCCGCTGGGCGGACGACACGGTCGCAACGGTGCCCGGCTGCTATCGGGTGGCGGCGCTGACGGCGCGGGCCCGCGTCGCGGTCGCGCAACGTGAGCCGCACCAGGCCGAACGCGACCTGCACGATGCCGTCGCGGCCGCCGAGGACACGGGCGGAACCCACTATCTACCCGATGCCCTCGAAGGTCTTGCCGCCCTGGCCGCCGATATCAATCCCGAGCATTCCGCGCGGCTTTTGGGTGCGGCCGAAGGCCTGCGGCAGCGCCAGGGCTCGGTGCGCTTCAAGGCTTTTCAAGCCAGCTATGACGCGTCGCTGGCAAAGACACGAGAAGCCCTGGGCCAGCAGGCTTTCGAAGCCGTATGGGCGGAAGGCAACGCGCTGTCGACCGGAGAGGCCATCAGCTACGCGCAGCGCGGCCGCGGCTCGCGCGGACGGCCGGCCAGCGGTTGGGAGTCCCTGACGCCCACCGAACTCGACGTCGTCCGGCTCGTCGGCGAAGGATTGCCCAACAAGGACATTGCCGCACGGCTGTTCGTCTCGCCGCGCACCGTGCAGTCTCATCTCACGCACGTCTACACCAAGCTCGCCGTGTCATCGCGGGTACAGCTCGCTCAGGAAGCGGCCCGGCACGGCTAGGTCAGGTCGACAGCTGGGTGCGGATCAGCGGCGCGATCTTGTCCGCCATGTATTGATGCCCGGCGTCGTTCGGGTGCACTCCGTCCGCCCCGATCAGGTCGGGCCTACCGACGAACCAGCGTTCGGCGATCGGGTCGACCCACGTCGCACCCGCGCCGCCGGCCGCCGCCCCGAGCGCGTCGCGAATCTGCAGGATCGGGAGGGGCACGTCCGCGGTCGGCCACGGCGGCCCGATCACCAGGAACCGAGCAGACGGCGCCAGGCTGCGGGCCAAATCGAATGCGCTGCGGGCTTTTTGACCGATCACGCCCGGATCGATCGGCTCGTCGTTGCGGGAGCCGAAGAACACCACCAGCACATCGTCGCGCTGCACGGCCCTTGCGGTCAGGTCCTCGAAGACGCTGCCATGGTCGCCCGGCATGCCGTAGCCGGCCCTGCCCTCGGCCGAGACGTCGGCCGAGATCCGTTCGCCGCGCGCGGCGAGAACGTCCCAGGCGCGGGCGGGCCATGACCTCGGGCCTAGCCCACCTTCACCGGTGCCGGTGGTATAGGAGTCGCCGATGACGGCAATGTGGTTCAACCGGAAATCCAGGGTCAGCGTGTCGTAGGTGCGCACCTGAGCCGGGTACGCGATGCCGACGCCGACCAGAAAAGTCAGGCCGATGACAAAGGTGGCCAGACGACTCACCACTACCTCCCCCGTCAACGGCATCGTCATGTGCCACCGGATTTTCATCGATTATCCGCCGCCGGCCCGCGGCCGTGCGCTAACGCAACCGTCACACCGCGCGGACCGAAACAGCTTCCAGCGAGCGGTCGATCGGGTGGACCTTGCCGTTCGACGGCTCGTCGGGCTCGCTTCTCGCGGTGACGGCTTTGACATCGACCATCCGGCGCATCCAGCGGCGGGCGGGCTCTTCGACGAAGTGATACATCACGATCGAGATGATCACGGCGATCGCGAGCAGGCCAATGATGTTCCATTTCCACGGATTGTCCTGCGGCCGAAGCTCGAACTGCTCGACTGACCAGCCCCACGCCGTGTGCACCAGCTCGTGAACCATGTACAGGCAGAACGAGATCTGGCCTCCGTAGACCATCAACCGGGTGGAGAGCACCCGGGGCAGGCTGCCGACGCCGATGGCCAGCGTGATCACCAGCGGAATGAACAGGATGTCGACCACGCCACCGCTGTCGTTCTCCACCACACCGGAGATCGGGTGAGCGTCGAACCAGTAGAGGACGCCCACCATCGCGGCCAGCAGAAGCAGGGACAGGTAGCCCGCCACTCGGCGACCGCGATCGGTCAGCCGCAGCCGGCGCACCGCGGCGCAAGCAAGCGCGCCGGCCGTGAACTGGGTGACGATCCGCGGCAGCCAGCTCCACGGGGTGTAGAAGTGGCCACTGGCCAGAAGCATGACCACGGGCGGCAGCGCCGCCGCGAACGCCAGCACCATCAGGCTGCGCGCCCGCGTCGCCTGCTTCATCCGCAGGATCACCAGCACCAGAAGGCCGAAAAGCAGATACGCCAGCCATTCCGCACTGATCGACCAGGCGGGCCCGTCCCAGCTCGAATCGTCGAAGAACGGCACGAACCACAGCTGCACCAGCAGGATCTGGCGCACGTAGCTGATCGCGGTGAGCTGACCGGCATCGGGCGACGGCACGTGGCCGACGTGCAGGGTGAAGACCACCCAGAGGGCGGCGAGATGCAGCGTGACCAGGTACACCGGCCACACCCTGGCCAGCCGCAGCCACAGGAAGTGCAGGGTCGCGCGCGTCGACCATGACCGGCCCATCCGGTCGAGGTAGTTCCAGGTCAGAACGAATCCGCTGAGGATGAAGAACAGGTCGACGCCCTGGGCTCCGCAGTTGAGCACGGGCGCGAGGGCATCGTGGAAATCGGTTCCCACGTCGCCCAGCATCGGCCGGAAGTGAAACAGCACGACCCACAGCGCGGCGACGATGCGGAGCCCCGTCAGGGCCTTGATCTCGCCCCTGATCTCTCCCGTGATATTTCCACCGCGCACAGCGCTTTTCTTTCCGCCTGGACTCTGCTGTTCCGTTCGCCTTTTAGGTCGGCTGACCGGGCGACCACGCGATGTCACAAGCCCCCGCCTCGCAACCGGTAGCCATGGCAGCCTAGCAGCGCAATCGCCCCGGCGCGCGGACGGTTGTGGTGTGGCATGCGGCCTTTCGCCGAAAATCCGCGCCCGGCGACCTTTGCTCGAAAAGGGCGACAATCGCTTCCTTAGCAAACCGTTAGGTTCGGCTTTCACCCTCCTTAACCTTGGGGTTTAGCGTCAGAAGTACAGCGAACGCCACGGAGAGCGAGGGGTGTTCATGACGATCGCCGATGTGCTGGCACGGGAACAAAACGGCATCTTTCACTGCGACGGCGCCTGGATCCGGGCGCACCGTCGTCAGCTGGCCACCGTGGTGACCATCCGGGGCGAAATCGACGATCTCAATGCCGACCGAGTCGCCGGCTACATTCACCGTTTCATCCTCGGAGAAGACCGCGTGGTGCTCGACATGAGCGGCGTCAGTCAATTTGCTGCGGCGGGCATTTCGCTTCTGCAAACCGTCGATGACGACTGCCGCGCCGAAGGGGTGCAATGGACGCTGGTCGCGAGCCCGGCGGTCACCGAAGCGTTGGGTGACAGCGGTTTCTCGGACGACCACTCGGTGCCCGAGGCACTGCACGACCTGGCCGACGCCATAGCCCGGCGCCGTCGGCTGGCGCTGCCGCTGGTCAGGACGTCTTAGAGCGTCGCTCGCGGCGGTGTCGGGCGGTTCCGACCACCGCCAGCACCCCTGCACTCGTCAGCAGCAAGAGGGTCAGCAACAGCAGCTGCGGGTCGTACACCGTTGACGTCGTGAACGGCTGCCCGTCCGCGATGGGCGCCACCGCCACCGCGTGATGCGAACGCGACCAGCTCACAATCGCGCCGACGAACGCCGCGCAGGCCAGGCCGAGTTCGACGAGGACCCTGGTTGTCCAGCGTGGGGCGCTCACTGGGTGGGCCCGGCCTCGTCGTCATGGTCGGCGTCGGTGGCCTCCGAGCGGGCGGGTTCGACCCGCTCCTGGACCAGCGGGGTCAGCGCCTCGCGGAGGCGACGATGCCGGCGGGCCCAGGCCTGAACGGTGCGTTTTCCGGTGAGCCGAAGCCCGATGCCGATCCGGCCGCGGGGCACCCCGACCAACTCGCCGAGGGCCCGCGCCGACTGCCACTGGGCCAGCTCCTTACCGGACGCTTCGTGGTTTTCGGCGTCGGGATACACCTTGAGGATCTCGCGCACCAGGATGGTTTCGGTGCCTTGCCGCAGGGCGTCTTCGGTGAGCTCGACCGAGACGTGGATCCGGGCCGCCTTGACCTGCAACCCGACGAACCCCGACACCAGGACCAGGAAGATCACCGGGATCAAGAACGACACCGGGGCGCCACTCCAGACCTCGATCAGGATCATCGAGCCCGCGGCCACCGGGCCCCATGCCACCCACCACCAGCTGGCGCCCGGCTCGTAGAACAACGGCTTCGGCTCGCCCTTCGTCGACTGTGATGTCAAAGCAAGCCCCATCTCACGAAAGCCAACCGGCCGCGTCCACGGCCCAATAGGTCAGCACGATATCGGCTCCTGCACGGCGGATGCTGGTCAACGACTCGAGCGCCGCCACCCGCTCGTCGATCCAATTATTCGCGGCTGCAGCGCAAATCATGGCGTACTCCCCCGAAACCTGGTAGGCGGCCACCGGCACCGGCGAGATGTCCGCCGCGGCGGCCACCACGTCGAGGTAACTCATCGCGGGCTTGACCATGATGATGTCCGCGCCCTCGTCGAGGTCCAGCCGGATCTCGCGCAGCGCCTCGCGAAAGTTTCCCGGCTCCTGCTGATAGGTGCGCCGGTCCCCGGACAGACTGGAACTGACCGCCTCGCGGAAGGGGCCGTAGAACGCCGAGGCGAATTTCGCGGCATAGGCCAAGACCACCACGTCGGTGTAACCGGCGGCGTCCAGGCCGTCACGGATCGCGGCCACCTGGCCGTCCATCATCCCGCTGGGCCCGACCACGTGGGCGCCCGACTCCGCCTGTGCGACAGCCAGTTTCACGTACCGGGCCAGGGTGGCGTCGTTGTCGACCCGGCCCCTGGCGTCCAGCACGCCGCAATGGCCGTGGTCAGTGAACTCGTCCAGGCAGGTGTCGGCCATCAATACCGTCGCGTCGCCGAGATCCTTGGCCAGGTCCCGCAGGGCGAGATTGAGAATGCCATCGGGGTCGGTGCCCGCCGACCCCGTCGAGTCCTTGTCCTCGTCGCGAGGCACGCCGAACAGCATCAGGCCACCAACGCCGGCGTTGACGGCATCGGTCGCGGCGCTGCGCAGCGAGTCGCGGGTGTGCTGCACGACGCCGGGCATCGACGCGATCGGCCGCGGTTCGTCGATACCGTCGGCGACGAACATCGGCAGCACCAAATGCCTTGGCTCCAAGGACGTTTGCGCCACCAAACGACGCAGCGCTGGGGTGGAGCGGAGCCGACGCGGGCGCTGCCGCGGAAATGCGCTCATCAGCGGCGACCCGCTGCGCCCGGCTTCGCGCTCTCGTGGCGACCCGCCGCGCCCGGCTTCGCCGCGCTTGCGATCGCCACGGCCGCGCTTGCGATCGCCGCAACCACTAGCGCCTGCGGCTCTTCTTACGCGGCGGTGGCAGCGCACCCTCGGCGCGCAACCGCGCGGCGTGCTCGGCCAAAGCGTCGACCAGCGGACCGACCGCCGCCGTTTCCGGCTGCACGTCCACCCGCAACCCGAACTCGGCGGCGGTCTCGGCGGTCTTGGGACCGATGCAGGCGATGATCGTCCGCGCGTGCGGCTTGCCGGCGATGCCAACCAGGTTGCGCACCGTGGAGCTGGAGGTGAAGCACACGGCGTCGAACCCGCCGGTCTTGATCATCTCCCGCGTCTCCGCCGGCGGCGGGGCGGCCCGCACGGTCCGGTAGGCGGTGACGTCCTCGATCTCCCAGCCCCGTTCGCGCAGCCCCTCGGCCAGCGTCTCGGTGGCGATGTCGGCCCGCGGCAGCAGGACACGATTCACCGGGTCGAAAATGCTGTCGTAGGGCGGGAAATCGTCCAGCAGACCCAACGACGACTGCTCCCCGGCCGGCACCAATTCGGGGCTGATCCCGAAGGCGCGCACCCGATCGGCCGTGGATTCGCCGACACAGGCGATCTTCACGCCCGAGAAGGCACGAGCGTCCAGACCGAACTCGCCGAACTTCTCCCACACCGCGCGCACCGCGTTGGTGGAGGTGAACACCACCCACTGGAAGCGGCCGTCGACCAGACCTTTGACCGCCCGCTCCATCTGCGCGGGGCTGCGCGGCGGCTCGACGGCGATGGTCGGCACCTCGATCGGCAGTGCACCGTAGGAGGTCAGCCGCTCGCTCATCTCGCCGGCCTGGTCCTTGGTGCGCGGCACCAATACGGTCCAGCCGTACAGGGCGCGGCTCTCCCACCAGTTCAGCTTCGCCCGGCTGGCCACCGTCTTGCCGATGGTCACCACCAGCGGCCCGGTCAACGGGCCCGCCGGGTCCGTCGCGCCCAGCACGGCCGAGTCGGTCAGGCCGCCCAGCGTGGTCTCGATAGAACGCTGCTGGCAGGTGGTGCCGTGCGCGGTCACCACGCACGGAGTGGTCTCGGCCAGTTCGTGCTCGATCAGGGTGCGCGCCGCATCGGCCAGATGCGACGTGGTCGCCTGCAGGATCAGCGGACCGGGCGCCGCGGCCAATGCGTCCCAGTCCACATGTGGGTCGCGGACGTCGGCAACCGTGTGCGACGAGCCCAGCGGCAACCCCGCGTAGGTGGGCACGGAGTCCGTGGGAGCCAGGCCGGGCACGATCTCGAGGTGCAGGTGGCTCCGCGCGACGGCGTTCACCTCGGTGATGACCGCGTCAACCGTCAGCGGATCCCCAGCCACCAGCCGGACCACGTCGACGCCCGTTCGGGCCTCGGCCGTCAGCGTCTTCGCCACCTCGGCGGGCTCGCCGAGCGCCGGGCGGACATCGGGACCGGCCGATATCACCGCGGGTTGCTCCGCGCCGGTGGCGGCGTCGCCGTGCCCGGCGGGGGCATCGGCGGGTGCCGGGCCCGAAACCGGTGGCAAGTCTTTGCCGATCAGCGCCAGCACCGGCTCCGGCACGTCGGGGTCGGTGAACACCAAGGCGGCGTTCGCCAATACCGTGGCGGCCCGGGTGGTCAGGAGTCCCGGATCGCCGGGACCAGAACCCACGTACGTGATGCGGCCGGGTCTCGGCTTACGCCCTCGCGTCGTCATTGTCGCTCCCACGTCACTCGCAATTAATTTCCTCGTGCCGGGTCCTGCCGCGCTTCCTGCATGAGTTCTCGGGCGCCGAGTTCGAACAACTCCGCGGCGACCGAAACCCCCAGCTCACGCGCCCGGTCGGCGGTGCCGACCCCGGACGCGCGGATCACGTCAGATCCGTCCAGTGCCGCCACGCACCCGCGCAGCGACAGCTCTTCGAAGACTCGGCCTTCCTCATCGATGGACTCGACCACCTCGGCGATCGCGCCCACCGGTGCGGAACAACCGGCCTCCAGTTCGGCCAACAGGGCTCGCTCCGCAGTGACCGACGCACGCGTGTCGGCATCGTCCAACTCCGCCAGCACCGCTACCAACGCATCGCCGGCGCGGCATTCGACGGCGAGCGCGCCCTGAGCCGGTGCTGGCAACATCTGCACCGGCTCTAACGTCTCGGTGACATCGTCGAGGCGACCGAGCCGGGCCAGTCCGGCCCGGGCTACCACGATCGCGTCGAGATCACCATTGCTTACCCTGTTCAACCTGGTATCTAGGTTGCCTCGTAGGGGGCGGATTTCCAAACCGAGACCCAATGCTCTAAGCTGCGCAGCCCGCCGCGGGGACGAGGTGCCCACCAGCGAACCGGCCGGCAACTCCCCGAGTACCAGCCCGTCGCGGGCCACCACCACGTCGCGGGGGTCGTTGCGCGGCGGGATCGCCGCGATGGTGAACCGCGGGTCGTCCGCCGTGGGCAAATCCTTGTGGGAGTGCACCGCGGCGTCCACTCGGCCGTCGTTCATCGCCTCGCGCAGCGCGGTGGTGAAGGCGCCGACGCCCAGGGTCTCGATGGGCGCCGACGAGCGGTCGCCGGCGGTGGTGATGATCACCAGCCCCGCTGGATGACCGTTGGCGATCAAGGCGTCCCTGACGACGCCGGCCTGGGTGGTGGCCAAGAGACTGCCCCGGGTACCTATCCGGATCACGTTCGCCAATCGGCTACTCGGCGGACGGTTCTTGCGTTCCGGCGTCGAATCCCGTTGACATGACGGGCAATTCGCCCGCGGCGACGGCGTCGACGGCGGTCTGGTCGAGTTCGAAGAGTTCGCGCAGCGCTTCGGCGTAGCTGTCCCCGCCTGGGGCGCTGGCGAGTTGTTTGATCCGCACCGTGGGCGCATGCAGCAGCTTGTCCACCACCCGCCGCACGGTCCGCGCCACCTCCTCGCGGTGGGCGCTCTGAAGGCCGGGTAGCCGGTTGTCCAGGCGCAGCAGCTCCGCCTCCACCACGTCGGCGGCGCGCTGGCGCAAGGCCGTCACCGTCGGCGTGACCTCGGCCATGCGCTGCCCCGCCAGGTAGGCGGCGACCTCCGCGGCCACGATGTGGCGCGCGGCGTGGACATCGGAGGCCGCGGCGTGCGCCGACGGCTCGTGCTGCACGCGGTCCACGTCGACGACCCAGACACCGGGCAGACCGGCGACCGCGGGGTCCACATCACGCGGCATGCCCAGGTCGCAGATCACCAGCGGCCGGGTCGACTCGTCGCGGCGCGCGGCGGCCAGCGCGTGGTGCACGTCGGCCAGCGTGACGACCGGGCTCACCGCGCCGGTGCAGCTGACCATGACGTCCGCGTCGGCGACCGCGTCGGCCAAGCGGTCGAGTGACATCGCGTCGGCCTGCACACCGGATTCGCGGAGTTTGCGGGCCAACCGCTGCGCCCGGGCCAGCGACCGATTCAGGACGTGCACGTGCCGGATGCCGGCCCTGGTCAGGTGGGCCGCCGCCAGGGCACCCATCGCGCCGGCGCCGACCAGCACGGCGGTCTTGCCCTGTAGCCCGCCCAGCCGGCGTTCGGCCATGTCCAGGGCGACCGACACCACGGATGCGCCGGCCGCGTCGATCGCGGTTTCGGAATGCACCCGCTTTCCCACCGACAGCGCCCGCTGGGCCAGCTCATGCAGCACCCGGCCGACGGTGCGGTTGGTTTCCGCGGTGGCGTACGCGCGGCGCACCTGGCCGAGCACCTGCTGCTCACCCACGACCGCGGAGTCCAGACCGCTGGCCACCGCGAACAGGTGCTCGACGGCGGCCTCGCTGTAGCGGACGTACGCGTACTTGGTCAGGTCCCCCATCGACATTCCGGAGTGATCCGACAGCACCTGCCCGATTGCCGCCAGCCCGCCGTGGAAGGCATCCACCACCGCGTAGACCTCGACCCGGTTGCACGTCGACAGCACCATCGCCTCGGTCACCAGCGGCGACTGCAACACCCGGTCGACGATCTTGCCCTGATCGGATTCGTCGATGGTGAGTTGTTCCAGGACGGAGACCGGCGCACTGCGGTGCGAAACCCCGAAAAGCAAGACGCTCACGGCAGCATCACCTGGCCAGCTCCCTTGCTTTCTCCAGTAATTGAACTGGTTTCCAAGGTAATCGTTTATCAGGTGGGCTACCAAATAATTGCCCGGCGGCCCTCATCGAGCGAGATCCGCGCGCAGCCGGGGCTCGTCTATGTCCCAGTAACTGTGCTCGCGGCCGTCGAGCAGGATCACGGGCAGCCGGTCGCCGAACTCGGCCCGCAGCGCCGGGTTGCCGGCCGAGGCGGCGGCGTCGACGTCGATCGTCGACAGGTCGAAGCCCAGCTCAGCGGCCAATTCGCCGAGTCGCGCGTGCACGCGTTCGCAGATGGTGCAGCCGTCTCGGGTCAGTAGTTCCACGTGCGGCCGTCGGGGGGCGTCGGTCATGGCCACCAGTGTGGCATCGGTGACTTGTGAGGCCGACTACCAGGCGTTATGTTCCGGCTATGGCCGAGGAAAGTGTGCGCGTTGATCCTGCGGTGATGCAGGGCTTCGCCGTCTCGCTCAGCGGTGCGGCCGAGCATCTCTCGGCCCAGCTGTCCCAGCTCGACGACCAGGTGGGTCAGATGCTGGGTGGCTGGCAGGGAGCGTCGGGGACGGCATACGCCTCGGCATGGGAGCTATGGCATCGGGGCGCCCGCGAGGTACAGCTCGGGCTGTCGATGCTGGCGCGCCTGGTGGGTCAGGCCGGCGAGGGTTATCAGGCCAACGAGGCCGGGTCTGCCCAGGCGGAGCGGGCGGTGCGTGGTGGCTGAGGCGTTCCGGGTGGATCCCCAGGCGCTGGCCGATGCGGTGCAGCGGATGGCGACGTTTCAGCGTTATGCCGAGGACATGATCACCGAAATCGATTCTCGGGTAACGCGTTTGCACACCGCGTGGACGGGTGAGGCCGCTGCGGCCCATGCCGAGGCGCATCAGCACTGGGTGCGCGGCGAGGCGATGATGCGTGAGGCGCTCGCGCAACTCGAGAAGGTAGCCACGACCGCACACGGCAACTACACCGGCGCCATGTCGACGAATCTCGGTATGTGGTCGTGAGCAGATGGCGCCGCTGGCGTGTGATCCGACTGCCCTAGACCGCGGCGGTGCCACGGTGCTCGCCACCGGTGAGTCACTGGGATCGGTGATTTCGGGATTGACTGCGGCGCTGGCCGGCAGTGCGGGCATGGCCGGCGACGACCCGGTTGGCGCGGCGTTGGCCCGCTCGTACGACAGTGCGGCGGCCAAGGTGATCGAGGCTATGGCCAGTACCCGCAACGGGCTGTGCAGCATCGGCGAAGGGGTGCGGGTGTCGGCGCACAACTATGCGTTGGCCGAGGCGTTGTCGGATGTCACGGGCCAAGCCGCGGGTTTGCCGACGCCGCCGGTGACCGCGCCTATGACCGTAGGGGCGAAGCCGCCGTCGGCGGTGGGCGCCGGTAGCGGCGCCCCAGCGGGCTGGGGCTGGGTGGCTCCCTACATCGGAATGATCTGGCCCAGTGGCGATTGGTATATGGGACGAAAATGCGGGAGAATTAAGCCCCTACGAAAGGCCTAATTCAGGTGGCAACTAGCAACAACGTCGACGAATTGATAAGCACAGCTGCTCGTACGCAGGAGCAAGCCGACCTCCGCAAAGTAGTTCAGGCCTTGAAGGACCACGAAGTTTTTATGCCGTTCGAAGCGGTGTTCCGCGACGGCGCGGAAGTTAAAGCCGTTCCCCTGCTTTTACTTCCAGATGGTACCCACGCCATGATGACATACACCTCTAATTCACATCCGGATCTTCCGGATTCCTTCGCCGGGGCAACGTTCGATTCGGCGCTGAAGGCCGCCCTCAGAATGCCGGAGCTCGATTGGGTGATAGTAACAAATCGGAGTTCAGAGTGGATTTCAATTCACAAGACCCAGATTCCGACATATCTCGACTCCGTCAACAACAACACTGTTGCCGCATCGTCGTCCGACGACGATCGTGCCCTTGACACCGTCGAAGAGCTGGTGAGCCGTGCCGTTGGCTCCAAATCCATGAATTCGGTCTCTGCAGTGACAGCCGCGCTCGAGGACCGCGAAATATTCCTTGAGATGAGCCGCTTGACAAGAGATGATGGCCGTCAGAGCATGAATTCTTTTTTGATTGAACCACTCGGGCCGGTAGTGCGTGCATACACAAGTCGGCTCCGTCCCGGCATCCGATATGGGGGTCTTCGGTGGTCTGCGCTAAAAGAAATGATCCGTGCGCTGCCCGAAATCAAAGGCGTCCAGGTGATGAACAACGCGGACGATTGGGTAGTTATTGATCGGAAAGCTTTAGGGCTGGACGAAGGCAGCGAAGCATGACAATTTGTCGGCCGGAGCAAGCCACGCCGGGCATCCGTCGCGGCAAGGAATCGTGGGTCGCGGCCGCCGGATGAGTTCTGTGCTCGACCTTGCTGACAAATTGGAGCTCGAGTAGCCACCAACTACTATTCGCTAACGAAATTTTGGTTTATCGGGCGGGCAATTCATCTTTGCAGTTAGGCCCCCTCCGGAGATACGCACTTGGACCAGGGGACGCGAATAACGAATGGACCGTCGGTCGCACACTCCTCCGAACCCGCCGACGGTGAAACTACCTTCACGCTCGGCGTCGAGTGTGCGGCTAGCTTCACACTCGACAGCGCGGCACAGCTGACGCCTCCGGACCATCTCCCCGATAGGGTTGGATACCGGGACCCGCTGGGTCGCCGGGCAACACAGCGATCTAGGAGGTTTGGCGATGACTTCCTCTGACCCGGTCAACGGAGACCTCAGTCGCGTTGACTTGGAGTCGCTGGCCGCCGAAGCCAGCGCCGCACGCGCGCTGGAAGGCCTGCGGGAGGAAACCGCCGCCGAGGATCGCCCGCAGCCGCCGATCGACTTGACCGCGGCCGCCTTCTTCGACGTGGACAACACGCTGGTGCAGGGCTCCTCGGCGGTGCACTTCGGCCGCGGGCTGGCGGCGCGCAACTACTTCACGTACCGCGATGTCCTCGGCTTCATCTACGCCCAGGCCAAATTCCAGATCCTCGGCAAGGAGAACAGCAACGACGTCGCCGCCGGCCGGCGCAAAGCGCTCGCCTTCATCGAGGGCCGCTCGGTCGAACAACTGGTAACTCTGGGCGAGGAGATCTACGACGAGATCATCGCCGACAAGATCTGGCCGGGCACCCGCGAGCTCACGCAGATGCACCTCGACGCGGGCCAGCAGGTCTGGCTGATCACCGCCACGCCTTACGAACTCGCGGCGACCATCGCGCGGCGGCTCGGCCTGACGGGCGCCCTGGGCACCGTCGCGGAGTCCGTCGACGGGGTGTTCACCGGCCGGCTCGTCGGCGACATCCTGCACGGGACCGGAAAGGCGCACGCCGTCCGGTCGCTGGCCATCCGGGAGGGGCTCAACCTCAAACGGTGCACCGCCTACTCCGACAGCTTCAACGACGTGCCCATGCTGTCGTTGGTGGGCACCGCGGTCGCCATCAACCCGGACGCGCGCCTGCGCACCCTGGCCCGCGAACGCGGTTGGGAGATCCGGGACTTTCGCACCGCCCGCAAGGCCGCCCGAATCGGGGTCCCGTCGGCCCTGGCGCTCGGGGCGGCCGGTGGCGCACTGGCCGCGGTAGCATCCCGGCGGCAATCGCGCTGATAGGCTGCGCCGCTGAGACCTATTCGAGCGGAGAGCGACAGCGGTATGACAATCCCCAAGGGAGCCGAAGGGCTCATCGGCAGCCATTACCGGGCGCCGGATTACTTCCTGGTCGGCCGCGAGAAGATCCGGGAGTTCGCGCTCGCCATCAGGAACGACCATCCGACGCACTTCAGCGAGGCCGACGCCGCCGCCGCCGGGTATGACGCGCTGGTGGCCCCGCTCACCTTCCTCGCCATCGCGGGTCGGCGCGTGCAGTTGGAGATCTTCACCAAGTTCAGCATTCCGATCAACATCGCGCGGGTCATGCACCGCGACCAGAAATTCAAGTTCCACCGGCCGATCGTCGCCGGGGATAGGCTTTATTTCGACACCTACCTAGACTCTGTCATTGAGTCCCATGGCGCCGTGATCACAGAGATCCGCAGCGAGGTTACGGATGCCGAGGGCGAACCGGTGATCACCAGTACAGTCACGATGCTGGGGGAAGCCGCAAACAACGAAACCGACCACGAAGCAACCGTCGCGGCAGTCGCGTCCATATCAGCGGGAAAGTAGGTTTGAATCAATGACGTCACAGGGGGAAACGGGTAGCACCCAGCTCAAGCCACCGGTCGAGAAGGTCCGGTCCCATTACGACAAGTCGAACGAATTCTTCAAGCTCTGGCTCGACCCGTCGATGACCTACAGCTGCGGATACTTCGACGAGAATCCGGACCCGCAGAATCTGACCAAGACGCTGGAAGAGGCGCAGTACGCCAAGCGCAAGCTGGCCCTGGACAAGCTGAACCTCGAGCCCGGCATGACGCTGCTCGACATCGGCAGCGGCTGGGGCTCGACCATGCGGCACGCGGTGGCCGAGTACGACGTCAACGTCATCGGCCTGACGCTCAGCGAGAACCAGTACGCCCACTGTGTGGCCGAATTCGAGAAGATGGACAGTCCCCGCCGCAAGGAGGTGCGGATCCAGGGCTGGGAGGAATTCCCCGGCGACGTACCGATCGACCGGATCGTGTCGCTGGGCGCGTTCGAGCACTTCGCCGACGGCGCAGGCGACGCCGGGTACGAGCGTTACGCCACCTTCTTCAAGAAGTACTACGACCTGCTGCCCGACGACGGCCGGATGCTGCTCCACAGCATCGTGGTGCCCACCGCCGAGGAGGGCAAAGCGATGGGCTTGCAGGTGAACATGACCCTGCTGCGGTTCATCAGTTTCATCCTGAAGGAGATCTACCCGGGCGGAAAGTTGCCCCAGGTCAACCTGGTCGACAAATACGCGACGGATGCGGGTTTCAAGATCGAGCGACACCACTACATCGGCAAGAACTACGTGCCGACGCTGACCGCCTGGGGGGATGCCCTCGAGGCGCACAAGGAGGAGGCGATTGCCCTCAAGGGCCAGGAGACCTACGACATCTACCTGAAGTACTTGCGGGGCTGCTCGGACTTGTTCCGCGACGGCTACACCAACGTCTGCCAGTTCACGATGGTCAAGTAATCCAAGCGCAAAACGCCCCGAAGCCGTTGGCTCCGGGGCGTTTTCGCGTCAGGAGAGGTTCAGCCGAAGAAGATGTTGCGCCGGCCGGCGAGCAACCGGTACAGCGTCTGTTGGATCGTCTCGCGAACCTGATCGGTCAGCTCGAAGGTGACCATCGGGTCCTCGGCGTCGGAGGCGGCGTAGTCGTTGGTGTAGATGGGCTCGCCGAACGAGATGCGCCACTTCGACGGCAGCGGCACCAGCCCCGCCGGTCCCGCCAGCGGGAACAGCGGCGTGATCGGGAAGTAGGGCAGGCCGAACAGCCGGGCGAGCAGCTTCACATCGGTCAGCATCGGATAGATCTCTTCCGAACCGATGATCGAGCACGGGACGATGGGCGCCTTGGTGCGCAGCGCCGCCGTCACAAAGCCCCCGCGGCCGAACCGCTGCAGCCGGTAGCGGTCCTCGAAGCGCTTCCCCAGCCCCTTATAGCCCTCCGGGAACACGGCGGTGAGTTCGCCGGCGGCAAGCAGCCGGTGCGCGTCCGTCGTGCAGGCCATGGTGTGGCCGGCCTTGCGGGCGGCCTCCCCCACCACGGGCAGGTCGAACACCATGTCGGCGGCGAGTAACCGCAGGTCCCGCTGGGCGGGATGCTCGTCGTGGACGGCCACCGACAACATCAGCCCGTCGAACGGCAGCACCCCAGCATGGTTGGCGACCACCAACGCGGCCCCGTCGCTGGGCAGGTTTTCGATTCCGCTGACCTCGACCCGGAACCACGACCGGAAGAAGAACCTCAGCAACGGCCGGACGATCGCGCTGTTGAAGTGCGGATCGAAGCCGAACTCGTCGACGGTGTAGTCACCCGTGATCCGCTGACGCAGGAAGCCGGCGACCGCGGCGACGCGCTGGGCGAGTTCGTTGAGCGGGGCGTCCGCCGACCCCGCGCCCGCGGCACGCCGATGCTCGTCGATCTCGCGGACGACGGCGGCGAGCTGTTCGGCTGAGGCCCGACCGTGCGGGTCCGAAAGCAAGGAAGGATGCTGGCGAGCTGACTCCGCCCGCTGATCGGCTCGTTTGCGCGCCGCTACCCGACCCCGATTTGTGTGCAGTGGAATGACATTGGCTCTGGTTTCACCAGCCACGATACCTACCTGACCCCACCCCACGGAACTGGATTTCGGCTACCCCAGCGCTGAGCTAAAGATATGGCCCGACCCTCCAGGGAGCGTACCCGATGCGGGTCGATAATGGGAGTCATGCCGCGGCCGCGAACGTAGTCGTCGAAAGCCTCGGCCGTCGTCCATTTCGGCTGGTATCCGAGCTCCGAGCGCATCCGGGTGGTGTCCATGACCCGGCCGTAACTCAGGTAGGCGAACTGATCGCGGCTGATCTCGTTGTAGCGATTGGCCCGCCTCAGCGAATCGAGCGCCCAGACGCCAAAACCGGGCACCGGCAATGGAATCCGGCCGGCCCGCCGGATTGCCTGCGACAGCATGATGATCCCGTCGGCGCCGACGTTGAAGGTGCCGGCCTTGCCGGCCATCGCCGCGCGCTCCAGCGCGCCCAGCGCATCCTGCTCGTGCAGCAGCTGCAGGCGTGCGTCGCGACCGAACATCGTGGGCACCAGCGGCCCGGCCAGGTACCGCGACAGCGTGGTGTCCATGGCCGGCCCGATCATGTTGGCCAGGCGCAGGATCGTCACGGCGATGTCGGGGCGGCGCCGGCCCAGGCCGCGCGCGTAGGCCTCGATGTCGAGACTGTCCTTGGCGAAACCACCGCGCAGCGGCCGACGGCTGGTGCTGTCCTCGGTGAACATCACCGGGTCGTGAGCGCTCGACCCGTACACCTCAGAGGTCGACTTGAGCACGACGCGGCGCACCGAGGGCGCCTTCTGGCAGGCCGCGAACAGCTGCATCGCGCCCATCACGTTGATTTCCTTCAACGCCGCGGTGCCACCGGACCGCGGGGCGTACGACGCGGCCGCCGCGTGCACCACGGTGTCGACGTCGCCGTTACGAATCACCTTGGCTATGAAGGGATTACGGATGTCGGCACGGACGAACTCCGCGCGGCCCATGCGGCGCAGCATGTCCTTGCTGGGCGCGATCGCGTCCACCGCGATGACCGCGTTGATCATCGGGTTCTGCGCCAGCCGAGCGGTCAGGTAGCCGCCCAGGAACCGGCACGCACCGGTAACCAGCACAACCTTGGGGTAATGCACCGTGTTGCTCGCGGCGTCGCCGGTTCCGGCGCCATCCCCACTCGACTGATCCACCCAAACAGCCTATCCACCAGGAGAGACCGCAGCACTACGCCGCGGGCGGGCCTACTTGCCGAGTTTTCTGCGCTGCACCCGCGTGCGGCGCAACAACTTGCGGTGCTTCTTCTTGGACATGCGCTTGCGCCGCTTCTTGATTACTGAACCCATGAACTCCGCTATCTGACCCGTGACCTGCTTGCAGGATTGACCCGGACACTTTACCCGGCGGGACGCACCGAACACCAAACCGGCGTCGACGGCCGCCGCGTAACCGCGAAGCGCACCGCTGGCTGCCCGCACACTCCGCGCAAGCAGCCAGTTTCAGGGTCAGCCCGCGTCGAAGTAAGACGTCTCCAGCATGTCGTGCACCGCCTTGGCGTGCACCCGGAAAGACCGCCCGACCCGGACCGCGGGCAGCTCGCCGTTGTGCACCAGTCGATACACCGTCATCTTGGAGACCCGCATCAACGCCGCCACCTCGGCGACCGTCAAGAATTGTGTCCTGCCCTGCTGGCCCTCGCCGGAACCGGCGTCCCGCTTACCAGCGGAATCTCGCGCCGATGGCCCGTTCGTAGACGTCATCGCAACCCAATCGTGTCAGGCCCGCGCAATGCCAGCGGCTTCCCCTCCGCTGGCACCCACACGTGCATACAAAGAGGAGAATAGCGGGACTAATGGGGTTACTGGTACTGGTGGGGGACAATCAGTTCAAAATTTGTGGATTACTCCGATGTAATTCTTAGCTGCTCAGAGCGCGTTTTGGCGGCCTGAACCGCCGCATCCACGGCCGCCCGCAGTCCGCCCTTTTCCAGTTCGCGAAGCCCCGCGGCAGTGGTGCCACCGGGTGAGGTGATGGTCGCCCGCAACTGCGTCGCCGTGGCGTCCACCCGCAGCCCCGGCGCCTCCCCCTCGCCCGGCCGCCGTTCGGCGTCCATCCGTTCCAGCAGCATGGCCGCGGACCCGGCCATCGTCTGCGCCGTCAGGTCGGCCGCCACGTCCCGGCTCAGGCCCGCGGCTACCCCGGCGTCCACCAGGGCCTCGACCATCAAGAAGAAGTACGCCGGGCCGGACCCCGACAGCGCCGTCACGGCGTCCATCTGGGCTTCCGGCACGGTCAGCACGCCGCCGACCGAGTCGAACAGGGCCGAGACGCCCTCGAGCTGCGGGACGGTGACGAACCGGCCCCTGGCCAGCGCCGTCACCCCCGCGCCGACCAGTGCCGCCGCGTTGGGCATCGCCCGGACCACCGGCGTTCCGGCCGGGAGCTTCGACTCGAAATACGAGACGCTGATCCCCGCCGCGACGGTGACGAACACCTGCTCGGCGCTGTCGCTCTCGGACGCGGCGGCCGCCTTCGCCAGCTCCGCCATCACGGGCTCCACATCGCCGGGCTTGACCGCGACCACGACGAAGGATGCGTTCTCCACCGCGTCGGGCACCGAAGTGATCAACACCGAGTAGGTGTCGGCCAGATACTGGGCGCGCTCCGGAACGCGTTCGGCGACCACCAGGTCTTTCACCTGCCGGCCCGCGCGGAGCAGACCCGACAGCAGTGCCTCCCCGATGCTGCCGCCACCGATGATCGCGATTCTTGCCATGCCCGACAGCATCGCAGACAGCGGCGGCTACCCGGCGGCAGGGACCAACGCCAATTGGCGGGCTTGCACCACCAGGCGACCCAGGCTGTCGACGACCGTGTGGTCCTCGTCGAACCAGTCGTGCCCGATCTCGGTGCACGTCGCGATGATTCGCAGCCACCCGTCGGCGGGCAGTCCGCGCAGGAAGGCGGTCAGCTGGACGGTGGGAGCCCAGCCGGTGCGCTCCACGGCGAAGGTGACCGGCGCCGACAGATCCCCGCACATGAGCGCGAACAGCGCGTCGGGAGCCACGCCCCGCGGGCGCGCCCACATCTGGATCACCGGCGGGCCACCGTCAGCGGACGGCCCCAGGGTCGACAGCACCGGACGCACATCGCAGCCTTCGCCGAGGTGCACCAGGCCGGCCAACGGATGCCCGGGCCCGATCGGCGCGATGTCGTCGGGGGGCTCGGGCGCCATCAGGCCCACGACAGGGTTGGCTGACAGCAGCGGCTTGGCATCACCGTCGGGCGGAAAATGTTCCGGCTCGCCGAGGTTGACCACGGCGTGCACCGCGGTGCGGTCGCCCTGGGTGAGCTCGACGTCGACGACGCTGATCCGGCGGCCGCGCTTACGGATCGAGGTCACCAACCGCATCGGGCCCGGATCGGGGGCCCACAGGAAGTTCGCCGACACCGCGACGGGTTGCTGGGCCGGTTCGAAGCCGGCCGGCGACTCTGCGCCGCAGGCGGTGCGGGCGGCGTTGGCGCAAAGCGCCAGCATCGCGCCGCCGTGCACCTTCGGACCGATGGTCCAGTGCTTGTTGAGCTCACCCTCAAAGACGCCGGGGTCAACCTGCCGCAAGGCCATCGCGGTGGTGAATAACGCGTTCATGGTCTCCTGGGTTATCAGCGCAGCAGGTGTGTGCGGGCGAACTGCAACGATTCGGCGAGCATGCTTTCGCGCTCACTGGCGCTGCGCGCGCTGGATGTGGACACCTCCAGGATGACGTGGCCGGCGAAGTGGCTGCCGGCCAGCATCTGGCACACCTCGGCGGTGGGCTGGGTGCCATGTCCGGGCACCAGGTGCTCGTCGGCGGGCAGGCCGCTGCCGTCGCACAGGTGCAGGTGGACCAACCCGCCCCCCATCCGCTGCGCCATGTCCAGCGAGTCGGTGCCCGCGGTCGACGTGTGGGACAGGTCCAGCGTGTAGTGCGTGTGGTTGCCGTCCAGCGGGTCGTACGAGGGCGCGAACGCAGATATCGCCGGCCCCGGGCCGCCGCCACGCCGGCGCATCCGCTCCCGCGATTGGCCGGATCCGAAGAACCGGTCCGCCCGGAACGGGAACATGTTTTCCACCGCGACCATCACGTCGCTCGACGCTTCCAGCTCGGCGACCTGGTCGCTGAATCCGTCGGCGTACCGACGCTGCCAGCGAAACGGCGGGTGCACGACCACCGTCTGCGCGCCGAGTTGCTCTGCCGCCCGCACGCTGCGGTCCAGCTTGGAGATCGGGTTGGCGCCCCACACCCGCTGCGAGATGAGCAGGCAGGGCGCGTGCACGGACAAGACCGGTACGCGATAGCGGCGGGACAGCTTCTGGACGGCGTCGATGTCCTGGCTGACCGACTCGGCCCACACCATCAGCTCGACGCCGTCGTAGCCGAGCCGGGCCGCATACTCGAATGCGGCCTCGGCCCGCAATGGGTACACCGAAGCCGTCGAAAGTCCGACTTTGATAGCTGGGCGCAACGGTCTGTGTGGTCCCGGATCCGCCTAGCCCGACTGCAGCGACAGCGCCAAGGGGCCCAGGGTGATCAGCGACCCCACCGCGACCGCGATCAACGTGCTGGCGATGTCCTCGGTCTTGCGCACCACCCGAACGCCGGCCACCAGGCCCAGGATCACCAGCACCGAGAGCACCAAGGCCACGATGCTGTTCCAGCGCCACAACTGGTCGAAGGCGACGAACAATCCCGCGCCGAAAGCGACGGCCAGAATCGACTGGAACACGACCAGGCTGCCGCGCCACAGCGACTCGAGCCTGCCCTGCGCCGGGTGGACGTCGGTGGCCGCGTCCGCGCGCACGGTCGCGCCGTCGAGGTGATCCTCCTCGCGCTCCTCGTCCGCTACGAATCCGGTGGCCAGCGGGTCTGCGTCGTCTTCGGCCTCGTCGGTCTCGGTGCGCAGGAAGGATCGCACGTATGCCGAGTCCTCCAGTGCGGGTTCGGCGTCGCGGACCTCCGAATCCATCACGTCCACCGGGAGATCGCTGTAGTGGTCCAGCGGGTCGGGATTCATGCCCTCGGCACCGGACTGCCCGGTGCCGTTGGTCTCCCCCGCCTCGACGTGGCTCAGGGGGCGCGGGTACGCGCTGCGCTCAGGCCCGGCCGCCTTGCTGGGTTGCGACGGCGACTTGGGCCAGCGCGGCTCCGGCTGCGACCAGTACGCGGTGGCGGGCTTTTCCTCGGTTTGCTGCTCGGAGGCGGCGACGACGGGTTCGGCGCTGGGCCGTTCGGCCGTGCGGGGGTCCTCTTGGTCGTCACGGATGACCGGAATCTCGCCGGTCAGCTCAGCGACGGTCACCGCGTCGCTGTCGCCGCGCCGCCGGCGCCGGCGCCGCGTGACTGCCGGCGCGCCGATGGTTCCGTTCTTGGCCAGCAGTTCGGCCACCGAGATCGGCCGAGTGCCGGGGCTGTCGGTCTCAGAATGTGGTCCGGTCATGCTTTGTCGCCTCTCGATCGGTTCCCGTCCCGATCACCTGCCTGGCCTCCAGCATCGCGCACGGAACGCTTCATGAGGGGTGTTCCGTCGGCTTCGCTGTCGAGTTTGCGCAAGATGAGACCTTCCCGTAATGCCCACGGGCAGATATCCACCGATTCAATCGACAGCGCTCGCATGCTCGCCTCCGCCACCAGCGCACCCGCCACGATCTGCGGCGCCCGCTCGGCGCTCACCCCTTCCAGTTCTGCCCGGTCAGCGGTCGTCATCCTAGAGATGAAAGATATGAGTTGCCTGAGGCCGTTTGCTGTGAGCGTCCTCTTCGCCCGCGGGCCGGCCGCCGACGGCGCCGCGCCGGTGAGCCGTGCCAGGGAGCGGAACGTCTTGGAGGTTGCCACCGCCAGGTCGGGGGCACCGGCTTCCAGCACGGTCACGGCGGCATCGGCGAGCTCGGCGTCCAGCCAGTCCCGCAGCATCCCCACCCGGCGCCGGCCGGGCGGATCGTCGGGCAGCCATTCGCGGGTCAATCGGCCGGCACCCAGCGGCAGCGACAGGGCAACCTCGGGCTCCTCGTCGACGCCGCTGGACATTTCCAGCGAGCCGCCGCCGATGTCGAGGTTGATGATCCGCCCCGCACTCCACCCGTACCAGCGGCGCACGGCCAGAAAGGTCAGCCGCGACTCGTCGACGCCACTGAGAGCCTCCAGCTCGACACCGGTTTCTTTGCGGATGCGGGTGAGCACGTCGTCGGAGTTCACCGCGTCACGCAGGGCGGACGTGGCAAAGGCCATCAGCTCGGCGCAGCCCGAGCTGTCCGCGATCTTGGCGAACTCGTCGATCGTGGAGATGAGTTTCTCGGCGCCGCGCTTGGTGATCTTGCCGGAGCTGTCGATGGACTCGGCGAGGCGCAGCGTGGCCTTGGTCGAACTCATGGGCGTGGGATGCCCACCACGGTGCGCATCAACCACAAGCAGATGCACCGTGTTGCTGCCCACGTCGAGCACGCCCAATCGCACGGGAAACAACCTAGTCGGCGAAGATGCTGCCCGCTGTGGAGGTTGCCGATGTTGCGGCGTCGGGCCCCGAGTGTCAGCAAGCCGAAGAGCCGGAAGCGTCGACTAACGTGGACCCGTGGCGAATCCTTATCCGGAGCCGGGGCACGAGGTCGAACTCGACTTCGCCCGTGAGTGGGTGGAGTTCTACGACCCGGACAATCCCGAGCACCTGATCGCGGCGGACCTCACCTGGTTGTTGTCGCGCTGGACATGCGTGTTCGGCACACCCGCTTGCCACGGCACGGTGGCCGGCCGCCCAGACGACGGATGCTGTTCGCACGGGGCGTTCTTATCCGACGACGACGACCGTGCCCGGCTCGACGACGCCGTGCAGCAGCTGACCGACGAAGACTGGCAGTTCCGCGAAAAGGGCTTGGGCCGCAAGGGATATCTGGAGCTCGACGAGCACGACGGGCAGGCCCAGTACCGCACCCGCAAACACAAGGACGCCTGCATCTTCTTGAACCGGCCCGGCTTCCCCGCCGGCACCGGGTGCGCGCTGCACAGCAAAGCCCTCAAGCTGGGCGTCGCGCCGTTGACCATGAAGCCCGATGTCTGCTGGCAGTTGCCCATCCGGCGCAGCCAGGAGTGGGTGACGCGGCCCGACGGCACCGAAATCCTCAAAACCACTGTCACCGAATACGATCGGCGCGGCTGGGGCTCCGGGGGTGCCGACCTGCATTGGTACTGCACCGGCGACCCCGGCGCCCATGTCGGCGCCAAGCAGGTGTGGGAGAGCATGGCCGATGAGCTCACCGAGCTGCTCGGCGCCAAGGCCTACGCGGAACTGGCGGCGATGTGCAAGCGCCGCAGCAAGTTGGGGCTCATCGCGGTCCATCCGGCGACTCGCCTCGCCGAGTAACTTCAGTCTTGTTGTACGACAACACCATTCGCTGTGCGCTGGCGTGCAGGTAGTCCTCCACCGCCGCGGCCGCCCCATCCTCGTCGCCCGACAGCACGGCGTCGGTGATGGCACTGAGGCCGGCTACCACGGGCGCGGCGTCGTCATAAGCGGCGGTGAGGTCGTGCTCTCGGCCGCCGAAGGCGTGCTCGACCCAGCGGTACAGCAACACCAGCGCGCGGTTGCGGCTGTGATGGATGAGCACCCGGAAGTAGGCGAGGTCGGCAGCCTGGCGCGCGGCCGCGCTGTCGGCCTCGCGAACCGCGGCCAACGCGGCGCGTAGGGCCTCGGCATCCCCGCGGGCGCCGTGTCGCGCGGCCGAACGGCCGATCAGCGGGCCCAGGGCCGCCCGGATTTCGAACAGTTCCACCAGGAACTCGGGGCCCAGTTTGCGGACCAGCGCCTCGACGACCGCGGGGTGGGTGAGCGCCTGCGGGTCGGCGACCACGTTGCCGCTGCCGTGGCGGGCCTCGATCAGGCCCATCTGCTGCAGCCTGGCCAGACCCTGCCGCAGCGACGTGCGGTTGACACCGAGCTGTTCGGCCAGTTCGCGCTCGGGCGGCAACGCCGATCCCGGCGGAAACGCCCCGTCGAGGATGGCGTCGGTGATGGACGCGGCGATCTGTTCATCGACGCGTTGGCGGTCGGGCGGGCGCAGCGGAGTTGACTGGTTCATTGGCTCAACCAATATAGTGGACGGACCCACGGAAGGTGAGCAATGGACGGCGAGATGCGATCGGCGGCGGCCCCGCGCTGGCGCGGCAAGGCCGGGCGCCTGGAGGTCTGGTACGCCACCCTCTCGGATCCGGTGACGCGCGCCGGCCTATGGGTGCACTGCGAGACGGTGGCCCCGCTGGCCGGCGCCGACGATGCCTACGCGCACGGCTGGGCCACCTGGTTTGCCCCCGACGGGCCGCCACGCACCGAGCGGTTCGGGCCCGTGCCCGCCCGGCCCGCCGCCGGCCCCTGGTGGTTCGACGCCGACGGCGTGCGCGTGGGTGACGAACGGCTGAGCGGACGCGCCGGGTCACTCGCCTGGGATCTGTCCTGGACCGACACCGGCGCACCGCTGTGGACGTTTCCCCGCGCCGCCTGGGAGCGCGAGCTGCTGCCGGGCGCCCAGGTCGTCCTGGCCCCCACCGCCGACTTCACCGGCTCACTGACCATCAACGACGCCGCCGCGCGCATCGAGGGGTGGCGCGGCGGCGTCGCCCACATCTACGGGCACGGCAATGCCAAACGCTGGGGATGGGTCCATGCCGACCTCGGCAATGGCGACGTGTGCGAGGCGGTCACCGCCGTATCGCACAAGCCGGGCCTGAACAGGCTGGCGCCGCTGGCGTTCGTTCGATTTCGGATCGACGGAAAGGATTGGCCTGCAAGCCCTTTAACAAGCCGCCTGCCGTCACTGCGGATGCGCACGACGCTCGGCGTGGCGCACTGGCAGCTGGAGGGACGCATCGGCGGTCGCCGGGTGCTCATCCGGATCGACCAGCCGGCGGAGCGGTGCGTGAGCCTGCAATACACCGATCCCGACGGCGGCAAGGCGGTGTGCACCAACACCGAACAAGCCGACGTCCACATCGAGATCGACGACCGGCACTGGTCGGTGCTGGGCACCGGGCATGCCGAGGTGGGCTTGCGCGGCCGCGCGGCACCCGACGTCAACGAAAGGATTCCGAAATGAGCTTTCTGCTGGACCCACCACTGCTATTTGCCTCCGGCGTGCTCATCGAGCGGCGGCTGCCCGCCGACCGTCGCGATGTCGCCGAGGCCGCCACGCTGGGTGTCTTCTTCGGCGGGTCGTTCGGGCTGTACAACAACGTCCCCGGATTGGGATTGTTGTGGCGGCCCTTCCGTGCCCGCAATGGTCGCGACTTCATGTGGAACAGCGGGGTTTTCGGCGTGAATACCGCTGAAGCGGACTGGCCCCTGCACGCCGCGGCGGGCGCCATCTTCGCCACCTATCCGTTCTTCATCAAGATGGGCCGCCGGCTCGCGCGGGTGATATGAGCCTGGTCGCGTCGTTCGGGAGCGCCCTACTACCGGAGGAATATGGCGGCCCGACACCGCCCGAGCTGACCGATCGCGTCGAGCGATATCTGCGGCAGCTGCCGACGACATCGCGGGTCGCGATGCGCGCCGGGATGTTCGCGCTGGCCGCGGCGAGCTACGTCACCACCGGCCGGTCACTGCCCCGGCTCGGCCCCGATCGGCGCGAGCAGGTGGTGCGGCGCGTCGCCGCGCTGAGCCCAGACGCCGGCGCGGCCGTCGAGGCCATGAAGGCGGTTGTGCTCTTGGCCAACGGCGCGGAAACCTATGCGCCGGAACTGCTTTCGCATGCCAAAGAGCACGGAACGGCCCGGCGCGACGCGACGTTGAACGTCGTCTCCTCGGCCGAGAGCGGTTCGGTCGTCACCGCGGATGCGGTGATTGTGGGGTCCGGTGCCGGCGGCGCGATGGTGGCCCGCACCCTGGCGCGGGCCGGGCTGGACGTCGTCGTTCTCGAGGAGGGGCGCCGGTGGACGGTCGAAGAATTCCGCACCACTCATCCCATCGACCGCTACGCCGGGTTGTACCGCGGCGGCGGGGCCACCATCGCCCTCGGACGTCCGTCAGTCGTGCTGCCCATCGGGCGGGCGGTCGGCGGCACCACGGTGGTGAACTCCGGCACCTGCTACCGCCCGCCGGCAGAAGTGCAGCGTCGCTGGCGTGACGAGTTCGGGCTCGCCCTGGCCGATTCGGACCGGCTGACCGAGCGCCTCGACGACGTCGAGCACACCCTGCGGGTCGCCCCGGTGCCGCTGGAAGTCATGGGCCGCAACGGGCGGCTGCTGCTGGACGCCGCCGCCACACTGGGCTGGCGGGCGGCGCCCATTCCGCGCAACGCGCCGGGCTGCGAAGGCTGTTGCCAGTGCGCGATCGGCTGTCCCCGCAATGCCAAGTTCGGCGTGCACCTCAACGCGCTGCCCGAGGCGTGCGCGGCGGGTGCGCGGATCATCTCCGATGCCCGCGTCGAGCGGGTGTTGCATCGGCACGGGCGCGCCCGGGGAGTGCGGGCCCGCCGGGCCGACGGCACGGCCCTGGACGTCCTGGCCGACACGGTACTCGTGGCGGCCGGCGCCACCGAAACGCCAGGGCTGTTGCGGCGGAGCGACTTCGGTGCGCATCCGCGGCTCGGCCGCAACCTGGCGCTGCATCCGGCGACAATGCTCGCCGGACGTTTCGAGGACGACGTCGTCGCCTGGCACGGGGTGCTGCAAAGCGCCGCGGTTCACGAGCTTCACGAATCACACGGCGTGCTGATCGAGGCGACATCGACCCCACCCGGCATGGGTTCGATGGTGTTTCCCGGCTATGGCGCCGAGCTGCTCGGCTGGCTGGACACCGCACCCCGGGTGGCGACGTTCGGTGCGATGGTGGCCGATCGCGGCGTCGGCTCGGTGTCCTCGGTGCGTGGTGAAACGCTGGTGCGCTACAACATCTCCCGCGCCGACATCGCCAAGCTCGTCGTCGCAATCGAGGCCATGGGCCGGCTGTTGTTCGCGGCGGGCGCGACCGAGGTGCTCACCGGTTTACCGGGGGCGACGACGGTGACGTCGCTGCCCGCCCTGCAGGACGCCCTGCGCCGTTGCGACCCAAAAGGCTTGCACCTGGCCGCCTTTCACCCGACCGGCACGGCCGCAGCCGGTGTCGACGCTCAGCTCTGTCCGGTCGACGAGACCGGGCGGCTGCGCGGCGTGGACGGGGTATGGGTCGCCGACGCCTCGATCCTGCCGAGCTGCCCGGAGGTCAACCCGCAGGTGTCGATCATGGCGCTGGCGTTGGGCGTGGCCGACGAAGTGCTGAGCGCACGCAGCTGATCGAGCGCCAGACCTGTCACCGTTGCCATGAGCGCCTCCTGGAACGTGCGCCCCGGCGCAGTGGCCTCGACGCTCAAAGCCGTTGAAGGCAGCGCCGGTTCGACCTGCGGGGCGGTCGCCGTCCAGGCCGCCGGCACGGACAGCGAACCGAGCGAGGCCGCCTCGCCGACCCCTGCGGACGGCGCGCCAACCCCGGACGAGGGGTGGAGCGGCCACTGCATGTCGCCTCTTGCCACGATTTACCTACCCTGAACCGGCGGCTGCCAGGTCGGCGCCCGAAATGGTTCGAGCCCACTCCAACAACCCATCCGCGTCGAGCTGAGGCTGAATGCCTGCGGTACCCGCCAGGCCTGGCGAGGCCAGCCCGCCTACCGCGACCCCCAATGCGCCCGGCGAGCTGGGGATGGGGGTGACGGAGGCGATGCTGACGGTGCCGAAGACGTTGGTGATGGACGCGCCGGCGGGGCCGGCGATAGCGGTGGCGGTGTTCCCGAAGGTTTCGATGGCGACCTGTTCCCCGCCGACAACGGGGAGCGTGGCCGAGCCGTTGACGAGGCTGACCAGGACCTCCTGGAACGATCCCGGGGTGAGGACGAGTGGGGCGGAGTCGGCAGTGACGTCAACACCGCTAGGAATCAGAACACCGCCCTCGGAACAGTCGATCAACGTGTGAATTGTGCTGCCCGGGTTGACGATAACGGAGCCGAAACTGATCAGATTTGTTCCGGAGCCCGTGATCGTGATCGAGCCGCTGTTGACGGACATGCCGGTGTCGGTGCCGATGGCGATGGTGTCACCCGGCGCGACGGTGACGGTTTCGCCGGGAGCGACGGGCCCGACGGTGTCGGCGGTGGTGGAGCTGAGGGTGTGCATCGTGGTGTTGGTCGAGGCCACCTGCTGTGTGACGTTGCCGGCGGCCTGCGCCACCGGCTGGGCCTGGGCGCCCTGCGCCGCCGGGTTGGTGGTCTGCGGCGGCTCGTCGAACGGGGTCAGGGTGCTGGCGGTCTCGGACGCGGCGGCATACCCATACATCGCCGTGGCGTCTTGTACCCACATCTGCATGTATTGGGCTTCGGTGGCCGCGATCGCCGGGGCGTTCTGGCCGAAGAAATTGGTCGCGATCAGCGCCAGCAGCTGCACCCGGTTGGCCGCGATCACCGGCGGGGGCACCGTCATCGCGAACGCCGCCTCATAGGCCGCGGCCGCCGCGTAAGCCTGGGCGGCGGTCTGCGTGGCCTGAGCAGCGGCAGTCGACAGCCATTCCACATAGGGGGTGGCCGCGGCCGTCATGAGCAGCGACGAGGGGCCGGACCACGCCTGGCCGGTCAGTCCGGCCAGCTCGGCCGCATAGCCGCCGGCGGTGGACTCCAGCTCGGCGGCCAGCGCGTCCCAACCGGCCGCCGCCGCGAGCATCGGCCCCGCCCCCGGGCCTGCGTACATCAGTCCGGAGTTGACCTCCGGAGGCAGCGACGCAAAATCCATGTCGTCAGTCCTCTCCGCGGCAGCCGGCAGGGGTAGTTTTCAACATCCATAGAATAGTTTTTCAACGGCCATAGAATAACGCCGGCGGTGTTCGGGCACCAGCGATTGGCACAAACGGCGGGGGAAACTCGAGCCGTGTCCGGGTTAGACGGTCGGCGTCGCGTGCTACGTCTGCGGATCCGGCGCGATCGCGTGCCGCGGCTGGTACAGCAGTGCACGGACCAGCGGGCGCGGCCCGACCGACCGAAGCATCTGGCTGGCTGGGCGGACTCGTACCCGCTTCGGCCACCAGAACCAACGTCCCATCACCGTCATGATCGACGGCGTGATGAGGGATCGGACGACGAAGGTGTCGAACATCAAGCCGAGCCCGATCGTCGTGCCGAACTGGCCGATCGCCCGCAGATCGCTGGTGATCATCGTGGCCATGGTGACGGCGAACACCAGACCGGCCGCGGTAACCACCGGGCCGGTCAGGCCCATCCCGCGGATGAGTCCGGTCTTCAGGCCGGCACCGATCTCCTCTTCGATTCGGGACACCAGCATCAGGTTGTAGTCCGACCCCACCGCCAAGAGCACAATCAACGCGAATTCTGTTGCTACCCAGTGTAACTGGAAATGCAGAAGGTGCTGCCAGATCAGTGTCGAGAACCCGAACGCCGCCCCGAGCGACATCACGATCGTGCCGACGATCACGCCGGCAGCGACCAAGGCGCGGGTGACGATCACCATGATGATGAAGATGAGCACGATCGAGGCCACCCCGGCGATCATCAGGTCGAACTTCGCGCCGTTGGCGATGTCGTAAAACGTTGCGGCCGTACCGCCGAGGTAAATGTCGGCGTTTTGCAGCGAGGTGAGTTTCAGCGCCTCCTTGGCTGCTTGGCGCTCCTTGTCGACGGACGCGATTCCCTGCGTCGTCGCCGGATCCACTGCATGGGTGATGATGAAGCGAGCGGCCTTGCCGTCCGGTGACACCATCAAACGCAATCCCAGCTGGAAGTCCGGGTTGTCGAAGATCTCGGGCGGCAGGTAGAAGAGGCTCTCGATCTGAGAGTCGTTGAAGGACTTGCCCATCACGGCGTTGGTATCGGTCAGCCGGTCGAACTGATCGATCAGGTTGTCGAAGGTGCTGTAGATGGTCAGCGTCGTGTCGCGGATCGATTTCGAGACAGCGATGTTCTCGGGAATGATCGCCAGCAGTTCGCGGGTGGCCGCAGCCGTGTTGGTGAGGTCGCTGGTGAGGGCATGAAACTTTTCGGCCAGTTGATCGAACCCGTCCAAGGCGTCGAACAGGCTTCGTAACGACCAGCAGATCGGGATGTCGTAGCAGTGCCTCTCCCAGTAGAAGTAACTGCGAATCGGTCTCCAGAAGTCGTCGAAATCCGCGATGTGGTCTCGGATCTCGTCCGTGATGGCCGCCGTCTCCCCCGTGGTTTTCGAGCTGTCGTCCGCGGCGTCCGCGAGCTTCTGGGTCACCGCGTACTGGCGCTCCAACAGGGCGATCTGGGTGTCGAGGAAGCCCGTGATTTTCTTGATATCGCCGACGCGGGCCTTCAGGTAATTGAGGTTGTCGCGGATCGGCGCGGTTTGCACACTGAGCTGGAACGGAACGGATCCGTCTTGGATCGGCGGCCCGAGGGGTCTGGTGATGCTCTGCACCCGTTCGATGCCGGGCACCCGGAAGATGGCTCCGGCAATCTTGTCCAGGACCAGCATGTCGGTGGGATTGCGCAGATCGTGGTCCGATTCGATCATCAGCAGGTCCGGGTTCAGGCGGGCCTGGGTGAAGTGTTGATCGGCCGCGTCATACGCCTGAACCGAGGACGCACTCTTCGGTAGGTAGTACAGGTCGTTGTAGCGCGGGTTGAAGCCCATCAAGCCCAGGGCGCCGACGATCGCCAGGATGACGGAGGTGGCGAGGATGGGTGCCGGCCATCGCACGATTGCGGTCGCCAGGCGGCGCCACCGGGTGTAGTTGAACTTTCGCTTCGGATCGAAAAGACCGAAGCCGCTAGCGAATGCGATCAGTGCCGGGGTGAGGGTCACCCCGGCGGCCACCACCACCAGCAGACCGATCGCGCACGGAAACGCCAGCGAACTGAAATAGGGCAGCCTGGTGAAATGCAGACATGCCAGCGCCCCGACGATCGTCAAACCCGAACCCAGCACTACCTTGCTGACCCCGGCGAACGTGTCGTAGTAGGCGGCTTCGCGGTCTAGTCCCCGTTCGCGGGCCTCCTGGTAGCGGCCGACCATGAAGATCGCGTAGTCGGTACCCGCGGCGATCGCCAATGCCGTCAGCAGGTTGACGGCAAAGGTGGAAAGCCCCATGATGCCCGTGTCGCCCAGCAGCGACACCACGCCTCGGCCGGTGGCCAGTCCGACGAACAGAATCACCATCGTCAGCAGCACAGTGCCGATGGACCGATAGACGAACATCAGCATGACCGCGATGATGACGATGGTGATGATCGTCATCTTGAACAGGCTCGCGTTGCCCACGACGATCGTGTCGTCGGTCAGGGCTCCCTGACCCGCGACGTAGGCCTTGACCCCAGGCGGCGGCTTCGAGTCCGCGACGATCTTGCGAACCGCGTCAACCGACTCGTCGCCGACGGCGCCGCCCTGGTCACCGCGCAGGTTGACCTGGACGTAGGCGGACTTGTGGTCATAGCTCTCGACACCCGAAGCCGTAAACCGCTGCCCCCAGAAATTCAGCGCGTGCTCGACGTGTTCGGTGTCCTGCTTCAGCTTCTTGACCAGATCGTCGTAATACCGGTGAGCGTCCTCGCCGAGCGGCTTGTCACCGACCAGGGTCACCAGGACGAGGTTGTCGGAGTCGTATTCCTTGAATTTCTCCCCGATGTGCTTCATCCCGGTCACCGACGGCGCGTCGGACGGGGAGAGCGGCACCGAGACGTCCTCGGCGACCTTCTCCAACTGTGGGACGAAGACATTGACGCCGACCGCGATCAGCAGCCAGGTCACGACGATCGGCAGCGCCAGAACGCGGATGGTGCGGGCCAGCCGCGGTTTGCGCTCGACTTCGGTGCGTTGCGCGACGGGGATTTCGTCCGTGTCGCTCGTGTCGTCGGTCATGCGGACTTGTCCAAGCAGGAGACCTGCGCGTCACGGGTGTTGACCTGTTGTTGATCGACCAATTTGCCGTCGACGGTGATCCGGCAGCCGATGGAGGGTCCGTCACCCTGGGCCACGACGTAGGCGAAGATGCCGGGCATCTTGGCGACGATCGTCTGCGACCACGGCAACGTGGTGAAGTTCGCCTTCTGCGGTTGTGCGTCCGCATCCATCCAGTTGACGACGCCGGTCGTCCCGGGCGGTCCCAGGATCTCGTAGATGGCGGTCTTGGCCGCGTACGGCGGGGTCGCATCGCGCGGATCGGGCTTGGGCAGGCCGGGTCCCGGGAAGACGCCGCTGAGGCGGTCCACCGCCACGCCGCCGATCACCGCTGCCACGACCACGACCAGCGCGACCCATCCCCGCTTGAGAAGAGTCAACACCGTTCCCCCCGACCACGATTGCCCGACGGGCTGATGTTAAGACACTTCATCTGTTCAGGCATTTCGTCGCGTGCGCCACGGCTATCCCGAACGCCATGGTTGCCGAATTAATTCCTGCGGTGCGCCGTCGTGTCGTAACGATGTCGCCGCCCTGGCCGTGACCGCACCGCTCGTCGTACCACACCTGATCCGTTTTCTCCGCGACGCACGCGGCACCATGGTGGTCACTCGCGTGTGCATGGCAACAACCGTGTTGCCAAGCCGAAAGACACTCGGGACGGTAGCTTTCGCCGGAGACACGGAAACGTTTTGCCCTGCAGGCTAATTCGTTGCGAGGCGCCGATTTACCGCCTATTGGCCTGTTGCGCGGTCGATTTCATCGAGATGGCCGCGCGGTGGTATCGACTGCGGCGCAAGCGGCAACGGACCGACTGAATTAGTTTCAGAAAGTAATTCGCTGGCGCAGACGCCTTTGCGTCGAATACACCGGGGTGCGATTTGTCGATCTGAAACCGGCACCGATTTGGGGCCGCGGCGCGTACCCTGACCGATATGGCCACCAAGACCAAGGTCAGGACCTGCGTACATTGCGGCCACACGTTCGATCCGAGCGACCGACACCGCGACCTGTCCGATCCGGGCTGGCTTCCGGCCGCGTCAATTTATTGTTCGCATGAATGCAGTGACCGGTTCCATTGCGATATGGCGCATTGCTGCTCGACCCGCGCGAAAGAAAAGACTCGTCGCAAAGGCGCCAAGGCGGCGCGGTAATCCGCGCTTCGACCGAATCTTTCGGCACGAAAGCCGGATATTCCCGGCTATCGAGCCTGCACTGTTTCGAGCCGGTCTAGCCCTCGAGCTTGTAGCCCAGCCCCCGCACGGTCACCAGGTGGACGGGGTTGGCCGGGTCGGCTTCGATCTTGGACCGCAACCGCTTGACGTGGACGTCGAGCGTCTTGGTGTCGCCGACGTAATCGGCGCCCCACACCCGGTCGATCAACTGTCCGCGCGTCAAGACCCGACCGCTGTTGCGCATCAGGTACTCCAGCAAGTCAAACTCCTTGAGCGGCAACGTGATCGTGTCGCCGTTGACTGAGACGACGTGTCGCTCGACGTCCATCCGTACCGGTCCGGACTCGAGCACACCGTCGCTGATTTCGGAATCGTCGTCACCGCCACGGCGGAGCACCGCGCGGATCCGTGCGATCAGCTCACGCGCCGAATACGGCTTGGTCACATAGTCATCGGCGCCCAGCTCCAACCCGACGACCTTGTCGATCTCGCTGTCCCGTGCGGTCACCATGATCACCGGCACGCTGGAACGAGCGCGGAGCTGCTTGCACACGTCGGTCCCCGACATGCCGGGCAGCATCAGATCGAGCAGCACGATGTCGGCGCCCCCACGATCGAACTCGGCCAACGCGGCTTGCCCATCGGTTACGACCGTGGCCTCGAAGCCCTCCTTGCGCAACAGGAATGCCAGCGGATCGGCCAGCGACTCCTCGTCCTCCACGATCAGCACACTGGTCATGCGCGCCACTCCTTCTCATCGCGATGCTCTGCATCGTCGTAAGCGCGGGTCATCGACTTAGTTCTTCCTCTCGTTGTGACCTGTTGGGCCGCACGTCGCGACCCGGCGGTTGCTCGGGTTGTTCGTCATTGTCCGTGTAGGCCGGAATCGACAGCGTGAATGTCGATCCGGTTCCCGGCTTGCTCCACACGCCGATGCTGCCGTTGTGGTTGGCCGCGACATGCTTGACGATGGCCAGGCCCAGCCCACTGCCGCCAGTGGCGCGCGAGCGTGCCTTGTCCCCCCGGAAGAACCGCTCGAAGACCCGCTCCTGGTCTTCCAACGCGATCCCGATGCCACGGTCGGTGACGGCGATCTCGATGTTGTCGCCGCGGCGCCGGCGGCTGATCGAGACCGGCGAACCGGGCGGCGAATAGGCGATCGCGTTGGACACCAGGTTGGCCAGCGCGGTGACCAGAAGCGTTTCGTCGCCCAGCACCCGCAAGCCGCTGGGCGCATCGGTGCGAATCTCGATATGCGCGTTGTCGGCCGCCACCTTGTGGCGTGAAATCGCCTCGGATACAACGGTATCCACGTCGACCTCGGTCACGTTGGGTAACCGCTCCGCGCCCTGCAGCCGGGACAGCTCGATCAGCTCGGCGACCATGTCCCCCAGCCGGTTGGCTTCGACGAGCACCCTCTCGGCAAAGCGGCGAACGGTTTCGGGGTCGTCGGCGGACGCCAACAGGGCCTCGGCGAGCAGGGCCATGGCGCCGACCGGGGTCTTGAGCTCGTGGCTGACGTTGGCCACGAAATCGCGCCTGGTCGCCTCCATGCGCGCATAGTCGGACTGGTCGTGGGCGAACACCACGGCGAACCGGCGGTCCTCTTCGCTGAGCAGCCGGGCCTGCCCGTGCACCGAGAGCCCGGACCGGCCCGCCGCCCGTTTGGCCGGCCGCAGGTCGAATTCGACGTCGACCCCGCTCAGCGCCTGCTGGGCCGCCTCCCACGCCTGGTCGTCAAGCTGCCGGTCGCGCACCAGGCCCAGTTCCCTGGCCCGGTCGTTGAGGTAGACGACGTCGCGGTGGGAATCCACCACCGCGACTCCAAGCGGCATCAGCGCGACGATGCGTTGCAGCATCTGCGCGACGGTGATCCCGGTCCATTCGGTGGTCGCTCGCTGCCGGCGAGCTTTCGGCGACAGCCGGGTCCCGGCTGCTACCCCTATGGCCAGCCCCAGCACGGACAAGACCCCGGCCAGCAACAGCGCCGAGAACACAGTCACATAGCAAATCCTACAAATCTTCCTGAACGCCGCCCTAGCGGAACGAGGCCAAAATCGGACAAGTCACACTTTGCGCTTCAGGTGTTCGACTCCCGTTAACGCGATGTTCGGCAAACAGGCCTTTAAAACTCGCCGTAGCCACCCGGCCCGGCGTTACCCGCGCCCCTGGCTGGCAACCGCCGCCGCGCCCGCGGCGGCCGCCTCCGGGTCGAGGTAGGTGCCGCCCGGCACCACCGGTTGCAGGTCGGCGTCCAGGTCGTAGCGCAGCGGAACGCCGGTCGGGATGTTCAGCCCGACGACATCGTCGTCGGACATCTGGTCGAGGTACTTGACCAGGGCCCGCAGCGAATTGCCGTGCGCGACGATCAACACCGTCTTGCCGCTGCGCAGGTCCGGGACGATGACGTCGGTGAAGTACGGCAGGAACCGGACCACCACGTCAGCCAGGCATTCGGTCAGCGGGCCGCCGCCGATGTTGGCGTACCGGGGGTCGGTGTCCTGGCTGAACCGGCTACCCCTCTCGATCGGCGGGGGCGGCGTGTCGTAGCTGCGCCGCCAGGCCATGAACTGCTCGTCGCCGTAGCGGGCCTTGGTCTCGGCCTTGTCCAGCCCCTGCAGCGCCCCGTAGTGCCGTTCGTTGAGCCGCCAGCTGCGCCGCACCGGGATCCACAGCCGGTCGACGGCGTCCAGCGTCAGGTGCGCGGTGGTGATCGCGCGGCGCAGCAGCGAGGTGTAGAGGACGTCGGGCAACAGGTTCTGTTCGGCCAGCAGCTCCCCGCTGCGCACCGCCTCGGCCCGGCCCTTTTCGGTCAGCCCGACGTCCACCCAACCGGTGAACAGGTTCAGGGCATTCCAGTCGCTCTCGCCGTGGCGCAGCAGCACCAGCGTGGCAGTGTCTCCCATGCGGGCTAGCTTATTCGTCGTCTTCGTCGATACTTGCTCGACTTCTCCTCATCGCGCTTCGCGCTCTGCATCGTCGTCTTCGTCGATACTTGCTCGACTTCTCCTCATCGCGCTTCGCGCTCTGCATCGTCGTCTTCGTCGATCAGGTGAGCGAACGCCTCGAGGTTCTTCAGCGATTCGCCGCGGGACACCCGCCACTCCCACTCTTTCTGTATCGACGAACGAAAACCCAACTCCAGCAACGTATTGAAGTCCGAATCCACCGCTTCGAGCACCTGCCCGAGCACTCGGTCGATCTCGTCGGCGTCCACCGACGCCAGCGACATGCGGCCCACCAGGTAGACGTCGCCGACCTTGTCCAGTGTGTAGGCGACCCCGTAGAGGCGGCGGTTCCGCTTGAGCAGGAAGCGGTAGACGCCCTCGTGGTTCTCGTCGGGCTTGCGGCACACGAACGCCTCGATGCGCACCGAATGCTCGCCGACGCTCAGGATGGTGTTGGTCTTGAGTTTGCGCTCGCCGGGCAGCTCCACCACCAGGCCGGACAGCCCGCCGTGCGCCCCCTCGTGTTTCGAGTACTCCAGACCGCTCGCCTGCAGCGCGTCCTCGATCACCTGCTCCACAGTCGACGTCATGCGCCCACGCCGCTTCGCTCGGCGGTGTACGCGCGGATCGCGCGCCGATAGCTGGCCAGCAGCGCGTCGGTGGTGTTGTCCCAGGAGAACGTGGCCGCGTGCTCGGCCGCCGCGCGGCTCATCGCCTCGGCCTGTGGCGCGCGCAGCCGCAGCACCCGGTCCAGGGCGTCCGCCCACTGGTCGACGTCGTGGCCGGACACCAGCGTGCCGGTGACCCCGTCGCGCACCGCCACCGGCAGACCACCGACCGCGGCGGCCACCACCGGCGTGCCACACGCCTGCGCCTCGACGGCTACCAGGCCGAACGACTCCGAGTAGCTGGGCACGGCGACCAGGTTGGCGGCCCGGAACAAGGTGGCCAGGTCCGTGCGGGACTGCGGGGGCAGGAAGGTAACCCGCGCCGCGATGCCGAGCTCGTCGGCCAGCCGCCGCAGCCCGTCCGGGGAGGCCATGCCGCTGCCCGACGGGCCGCCGGCCACCACGATGCGCACGCCCGGCAATTTCGCGGCGGCGCGCAGCACGATGTCGGGCGCCTTCAGCGGCTGGATCCGCCCGACGAACGCCACCACGTCTTCGTCGAGCGGCAACCCCAGCGCGGCCCGGGCCGCCCGGCGGTCGCCCGGGCGGAACACCTCGAGATCCACTCCCGGGTGGACGACGTCGATGCGCGTCGGGTCGGCGTGGTGGATGGAGATCAGTTGCCCGGCTTCATCGTCGGTGTTGACGATCAGGCGATCCGCCTCGTCGACGACCTGCTGCTCACCGACGGTGCGCAGCGGCGGCTCGGGCGCGTCACCCGCGGCCAGCGCCGCGTTCTTGACCGCGGCGAGTGTGTGTGCGGTGTGCACCAGCGGCACCGCCCAGCGGTCGCGGGCCAGCCAGCCGACCTGCCCGGACAGCCAATAGTGCGAGTGCACGATGTCGTAGTAACCCGGTTCGTGCGACGCTTCCGCGCGCAGCACCCCCGCGGCGAACGCGCACAGCTGGGTGGGCAGGTCGTATTTGTCCAGGCCCTCGAACGGCCCCGCGACCACGTTGCGCACCAGCACGCCGGGCGCGACCCGGGCGACGGGAGGGTCGGCGGACGCGGTGGCCCGGGTGAAGATCTCGACCTCGATGCCCCGCCGCGCCAGGTGCAGCGCCGTCTGCAGGACGTAGACGTTCATGCCCCCGGCGTCGCCGGTGCCCGGCTGGGCCAATGGTGAGGTGTGCACCGCCAACACTGCGACGCGGCGCGGTTTCAGCCGGAATACGTCATCGTGCCGCACCCTGTCATCTTTACAGGACGTTCCGCTCACCAGCCCAACGCCCAGGACATGGCTTCGCGCTAAGCGGAAGTCTCGTCGACGGCGACGTCGCGCAGCCGCGGATTCAGCGCCCCGGCCCGCCGCATCGCCCCGAGCGGATCGGCGTACAGCCCGCCCAGCGACACGGTCCCCGCGCCCGCCTCCTGGACCCGGTTGCCGAAGACGGTGACGCGGATATCGCGCGGCGGCAACACCGAGCGCTCGGCGAACGCCGCCTCCACGTGCTCCATCGCCTCGGGGTACTCGGTGAAGGCCTGGCCGCCGACGACCAGTTCGTCGGGGTTGAGCATGTCGCGCAGCAACGCCACCGCCTCCCCGAGCACCCGGCCGCGTTCGTTCAGCAATTCTTTGGCCTGCTCGTTGCCGGCCCGGGCCAGCCGCAGCAGGTCGGCGATGCCGGCGGCCGGCGCGTTGGACCGGCCCGGTGAAGCGAACGGGAGGACCCGCAGCCTGCGGGCGGCGGCCAGCACCGCCTCGTCGCTGACGGTGGATTCCAGTTGGCCGGTGCCGCCCAGCAGCTCGGAGTGGGCGGGCAGCGTCGCGATGGTGCCGGGGCCGCTGGCCGGGCAGTGCACCCGTCCGCCGATCACCAGCGCGTAGCCCACGGTCTCGCGGGCGTAGACGTAGAGACTGGTGGGCGAGCTGGGCAGGAATCGCCGCATGCCGAGCAGCAGCTCGGCCCCGGCCATGGCGTCGACGTGCGAGGCCACCGACACCGGCAGTCCCAGCGCGTCGGCCAGCACCGGACCGACCGGCGCCTGCCGCCAACCTAGCCGCGGGTGATCGACGTGACCGGTGGCGCTGTCGACGGTGCCGCCGATCGCGACGCCGACCCACAGCGGGCGGCGCCGATGCCAACGCCGCAGGTAACGAGCGGCGCTCTCGGCCAGCGAAGCCAGCGCGGGCCCGGCCGGGCTGAGCGGTGTCGGCGTCTCGACGGTGTCGAGCGTGCGACCGAACAGGTCGGTGGCCACGATGCTGGTGGTCCGGGCGCCGATGTGGATGCCCAGCGTCACGAACGGTTCGTGGTTGATCTCGACCGGCACGCGTGGGCGTCCGATCGCTCCCGAAACGGCCAGGTCGGCGCGCTCCCGCAGCAACCCGGCCTCGAGCAGGGCGATGACTTGGCGGTTGACCGTCGCAATGCTCAGCGAGGTGACGCCTGCGATGACGTCACGCCCGACGGGGCCGCGCAATCGGACGGCCCGGAACACCGAGGCCGCCGCCGAGTCGGCGATGTGCAGCGCCGGCGGCACGATTTGACGACGCACCGACCGGTGGCCCTTGTAGCTGGCACGGGCGGGCGGATGAAGAGTCTGGGTGAGGGTATTCGAGCGCACGAGCGTCCTTTGTCCGATTTTTGTTGGCCGTCACTGGCCACGCCTGAAAAAGTCAGGAGCGGCAAAGTGCGCGACAACAACACGCACCCGCCGCGCAAAGACACGCGGCGGTGGTGCTGGACAGGGCGCTGAGGTGCACGAAGAAAATTTAGCACGCTCACTAAGGTTGTTTCTATGGTTGGAAATGTCAGGAATGAACGGGTCGCGGTGGTCACAGGCGCCAGCTCGGGAATCGGCGAGGCGACCGCCCAGACCCTCGCTGCGCAGGGCTTTCACGTGGTGGCGGTGGCGCGCCGGGCGGAGCGGATCAACGCCCTGGCTCGGGAGATCGGCGGAACCGCGATTGTGGCCGACGTCACAGACGACGCGGCGGTCGCCGCCTTGGCCGACGAACTGGCCCGGGTGGACGTGCTGGTCAACAACGCCGGGGGCGCCCGCGGACTGGCACCGGTCGCCGATTCCGACTTCGAGCACTGGCGGTGGATGTGGGAGACCAACGTGCTGGGCACGCTGCGGGTCACCCGGGCGCTGCTGCCCAAACTCATTGACTCCGGCGACGGCCTGATCGTCACGGTGACTTCGGTTGCGGCACTTGAGGTTTACGACGGCGGCGCCGGATACACGGCGGCCAAACACGCCCAGGGAGCGCTGCACCGCACGCTGCGCGGCGAGCTGCTGGGTAAGCCGGTGCGGCTGACCGAGATCGCGCCCGGCGCGGTGGAGACCGAGTTTTCGCTGGTTCGCTTCGACGGCGATCAACAACGCGCCGACGCCGTCTACACCGGCCTCACACCGCTGGTTGCCGCCGATGTCGCCGAGGTGATCGGCTTCGTGGCCTCGCGGCCGCCCCACGTCGACCTCGACCTGATCGTCATGAAGCCGCGCGACCAGGCGTCGGCCACCCGGTTCAACCGCCGGGGCTAGTCGCCGGGCTGGACGAGGTGGTTGTCGTGGTGGGCGTGCCGGACAGGCTCGGCGCGGTCGACGGCGTGACCGGTGCGGTCACCGGAATCTGCGTGGACGGCGGGTGCGCGGTGGGAGGTGGGAGCGCCGACATGGCGACCCAGGTGTCCCAATCGACGGCCCAGTCCCAGAGGTCGCCGTCGGAATAGGACAGCTGGATCGAGCTCCCGGTCACTTCGACCGGGTCGCCGTACATCGCCGACCCGAAGTACTGCTCCGCGTCGCCGGTCGACAGGTTGATGCAGCCGTTGGTGACGTTGCTGTTGCCTTGCGCGCCGGCGCTCGACGGGTTGGCGTGGATGAACTCGCCGTTGTTGGAGATCCGCACCGCCCAGCGCTCGTGCACGTGGCTGTAGCCGGCGGCGGGGTTGGACATGTAGAAGTCGGCGTACTTCTCGGTGACGACGTGGATGCCGTTGCGGGTGACGTTGCGCGCCTTGTCGGCCTCGCCGTAGCTGCACGGGAAGTCCATGATGACGCCTTCGTCCCTGATCACCTGGATGCGGTGCGAGGTGACCTCGGCCTTGACCACCTGCCGGCGGCCGATCTGGATGTTCAGTGAGATGTCGTCGGCGCCGTAGGCGCTGTCGCCGAAGGGCAGGCCGTACAACTTGGCGTCGACGTTGACGGTGGTGCCCGCGGGGTAGTACTCGCGGGTGCGCCAGTGCACCCGGGCGCCCGCCGCTTCGTCGGGCAGCCACGCCCAACTGCCCTCGACGGGCGGATTCGTGGTGACGGTCAGCGCCTTCTCGACGGCGGCCTTGTCGGTGATCGGCGCGTCGAACTGGATGATGATCGGCGCCGCCACCCCGACGGTCTGGCCGTCGGCCAGCTGGAACGCCCCACCGATCTTCTTGGTGGGAGAAACCGTGGTGAACTTGCCCTTCACCGGGATCGCCTTGCCGTCGTGCCCGACGGCCGAGCCGCTCCACGTGTAGGTCGCGTCGTAGCCCAACGGCTCGGTGGTGCTGTAGACGGTGCGGTCGGAGTTGAACTTGCCCGCCACGGCCTTGCCCGCGGAATTCGTCAGCGCGACGTGCTGGAACCAGCCGTCGCTGATCTGGACGCTGATCGGCGCGATCGGCACCACGTTTTCGGTCGCATCGGCCGGCTGGAACTTCAGCTGCGGCGCGGGCTGCTCTTTCTTGTCGGCCTGCTTGGCCGTGGTGCCGCTACACGCGGCCAACAGGCTGGGGGCGAAGACCCCCAGTCCGAGGGCCGCCAAAGCCACACGCCGGTTGATCGGCGGCGGGGTGTGCGACGTGCTCACGAAAGTCAAAGATACCGGGCAAAATCCACCAACCCCGCCGCGACAAATCGGGGCCGGGGCGGTCTTTCGCAGGATTCGGAGCTACAGCCTGCAGCCGAGCAGGACAGGCTCGGGTTGCAATGTGACACCAAACACATCACGAACCCCGTCGCGGATGACGCGGGCCAGTGCGATCACCTCGTCGGCGGTGGCGCCGCCGCGGTTGGTCAGCGCCAGCGCGTGCTTGGTGGACAGCCGGCATCGCGCCCCGGGATCGTCGGGATAACCCTTGGTGAAGCCGGCCCGCTCCACCAGCCAGCCCGCCGCCAGCTTGACGCCGTCGGGCGCCGGGTAGTGCGGAACGGCCTCGTGGACGCTCGCGGCCAGCCGCTCGTACACCTCGGGCGCAACCATCGGGTTGGTGAAGAACGACCCCACGCTCCAGGTGTCGTGGTCGTCCGGGTCGAGCACCATGCCCTTGCGGCCTCGCAGCGTCAAAACCGCCTCGCGGACCGCCCGCGGATCGGCCCGCTCACCGCCGCTCAGCCCCAGCGCGGCGGCCAGTTCGCCGTAGCGCAGCGGCGCACTGCGGCCCGATGCGTCCAGGGCGAACTCGACTTCCAGTACCACCCAAGGGGTTTCGGGCGCAGCCTGTTTGAACACGCTGGTGCGGTAGCCGAAGCCGAGCTCGCCGGCCGGCACCCAGCGCACCTGCCCGCTGCCGCGGTCCAGTACCCGGACCCGGGTGATGGTGTCGGAGACTTCCGCACCGTAGGCTCCGACGTTTTGCACCGGGGTGGCCCCGGCCGACCCGGGAATCCCGGACAGGCATTCCAGGCCGCCCAGACCGTGCTCAATGGCGCTGACCACGACGTCGTCCCACACCGCCCCCGCCTCGGCGCGCACCAGGGCGCCGTCGATGGTGATCGCGCTGTTGGCCAACCGAACGGCGGTCAGGTCGGCGCAGGTGTCGGCGATCACCAGGTTGGACCCGCCGGCGAACACCAGCACCGGGGCATGTTCTCCCGCAAGGCTTTCGGCATCCACCCCCCGCACCGCGGCGATCACCTGTTCGGTGCTGGCGCAGGTGATCAGGCGGCGCGCGACCGGCCCCACCCGCAACGTCGTCAGCGGCGCGAGCGACACCGCCTCGGCGACATGCGCGCCGGCGAATGTCGAGCCGGCATCGCTGGATTTCATGGCCCGTAACGGTAGCCTCACCTGCTATGCCGCGTTCATTCGACTTGTCGGCCGACTACGACGGCAGCGTTGAAGAGGTGCATCGGGCGTTCACGGACGAGACCTATTGGCGGGCACGGCTGGCCGGGTCCGGTGTCGACCTCGCCACGCTGGAATCGATGCGGGTCGGCGGTGAAGCCGGGGACGACGACACCGTCGAGGTCGTCACCGTGCAGGTGATCCACAGTCACAAGTTGCCGGGGATGGTCACGCAGTTGCACAGCGGCGACCTCCGCATCAGGCGCGAGGAGATCTGGGGACCCGTCGCGGACGGCGCCGCGCAGGGCTTGGTCGTCGGCTCGATATTGGACGCCCCGGTGAAACTGAAGGGCACCGCCGCGCTCTCGACAATCGTGGAGACGGGCGGTGCCCGACTGACCTTCCGGGCCACCGTCCAGGTACGCGTCCCGATCATCGGCGGCAAGCTGGAGAACATCATCGGCACCCGACTGGCCGAGCTGGTGGCAGCGGAGCAGCGGTTCACCACGGAGTGGATCGCCAACACGGCCTAAGGACGCCGAGCCTAAGCTGGCGCCCATGCGAATCGCGTTGGCGCAGATCCTCAGCGGCACCGACCCGGCCGCCAACTTGGAGCTGGTGCGCGAGTACAGCGGCCGGGCCGCCGACGCCGGCGCGAAGCTGGTGGTGTTCCCGGAGGCGACCATGTGCCGGTTCGGCGTTCCGCTGGCGCCGATCGCCGAACCGGTCGACGGGCCGTGGGCGGCCGGGGTGCGGGGCGTCGCGGCCGATTGCGGCATCACGGTGGTTGCCGGCATGTTCACCCCGGCCGGGGACGGCCGGGTGAAGAACACGCTGATCGCGGCCGGTCCGGGCAGTCCCAACGAGCCGGACACGCACTACGACAAGATCCATCTCTACGACGCCTTCGGCTTCACCGAGTCACGCACCGTCGCACCCGGCCGCGAGCCGGTGGTGATCACGGTCGCCGGCGTGGGGGTGGGGCTGACGGTCTGCTACGACATCCGCTTCCCGGCCCTGTACACCGAGCTGGCCCGCCGCGGCGCCCAGCTGATCGCCGTCTGCGCATCGTGGGGCGCGGGGCCCGGCAAGCTCGACCAGTGGACGCTCTTGGCGCGGGCCCGCGCGCTCGATTCGATGAGCTACGTCGCCGCGGCCGGCCAGGCCGACCCGGGCGAGTCTCTGACCGGGTCGGGCGCGCCCACCGGGGTCGGCGGCAGCCTGGTGGCCTCCCCGTTCGGCGAGGTCGTCGCGTCGGCCGGCTCCGCGCCGCAGTTGGTGCTGGCCGA
>NZ_LZIL01000079.1 GCF_001667075.1 Mycobacterium sp. 852014-52450_SCH5900713 | reverse complement strand
CTCGCTTTTCCCGGGGGGTGGCTTTTTTTTAAACCATGCTGCTGCCCCCGGTGGGGGGGGCGGCCGCCCCCCGGGGGGGGGCGGGGGGGGGCGGCCCGCCCACACTCGACGCGCCTAAAGCCTTTCAGGGCAGCGCGTCGCCCGGGAATCCGCGGCTGGGGTGCACCTCGAAGGTGAAGACGCCGGCGGCCACGCCCGGGTCGTCGGCCATGATGGCGGCGGCGTCGTCGACCGAGGCCGCGAACACCGCGACCCCGCAGACCTCGGAGTCGTCGGTAACCGGCAACACGATGACCAGGACGCCGTCGTCGCGCAGCCCGAAATTGCGGCGCCCGTGCTCCCAGACGGTCCCCGGGGTGGTGTCCTCGCCGAAGCGCGGCCCCCGCTTGAGGATGACCACGCTGTAGGGCTTGGTGGTCGCCAGCAGCCGGCCCATCTCCTCGTCAGTGAAAGTTTTCATCACCGTCCCCGCTTCCTGCGGATGATCGCCCGCAACCGTTCCAGCCGCCCGGCCATCTCCCGCTCGCCGCCCCGGCCGGTCGGCCGGTAGTAGTCCGCGCCCACCAGCTCGTCCGGCGGATACTGCTGGGCGACGACGCCGTCGGGATCGTTGTGCGAGTACTGGTAGCCCTGCGCGTGTCCCAGCGCAGCCGCGCCGGAGTAGTGCCCGTCGCGCAGATGGGGCGGCACCAGGCCGGCCTTGCCCGCCTTGATGTCGTCCATCGCGGCGGCCAGCGCGGTGGTGACAGAGTTCGACTTGGGCGCGGTGGCCAGGTGGATGGTGGCGTGCGCAAGCGTCAGCTGCGCCTCGGGCATGCCGATCAGCTGCACGGTCTGGGCGGCCGCCACCGCGATCTGCAGCGCGCTCGGATCGGCCATGCCGATGTCCTCACTGGCCAGGATCATCAGCCGGCGCGCGAGGAACCGCGGGTCCTCCCCCGCGACGAGCATGCGGGCCAGGTAGTGCAGCGCCGCGTCGACGTCCGAGCCGCGCACCGACTTGATGAAGGCGCTGACGACGTCGTAGTGCTGGTCGCCGTCGCGGTCATAGCGCACCGCGGCCTTGTCCAGCGACTGCTCGATGGTCTCGACGGTGACTGAGTCGCCGGCCCCCTGAGCCGATTCGGCCGCGACCTCCAGCGCGGTCAGGGCCCGGCGGGCGTCGCCGGCGGCCAGCTGCACCAGCAGGTCGACGGCGTCGGGCGCCACGGCGACCTTCCCGCCCAGCCCGCGCGGGTCGTCGATCGCCCGCTGGACGACGGCGCGGATGTCGTCGGCGCCCAGCGGGCGCAACTGCAGGATCAGCGACCGGGACAGCAGGGGCGCCACCACGGAGAACGACGGGTTCTCGGTGGTTGCCGCCACCAGCAGCACCACCCGGTTCTCCACCGCGGACAGCAGGGCGTCCTGCTGGGTCTTGGAAAAGCGGTGCACCTCGTCGATGAACAGCACCGTCTGCTCGCCGTTGAGGAGCGCATGCCGCGCCTTCTCGATGACCGCCCGCACGTCCTTGACCCCGGCCGACAGCGCCGACAGCGCCTCGAACCGGCGGCCGGTCGCCTGGGAGATCAGCGCAGCGAGTGTGGTCTTGCCGCTGCCCGGCGGGCCGTAGAGGATGGCCGACGCGACGCCCGATCCCTCGACCAGGCGGCGCAGCGGCGACCCGGGCGCCAGCAGGTGCTCCTGGCCGACCACCTCGTCCAGCGAGGCCGGCCGCATGCGCACCGCCAACGGTGCACCGGCCGACACGCCCAGGGCGTGATCGCTCGTCGGCGGCGCGCCGGGCAGGTCAAAAAGACCGTCGGACACGGCTTCAGGCATACCACGAAAACCAATCCGGGCGCCGAGCACTCATCTTTGCTAAGTTCCCGTGTGCGCGTGCCCACAGGTTGAGTCAACAGCTAGGACGGACATGAGCCAGCCTCCCGAGTATCCAGGCACCCCGGCCGATCCCCACGGCAGCGAGCACAACCCTCCGGGCTACCCACCGCCCCCCCACCGACGTCGACGCCGCCGCCCAGCCGC
>NZ_LZIL01000078.1 GCF_001667075.1 Mycobacterium sp. 852014-52450_SCH5900713 | reverse complement strand
CGTCTGGGCGTGCACCTCGAAGCGGCCCGCCATCGCCCGCATTTCGTGCGGGTCAGTCATAAAACGTGTTGCCATGTTGCTTTCTCCTTTTCCTTCAAGCCTTCAATGTCGAAGTCTTAACAGTTCTAATTGATGCGGTGGTGGCCGCGTTATGGACAGATTACGGCCTACCGGTTAACTGATCGCCTCAAACGGGTGACATGTACCCCCTAATTTCCCGTACCGGTAATCCCGACATCAGACGACAACTTGCTTGGGCATAACGATCGGCTTGAAGCCGTACCGCGGTCCGGAGCCGTAGGCGCCGGCGCCCTTGGCCGCGGCGGCCATCCCCGGCATGCCGGGCATCGCGGTGACCGGCTCGGCCTCGGCCGCCGCCGTCCACCCCGAGCCCTCGAGGGGGGCGGTGGAGGAAGCCAACGACGCCGGGGCGGCCGCGTTCCAGCCGGCCGGCACCGACAGTCCGCCGACCGCGGAGGCCTCGCCCAGGGCGGCCGACGCTCCCGCGCCCGACACCGAGCCCACCATGGTGCCCTGCACCATCCCGCCGGCGAGCGGCGTGACGGAATCGGTGAGGGCGAATGGGATCGACGGCACGGAGCCGAGGGTGTGCCCCAGGGAGACCGCCGTCGGGATGGTGTTGCAGACCCACCATGCTGCGGTGTTGACGGCGCCGTTGATGCCGTTGAAGACCGACGGCGTACCGATGAAGTTGTCGATCGAGGACAGCAAGCCGTCGGTCGTGAAAGGCAAGGTGGGGGCGGCCAAGGCCGCCGCGTTGGCGGCGGGAGCGAGCGCCTGCACCGTGCCGCCGGTCGAGTCAGCGGCGAGGGCGGTGCTGTCCGCGGCCGCGGCGGCCGCAGGGTTGGTGGTCGAAGCCAGCGGAGTCACTGGAGTCAGCACCCCCGCCGCCGCGGAGGCAGCCTGGTAGGCGGCCATCATGGCGGCGTCCTGTGCCCACATCGCGGCGTACTGCGCTTCGGTCGCGGCGATCGCGGCCGAATTGACCCCAAGGAAGTTGGTCGCGACGAGTGTCGCCAGCAACGTCCGGTTGGCTGCGATCACCGGCGGGGGGACCGTCGCCGCAAACGCGGCCTCGTAAGCGGCCGCGGAAGCCGTGGCCTGCGCGCTGGCCTGCTCGAGCGTCGTTGCCGTCTCGGTCAGGTAGGCGATGATCGGCTGGGCCGCGGCGGCCGCCGCGGCGGATCCGCCGCCGGTCCAGTTTTCGGTGGTGAGCAACGAGACGATCGACTCCCACTGGGTTGCCGTGGCGCTCACCTCGGCGGCCAAATTGGCGTATGAGGCCGCGGCGGCCATCAGCGGTCCGGCACCGGCGCCGGCGTACATGAGAGAGGAGGTGATCTCCGGGGGAATTGCTGCAAAGTCAAGAACCATTTGTGTTTCCCGCTCCTTATGTTGTCTTTTGCAATTCGAGGACTTTGAGGGATTGGCGGAGGGCTAGACGGTCGCCGGTTTGGGCATGACGATCGGCTTGACGCCGTAGCGCGGCGCACCGAAGCCCGCGCTGTTTCGCGCAGCCGCGCCCATCCCCGGCATGCCCGGGATGATGGTCCCGGTGCCGGCCTGCGGCGCGGCGGCGGTCCAGCCCACCGTCTGCAGCGGTGCGGCGCTGGTGCCGGCCACCGGGGTGGCCGCGCCGGCCCAACTCGGCGGCACCGACAGGTTGTTGACCATGGTCGCGGACCCCACGGAGGCCACCGGCATGGCGCCCATGCCGGCCATGCCACCACCGGCCATGGGCGTCGTGACATCGGCAAGCCCCGCCGCGTCGGCGGCCGATCCGGCGGCGTCGGCCGCGGAGGTGTCCAGCAGTCCGCCACCGGCCAGACCCAGCAGGTCGGAACCGGCAGAGGCCCAGTTGCCGAAGCCGATGTTGCCGATGTTGGCTCCGTTGCCGGAGAGGCCGAAGATCCCGCCGAGCATGTTCGGGTTGGTGCCGTTGCCGGTGCTACCGAGGAGATATGCGAGCCAGTCGAGCGGGGTGTTCGACGGCGTCGCCGCGGCGGACGCGAGCGGAGAAGCGGCGCTCGACAGCGCGGCCTGGCTCGCGTTGACGGCCTCGGTGTCGCCGTAGCTGCCCGAGCTGATGCCCAGGGTCTGCGCGTAATTCTCCAGCAGCGTCTGCGCCTCGGTGGCGATCGCCTGGTACTGGGTGCCGTACGCCGAGAAGATCGCCGCCTGCTGGGCCGACACCGGGTCGGCGGCGGCCGGAGCGATCACCGTGGTCGCCGCCGCGGCGCCCGCGTTCTGCGCCGCCAGGTTGGTGTTTATCCCCGACAGCAGCTGCTCGGCAGCTAGCATCTCTTCTGTCTGTGTTGTCAGAAATGCCATTTATTGCTCCTAGTGTTCGGAACGAGTCGACCCCCATGCGGTGGATCGACCTGAGTGTTTACGTAACGGCCCCTGTGCGCTGGCGTAACACTAACGACCCCCGACTCCACGTTCCCGGCCGAAAGGGGCAGGGTTACAGCCGTTTACGGCTTCTTAACGATCAGGCCGGTAGTTTTAACATCGTCCTGCCGGACGACATAGCGGTGTCATCTGTTACCCGAAGGAAAGCCGTGGTTAAGGCTCGGGGGAGCGGATCTTAGCTGACACACTCTCGCAGCGCATCTTGCAAATTTCGGTTATTTCGAGCGAGACGCGATGTCCCGGATTCGGCGCCGGCGCGCTACATTCGCCGCCGAGCCCCCATAGCCCAATTGGCAGAGGCAGCGGACTTAAAATCCGCCCAGTGTCGGTTCGAGTCCGACTGGGGGCACCAGCGTCCGCGCAGGTCAGTGCATGCAGCGCGATAACGCGCGCGCGCCACCCTCAGCCTGTTTGCCCGGCCGCTGATCCGGCGATCGAATCGGGGTCATCCTCTATTCGAGGTAGAGCCTTTATGCCCTGTCTGGCGGGCGGGCTCGGGGCGAAGGATCACCGTTCACAGGACTTAGGAGGTCGACGGTGATCAAGCAAGCCATCGTGGGCGCCGCGGTGGTGCTCATCGTCGCCGGCTGCTCACCCCAAAAACACGCCAGCGGTGGCGGCGCCACCACGACAACGTCTCACACCCAGGCCGTGCGCGGATGGGTCCAATTGACTCAGGACCACATGCAAGACCTGGGTATCGCCATGGGCAAGGCCACCTTCGCCATCGGTAGTAAGGACAACGCCGCTCTGGGGGCGGCCTGCCACGAGGGCCATGACGCGGCGAGCTTCCTGCAGGCCCATCTGCCCTCCCCGGACAAAGAACTCACCGACGCGCTGCAAGCCAGCCTCGACGACTTCGACGCCGCCTCCCACTTCTGCGTCGCCGCGGTCGAGGACAACGATCCGAACGAGGCCCGCCACGCGGGCGAGTTCATGAACTCTGCCGAGGCGCACCTCACGACCGCCACCGCCATCCGCGATCGCATCGTCAACGGACCCGGATAGGTCCATTTTCAGCGCGGTTCCTCGAGAACGCCGGAAAGCGACGAATGGTCCGATGCCGGAGGACCTTGGCCCCTACTCCATTGCAGGGGAGGGGCCGACAGTGAGATCACACGCGTCGTCGCAACCGAGAGAGGACAAGGACATGAATCGCGAAGTGAGCAAATTCTTCTGCGGAGCGTTCGCCGGAATCGCCTATGCGCACGCGGGTTACGCCGTCGCCGCATCCACCGGCATCATCGACGAGCCCATCTTCCTCGGCAGGAAGTGGGGCGTCGGATACATGTGGACGGAGGCCGTTGTCTATACCGCGATCAGCGCCGCCCTTGGTTACGCCGGCTGGCGTACGCAACCCGTCAACTTGCGTGAGGTAAGCGCCCCGGAGACAAGCGGGCAGACCGGGCAGGGTGTGGGCGAGGCGAAGGTACCCCTGTCGACGTCGAATTGATCGTTCTCGACGGGATGCCGCCACAGAAGGAGACCGCAGCCGGTATGAACGTTCGTCTCGGGAAGTGGTCGGCCAGTTGTGCTGTCCTGCTGTTCGCCGCCGTGCCGTTCTCCTCGGCGTCAGCATCAGCAGATCCAGTCGATGATGCGTTCATCGCGTCCCTGGTGAATTACGGGATCGAAGTTCGAGACAGCGACACCGCGATCGCGATGGCCCACCGGGTGTGCACGGGATTCGACAACAACGCGAATGCGAGCGTTCTGGCGCTGAAGGTCAAGCACGACACCGATCTCACGATGAAGGAATCCAGCTACTTCGTCGGCCTGTCCGTGTCGGCCTACTGTCCGCAGTACCGGGGGCAGATCGACAGTTCGCTGATCTGGCTGGTTCCGGGCCCCCCGCTGATGTGAACGCCGAGGCACGCCGTCAGCAAGCCGAACGACGCGAGGCACAGTAAGTTGGTCGCGACCGCCACCGCGAAGGAGCCGCGCCGAAGTGACCGACGATCCGCGGGGTGACGGTGTCTCCCGTCAATACGATCGGTGGGAGTATCCGCCCCCGGTAACCGATCTCGCGGCGTGGACCAAAAATCACTGGGATTGGTTCGATCCCTTTTGGGCGCACCGCGTCCTGTGGCCCAACCGGGAGTACAAGCCGGACCTCGACATTCTCATCGCGGGTTGCGGCACCTTCCAGGCGGCCGTTTTCGCCTTCATGAACCGCGCCGCCAGGGTGGTCGCGATCGACGTCAGCCGGTCAGCGCTCAAGCACCAGCAGTATCTGAAGGACAAGCACGGCCTGGACAACCTGGAATTGCATCTGCTTCCCATCGAAGAGGTGTCGACGCTGTCCCGCGACTTCGACCTCATCGTGTCCACCGGCGTCTTGCACCACATGGCGGACCCACTGGCCGGGCTCAAAGCGCTTGGCGGCTGCCTGCGCTCTGACGGGGCACTCGGAGTCATGCTTTACGCGAAGTACGGCCGGATCGGGGTCGACATGCTCGAATCGGCGTTCCAGGACCTCGGGCTGAAGCAGGACGACGCATCGGTCCAGTTGGTCAAAGAGGCGATCGCGGTGCTACCCGCCGACCACCCGGTTCGCCCCTATCTGAACGGCGCCCGCGATCTGCTGTCCGACGGCGCGTTGGTCGACACCTTTTTGCACAGCCGCCAGCGCGCCTACACCGTTGCGGAATGCCTGGACTTGGTCGGCTCCGCCGGACTGGCGTTCCAGGGCTGGTTTCACAAAACGCCGTACTACCCGCACGACTTCGTCGCGCCGGCGAGTCAGTTCCAGGCCATGCTGAACCGACTGCCCGACATCAAACTCTGGTCCGTGATGGAACGCCTGCAGCCGGCGAATGCCACCCACTTCTTCATCGCCTGCCGCCCGGAACGTCCGAAAGAGCATTACGCAATCGATTTCTCGACGGACGGGGCGCTCGATTACGTTCCGCTACTGCGGACGGCCTGCCTGCTGTCCGGCGACGAGATCCACGTGCCCGGCACGAAGCTGAAGCTGAACCCGGCTCAAGTGCCGTTCGTTCAGCAGGTCGACGGCCGTCGCACGATCAGGGAGATTATCGATTCTGTGGCACAGCGCGGTGACGTCGGCCCGGAAAACGCCGGCCTGGTAAGGGAATTCGGACGCACGCTGTTCCAGTCGCTGTGGCGTCTCGACTTTCTGGCGATGGCGCTGAACACAAACGCATCCGGTTAGTCGTCGGCGTTTGCCGTCAGAAGACCCTGGCGTCACGGCTCACGTCATGACCCCGGACCAAATTTTGGGCCTGCCGCCGACGGTGCGGCGAACCGCCACTCATACACTGACCAATCGTGGGCATGCTGTCTGGTCTTGTGCCGTGGATCGCTTATTGGGTGCTCGTCGGTAACGTCCCGTTCCCTGCCGCGGCGTTGGCAGCGCTAGCGATCACGGCCGTCGCGGTGGTGGTCGGGAGCGTCGCCGGCAAGCCGGAGCGTACGCTCGAATTCGGTTCTGCCGCCGTGTTTGTGGTGCTCACCGGGCTGAGTTTCGCGCGGGACGAGTGGTTCGCCCAACGGTGGATGCTGCCACTCAGCGCCGCCGGGTTCCTCGTGGTGGCCCTGGTCGGAACGCTGACCGGCAAGCCGTTCGTGCGTGCGTTCGCAGCCGCGGAACAACCCGCCGACGTCGCCAAGACCGAGCTGTTCGGCCGGCTCGTCAGCGTCCTGAGCTGGGTCTGGGTGGGGACGGCGGCGGCCATGACGGTGTCGTCGGCGATCCCGCCGATGGTGCGGGATGACGCCACGATCCTGGACACCAAGACCCCGTTGTCGTACGTGTGTTACTGGCTCATTCCGTTCACGCTGTTGGGCCTGGCGGCGCTCGCGTCGCGGTTCCTGCCCGACCGGATGCTGGCCGGCATCGGCGACGTCCCCCGAGAAACCTCGTTCGTCGCGTACGACGAGGCCACCATCGACGAGCTGTACTTCCTCGCCCAGGAACACGCGAACCGGGAGGTCGGCCCCGGCAAGGAGGCCTACAACGTGAAGGTCGGCGGCATGGGCGTCCCGTTGACCGGGGATGAGTCCCGCAAGTCGTGGCCCTCGACCTACAAGGTGCGCGACAAACGGCGCTGAACGCGCGACCGGTGTTCCGATACGTTGGTTTCCGTACCGGCCGCGTGGGCCGCCGGGTCCGGTTGTGCGGCCACCACGGAGCCCCAAAGGAGTTGCGATGAACGCGCTCAGTCCAGACGCCATCCGGGCGGAAACGATCACCATCACCGGCCACGGCGGTGACGAGATCGAGGCGTACCGGGCCACGCCGCTCGCCGAGGGGTCCCGCGGTGGAGTCGTGTGGATCCATCACATGCCCGGCTACGACCGCGAAACCAAGGAGTTCGTCCGGAGGCTGGCCGTCAGCGGTTATCACACCGTGGCCCCGAACCTCTATTCACGCGAGGCCCCCGGTGCGTCACCCGACGACGCGGCGGCGGCGGCGCGGGCGGCGGGCGGCGTGCCCGACGAGCGACTGGTCGGCGATGTGGCGGGTGCGGTGGAGCACCTGCGTTCCTTGCCTGGGGCTAACGGGAAGTTCGGCGTCATCGGGCATTGCTCGGGCGGGCGGCACGCGTACCTGGCGGCGTGTTCACTGCCCTTCGACGCCGTGGTGGACTGCTACGGCGCGTTCATCGTCGAGGATCCGCCGGAGGGCATGCCCATGGTTATGAAGCCGATCCTGCAGCTGGCGCCGAACCTGAGCTGCCCGCTACTCGGCCTGTTCGGGCTCGACGACCGCTTCCCGGCTCCACCCGCGGTTGCCGCACTGGACGAGGAGCTGACCAGGCTGAACAAACCGCACGAGTTCCACTCCTACGAGGGCGCGGGACACTCGTTCTTCTCGGTCGATCGGCCCGCCTACCGACCGGAGGCGGCCGTGGACGGCTGGCGGCGCATCGACGAGTTTTTCGCCACCCAGCTGAAAGGTTAGGTCTCGCCTGCCATGTGTACTTATCTCACCGAACACATCGGAATCGACGGCAGCGGCAAGGGCGCCACCGGATGGTTTGGCGCCAGCCGCGCGACGGTCTACGTCGATCACCCGGTCCACGCGCCCTACGGCCACACCGTCAACATCGACGTGATCAACCCCGAACTCGGGCCGTCGGCGCGGGTGGCGCTGGAACTCACCGAGGAGAGCGCGCTGGCGCTGGCCGACGCTATCCGCAAGGCGATCGCCCACGCGCCGGCCGGGCTCGCGTCTAAGGACCAGATGTGACCGCCGACCGGGACTATCCGCAGATGGCCGCTGAGCGCGGCCGGGTCGAGCCCGCGCCGCGCCGCGTGCGTGGCTACCTCGGGGACGCGCTGGTCTTCGACACCACGGCGGCCCTGTATGTGTGGGAGGTCCCGTACTACCCGCAGTACTACATCCCGCTGGCCGATGTCCGTGCGGAGTTCCTGCGCGACGAAAACCATTCGCAGAAGGTTCAATTCGGGCCGTCGCGGCTGCACTCCCTAGTGGGTGCCGGCGAGATCCACCCGTCCGCCGCGCGCGTGTTCGACGCCGACGGTGGCGGACCGGTGGCTGGGACGGTGCGATTCGAATGGAATCCGTTGCGCTGGTTCGAGGAAGACGAACCGATCTACGGCCACCCACGCAATCCGTATTCGCGGGTTGACGCGCTGCGCTCACACCGGCATGTTCGGGTGGAGCTGGACGGAATAATGCTGGCCAACACCAGTTCTCCGGTCCTGCTATTCGAAACAGGTTTGCCCACAAGGTATTACATCGACCCAACGGATGTCGACTTCAAGCATCTGGAACCCAGCTCCACCCAGACGCTGTGTCCGTACAAGGGGGTGACGTCGGGTTACTGGTCGGTGCGGTTGGGCCGCCCTGATGGTGATGTCCTGCATCCGGACCTGGCCTGGACGTACCACTACCCACTGCCCGCGGTCGCCCAGATCGCCGGTCTGGTGGCGTTTTACAACGAAAAGCTGGACATCTTCGTCGACGGCGACGCGCTGCCCCGGCCGCGCACCCAGTTCAGTTAGCCGACGCGGTGTGATCTTTCCCTCTTCGCGCCTGCACCCTGAGAGTTTCTTAACCTGGACAACTCCACCGCGCTGACCGGTGACGTTAGCGGCGAATGCGAAATCCGCCGGAAGCGCGTTTGCATCGGTTTCGCTACGGGTAAGCGACTGCGATACAGCGTAATTGAAAGCCTGAGCAGAACCTGAGTGCGCGGGGTGACGTAGCTAACGTCGGGGGATTTAAAGGGATTTGACGCGATTTTTGGCCGGTAGACTCGCCAAACCAGTCGCGTCGGCGCCTTTTGGTGCTGAGATCTTTCTGGATCTGTAGGCGAATTGTCGCGCAAGTCCCGGCGACGCCGCCTCCGCGCCGACAACATAGCAAAGGCGGTGCAGCGTGAGCGGTATAAACGACCGCAAGGCCTTCCAGGACGATCGAGACGAGCGGTTGTTCGGATTCGACGACGCCCCGGTGGTTCAGATCCCGGTGCGAAACGGTCCCATCAGCGACATCGGCGTCAGTCCCGACGGCACTCGGCTGGTGGTGGCGAATCACGGCCGCGACACGGTCTCGATCCTCGACGCCGATGCGCGTCGGGTGGTGCAGACAATCACGGGCATCGACGAACCGTTCGCGATCGCCGTGAGCGGCGGGGCCTCCCCGCGCGCCTACATCAGCACCGCGTCGTCCTCATATGACTCCATCGACGTCGTCGACCTCGCCACGAACGCGCGGATCGCGACCCATCCGCTGGCCGACCGCGTGAGCGATCTGACCGTCAGCGCCGACGGGAGGTTCGTCTACGCCAGCCGCAACGGCGCCCGCGGCGCCGACGTCGCGGTCATGGACACCACCACGGATGACTTCGAAGTGATCGGACTCGACGCGACACCCGGCACCACCGCGGATTGCGTGCGCATCAGCACCGACGGGCGCCACCTCTACGCCGCCACCAACGGGCCGTCCGGCGGCGAACTCGTCGTCATCGAGACCGGGGCGCAGTCCGACGGCCGGGCCGGCGCCGAATCCCGCGTCGTCGGCGCCTACGAGCTGGGTTTGCCGATTCGCGACGTCGCGCTGAGCAACGACGGCGCCACGGCCTTTGTGGCCAGTTGCGGCCCCGTCGTCGGTGCGGTGCTCGACGTGATCGACACCCGGGCCCGCAAGATCACCGGAACCCGCAAGCTCAGCGAGCTCGCCGGCCCGCTCACCCGTTTGGCGCTCAGCCGCGACGGCCGCCGCGCCTACTTGGTCAGCGACGACCGCGTTGCCGTGGTCTGCACGCGAACCCACGACGTCATCGCCGACATCGGGGCGGTGAACCACTCATCCTGCGTGGTCGAGAGCCCCGACGGCAGGTACCTCTACATCGCCGGCCATTCCGGTGTGGTCACCGTCGTGCCGATCGCCGCGGGCGGGGGACCGGCTGAGGCGTCGACCACCCGGCTGCCCGCATTGGCTCAGCGGGAACCCGTACTCGCCTAGGGTGATTGCCTGACGCCGGCGCCGAACTCGGGCTTAGGGTGGAGGCTGCTGGCGGCTCATCGCCACCGGCCCGGGATGCGGTCACGCCGTTTCTCGAGGATTGACATCAGGCGACGCTGCGCCGGGATCCAAAGGCGGTACCTCAATGGACAGCACGATGCAGGACTTTCCGTTGACGATCACCGCGATCATGCGGCACGGCTGCGGTGTGCACGGGGAGCGCACGGTCACCACCGCCACCGATGACGGCTACCGGCAAATCAGCTACCGCGAACTGGGTCACGACGTCGCCCGGCTGGCCAACGGATTGCGCCGCCTCGGCATCAACGGGGACCAGCGGGTGGCGACGTTCATGTGGAACAACGCCGAACACCTGACCACCTATCTGGCGGTGCCGTCGATGGGCGCCGTGCTGCACACCCTCAACATCCGGCTGTTCGCCGAGCAGATCGCCTATGTCGCCAACGAGGCCGAAGACCAAGTGGTGCTGGTCGATATGTCGCTGGCCAAGCTGCTCGGTCCGGTGTTGGGCGACCTCAAGACCGTGCACACCGTGATCGCGGTGGGGGAGGGTGACACCGCCGCGTTCGAGGGGTCGGGCAAGACCGTGCTGCGATATGCCGACGTGCTCGCCGGCGAGTCGACCGAGTTCGACTGGCCGCGGATCGACGAGAAGTCCGCGGCCGCGATGTGCTACACCAGCGGCACCACCGGCAACCCGAAAGGTGTTGTCTACAGCCACCGTTCGAGCTACCTGCACACCATGGCCGCCTGCACCACCAACGGCATCGGCGTGGGTTCCGTCGACAGCGTGCTGCCGATCGTGCCGATGTTCCACGCCAACGCGTGGGGCCTGCCCTACGCCGCCCTGATGGCCGGTGCCGACCTCGTCTTGCCCGACCGCCATCTCGACGCGCGCTCGCTGATCCGCCTGGTGGAGGACCGGCGACCGACCGTGGCGGGAGCGGTGCCCACCATCTGGAACGACGTCCTGCACCGCCTGGAGGAAGAACCGGGCCACGACATGTCGTCGCTGCGGCTGGTGGTCTGCGGGGGCTCGGCCGTTCCGGTGTCGCTGATGCGCACCTTCGAGGAAAACCACGGCGTTGAGATCCGGCAACTGTGGGGCATGACGGAAACCTCCCCGATGGCCACCATGGCGTGGCCCCCGCCGGGAACCCCGGAGGACCAGCACTGGGCGTTCCGCGCCACCCAGGGCCAACCGGTCTGCGGCGTGGAGATGCGGATCGTCGACGACGAAGGTCAGGTGCTGCCCAACGACGGTGAGGCCGTGGGCGAGGTGGAAGTCCGCGGCCCATGGATCGCCGGCTCGTACTACCTGACGGCCGACGACTCGAAATTCGACTCCGGCTGGCTGCGCACCGGCGACGTCGGACGGCTCGACGAGCGGGGTTTCGTCACCCTGACCGACCGGGCCAAGGACGTCATCAAGTCCGGCGGCGAGTGGATCTCGTCGGTCGAGTTGGAGAACAGCTTGATCGGGCATCCGCATGTGGTAGAGGCCGCGGTGGTCGGCGTGCCCGACGAGCGGTGGCAGGAGCGGCCGCTGGCCGTCGTGGTGGCCAAGGAAGGCACCACAGTCAGCGCCGAGGACCTACGAAAGTTCCTCGCGGAGAAGGTGGTTCGCTGGTGGCTGCCCGAGCGGTGGGCGTTCGTCGAGGAGATCCCGCGCACCAGCGTCGGCAAGTACGACAAGAAGGCCATCCGGGCACGCTACGCCGAGCATGGCTACTGGGTGGTCGAGGCCCGCGACTGAGCGCGCGTCTCCGCGAATAACCCAGGGCAGGAAGGAACCCCATGTCCCAGCCGCTTGTCGTCGAACAATCGCACGTGGTGCCCGTCGCGCCCGACGCGGCGTTTCACGGCACGCTGCCCATCCCGCTGCCCGAGATCTTCGGCCGCCGGTACGGGCCGATACCGCCGATCAAGGAGGTGCGGGACCAGACCGGCGCCTGGGACGCAGCGGGTCAGAGCCGCACCATCATCCTCGCCGGCGGCGGCAGGGCGCGCGAAGACCTGACCAGTGTCGACCCGCCACGATCGTTCGGCTACCGGCTCACCCAGATCCACGGTCCAATGGCGCTGCTGGTCGGCTCGGTCACCGGTGAGTGGATCTTTACCCCGGCCGATGGCGGCACCGAGATCACCTGGCGCTGGGCCATTTACCCGAAATCCGTCCTGTCCGCACCGGGCCTGCCGCTCTTCGGGATGCTGTGGAAGCGCTACGCGAGCCAAGTGCTGGGCGACCTCGCCGGCGCGTTGACTCACTGAAACTGGGTACCGTCGAGGCCATGTGTCGACTATTCGGGCTGCACGCCGGGACTGACGTTTGCACCGCGACGTTTTGGTTGTTGGACGCTCCCGACAGCCTCGCCGATCAGAGCAGAAGGAACCCGGACGGCACGGGTCTGGGGGTGTTCGACGAGCGTGGCCGGCCGCAGCTGGACAAGCAACCCATGGCGGCCTGGGAGGATGCCGCCTTCGCCACCGAAGCCCACGAGTTGACCGGCACCACCTTCATCGCGCACGTGCGTTACGCCACGACCGGTGCGCTCGACGTTCGCAACACCCACCCGTTCCTGCAGGACGGCAGGATCTTTGCGCACAACGGCGTGCTGGAGGGGCTGGACGTTCTCGGCGAACGGCTGCGCGAAGTCGGCACCGGCGACCTGGTCCTGGGCGACACCGATTCCGAGCGGGTGTTCGCGTTGATCACCGCCTCGATCCGGGCGCTGAACGGTGACGTGACCGCGGGCCTGACCGATGCCATGACATGGCTCGCCGCCAACGTGCCGATCTATGCGGTCAACGTGCTACTGAGCACGGCGACCGACATGTGGGCGCTGCGGTATCCCGAAACCCATGAACTGTACGTCTTGGATCGGTCCGACGATGCCCCCGCCCGGGGCCCGGAATTCGACTTGCGCACCAAGCGAATTCACGCCCGGTCGGAACATCTGTGCACGCGCCCGTCGGTGGTGTTCGCCACCGAACGCATGGACGACGACCCCCGCTGGCGGCTGCTCGAGCCGGGTGAGCTGGTCCACGTCGACGCCGCGCTGCAAGTCGACCGCGGTCTGATACTGCCCGACCCGCCCGCCCACCTGCTGCGCCGGGAGGAGCTGAGCGCGCGGGTGCAGGAATCGCAACACGCGTTACCGAGTGGCCGCCGCTAGCCCAATGTCGTCCTGGCAGAGTGGGTGGGCGTGACAACCAGACGAGCGCTTGTGCTGGCGGGTGGAGGAATAGCGGGAATAGCGTGGGAGACAGGAGTTTTGCGCGGCATCGCCGACGTGTCGCCGGCAGCGGCCGGGCTGTTGCTGGGTTCGGACGTGCTGGTGGGGACCTCGGCGGGCTCCGTGGTGGCCGCGCAGATCGGCAGCGGCAGCACGCTTGACGTGCTGTTCGACCGGCAGATCGCCGAATCATCGGCCGAGATCGATTCCGGGGTCGACGTGGAGGAGATCACCGAGATGTTCCTGGCTGCGTTGGCGGAGCCCTGTGCGGACCCGTCGAACAAGACCCGGCAGCAGATGCAGCGGATCGGGGCTGTGGCGTTGTCGACGAAAACCGTTCCGCCGCCGGTGCGCCTCAAGGTGATCGCCCAGCGCCTGCCGTCGCACCACTGGCCCGATCGGGCGCTGCGGATCACCGCGATCGACGTGGACACCGGCGAATTGGTGGTTTTCGATCGCGAATCCGGCGTCGACCTCGTCGACGCGGTGGCGGCCAGCTGCGCGGTCCCTGGGGCGTGGCCCCCCGTCGCGATCGCGGGCCGGCGCTACATGGACGGCGGGGTCGCCAGCTCGGTCAACCTCGGCGCGGCCGGTGACTGCGACACGGCGGTGGTGCTGGTGCCCTCGGGCGTGGACGCGCCCTCGGCGTTCGGCGACGGGCCGGCCGCGGAGATCTCCGCCTTCACGGGCGCGACGTTCACGGTGTTCGCGGACGCCGACTCGCTGGCGGCCTTCGGGCCCAACCCGTTGGACCCGGCCTGTCGCGTCGCGTCGGCACTGGCCGGACGCGAGCAGGGCCGCCGCGAAGCCCGAGGCGTCGCGCGCTTCCTGGGCGTCTGATCGGGCCGGGACGGTAACGCGCAGTACGGGTTTCAGCTTTCGGGCGGCGGTGGCGTGTTTCTTTCGTTCTCGAAGGCGTCCAGGGCCTCGTCCGCCAGCGCACGGCCGACGGCGATCACCTCGGCCGCCCGGTGGAACTCCAGTCCCCGGCAGACCGAGCGCGGGACCTCGATCAACAGGTCGGGCGGGTAGACCGCCAGCGTATGGCGCGCCAGCGCCGCCTGGGCGATGTCGATCGTCCGGTTCATCACCTCGAAGCTGCCCAGCTTCGGGATCTCGGGTGCGGCGTCGGCCAGTACGTCGGCCGCGTCATCCCCGGCAGCGGGCTCCGCGACGTCCGCACCGTCCGACCAGCTGTCCGCTTCCGCGGGGGAAGCGCCGAATCTGCCCAGGACGGCGCGCGCGGTCGGGCGATCGAGCAGCGACCGGGCCGCGGAGGTGTCGAGCAGCGCGGAGGTGCTGCGCACCATGCGGTTCAACCATTCGGCGGTCACCCCGGCCTCGCCCTCGCGGTTGGCGATCGCCTCGCTGCCGGACAGGCTCACCGCGATGGTCACGTCTGCGTTGATTGCCGACAGCGGGGCCATCGGCAGCGGGTCCAGGATGCCCCCGTCGGCCAACAGCCGCCCGTCGACCTCGTGTGGCGCGATCACGCCCGGTATGGCGATGGAGGCACGGATCGCCGCGTCGATCGGACCGCGCTGGAACCACACCGACTTGCCGGTCAACAAGTCCGTTGCCACCGCGGTGAAGGGGATGGGCAGCTGCTCGATGTCGAGGGGGCCGAGGATGTCGCGCACCGCGTCCAGGATTTTCTCGGCCCGCATCACCCCGGCCGCGCTGATCGAGAAGTCCAGCAGGCGCAGAATGGTGCGCTGCGTCAGGGACTTCGCCCAGTCGGCGAACTCGTCGCGACGACCGGCCGCCTCCAAACCGCCGACCAGCGCGCCCATCGACGAGCCCGCGATCCCCACGATCTCGTAGTCACGGGCGCGCAGCGCGTCGATCACCCCGATGTGGGCGTAGCCGCGGGCCCCGCCGCTGCCCAGCGCCAACGCGACGCGCGTCGGTGACGATCGGCGCGCGATGACTCCGCCAGGTCCGTCCGGCATCTCTTCATTTTGCGCGGCGGAGCGGTATTGCACCGGCCGGGTTGGCACTTTCTCTACCCGTGAGTTCAATCGCGCAGCAGTTCGAAAGCGCTAGCCGCATTCGTCGCCGGCGGCGGCGCGCGCGGCGGTGATCACGGCCGCCTGCCGGGCCGGCGTCAGATCCGCCCAGCGGGCATTCCAGCTGCCCGCGGTGCCCGACGGGGCGGCCTGGACCATCGCCAGATAGGGCTCGAGCAGCGGCTGACCGGTCTTGGGCTGGGCGTCCATCCACAGTTTTGCGGCGTGACAGGCCTGGTAATACTCTTCCTCGGTCGAATTCGCGGGCACGTCGACCCTGGTCGTCACGCCCGCCGGCGACATACCGATGGCGCCCGGCGGCGCCGCAGCGGGGCGGCCCGGTAGGTCCGCCGGCCGCGCAGATGAGGACGCGGGCTTACCGCTCGGGGCGTCAGGCGAGCATCCCGTAGCCGCCAATAATCCGGCCGCCACGAGGAGCGTGCCCCACAGTCGGGGCCGTTGACCGCACCAGCGCACCCTCTCAATCTATGCAACACTGGCGGCCGTGATGGAGCGCTTCGGATTTTGCGAGTGTTGTCGGCCGTAACACGCCGCCGCCTGTCCGATCCTTCTTTGTGGAGCTCCACCATGTCTTTGCCTCTTGCCGCTCCGGCTGCGTTGCGCCCGCGCACCGTTTCGTCCCCATCGTCGGGACCGACCCGCCTGCGGGTTCCCGACCTCCTGCAAGCCACCGACCAGGCCGCCGACGACGTGCTGAGCGGACGCTGCGACCACCTGCTGCCGCCGGGCGGAATACCCGAGTCGCGCCGCTGGTTCACCCGCATCCACGGTGACGAGGAGCTGGACGTCTGGCTAATCAGCTGGGTTCCCGGTCATCACACCGAACTGCACGACCACGGTGGGTCCCTGGGCGCGCTGACGGTCCTGTCCGGGTCGCTCAACGAATTTCGTTGGGACGGCCGGGCCCTGCGGCGTCGCCGGCTCGACGCGGGCGATCAGGCCGGGTTTCCGCTGGGCTGGGTGCATGACGTGGTGTGGGCGCCGCGACCCGTGACGGTGCCGGTCTCGGGCCTGTCGGGCACCGTCCGAGAGCCGGTGACGCCTTCGCTCAGCGTGCACGCTTACTCGCCGCCGCTGACCGCGATGTCCTACTACGAGGTCACCGGCCGAAATCGGTTGCGCCGCCAGCGCACCGAACTGACCGACCAACCGGAAGGACCGTGATGAGCCGCATCGATGTCGTGTTGAGATCCGCCCGGCGCCGCTACCGTCGCCTTCCCGCCGCCGAGGTGCCCGATGCGCTGCGGCGCGGGGCGGTGCTCGTCGACATCCGGCCGCAGGCGCAGCGCTTCCGCGAGGGTGCGATCCCCGGCGCGCTGGTGATCGAACGCAACGTGTTGGAGTGGCGCTGCGATCCGACCAGCGAGGCCAAGCTGCCCGAGGCCGTCGGCGACGACGTCGAATGGGTGATCGTGTGCTCGGAGGGCTACACCTCCAGCCTCGCGGCCGCCGCGCTGCTGGACATCGGCCTGCATCGCGCCACCGACGTCATCGGCGGCTATCACGCGCTCGCGGGTGCCGGTGTGCTGGAACAACTTTCCGGCGCCGGCTCGCACGACGCCGGCCCGGGAGTGCTCGCCAGCTCCGGCAACCCCGGTCGCCGCTGGCTCTAGCTACCCGGTGGAGGAGGCATCCGAATGAAGCAGTGGCCGTAGCTTGTTGGTCTTTTCCGGCGTCCAACCCGGCGGTGACAGCACGGCGGCCCAGCCGTCGGCCGCGTCGGCGACGTAGTGGTGGCCATGGCCCTCGGGGACGTCGACCGCGACGGCCATGTCCGCCGTGACCTGCAGGAACGTCACCACCGGGATCCAGCGGGTCTCGGGCAGCACGTCGTAACCCCGCCGCTCCCGCAGCCAGTCCGGTTTGCTGAACAGCAGGTCGGGGGACCACCAGGCGATCGGATCCGAGGCGTGTTGCAGATAGACCACCCGGGGGTGGTCCCATGCGGAATTCGGGCGCCCCAAATCGTTTGGGCGAGCGACAAACCGGACGTTTTTGCCGTCGTTGTAGATGGGCAACCACTCCGGGGAACCGGCGTCCCGCGTCGACGTCAGGTCGGTCCAGATGGTGTTCTGGAATGTAGGTCCGCTGAACAAGGCGCCGTCGGTGCGGGCGAGGACGTTGTTCAGGCTCATGAACGGCGCCTCGCCGCCGAACGATCCCAGACTCTCGCCGAACACGACGAGCTTGGGGCGTTGCGCTTCGGGCATCTGGCGGATCAACCGGTCGACGGCCTCGAACAGTGCCTGCCCGGCGTGGCGGGCGTTCTCCTTGTCCACCAAAAACGACAGCCAGCTCGGTAGGAACGAGTACTGCATGCTGACGATCGCGGTGTTGCCGTTGTACATGTACTCGAGCGCGTCGGCTTCCGCCTCGTTGATCCAGCCGGTGCCGGTGGTGGTCGCGACGGCGACGACGGCGCGTTGCAGCCCGCCGGTGCGCTGCAGCTCGCGCGCCGCCAGCTCGGCGGTCGCCGTGATGCCGTCCGCGGAGTTCAGCCCGGCATAGGCCCGGATCGGCTCGGTTGCCGGAGCGCCGTTAAAGGCGGCCAGCTGGTCAACCCTCGGGCCGGCTTCCACGAAGATGCGACCTTGGTGCCCAAGGGATTCCCACGACACCAGTGACTCGGGACCGCCGGACCGCAACGGCGTCTTCGGCGGCGCAGTGTCAGGATTCATCTCGTTGTTCGCCGAGGCGAAGGTGTTGTTCATGGTCCGCATCGCGGACTTGAGCACGACACCGTTGAGCAAGGTGATGGTGAGCACCAACAGCAGCGCCACCACGATGGTCGCCGACAACCGAAACGGCGCGATGCGGTCGACCTGGCCGACCAGGAACCTGACCAGCCAACGGATGAACTGACCGATTTCGACGAGGGTGAACAGCACCACCAGCGAAAGGCCCGCGGCCACCGGGTAGTCGTACCACTTCAGGTGCTGTACGCCCATGAGGTCGCGCACGTTGTCCTGCCACACGTGGAACCAGATGGCCATCAGCACCATGCCGAGCGCACCGATCGGAATCAGCACCTTCCACGCCCAGCGCGGCGGCGGTGGACTGTGATCCTTGGCGCGCATGTAGCGGACCAGCCACACGGCGAAGACGCCCAGCCCGTAGCCGATGGCGCCGGAGATGCCGCTGACCAGCCCCTGAAACAACGCACCGCGCGGCAGCAGGGACGGCGTCATGGAGAACCAGATGAAGATGAGGCCCACCGTGGTGCCGGTGAAGGTGTAATGCCTTACCCACCAAGGCTTTTTGGGTGACCGCGGCTCGCGAGTCTGCGGCCGGGTATCCGGACGCGCGCCTTCCTCGGTGACGACCGTCGCGTTGCCGCCGGCTTCGGTGTTCGTCGCTGTGCCCGGCTCGGTCATCGCATGCCTACCGGTGGGTGAAGTTGGGCGCGCGCTTCTCGATGAACGCCGTCATGCCCTCGGACTGGTCCTCCGTCGCGAAGGTGGAGTGGAAGAGGCGACGTTCGTAGAGCAGCCCTTCGGACAGCGTGGATTCGAACGCCCGGTTGACGGCCTCCTTGGCCATCCGGGCCGCCGATCGTGACATTTGGGAGATCGTGGTGGCGACGGCCTTGGCCTCGGCCAGCAGATCATCGGCGGGCACCACTCGCGAAACCAGGCCGCTGCGTTCGGCTTCGGCGGCGTCGATGGTGCGCCCGGTCAGAATGAGGTCCATGGCCTTGGCCTTGCCGATGGCGCGGGTGAGGCGCTGGGAGCCGCCCATGCCGGGCAGCACACCGAGTTTGATCTCCGGCTGGCCGAACTTGGCTGTGTCGGCGGCGATCAGCACATCGCACATCATGGCCAGCTCGCAGCCACCGCCGAGCGCGTGCCCCGCCACCGCGGCGATGGTCGGGGTGCGCACGGCCGCCAGTTTGGCCCAGGGGCCAAAGAAGTCGGCGTCGAACGCCTCGGCGTACGTCAGGGCGGCCATCTCTTTGATGTCGGCACCGGCCGCGAACGCCTTGGCCGAACCCGTGATGATGATCGCTCCGATGCCGGGATCGTTGTCGAATTCCGTTGCCGCCCTGGTCACTTCGTTCATCACCTGGGTGTTGAGCGCGTTGAGCGCTTTCGGCCTGTTCAGGGTTATGGTGCCGACGCGCTCGTCACGCTCGACCAGGATGGTTTCGTAATCAGCGTCTGTCATCGCCAATAGCCTTTCTAGAAACTCAAGTCGTCGTCGACCGGGACGAAATACGCCTCGACGTCGGCCCCGGTCACCGCGGCGAGCGTCGCCGGCGACCACTTCGGGTTGCGGTCTTTGTCGATCAGCTGTGCTCGGATGCCCTCGACCAGGTCGTGTGAGCGCAGCGATGCCGACGACACCCGATAGTCCTGAATGAGAACGTCTTTCACCGTCTCGAGTTTGGCGGCGCGCCGGACGGCTTCCAGGGTCACCGACAACGAGATCGGCGATCGCGTGTCGATCAGGTCGGCGGCGTCTTGGGCAGGTCCAGGGCCGGGGCCGCTGTCATGCACGCGAAGCGCGGCGACGATGTCCTCGACCGTGTCGCCGGCGTAGCACTCGTCGATCCAACCGTGTTGTGCGGCAAGCTCGCTCGGCGGGGACTCAATGGCGTGCGCGGCAAGCGCGCTCTGGACGCCGTCAGCCACGATCGCGCGGGTGAACGCCTCGAGATCGTCGTGCGGCACGTAGTGGTCGGCGAATCCCATGGCGATGGCGTCGGCTCCGGAAAACGGAGCTCCGGTCAGGGCGGCGTGCAGACCCAGCCCACCGGGCGCTCGGGATAGCAGGAACATCCCGCCGACATCGGGAACGAAGCCGATGCCGACTTCGGGCATCGCGATCTTGGAGGTGTCGGTCACCACGCGGATGTTCGCGTGCGCGCTGACGCCGACGCCGCCACCCATCACGATGCCGTCCATCAGCGCCACGTACGGCTTGGAGAAATCGGCGATCTGGGCATTGAGCAGATACTCGTCGCGCCAGAACCGCCGCGCCTCGACCCCGTCCTTACGCGCGCTGTGATAGATGGAGACCACGTCGCCGCCGGCGCACAAGCCGCGCTCGCCGGCGCCGGAGAGCACCACGGTGGATACCGCGTCGTCTTCTGCCCAGCGGGTGAGTATGGCGCTCAGCGCGTCCACCATCCGCTGATTGAGTGAGTTGATCGCCTTGGGGCGGTTGAGCGTGATCAGACCGACGTTGCCGTCGACGCGGGTTAGAACCTCGTCGGATTCCTCGGTCACGCCCTGACCTCCCATCGCCGGTGCACCTTCGAACGAAAAATCTAGATCGTGACGACCGACGCGATACCCCCGGGTAAGGGTTATCTTTAACCCGACGACAGCGGCCGTGTCATTTAGAAGGCTCCAGGCACCGGAAAATGCCCAGGTCGGCCGGGAACCCGGACGGGACGCTGATCGTTGAGATTGTGTTCGCACAGCTCGAAGCCAATAGAGAGGATCCGACGGTGCGGGAGACAAGCAACCCGGTATTTCGTTCGCTGCCCAAGCAGCGGGGCGGATACGCGCAATTCGGCACAGGCGCGGCCCCAATGCAGGGCTATGGAGGCGACCCCTACGCGGCGCCCTACCAAGCTCCCTACCAGGAGACCAGGGCTTCGCGTCCGCTGACCATCGACGACGTCGTCACCAAGACCGGCATCACGCTGGCCGTGTTGGCGGTGTCCGCTGTGGTCTCCTACTTCCTGGTGGCGTCCAACCTCGCACTGGCGATGCCGCTGACCCTGGTCGGCGCGCTCGGCGGCCTGGGGCTGGTGCTGGTCGCGACCTTCGGCCGCAAGCAGGACAGCCCGGCCATCGTGCTCAGCTACGCCGTCCTCGAGGGGCTCTTCCTGGGCGCCATCTCGTTCGTCTTCGCCAATTTCGCGGTCTCGCACGCCAACGCCGGCGTGCTGATCGGGGAGGCCGTCATGGGCACCTTCGGTGTCTTCTTCGGCATGCTGGTGGTGTACAAGACCGGCGCAATCCGGGTCACCCCGAAGTTCACCCGGATGCTCGTCGCCGCGATGTTCGGCGTGCTGGCCTTGATGCTCGGCAACTTCGTGCTGGCCATGTTCCACGTCGGCGGAGGCACCGGCCTGGGCCTGCGCAGCGGCGGTCCGCTGGCGATCATCTTCTCGCTGGTCTGCATCGGCATCGCGGCGTTCAGTTTCCTGATCGACTTCGACGCGGCCGACCAGATGGTGCGCGCGGGCGCGCCGGAGAAGGCGGCCTGGGGTATCGCCCTCGGCCTGACCGTGACCCTGGTGTGGCTCTACCTCGAGATCCTACGTCTGCTCAGTTATCTGCAGAACGACTAGTTCTCTTCCACGAAAAGACCGGCACGCCGATTGGCGCGCCGGTCTTTTCGTGTGTGCGACGTCGAGTGTGCGCTGAGGGCGGACCTGCCCGGCGTGTTGCGACCATGGCCGCACACTCGACGACGAGCTCGTACGGTCGGTTAGCTCAGTCGCTCGATGATCATCGCCATGCCCTGCCCGCCGCCGACACACATGGTCTCCAGCCCGAACGTCTTGTCGTGCGTCTGCAGGTTGTTGATCAACGTGGTCGCGATGCGCGCGCCGGTCATGCCGAACGGGTGTCCCAGCGCGATCGCCCCGCCGGAGACGTTCAGCTTGTCCTCGTCCATGCCCAGCTCGCGCGCCGAACCCAGCACCTGGACCGCGAAGGCCTCGTTGATCTCGTAGAGGTCGATGTCGTTGATCGACATCCCCGCCCGCGCCAGCGCCTTCTTGGACGCCTCGATCGGGCCCAGACCCATGATCTCCGGCGAGAGGCCGCTGACGCCGGTGGACACGATTCGGGCCAGCGGCGTCAGGCCGAGTTCCTTGGCCTTGGTGTCGCTGGTGATCACCAGCGCGGCCGCGCCGTCGTTGAGCGGACAGGCGTTGCCCGCGGTGATCGTGCCGTTGGGCCGGAACACCGGCTTGAGCTCGGAGACCTTCTCGTAGGTGGTGCCGGGACGAGGGCCGTCATCGGTGCTCACGGTGGTGCCGTCCGGCAGGGTCACCGGGGTGATCTCGCGCTCGAAGAACCCGCTCTTGATCGCCTCCTCGGCCCGGTTCTGGCTGCGCACCCCCCAGCGGTCCTGGTCTTCGCGGCTGACGCCGGTCAGGATGGCGACGTTCTCGGCGGTCTGCCCCATTGCGATGTAGACGTCGGGCAGGTTGCCGTCGGCGCGGGGGTCGTGCCACTCGTCGGCGCCCGCGGCCGCCGCCGCAGAACGCTCCTGGGCGTCGTCGAACAGCGGGTTCTTGGTGTCGGGCCAGGAGTCGGAGTTGCCCTTGCCGAACCGGGACACGGTCTCCACGCCGGCGGAGATGAAAGCGTCACCCTCGCCGGCCTTGATGGCGTGGAACGCCATCCGGGTGGTCTGCAGCGAGGACGAGCAGTACCGGTTCACGGTGGTGCCGGGCAGGAAGTCGAAGCCGAGCTCGACGGCGACCACGCGCGCCATGTTGAAGCCGGACTCACCGCCCGGCAGGCCGCAGCCCAGGATGAGGTCGTCGATCTGGTGCGGGTTGAGCGCGGGCACCTTGTCCAGCGCGGCGCGCACCATCTGGGTGGCCAGATCGTCGGGCCGCATGGAGACCAGCGACCCCTTCATCGCGCGGCCGATCGGCGAGCGAGCGGCAGAGACAATAACGGCTTCAGGCATGACGGTTCCCTTCAAATCCCTTCCGGATTCCGGCGAGTTCGCTTCACAAACCGTTGACTTGACGCCGACGGGCTAGCACAAATCTAGTCGCTGGCCACCTGCGGGCACGACGACGGGGCGAGTCCCGGCGCCGGGCGCCGCCACAGCCGCGACATCACGCTGGTTCGGGTGTGGCGCTGACCGAGCACCGGCGCGGTCGTCGATGCCGCCAACTCCAGCGGTGGGAGGTCGACCTCCTCGCCCAGCGCCTCACACAGCGCGCGCAGCAGCGCGTCGGCCGCGATCGCGTACGCCGGGGCGGACGGGTGGAAGCCGTCCGGGGAGAACATCACGTGGGGCGTCGACCGGAATTGCGGTGTCATCAACTGCGCCAGGGGCACCGGCATACCGCCGGCGGCCCGCACCGACGCGGCCTGGGCGCGCGCCAGTTGCAGACAACGCTCGTGTGCGATCGACCGAAGGGGTTGGGGGATCGCGGTGATGACACCCAGGTCCGGGCAGGTGCCGGCGATCACCACCGCACCGCGGGCGCGCAACTTGCGCACGGTCAGCCCGAGCCGCTGCGCCGACTGGCTGACGCCGTTGAGGGCCGTCACGTCGTTGGCCCCGACCATGATCACCGCCGCATCCGGCGGCTTCCCGGCCACGAACATCGCATCGACTTGGCCGCACAAGCCTTTCGACGTGGCGCCGACGATTGCCTTGGTGCTCAACCGGATTCGCTTGCCCGTCTGTTCGGCGAGGCCGCGCGCGATCCGCACTCCCGGCACTTCCTCGGCGCTGATGCACCCGTAGCCGGCGGCCGTCGAGTCACCGAAGATCATCAGGCTCAGATCGAACGGCACGCCGCGGTGCCACCGCTCCACCGGGCCGCCGCCGCGGGTGTACACGCCGTCGGCGCGGGGCGGGATGTCCCACGCCTTGGGGATGACGGTGCGCGCGTGCGTCGCCTGGCCGGCCAGCAGGTTGCGCGCGCCCAGATAGGCAGTTCCTGTCGAGGCGAGTGCGCCCGCCGTGGCCAGGGCGATTGCCGAACGACGGGGCACCCGCATGGTCACGCGACCAGTTTAGTTCGGCTTGCATGTTTGCGGGGTCGGCTGACCAACAATGTGATCACGGTGCGAAGCAAATGAGGTAACAAATCAGACTCTTTAAATGTTGTCTTAAGAAGTGGCTGTCAAGCTAAGTTCGCGGGGTTGGCTGAGTGCCTCGGGCAAACGGCTGAACCAGATGCTTAGCTGCCTCGTCACATGCTGTATCGCACTACAAAGGCGTAGGAAGTGTTGAGCATGAGCGCACCCGGCAAGGTATCCGGCTCGCCCCGGAACGCCCTTCGTCCACACGACGTCCTCGCGGCTCGCAGGGCCAGCAGGCCGCGCAAGTTCGCGATGAGCGATGGCACCCCGGTCGAGGTCCTCGAATCCGGACCCAGCGTTGCTGCGCGGGTGGCCAACCTGACGTCGCGGGTGACGGTTAGGCCGGTCCTGTCCGTCGGCAGCCACATTCCCAACTTCCCCTGGCCCTGGGGCCTCATCGACCTGGCGGCCCGGGTGGTGCTCCCGGTGACGGCCACCGTCCGCGAGACGGTGAACTTGCCCAACGCGTCGGCGCAGCTGGTGCGCGCCCCGGGCGTGCTGCCCGCGGATGGCACCCGTCGGGTGGTCGTCTACTTCCACGGTGGTGCGTTCTTGACGTGCGGGGCGAACTCGCACGGCCGGCTGGTCGAAGCGCTGTCGCAGTTTGCTGACGCGCCGATCTTGGTGGTCAATTACCGGCTGCTGCCCAAGCATTCGATCGGGATGGCCCTCGATGACTGCCACGATGGCTACCAGTGGCTGCGGCTGCGCGGATATGAGCCGGATCAGATCGTGCTGGCCGGCGACTCCGCGGGCGGCTACCTCGCACTCGCGCTGGCGCAACGCCTCCAGGAGGAGGGCGAGGAGCCGGCTGCGCTGGTAATGATCTCGCCGCTGCTGCAGCTGGCAAAGGAACACAAGCAGGCCCATCCCAACATCAACACCGACGCGATGTTCTCCGCCCGGGCGTTCGACGCGCTGGCCGAGCTGGTTGCCAGCGCGGCCGAAAAGCACAAAGTCGGGGGGCGGCCCGAGGAGATCTACGAGCCGGTGGAGCACATCAAGCCGGGCCTGCCGCGGACGCTGATCCACGTGTCGGGATCCGAGGTGTTGCTGCACGACGCGCGGCTGGCGGCGAGCCGGTTGGCCGCGGTCGGTGTGCCGGCCGAGGTGCGGGTGTGGCCCGGCCAGATTCACGACTTCCAGCTGGCCGCTCCGATGGTCCCGGAGGCGGTTCGCTCGCTGCGCCAGATCGGCGACTATATCCGCGAGGCCACCGGCTAGCGCAATCTCCGTCAGACGCCAACTCCGAAGCCGTCGTGCACCCCCGGAACCTGCCTGAGACGATGAACGCATGCGGATCGCCCAGCACATCAGCGAGCTCATCGGCGGCACGCCGCTAGTTCGCCTGAATTCCGTGGTTCCCGACGGCGCCGGCACTGTGGCGGCCAAGGTCGAGTACCTCAACCCCGGGGGTAGCTCGAAGGACCGGATCGCGGTGCGGATGATCGACGCCGCCGAAGCGAGCGGCCTACTGAAGCCCGGCGGCACCATCGTCGAACCCACCTCCGGCAACACCGGCGTCGGCCTGGCGCTGGTGGCGCAGCAGCGCGGGTACAAGTGCGTGTTCGTGTGCCCCGACAAGGTCGGCGAGGACAAGCGCAACGTGCTGCTCGCCTACGGCGCGGAAGTGGTCGTCTGCCCGACGGCGGTGCCGCCCGACCATCCGGACAGCTACTACAGCGTCTCCGACAGGCTGACCCGGGAGATCGAGGGCGCCTGGAAGCCCGACCAGTACGCGAACCCGGAAGGCCCGGCCAGCCACTACGCCACCACCGGTCCGGAGATCTGGGCCGACACCGATGGCAAGGTCACCCACTTCGTCGCCGGCATCGGCACCGGCGGCACGATCACCGGTGCGGGCCGCTACCTCAAAGAGGTGTCGGACGGGAAGGTGCGCATCATCGGCGCCGACCCCGAGGGTTCGGTGTACTCGGGCGGGACCGGCCGGCCCTACCTGGTCGAGGGCGTCGGCGAGGACTTCTGGCCGGCCGCGTACGACCGCACGGTGCCCGACGAGATCATCGCGGTGTCCGACTCCGACTCGTTCGACATGACTAGGCGGCTGGCCCGCGAGGAGGCGATGCTCGTCGGGGGGTCGTGCGGGATGGCGGTAGTGGCGGCGCTGAAGGTCGCCGAGGAGGCCGGACCCGATGCGCTCGTCGTGGTGTTGCTGCCCGACGGCGGGCGCGGCTACATGGCGAAGATCTTCAACGACGCCTGGATGTCTTCCTACGGGTTCCTGCGCAGCCGTCTAGACGGCTCGACCGAGCAGGCCTCGGTGGGTGACGTGCTGCGCCGCAAGTCCGGCGAGCTGCCCGACCTGGTGCACACGCATCCGTCCGAGACGGTCCGCGACGCCATCGGCATCCTGCGCGAGTATGGGGTGTCCCAGATGCCCGTGGTCGGCGCCGAGCCGCCGGTGATGGCCGGGGAGGTGGCCGGCAGCGTCTCCGAGCGCGAACTGCTCTCGGCCGTCTTTGAGGGCCGGGCCAAATTGGCCGACGCCGTCTCGCTGCACATGAGCCCGCCGTTGCCGATGATCGGCGCGGGGGAGTTGGTCAGCGCGGCCGGCAAGGCGCTGCGCGACTGGGACGCGTTGATGGTGGTCGAGGAGGGCAAACCGGTCGGTGTGATCACCCGCTATGACCTGCTCGGTTTCCTCTCGGACGGGTCTCGTGGACCGTTAGGCCGTCGGTAGCCGGGGCCCCTTTCGGCCGCGACGCGTGTCTCGCCCGGCCGCTGCGCGCTCAGGTACTGTAATGCGGCCTGGTTCAGCTGGTCCGCAGGGGAAGAGGTGCCCATGACCGATCAACCGCCGGCTGGCGACGCTTATCCGCCACCTCCGCCGTCGCCCGGGTCGTCCGGTGGTCAGGCGGTTCCGCCCCCTCCATCGACTCCCGCGGGTGGCTCCTATCCGCCGCCTCCGCCGCCGCGCGGCGGCTCCTACCCGCCGCCCCCGCCGTCCGCCGGTGGGTACGCGCCACCACCTCCGGGACCGGCGATCCGCACGTTGCCGACGGAGTCCTACACGCCGTGGCTGACCCGGCTCGTGGCGTTCATCATCGACATCCTCCCGTACGCCGTCGTGCACGGTATCGGGACCGGGATCCTGGTCGCCACCCAGCAGACGTCGTGCGTCACCGATGTCACGCAGTACGCCGTCAACCAGTACTGCGCGACGCAGAACTCGACCATCGGCCTGGCCGCGCAGTGGTTGGCGTCGCTGGTGGGGTTGATCTATCTGATTTGGAACTACGGCTACCGCCAGGGCACCACCGGGTCGAGCGTCGGCAAATCGGTGATGAAGTTCAAGGTGGTCAGCGAGGTCACCGGTCAGCCCCTCGGCTTCGGGATGTCCATCGTGCGTTCCCTCGCGCACTTCGTCGACGCCATCATCTGCTTCATCGGTTTCCTTTTCCCGCTGTGGGATTCGAAGCGGCAGACGCTGGCGGACAAGATCATGACGACGGTCTGCCTGCCGCTCGACGGGACCGAGCAACAGCTGAGCTAGTCGTGCGGGCGCGGTAGCCGGCTCGGTCGTCACCTAGGCTGGTCGTCGATGAGCGACGACCACACCGGACATTTCACCGGACTCGCCACCAAAGCGATTCACGCCGGCTACCGGCCGGACCCGGCGACGGGGGCGGTCAACGCCCCGATCTATGCCAGCAGCACGTTCGCCCAAGACGGGGTCGGCGTGCTGCGCGGCGGGTTCGAATATGCACGCACCGGCAACCCGACGCGCGCCGCGCTGGAGGCCTCGCTCGCCGCGGTGGAGGAGGGCAGCTACGGGCGGGCGTTCGGTTCCGGCATGGCCGCCGCCGACTGCGCCCTGCGGGCGATGCTGCGGCCCGGCGATCACGTGATCATCCCCAACGACGCCTACGGCGGCACCTTCCGGCTGATCGACAAGGTGTTCACGCAGTGGAACGTCAGCTACACGCCGGTGGCGCTGTCCGACCTGGACGCCGTCCGCGCCGCGGTCACGCCGCAGACCCGCCTGATCTGGGTGGAGACACCGACCAACCCACTGCTGTCCATTGCCGACATCGCGGCCCTCGCCGAACTGGGCAAACAGTTCTCGCTAAAAGTCTTGGTGGACAACACATTTGCCTCACCCGCGCTTCAGCAGCCGTTGAAGCTGGGCGCCGACGTGGTGCTGCATTCGACCACCAAGTACATCGGTGGACACTCCGACGTGGTGGGCGGGGCGTTGATCACCGACGACGCGGAGCTGGACGCGGCCTTCGCCTTTTTGCAAAACGGCGCGGGCGCGGTGCCCGGCCCGTTCGACGCCTACCTGGCCATGCGTGGCCTGAAGACCCTGGTGCTGCGGATGCAGCGACACAGCGAAAACGCTTCGGCCGTCGCGGATTTCCTCTCCGGCCATCCGGCGGTGAGCACCGTGTTGTACCCCGGTCTGCCCGGCCACCCCGGGCACGAGATCGCCGCTCGGCAGATGCTCGGCTTCGGCGGCATGGTGTCGGTGCGCATGCGGGGCGGCCGGCAAGCCGCGCGGGATCTGTGCGCGCGCACCGAAGTGTTCATCCTGGCCGAGTCGCTCGGCGGCGTTGAGTCGTTGATCGAGCACCCGAGCGCCATGACGCACGCGTCGACGGCCGGTTCGCAACTGGAAGTGCCCGACGACCTGGTGCGGTTGTCGGTCGGCATCGAAGACATCGCCGACCTGCTGGCCGACCTCGGCCAGGCGCTGGACTAACCACCGCGAGCAGACACAAAATCGCACGCCCGAGGCGTGTTTCTGCTCGCGGAGGTGGCGGCGGTTAGGAGTGGTAGGGCTCCGCGCTGACCAGCGTGACCTCGACGGTGTTGCCGTTGGGCACCACGTAGCTGCGGGTCTCGCCGACCTTGGCGTCGATCAGGGCGCCGCCCAGCGGTGAGTTGGGCGAATACACCTCGAGCTTGCCGTCGTTGACGCCCTCCTGGCGGGTGGCGATCAGGAACGTCTCGGTGTCCGACTTGTCGCCGTTGTAGTAGACCTTCACCACCGAACCGGGCAGTGCGACGCCGGACTGCTTGGGCGCTTCGCCGACCTTGGCGTTGTTGAGCAGGTCCTGCAGCTGACGGATGCGGGCCTCTTGCTGGCCCTGCTCTTCGCGGGCGGCGTGATATCCGCCGTTCTCGCGCAGGTCCCCTTCTTCACGGCGGTCATTGATTTCCGCGGCGATAACCGGACGATTGGCGATCAACTGATCGAGCTCCGCCTTCAGCCGGTCATGTGACTCCTGGGTCAACCAGGTCACAGAAGTGTCCGTCATCTCGTCGTGCTCCTCATGTTGTCGTTCCGCGTACCCGCGTAAGCCTGTTTAACCCCGCCGCCGGGAGTATCCGGGTCTGCTCCCCGTGTGCTGCCGATCCGTTCTGCTCACGGCCTTAATGCAGCAATACACGGTCCCATCAGGAACCGTGCATTCACCCATGTTACCACCGCGCAAACAATTGATGACCCGAAATTCGCAGTTCGGCTGTTGTTACGGGGTCACGCCGACCGCAGATAAGCCGGCACGTCGGTGCCGCAGCCGTAGATGTCGGCCATCACCGGCGGTTTGCTGGACTTCACCGTGGTGGTCAGCTGCACCGTGGCCGCATCGGACGGGGGGACCAGCACTTCCCGCCTGCCCGTCTCGCTGCCGTCCTTGGCCCGGACCCGCACGATGCAGTCCACCGGCCGCGACGGATCGGATCGCGTCACGCTGATCGTTACCGACGCCGTCTCGTCGTCGATCACCCGATAGCTGCCCAGCGTGCCCGTCACGGGGCTGGTGCCCAGCCGGTGGTAGCCGACGACGGCGATCACCAGCCCGGCCGCGACCACCAGCACGCCCAGCGCGACGACCAGCCAACGCCGGGGTACGCGGGGGCGTCCGGTGCGCCCGTAGCGGGCCTCCGGGAGTGCAGGGGGAGTTTCGGTCATGCCTGGGTATGCCTGGGTGGTCGGCTGCCGGACACCGGCCGGCAGCATGCAACGATCTGAAGAACTGGAATTATAGGTTTCGCAACCGGCGACCAGCAGACCGACAAGGGGGCACGTGAGCGAACTGCGGTTGATGGCGGTGCACGCCCACCCCGACGACGAGTCCAGCAAGGGCGCGGCCACCCTCGCCCGCTACGCCGACGAGGGCCACCGGGTGTTGGTGGTGACGCTGACCGGCGGTGAGCGCGGCGACATCCTCAATCCGGCGATGGACCTGCCCGAGGTGCACGGCCACATCGCCGAGATCCGACGCGACGAGATGGCGAAGGCCGCCGAGATCCTCGGTGTCGAACACACCTGGCTGGGCTTCGTCGACTCCGGCTTGCCCAAGGGCGACCCACCGCCCCCGCTGCCCGAAGGATGCTTCGCGCTGGTGCCGCTGGAGGAATCGATCGAGTCGCTGGTTCGCGTGGTCCGCGAGTTCCGGCCGCACGTGATCACCACCTACGACGAGAACGGCGGCTACCCGCATCCGGATCACATTCGCTGCCACCAGGTTTCGGTCGGCGCCTTCGAGGCGGCCGGAGATTACCGGCGGTTTCCGGACGCGGGCGAGCCGTGGGTCGTATCGAAGCTCTACTACATCCACGGATTCCTGCGGGCCCGGATGCAGCTGTTGCACGACGAGGCGATCAAACACGGGCATGAACCGCCGTTCGCGAAATGGCTTGAGCACTGGGACGCCGCGCACGACCCGTTCGAGTCCCGGGTCACGACGCGTGTCGAGTGCTCGGCGTATTTCAGCCAACGCGACGACGCGCTGCGGGCGCACACCACGCAAATCGATCCGGACCACGACTTCTTCGCCGCGCCCATCGAATGGCAGCAGCGGCTCTGGCCGACGGAGGAGTTCGAGCTCGCACGCTCGCGGGTGCCGGTCCGTCTGCCCGAGGACGACCTGTTCGCCGGGATCGAGAGGCACTTGTGAACCACCTCATTTTGACAGCGAGTGCGTTGGCCGACGGCGCGCCGCAGCACACCGGGCCGGACTTCGGCAAGGCCAGCCCGATCGGGCTGCTGATCATCGTGGTGCTGCTGATCGCCACGCTGTTGCTGCTGCGCTCGATGAACAAGCAACTCAAGAAGGTGCCCGACTCGTTCGAGCCCAAGCACCCCGAGCCCGACCAGGCCGCCGACGAAGGCACCGACGCGGTCGACCAGGCAGACAACCGCGCCCCGGGCCAGGCCAACGGATCGGAGCGGGCACCGGGACCCGGCGATGAGCCCGGCTGACGCTGCAGCGACGAACACCCTCGGGCTGGCCACCAGCCCGTATCTGCGGCAGCACGCCGATAACCCGGTGCACTGGCAGCAATGGACCCCGCAGGCGCTCGCGGCCGCGGCCGAGCGCGACGTGCCCATCCTGCTCTCCATCGGCTATGCCGCCTGCCACTGGTGTCACGTGATGGCCCATGAATCGTTCGAGGACGACGAGGTGGCCGCCGCGATGAACTCGGGATTCGTCTGCATCAAGGTCGACCGGGAGGAGCGCCCGGACCTCGACGCCGTCTATATGAACGCCACCGTGGCGCTGACCGGACACGGCGGCTGGCCCATGACGTGTTTCCTGACGCCCGACGGCCGGCCCTTTTTCTGCGGCACCTACTACCCGAAAGACAGCTTTCTGCAGCTGCTTTCGGCGGTTTCCGCCACCTGGCACCAGCGCCGCGGCGAGGTGGAGGAGGCGTCCGAGGCCATCGCGGGCGAATTGCGTGCGATGGCTTCCGGGCTGCCCTCCGGCGGCCCTGACATCGCGCCGGCGCTGTGTGACCACGCGGTCGCCGCGGTGCTCGACGATCGGGACGCTGTGCATGGCGGCTTCGGCGGCGCGCCCAAGTTCCCGCCGTCGGCGATTCTCGAGGCCTTGCTGCGCAACCACGAACGCACCGGCTCGACGGCGGCGCTGGAGGCCGTCGCGCACACCGGCAGCGCGATGGCCCGCGGCGGCATCTACGACCAGCTCGCCGGCGGGTTCGCCCGTTATAGCGTCGACAACGCTTGGGTGGTACCGCATTTCGAGAAGATGCTGTACGACAACGCGTTGCTGCTGCGCGCCTACGCGCACTGGGCCCGGCGGACCGGGGATCCGTTGGCGCGCCGGGTCGCCGCCCAGACCGCGCGCTTCCTGCTCGACGACCTGGCCGACGGCGCGGTGTTCACGTCTTCGCTGGACGCCGACACCGACGGCCGCGAGGGCTCGACCTATGTCTGGACGCCCGGGCAGCTCACCGACGTGCTCGGCCCCGACGACGGCCCCTGGGCCGCAAACGCTTTCGCGGTCACCGCGTCCGGCACGTTCGAACACGGAACCTCGGTGCTGCAATTGCCCGCCGATCCCGACGACCCGCAACGCCTCGAACGCGTCCGGGCTGCGCTGCTGGCCGCCCGGCTCAGCCGCACCCAGCCCGGCCGCGACGACAAAGTCGTCACGTCCTGGAACGGTCTGGCGATCACCGCGCTGGCCGAGGCCAGCGTGGCCCTGGACGCGCCTGAATTGGCCGGGGCCGCAAGCGATTGCGCACGCGCACTGCTGGACTCGCATCTGGTCGACGGGCGGTTGCGGCGCGCCAGCCTGGGCGGGGTGGTCGGCGACAGCGCCGCCATCCTCGAGGACCATGCGATGCTCGCCACCGGCCTGCTCGCCCTCTACCAGCTGGACGCCGGCGCCGGCTGGTTGACGGCGGCAACGGATCTGCTCGACACCGCGCTGCGGCACTTCGCCGACCCGCAGCGGCCCGGCCGGTGGTTCGACACCGCCGACGACGCCGAGCGGTTGATGCTTCGGCCCGCCGACCCGCTGGACGGGGCGACGCCGTCGGGCGCATCGTCGATCACCGAGGCGCTGCTCACCGCCGCGCACCTGGTCGACGGCGATCGGGCGGAACGGTATCTGCGGGCGGCGGGCGACGGGCTCAACACGCATTCGGTGCTGCTGGAGCGCGCGCCACGCTCCGCGGGCCACTGGCTGGCCGTGGCTGAGGCCGCGGTGCGCGGACCGCTGCAGATCGCGGTCGCTTGCGAACCGTCGCGGTCGGCGCTGCTGGCCGACGCGCGGCGGCTGGCACCGGGCGGGGCGATCGTCGTGGGCGGCGAAAAGGACTCGTCGGCGCTGCTGAGCGGTCGCGACCGGGTGGCCGGCGCCGACGCCGCGTACGTGTGCCGCGGTCGGGTGTGCGACTTGCCGGTCACCACCGCGGAAGACCTCGCACGGGCGCTCGGCGCGCCACGGTAGCGTGAAGTTTCATGCCGAGCGCCCAACACATCACCGACACGGTCCACCGCTACATCGAACTGGTCGCCAAGGGCGGCGCCGATGAGTTGGTCGAGCTGTACGCCGATGACGCCACCGTCGAGGATCCCGTCGGCGGTGAGGTGCACATCGGCCGCCAGGCGATCCACGGCTTCTATTCGGCGGTCAACGATGTGCAGCGCGAATGCGAGCTGGTGACGCTGCGGGTCGCCGGCAACGAGGCGGCTTTCCATTTCCGGCTCACGATCACCGTCGGGGAGCACCGGATGGTGATCGAGCCGATCGACGTGATGGCATTCGATGAGGACGGCAAGGTCGCTCACATGAAGGCGTACTGGTCGCCCGCCGACGTCACGCAGCTGTAGTCGTTCAGTGCATCAGCCACGCGTGGTCGCCGACGTAGAACACCGCGAACCACATGGCGATGTAGTGCAGGACGGCCGCGATCACGGTGAAGGCGTGGAAGAACTCGTGATACCCGAACGTACTGGGCCACGGGTCGGGCCACCGTAGCCCGTAGAAGATGCCGCCGACGCTGTAGAAGACCCCGCCGACGGCCAGCAGCACCATCGCCGCCACGCCGGCCTTGTGCAGGATCGTCGGGCAGTACCACACGGCCACCCAGCCCAGCAGTAGGTACAGCGGCACACCCAGCCACCGCGGCGCCGTCGGCCAGCACACCTTCAGCAGGATGCCCGCCACCGCGCCGCCCCACACGATCCACAGCACCTCCACGCCTGTCTGCTGCGGCATGGCCAGGCGCGCGAATGGCGTGTAGCTGCCGGCGATGAACACGAAGATCATCGAATGGTCCAGCCGCTTCATAAGGTTCCGGGCCGCATCGGACGTCCACTGCACCCGGTGATAGGTGGCGCTGACGGCGAACATCGCCACGGTCGCCGCCGCGTAGATCAGCGTCGAATGACCGGCGCGCGGCGAGGAGGCGGCCCACGACACAGAGACCAGCGTCGCGCCGGTGATGATCGCCAGCCACGCGGAGAAGAAGTGGATCCAGCCGCGCATGCGGGGCTTGCTCAGCGCCTGGGCCGCACCCTCGACAAGCTGTTCGACGGTGTTGCCGGGGGTGACGGTCTCGGATTCGCGATCCGAGCGGTCCGAATTGGCAGACGTGCTCGTCTGGCTGCTCATGTCTCCTGTGCCCTCGTCTTGCAGGTCGGGGATTGCCAGTGGCTGCTCATCACCAACATAGTCGGCGTCGGTAACGGCATGGTCTCTCCGCGCTGGTGACATCGCCGAATAGCAGGGCGGAATTTGGCGCAGCTCACAGTAGGCTGAATCTCCGTGGAAATTATCCCGCCGCGTCTCAAAGACCCGCTGTATCGCGTCTACGAGTTGCGGCTGCGGCAGGGCCTGGCCTCCGCCCAACCGCACCTGCCCCGTCACATCGCGGTCCTGTGCGACGGCAACCGGCGATGGGCCCGCGACGCCGGCTATACCGACGTCAGCTACGGCTACCGCATGGGTGCGGCGAAGATCGCCGAGATGCTGCGCTGGTGCCAGGAAGCCGGCATCGAGATGACCACCGTCTACTTGCTGTCCACGGAAAACCTCCAACGCGACCCCGACGAGCTGGCGGGGCTCATCGAGATCATCACCGACGTCGTCGAGGAGATCTGCGCGCCCGCCAACCGGTGGAGCGTGCGCACCGTCGGCGATCTGGAGTTGCTCGGCGAGGAACCGGCCCGGCGGGTGCGCGACGCGGTGGAATCCACACCCGTCGTGGCGACGTTCCACGTCAACGTCGCGGTCGGCTACGGCGGCCGCCGCGAGATCGTCGACGCGGTGCGGGCCTTGCTGAGCAAGGAACTCGCCAACGGTGCGTCCGCCGAGGAGCTCATCGACGCGGTCAGCGTCGACGGCATTTCCGAAAACCTCTACACCTCTGGGCAACCCGATCCCGACCTGGTGATCCGCACGTCGGGGGAGCAACGCCTCTCCGGGTTCCTGCTGTGGCAGAGCGCGTATTCGGAGATGTGGTTCACGGAGGCGCACTGGCCGGCGTTTCGCCGGGTGGATTTTCTGCGTGCGTTGCGTGACTACAGTCAGCGGCACCGCAGGTACGGCAAGTAACGGGTCGGCACGCATCAGACCCCTTCCGATCGCAAGCGCGGCGCGAGCCGGGCGCGGCGGGTCGGAACGCATCAGACTCCTTCCGATCGCAAGCCCGGCGCGAGCCGGGCGCGGCGGGTCGGCACGCATTACCCGTGCCAAACTGGGTGCATGGCTGCGCTGTCGGCGGTGGTTTTCACGCTGAGCGGGTGGCTCGGGCTATACCTGCTCGCTCGCGATCCGCGGAAGCCGGTGCTCGTGTTGGCGGCGATCGGCCTGTGCGGTTTCGCGCTGGTGGTCGCGCTGGATGCCGTGCGGACCGCCAGCCCTGCCTACGCGCACCTGCTCAGTCGCGTTGAGATCTACCTGGTGACCATCCCTGGCGTGGCGTGGTTCGCGGTGCTCGTCGAGCTGGCCCGGCCTAGCGACGGCTCGAGACCGCGCACGCGCGAGTTTCTGCTGGTGGCCGCTGTCGCCGTGCTGAGCCTGTTCGGGGCGATGCTGGCCGGCAGTGTCGAGGGACCACTCCGGACCGGCCACTGGGTGATGTTCGCGGTGATCTCGGTATCCACCTTCGCCGCGATGGCCGTCGCGTTGCGGCAGGCGCGCCGGCCGCGGTCGGCAGTCGGGCTGGCCGTCGTCGCGACGCTGTTCTTCGCGCTCGGCAACGCCATCCTCATCATTCCGCTCGGCCTGGTGCCCAGCTGGGTGGCGCTGGCGTCGACGAGTCTCGACGTCCTCTCGCTCGGGCTCGCCGTCGCGCTGTGGGACGCGTTCGACGAAGGCCAGGCGTTGCGCGCCGACATGCTCCGCTCGTTTGCCGGCTCGGTGGCGGTGGCGGTGTTATTCGGCGGCCAGGCGTTGATCGGCCTGGCGCTGACCCGCCACGACCGCGCCGCGCAGACCGCGCTCACCGTGCTGCTGTTCACCAGTTTGGCGGTCGCGATCGCCGTGCAGGTGCTGGCGGATCCGCTGGCCGGGGTTCTCGATCGGCTGGCATTTTCGAAATCGCCCGCGCTGCGGGAGGATCGGGCGGCGTTGCGCAATACCGGCGCGGCGCTGCCGCTGCGGTCGGTGGATCCGCTCCGCCACGTCGACGACGTCACGTTCGCCAGGCTCACCCGCCGCGCCCTGGGACATTACGGCGACCTGAGCAAGCTGGTCGCCAGCCCGTTGACCGCGCTGCCCGTCATCGACGAGCGCCTCGCCGCCCGGGGCGCGCCCGACCATCCGCTGGAGCGGGCCAACGAACTCAAGGCGGTTCTCGCGGACGCGATCGGGCGGCTCAAGCCGCGTGACGCCGGCGATTTCGGGACCACCGAGCAGTGGCGCCACTACAACTCGCTCTATTTCCCCTACGTCGTCGGCGTGCGTGCGTACGCGCAGAACGCCACCGCCACGGGACTTGATCCCATCGCCCGGCAGGCCTGGCAGTGGTTGGTCACCGAGGTCCCCCAGCGCTCGCTGCACAACTGGCAGAACGCTGCCGCCCGGCTGATCGCGGCCGACCTGCGCGGGCGGGTCCCGGTGGCCAGCGACTAGCGCGATCCTGTGACTGCTGGGGCTGTTGAATGCCAGACTGGCAGTTGTCGAATAACGATTTCGATTGTTGCTCGCATATGGGAATAGCCCGGCGAGCCCACTGGTCTTTTTATCCGTGGCAGTAGTTGGCAGTGCCACGAGTCGATATGGCAGTGCGCCGGCGGCACGCTGAAGTTCGACCCAATCCGCCATCGCGAGGAGTAATCACATGATGTATGCATCTGGCGCGCCAGGTCTGGCAACCCGCCCCCTCTACGACTCGACCGACTCACTGCTGCGTTTCGCCATGCGCGCCGACGCCACGCTGACGGGCCTGTGCGGTTTGGCGATCGCTTTTCTGGCCGACCCGCTTTCGTCGCTGACGGGCCTGACGTCGCTGCAGGAGTACAGCCTCGGCGCGTTCTTCGTGCTCGGCGGCTTGGTTGTCTTCAGCCTCGCGGCGGCGCCGAACCTGCGTCGCGTCGGAATGGGCGTCGTCGTGGCCAACGTCGTGTTCACACTGGGCGCGATCGTGGCCGCCGAAGCGCTGCCGTTGCCCGCGACAGGCATTGCCGCCACCCTGGCGGGTGGCGTGTACACCGCGGCGTTCGCCGGACTGCAGTACTGGGGCGTGCGTCGTCTCGAGACGGCGTAACCGCCACAACGGCTGCTTGGACGCCGCTAAAGCTTGCGCAACCGGAGCCGGTTGATCGAGTGGTCGGCGTCCTTGCGCAGCACCAGGGTGGCCCGGGGCCGGGTCGGCAGGATGTTCTCGACCAGATTGGGCCGGTTGATGGACCGCCAGATCTCGCGCGCCGCGACGATGGCCTTGGTGTCGTTGAGGGCCGAGTAGTGGTGGAAGTGTGACTCCGGGTCGGCGAAGGCGGTGCCGCGCAGCGACAGGAACCGCGACACGTACCACTGCTCGATGTCTTCGATGCGGGCGTCCACATACAGCGAAAAGTCGAACAGGTCCGACACCATCAGGGTCGGACCTGTCTGCAGGACGTTGAGGCCCTCCAGGATCAAGATGTCGGGATGGCGCACGACGTGCTTGGCGCCGGGGATGATGTCGTATTTCAGGTGCGAGTAAACCGGCGCGCACGCGTAGTCGCTGCCGGATTTGACCGACGTCACGAACCGCATCAGCGCCCGGCGGTTGTAGCTCTCCGGAAAACCCTTGCGGTGCATCAGGTTTCGCCGATCGAGTTCGGCGTTCGGGTATAGGAAGCCGTCGGTGGTCACCAGGTCCACCCTGGGGTGGTGGTCCCAGCGGGCCAGCAGGGCCTGCAGCACGCGCGCGGTGGTCGATTTGCCGACCGCGACGCTGCCGGCCACGCCGATCACGAACGGCACCGGCCGGTCGGGGTTCTGTTGCGGCTCACCGAGGAACTCGGCCGTGGCGGCAAACAACCGCTGGCGCGCGGCGACCTGAAGGTGGATCAGCCGAGCCAGCGGCAGGTAAACCTCTTCCACTTCGAGTAGGTCGAGCTGCTCACCAAGACCGCGCAGGCCAACCAATTCCTCTTCAGTGAGGGCCAGCGGCGTCGACATGCGAAGCGCGCGCCATTGCTTTCGGTCGAACTCCACATAGGGGCTCGGCTCGCTAAGCCGCGGCATAGTGCAAGTGTTGCAGGGGCGGACGCGCCCCCGACGGCTGGGCTGGCTAAACCGTCGCTGGATAGACTGGCGCCGTGACTGCTGCACCCGACGCCCGCGCCTCCACGTCCGTCATGTCCGCCGCGCTGGGCGAGGTCGACCCCGAGATCGCCGAGCTGCTCGGTAAAGAGCTGGGCCGTCAGCGCGACACCCTGGAGATGATCGCCTCGGAGAACTTCGTGCCGCGGTCGGTACTGCAGGCCCAGGGCAGCGTGCTGACGAACAAATACGCCGAGGGCCTGCCGGGCAGGCGCTACTACGGCGGCTGCGAGTACGTCGACGTCGTGGAGAACATCGCCCGCGATCGGGCGAAGGCGCTCTTCGGCGCCGACTTCGCCAATGTGCAGCCGCATTCGGGAGCGCAGGCCAACGCCGCCGTGCTGCAGGCGCTGATGACGCCGGGGGAGCGGCTGCTGGGCCTCGACCTCGCCAACGGCGGGCACCTGACGCACGGGATGAAGCTCAACTTCTCCGGCAAGCTCTACGAAACCGGCTTCTACGGTGTGGATCCGACGACGCACCTGGTGGACATGGACGCGGTGCGGGCCAAGGCCCTCGAGTTCCGGCCCAAGGTCATCATCGCCGGCTGGTCGGCCTACCCGCGGATTCTGGACTTCGCGGCGTTCCGCTCGATCGCCGACGAGGTCGACGCCAAGCTGTGGGTGGACATGGCGCACTTCGCGGGCCTGGTCGCCGTGGGACTGCACCCGTCGCCGGTACCGCACGCGGACGTGGTGTCCACGACCGTGCACAAGACGCTCGGCGGCCCGCGTTCCGGCCTGATCCTGGGCAAGCAGGAGTACGCCAAGTCCGTGAACTCCGCGGTGTTCCCCGGCCAGCAGGGCGGACCGCTGATGCACGTCATCGCCGGCAAGGCCGTCGCGCTCAAGATCGCGGGCACTCCCGAGTTCGCCGACCGTCAGCAGCGCACCCTGTCCGGTGCCCGCATCATCGCCGACCGGCTGACGGCCCCCGACGTCACCAAGGCCGGTGTGTCGGTGGTCAGCGGCGGCACCGACGTCCACCTGGTGCTGGTGGACCTGCGCAACTCGCCGCTGGACGGCCAGGCCGCCGAGGACCTGCTCCACGAGATCGGCATCACCGTCAACCGCAACGCGGTCCCCAACGACCCGCGCCCGCCGATGGTGACATCCGGCCTGCGGGTGGGCACGCCCGCGCTGGCGACCCGCGGATTCGGGGACGCGGAGTTCACCGAGGTTGCCGACGTCATCGCCACCGCGTTGGCGGCGGGCAGCGGGGCGGACCTGTCCGCTCTGCGGCAGCGGGTGACGCGCCTGGCCAGGGACTTTCCGCTGTACGAGGGTCTCGAGGAGTGGACGCTGGTCGACCGCTAGGCGCGGCGAAAGGACCGGCGAAAGGACCAAAGTCACCAGTTGGCGCGACACGGGTTAGGTGATTTCACGAACCTGTGTACGCGAGTTACAGTAACCGCATGGCACAGAAACCTGTCGCTAACGCGCTGACCCTGGAACTCGAGCCGGTGTGCGAAGCCAACATGGACCGGCACCTGAACACCGAGGAACTCTGGTTCGCTCACGACTACGTGCCGTTCGACCGGGGCGAGAACTTCGCGTTCCTCGGCGGACGTGACTGGGACCCGTCCGATGCGACGCTGCCCCGGGAGTACACGGACGCCTGCGAGATCCTGCTGCTGCTCAAGGACAACCTCGCCGGGCATCACCGCGAGCTCGTCGAGCACTTCATCCTCGAAGATTGGTGGGGCCGCTGGTTGGGCCGATGGACCGCCGAGGAGCACCTGCACGCCATCGCGCTGCGCGAGTATCTGGTGGTGACCCGCGAGGTCGACCCGACCGCCAACGAGGAGGCGCGGGTCCAGTACGTCATGAAGGGCTACCGCGCCGACACCTACTCGCAAGTGGAGACCCTGGTGTACATGGCGTTCACCGAGCGCACGCACGCCGTGTTCTGCGAGAACCTGGCGGCCAAGCTCGAGGAGCCCATCCTGGCCGGGCTCATCGACCGGATCGCGCGCGACGAGCGCCGCCACGAACTGTTCTTCTCCAACCTGGTCGAGCACTGCCTGTCCTACGCCCGCGACGAGACGATCGCGGCCATCGCGGCCCGGGCGGCCGATCTGCAGGTGCCCGGCGCCGACATCGACTCCTATCGGGACAAGCTGCGCAACGTCGCCGACGCGGGCATCTTCGACCAACAGCAGCTGCGGCAGGCGATCTCGGATCGCATCACCGCATGGGGTGTGGCCGACGAGCCCGCCCTCAAGCAGTTCGTCATCGCCTAGGCGATCTTCGCGCGGCGCCCGTCGTCGGCGCGCCTGCGCTGCTGCAAAGCGGCGACGAGAGTAGCGTCGATCTCGATGGTCAGCGTCATGCTCAGCTGCCAGGGCGGCACCTCCCGTCAACACAACGGAAGGACCGGCCCCGGTCCTGGTGTCGCAGTTCCCGCCGACATGCCTGTGCGGGTCCGCGCGGGCTCATCCCGCTCGAGGAGCGCTACGTGACCGAAATCCGGACCTACGTGATCGACACCTCCGTGCTGCTGTCCGACCCCTGGGCGTGCAGCCGGTTCGCCGAGCACGAGGTGGTGGTTCCGCTGGTGGTGATCAGCGAACTCGAGGCCAAACGGCATCATCACGAGCTGGGTTGGTTCGCCCGTCAGGCGTTGCGCCTGTTCGACGATCTCCGGCTTCTGCATGGCCGGCTTGATCAGCCCATTCCCGTTGGGGCACAAGGCGGTACGCTTCACGTCGAGCTCAACCACACCGACCCCGCTGTGCTACCCGCCGGTTTCCGCAGCGACAACAACGACTGCCGTATTTTGAGCTGCGCCGCCAACCTCGCCGCCGAAGGCAAGCGAGTTACGTTGGTCAGCAAGGATATTCCGCTTCGCGTCAAGGCCGCCGCGGTCGGGCTGGCCGCCGACGAGTATCACGCTCAAGACGTGGTGGCCTCCGGATGGTCGGGGATGCGCGAGGTCGAGACCGCCGCCGAGGACATCGACGCGCTGTTCGCCGAGGGTGAGATCGATCTGACCGAAGCGCGAGACCTGCCCTGCCACACCGGCATTCGACTGCTTGGCGGCAGCTCGCACGCGCTGGGCCGGGTCAATGCGGACAAACGCGTGCAGCTGGTTCGCGGCGATCGCGAGGCATTCGGCCTGCGCGGCCGGTCCGCCGAACAGAGGGTGGCCCTCGACCTGCTGCTCGACGAGTCGGTGGGCATCGTATCGCTGGGCGGAAAAGCCGGCACCGGCAAGTCGGCGCTGGCGTTGTGCGCGGGCCTGGAGGCTGTCCTGGAACGGCGGACCCAGCGCAAGGTGGTGGTCTTCCGGCCGCTCTACGCCGTGGGCGGACAGGAGCTGGGCTACCTGCCCGGCAGCGAGAGCGAGAAGATGGGCCCCTGGGCGCAGGCCGTCTTCGACACGCTCGAGGGACTGGCCAGCCCGGCCGTGCTCGAAGAGGTGCTCTCCCGGGGCATGCTCGAGGTGCTGCCGCTGACCCACATCCGCGGCCGGTCATTGCACGACTCGTTCGTCATCGTCGACGAGGCCCAGTCGCTGGAACGCAACGTCTTGCTAACGGTGCTGTCCAGGCTGGGAGCCGGGTCGCGGGTGGTGCTGACGCACGACATCGCCCAGCGGGACAACCTGCGGGTAGGCCGGCACGACGGGGTCGCCGCGGTGATCGAGAAGCTCAAAGGCCACCCGCTGTTCGCCCACATCACGCTGTTGCGCAGCGAGCGATCGCCGATTGCCGCGCTGGTCACCGAGATGCTCGAGGAGATCGCCGGACCGCAGTGACGGCGCATTTCGCCTGGCCAGCCGTTCGTTAAACTGCGACGGTGCCGAAAAGACCCGACAGCCAAGCCTGGCGCTATTGGCGCACGGTTGTCGGTGTCGTCGCGGCGGTTGCGGTGCTGGTGATCGGGGGTCTGACCGGCCACGTGACGCGCGCCGACAATCTCAGTTGCTCGGTGGTCAAGTGTGTCGCGCTGACGTTCGACGACGGACCCAGCCCATTCGACGGCCGGCTGCTGCAGATCCTGAAGGACAACGACGCGAAGGCCACGTTCTTCGAGATCGGCAACAAGGTGGCCGCGAACCCCGCGGGGGCCAAGCAGGTCGCCGACGCTGGGATGGAGATCGGCAACCACACCTGGGAACACCCCAACATGGTGACGATCCCTCCCGAAGACATCGCCCCTCAGTTTTCCAAGGCCAACGACGCGATCGCCGCCGCCACCGGCCGGACCCCCAACCTGTATCGCCCCGCCGGGGGGCTGTCCAACGATGCCGTGCGCCAGACGGCGGGCCGGTTCGGGCTCGCCGAAATCCTTTGGGATGTCATTCCTTTCGACTGGGCGAACGACTCGAACACGGCGGCGACGCGGTACATGCTGATGACGTACATCAAGCCGGGTTCGGTGGTGTTGTTCCATGACACCTACTCGAGCACCGTCGACTTGGTCTACCAGTTCATCCCGGTGCTCAAGGCCAATGGCTACCGGATGGTGACGGTCAGTGAACTGCTGGGCCCGCGGGCGCCGGGGAGCAGCTATGGCAGCCGCGAGAACGGGCCGCCGGTGAACGAACTCCACGACATCCCGCCCGGTGATATCCCGCCGCTGCCGAGCACGTCCTCGCCCAAGCCGATGCCCAACTTCCCGATCACCGACATCCCGGGCCAGAACTCGGGGGGCCCCAACAACGGTGCCTAGCATCAGCTTGTGGGCCCACACGGCCGCGCGGCTTCGGAATTGCCGGCCGCGAGCGTCGGTGGGGCAACGAAAGTCCGCCCGCCGGTTGGCGATTCAATACGGGGTCGACCTCGCCCTGTCCTACTTTCTGGCCGTCATCGAAGCGGCCGCCATCTTGGTTCCACTGCGGGGCCACACGTCGGTCGGAGCCAACGCCGACTTCGCGAAGGCCAACACCGCGGCGGTGTTGGTGCTCGTGTTGTTGGGCATCGTCGGCGTCGCGGCGGCCGCGATGCTGAGCGCGGCCCCGACGCTGCGCTGGTACGCGGCCGGGGCCGAACCCAACCAGGAGCAGCGCGAGGCCGCGATGAAGCTGCCCGGCCGCCAGTCCGCGATCCTGTTCGGGGCGTGGGCTGTCAGCGGCGGCATCTTCATGTTGCTGAACCTGGACGGCGGGGCGCAGCTGCTGCTGCCCATCGCGCTCGGTGTGCTGCTCGGCGGGCCGGCCGCCGCCGGCACGGCGATGCTGCTCGCGCAGCGCGTCCTGCGCCCCATCATGCGCGCCGCCACGCTCGGCTGCGAGCCGCGGCTGGCAGTGCCCGGCGTGTACGCGCGACTGGTCCTGCTGTGGTTTTTGTGCAGCGCCTTCCCCATCGGGGTGATCGCAACTCTGGTTGTCCTTCGTTCGTACGGGTGGCTGATCGAGAAGTCCGCGTCGCTGGATGTTCCGATCCTCGTGGTGTCCCTGGCCGCATTGGTGCTCGGGCTGCCGACCATGATCTTGACGTCACGGTCCATTTCCGACCCGCTCGGCGAGGTGGTCGACGCCATGGCGGAGGTCGAACACGGCCGCATCGGGACCTACGTCGGGGCGTATGAGCGCTCGCAAATCGGCCGTCTGCAAACGGGTTTCAATCGCATGGTGGCCGGGTTGGCCGAGCGCGACCGGTTGCGCGACCTATTCGGGCGCCACGTCGGGGCGGACGTCGCCCAGCGCGCCATCGACGAGGGTGCATCGCTGTCGGGGGACGTGGTCGAGGCGGCGGTGCTCTACATCGACCTGGTGGGCTCGACGCAGCTGGCGGAAAGCCGTCCCCCGCAAGAGGTCGCCGAAGTCCTCAACGATTTCTTCTGCATCGTCGTCGATGCCGTCGACGAACACCACGGGCTGATCAACAAATTCGCCGGGGATGCCGCGCTTGCCGTCTTCGGGGCACCGTTGGCGACCAGCGAGCCGGCGTCGGCCGCGCTCGCGACCGCCCGCGCCCTGGGCACCCAACTGCGTCGGCTACCGGTCGATTTCGGCATCGGCGTCTCGGCGGGCCGCGTCTTCGCCGGCAACATCGGCGCCGAAAACCGGTACGAGTACACGGTGATCGGCGACGCGGTCAACGAGGCCGCGCGGCTGGCGGACCTCGCCAAGACCGCCGACCGGCGGATCCTGTGCGCGGCGGCGGCCATCGAGCGGGCGGACCAGACCGAGGCAACGCATTGGGCCGAGTGCTATTCCACCGTTCTGCGGGGGCGATCCGAAGCCACCCACGTCTCCGCGCCGGCCTAGTCGGGCCGCGTCAGGACTTCGCGACCTTCAGCGCGGCGATGATCCGCCCGATGATGTCCGCGGAAGCGCTATCACCGATGGGTGTGCTGCCCACGAACACGGTGACCGGTTTGGTGTCGACGGCGATGACGCTGACGGAGTCGCCTTTGACGTTGCGGGTGCGGTCGGCGATCGTGACGTCGCCGTCGGCGCGGGCGGCCTTGGTCCCGTCAACGGTGATCGACGACGTCTTGGTCGGTCCCAAGGTGGGCGACGCGTTCGCGTATCCGGGCCCGTTGGCGATGCACTGCAACAACTTCGACGCCTGGGCGGTGACGTCCATGCTGGAGACGAGGTTGCTGACGCCGACCTCCGCCGTCATCATCCACTGACTGGCCCCGGGCACTTCCTGGGCGACACCCACGGCGCCGATCAGGTTCGGGTTCTGGTCGTCGGAGAACACCGTCCAGTTGGGCGGCACCGCGCTGGCCGGGAACGAGAGCTTGCCGGCGGCGATCGAGTCCGTCCGCGGTATCTCACCGCCGGACACGTTCGGGGTGCAGTCGGTGGCGGTCTGCTGACCCTTCGGTTGGCTGGTCGTGCTGCTGGTCGACGACGGCCCGGCGGCCGGGGACTTGCCGTGGCTGCCGCCGCGCATCACGACCAGGGTGGCCACCAGCGCGATGACGGCCAGGATGACGAGGCCCCCGACGATCAGCCAGGGCAGCTTCGAGCCCGGGCCCCCGGGTGGGGGCCCGGGTGGGTACGCTCCGGGCGGGAACGGCTGTCCCGCTTGCGGATACGCCTGGGGCGGATACTGGTAAGGGCCGGTCGGCGGGTACGGTTGCGGGCCGCCCTGGGGCTGGCCGCCCCAATAGGGTTGCTGCCCATACGGATTTCCGTAAGGCCCCTGGCCGTAGGGGCCGCCGGGAGGAGTCGTCATCGCTGCACCACCCGCCTACTTCGCCGGCTTGACCTTGGCCATCGCCAAGACATCCAGGCGGCGGTCCAGTTCTTCTTCCGAGAGCTTCTCGCCGATCAGGCCGCGGTCGATCACGGTCTGGCGAATCGTCTTGCGTTCCTTGAGGGCCTGCTTGGCCACCGCGGCGGCCTCCTCGTAGCCGATCGCCGAGTTGAGCGGCGTCACGATCGACGGCGACGATTCGGCCAGCTCCCGAAGGTGGTCGACGTTGGCGACCAGGCCGGTGATGCACCGGTCCGCGAACAGCCTCGACACGTTGGTCAGCAGCTTGAACGACTCGAGGATGTTGCGGGCCATCATCGGGATGTAGACGTTCAGTTCGAACGCGCCGGACAAGCCGCCGACGGCCACCGCGGCGTCATTGCCGATCACCTGGGCGGCTACCTGCGTAACTGCTTCCGGCAGAACGGGATTCACCTTGCCCGGCATGATCGAGCTACCCGGCTGCAGGTCCGGCAGCTGGATCTCCGCCAGGCCGGTCAGTGGGCCCGACCCCATCCAGCGGATGTCGTTGGCGATCTTGGTCAGCGACACCGCGATGGTGCGCAGGGCGCCGGAGGCCTCGACCAAACCGTCGCGCGCCGCCTGAGCTTCGAAAGAGTTGGCGGCCGTGCGCAATTCGTTCAGCCCGGTGGACGCGATCAGCGTCTCTACCACCCGGGCTCCGAAGCCGTCGGGGGCGTTGAGGCCGGTGCCGACCGCGGTCCCGCCGATCGCCAGCTCGCCCAGCCGTGGCAGCGTGGCGCGCACCCGCTCGATCCCCGCCTCGATCTGGCGGGCGTAGCCGCTGAATTCCTGGCCGAGGGTCACCGGAACGGCGTCCATCAGATGGGTGCGGCCCGACTTGACCACGGTGTGCCATTCGCGGGCCTTGCTCTCCAGCGCTTCGTGCAACACCTCGAGCGCCGGGATCAGGTGACGCACCGCGGCCTCGGTCGCCGCGATGTGGGTGGCGGTCGGGAAGGTGTCGTTGGACGACTGCGACATGTTCACGTCGTCGTTGGGGTGCACCGTGACACCGTTGGCCGCGGCGATGCTCGCGATCACCTCGTTGGTGTTCATGTTGGAGCTGGTGCCCGACCCGGTCTGGAAGACGTCGATGGGGAACTGGTCGTCGTGTTGGCCGTCGGCGATTTCGGCGGCCGCGGCGATGATGGCGTCCGCCTTCTCCGGTGCCAGCAACCCGAGGTCCTTGTTGACCTGCGCGCACGCGCCCTTCAGCAGGCCCAGGGCGCGGATCTGGGTGCGCTCCAGGCCCCGGCCCGAGATGGGAAAGTTCTCCACGGCGCGCTGGGTTTGTGCGCGCCACAACGCCTTTGCGGGTACCCGGACCTCGCCCATGGTGTCGTGTTCGATGCGGTATTCGGTATCGGTGGCGCTATCGGCCATAGGTAGCAGTCCTCGCTGGTGTCGGTCAGGGCAGGGGATAGGCGGCGGTGCTGTCGCCGGTGAAGTCGATCGCGGAGTACTCGTTGAGCTTCGAGAGCCGGTGATAGGCCTCGATCATTCGGACAGTGCCCGACTTCGACCGCATCACGATCGACTGCGTGGTGCAGCCGCCGGGGTAGTACTGCACGCCGCTGAGCAGGTCGCCGTTGGTGACCCCGGTGGCGCAGAAGAAGACGTTCTCGCCGGACACCAGGTCCTCGGTGGTCAGCACCCGATCGACGTCGTGGCCGGCGTCGATCGCCTTCTGGCGTTCCTCGTCGTCCTTGGGTGCCAGCTGCGCCTGGATGGCGCCGCCCATACACCGGATCGCGGCGGCGGCGATGATCCCCTCGGGCGTGCCGCCGATCCCGGCCAGCATGTCGGTGCCCGAGTGCGGCCGGCAGGCCGAGATGGCGCCGGCGACGTCGCCGTCGGTGATCAGCCGGATGCGGGCACCGGTCAGCCGCACGTCCTCGATCAGCTGGGCGTGCCGGGGCCGGTCCAGGATGCACACGGTCATGTCGCGTACCGACAGCGCTTTCACCTTGGCCACGGCCTTGATGTTCTCGGCGATCGGGGCGGTGATGTCGAGCACGTTGGCGGCCTCGGGCCCGACGGCGATCTTGTTCATGTAGAACACCGCCGACGGGTCGAACATCGCGCCGCGGTCGGCGACCGCCAGGACCGAGATGGCGTTGGGCATGCCCTTGCTCATCAACGTGGTGCCGTCGATCGGATCCACGGCGAAGTCGCACTCCGGGCCGTCGCCGTTGCCGACCTCCTCGCCGTTGTAGAGCATCGGCGCATGGTCCTTCTCGCCCTCGCCGATGACCACCACGCCGCGCATCGACACCGTGTTGACCAGTTCGCGCATCGCGTCGACTGCCGCGCCGTCGCCGCCCTCTTTGTCGCCGCGGCCCACCCAGCGGCCGGCCGCCATGGCGCCGGCCTCGGTCACCCGGACCAGTTCCAGGGCCAGGTTGCGGTCCGGGGCTTCACCACGTGGCCGTCCAGATGGGCGGTTGCCCTCAACTGTCATGGTTGGAGATTGTCCCAGAAGCTGATCGGTCTGCTGGAACTGGGATACTCGGGGGATGACCGAAGAGCCGCCGCTGAATGCCAGCTCGGAGGGCCAGGTAGCCGGCGAGCCGGCCCGCGCGGCCGGACCGGCTGCCAGGCCGGCCAAACCGCGGTTGCTGCAGGACGGCCGCGACATGTTCTGGTCACTGATGCCGCTGGTCATCGGGTGCATTTTGCTGGCCGGTCTGGTGGGGATGTGCTCGTTCCAGCCCGGCAGTCACCAGGGCGCCGTCCCGTCCTACGACGCGCCGGCGGCGCTGCGGGCCGACGCCGCGACGCTCGGCTTCCCCATTCGGCTGCCCAAGCTGCCCGCCGGCTGGCAGGCCAACTCCGGCAGTCGCGGCGGCATCCAGGGCGGGCGCACCGATCCCTCGACCGGTCAACGGGTGAACGCGGCCATCTCGGTCGTCGGCTACATCAGCCCGAGCGGGATGTATCTGAGCCTCACCCAGAGCAACGCCGACGAGGACAAGCTGGTGGGCTCGATCCATTCGTCGGCGTATCCGGGCGGAACGGTCGACGTCGCCGGGACCAACTGGGTGGTCTACAACGGCGCCGGCCAGAGCGGGGCGGACGCCGAGCCGGTGTGGACCACCCGGCTCACCGGCCCGACCGGGGCCACCCAAATCGCGATAACCGGTGCCGGCAACACCGATCAGTTCCGTACGCTGGCGTCGGCGACGCAATCGCAGCCGCCGTTACCCGCGCGCTGAAGGAAGGCCGAGCGTGACTGCACCCCAAGCAGATCTATCCGGATGGTCGGCGGCGCCGTTCAGCGGAGGCGGCTACACCCATGACGTCTACCGCAAGGGCAGCGGCCCGGGGGTGGTGCTGATTCCCGAGATACCCGGGATCCACCCCGGCGTGCTGGCCCTGGGCAATCACCTGGTGGACAACGGCTTCACCGTCGCCATGCCGTCGCTGTTCGGTGAGCCGGGCAAACCCAAGACGGTCGGTTACATCGCCTCCTCGATCAGCCGGGCTTGTGTGGCAAAGGAATTCGCGGCCTTCGCGACGAACAAGCAGCGGCCGGTGTCGATGTTCCTGCGCGCGCTGGCCCGTGACCTCAACGCGTCGACCCCCGGCAAGGGTGTCGGCGTGATCGGCCAATGCTTCACGGGCGGTTTCGCGCTGGCCGTCGCGGTCGACGACGCCGTGCTGGCCCCGGTGCTTTCGCAGCCGTCGGTACCGCTGCCGCTGGGGCGTGCGCGGCGCCGCGATCCCGGCCTGAGCGAATCAGAACTGGCCACCGTGGCCGATCGCTGCGCCAACGACGGCCTATGCGCGATGGGTCTGCGGTTCAGCGAGGACAGCGCCGTGCCGCGCGAACGGTTCGCGGTGCTCAAGGAGCGCCTCGGTGACGCGTTCGAGGTGATCGAGATCGACTCGCGGCCGGGCAATGTGGGCGGTTTCGGCAAGCTGGCGCACTCGGTGTTGACCGACGAGGTCCGCGAAGTCGACGGCCAGCCGGCGTACGAGGCCCGCAAGCGGGTAGTCGAGTTCCTCACCGAGCGCCTTGGTTAGGAAAGTTCCACACGCATGACGACAACGACCAGTGACCGGGTGGTCGAAACCGCCTTCGGCCCCGTCCGCGGCGCCGACGACGGCCGCGTCAGCTCGTGGAAGGGCATCCGGTACGCCGCCCCGCCCGTCGGCGCGCTGCGCTTCCGGGCGCCGCAGCCCCCCGAGCGGTGGAAGAAGGTCGCCGACGCCACCCGCTACGGGCCGGCCTGCCCGCAGCCGGTCTTCCCCAACATGCCGCTCGATTTGGGCGCGCCGCAGGGCGAAGACTGCCTGCGGCTGAACGTCTGGGCGTCGTCTGGCACCCAGCCGGGCGACGGAAAGCCCGTGATGGTGTGGCTCCACGGGGGCGCGTACGTCCTGGGATCGGGCAGTCAGGCGCTCTACGATGGGCGGCGGCTGGCCGGCGACGGCGAGGTCATCGTGGTCACGGTCAACTACCGAGTGGGAGCGCTCGGTTTCATGGACCTGTCGTCGTTTAGCAGTTCGCGGCGGCGGTTCGACTCCAACGTCGGGCTGCGCGACGTGCTGGCCGCACTGGGCTGGGTGCGCGACAACATCGCGGCGTTCGGCGGCGATCCTTGCAACGTCACGCTATTCGGTGAGTCCGCCGGCGCGGGGATCGTGACGACCCTGCTGGCCAGCCCGTCGGCCGGGGGGCTGTTCGCCCGCGCGATCGCCCAGAGTTCACCGGCCACGTCGGTATACGACCGGCGCAGGGCCGAGCGCGTCGCCGAGACCGTCCTCGACAGGCTTGACGTCGACGCGGACCGGTTGCCCGACGTGCCGACCGCGGTGCTGCTTGCCGCTTCCCAAGAGGTCTTCGATGAAGTGCCCGTGCGTAATCCGGGCCTCCTGGCGTTCGTCCCGATCATCGACGGCGAGTTGCTGGACGACTACCCGGTCAAGCGCGTGCAGGAGGGCCGCTCGCTGCCGGTCCCCTTGGTCATCGGGACCAACAAGCACGAGGCGGCGCTCTTCCGGCTGATGCGGTCGCGGCTGATGCCGATCACGCCTCGCGCGATCACGTCGATGTTCGACCAGATCGCCGCCGAGCAACCCGACCTGCAATTGCCGACGGACGAGCAGATCGGGTTGACGTATTCTCGGTTGCGGCGCAGGGCAAGGAGTTTGAGCATCGCAACCGACGTCGGGTTCCGCATGCCCTCGGTCTGGCTGGCCGAGGGCCACGCCCGCGTGGCACCGGTGTACCTGTACCGGTTCGATTATGCGACCCCACTACTGAAGCTGCTGTTGGTCAATGCCGCTCACGCCACCGAATTGCCCTACGTTTGGGGCAATCTCGGGGCGCCGAAGGATCCCACGCTGAAACTGGGCGGCAGCAAAACCGCCAAGGCGGTCTCCAAGAGAATGCGCACCCGGTGGATCAATTTCGCTGCGCAGTCAAAGCCGGCGGGCCCGGCCGGCGAGCCGGACTGGAGGCCCTACCGGGAGGCCGATCGCGTTTGCCTGGTCATCGACAAGCGCGACACCGTCGCGCACGATGTCGATGCGAACATCCGCGCGGCCTGGGGCAGCGAGATGGTGGGTTTCCGGTAGGTCCGCCAAGGCCGAAGCTACAGCGGCTCCGAGAGCATGAACCGGTGTCCGTCGGGCGATCGCAGACCCATCTCGCGGCGGCCCCAGGGTTCGATCGTCGGGGGCTTGAGAATGTCGGCTCCTTCAGCGAGAGCGCGCCTGTGGTACTCGTCGATGCCCGCGACGGTCAAATACGCGATGTAGCTGTGGTCCCCGAGGTCCGACGCCGGCAACGACTCCGGGCAGCGGCCGAGCCTGAACGTCACCGACCCGGCCGAGCAGAATGCCCAATTGCCCGGGTCGGGCTCCGTCACCGTGCAATTCAGTATTCGGGTGAACCACTCCGCCGCACGGTCAAGGTCGTGCACCGCGAGGACGGGATCGGCGCGGAGGAGCGTCATGGGTTCAGTCTGTCGCATTGGTATCCCCGATGTCGCAATGGGGAATCGCCGTGCTACCCCGCGGGCTTAGCCTGCTGCGCCTGGCATTTCATGCGATTGAACATGTCGACGTAATAGGGCAGGCATTCCGCCATCGCCTGTTCGGTGGTGAATGGGGGCTCATAGCCGAGGTCGCGGCGGGCCTTGGCGATCGAGAAGTAATTGTCCAGATACAGTCGCTCCACGGCCAGCGGCTCGAGCAGCGGCGCGGGTATGCCGAAGCGGAAATGCAGCCGCTGCCAACCGGTCATCGCCGCGCGGACGAGGGGGCCGTTGACCCGTACCCGGGGCCAGTTCACGCCGCACGCCTCGACGACCGGCCGCGCGAACTCGAACATGTTGATCGGTTCGTCGTCGTTGATGAAGTACGCCTGACCCGGCGCCGCGCCCCCGGGGACGAGGTGCTGGGCGGCCAGGATGAAACCGTGAATGAGGTTGTGCACGTAGGAGTTATCCAGTCGGGCCGACTTGCGGCCGATCAGCACCTTGACGTGGCCGGCGATCACGCTTTCGAACAGCCTGCGGAACATCGTCTGATCGCCGCGGCCCCAGATTCCGCTGGGCCGAATCGCGCAGGTCAACATTTCGCCAATGCCGTTCTGCGACAGCACGAACCGCTCGGCGACGACCTTCGTCTCGGTATACAGGTCGTTGAACCGGTTGGTGTAGGGCAGCGTCTCGTCCCCGCCGGGGATGTTTTGGCCGCCCATCACGACGCTGTTGGACGAGGTGTAGACGAATCGCTTCACCCCCGCCGCCTGCCCGGCGTGCACCAGGTTCTCGGTGCCGCCGACGTTGACCCCGAAGCTGCGCTGCCGGTATGCGTCCGTCACCGACGCGCCACCCATCAAATCGATGATCGCCGCGGTGTGGAAGATGGTGTCGATGCCGTCCACCGCTTGGGCGCAGATCGCCGTGTCGGTGATGTCGCCCTCGAGCACATCCAGTTGCGGGTGCTGCGCAAGCGGCGACGGCGCGCGGTCGAACGAGCGCACGTGGTGGCCGCGGTCCAGCAGGGTGGTGACCAGATTGGCGCCGACGAACCCGGAGCCGCCGGTGACGAGGACGCGGCCGAGTTCGGTGGTCAGTGATGCATCAGCCATGGGCCGCAGCATAACTGAAACGTGTTCCAATTTCGAAAATGATCATGGTTTGCGTTTCGCAAATTGGCCGAGATCAGGCGTCGTCCGCCTGGCCGGCCGCGAGCGCATCCTCAATCCGCTTGCGGGCGCCAGCTAAGTGTTCCTCGCACATTTTTGCAAGCTCCTCGCCCCTTTCCCACAGTTTCAGCGACGCGTCGAGATCCAGGCCTCCCTGCTCCAGCAGGCGGACGACTTCGATCAGCTCGTCCCGGCACGCTTCGTAGCCGAGGTTACTAATAGGCGTCATTGACTGCTCGTCTTCACCGGCCATCGGTCTGCCCTTCGCTCACCGCGGCGATCGCGCCGTCGGCCACCCGCACCCGTAGCCGGCTGCCGGCGGGCGCCGGGGCGACCGACCGCAGCACCACCGGGGCCCCGGAGTCCGGCACCGCCTGCACCACGGCATAGCCGCGGGCCAGGGTGGCCGCCGGGCCCAGCGTCGCCAGCCGCGCGCTCAGGTGACCGACGCGCTCCGTCTCCGCGGCGGCCAGGCGGGTGACGTCGCGGCGAATCGCCACCCGGGCGCGATGAATCTCCTCGGCGCGCGCCGTCAGGACCGTCAGCGGTTCGGCGAGCACCGGGCGGCTGCGGACCTGGGCCAGCGCGCGTTGTTCGCGAGCCACCCAGTTGCGCAGCGCCTGCGCGCTTCGCCGGCGCAGATCATCGATCAGGCGCTGCTCGGCAGCGGTGTCGGGCACGACCTTCTTGGCCGCGTCGGTCGGGGTGGCGGCGCGCAGGTCGGCAACCAGGTCGCACAGCGGATTGTCGGGTTCGTGACCGACCGCGCTGATGACCGGGGTTCGGCACGCCGCGATGGCGCGGCACAGCGTCTCGTCGGAGAACGGCAACAGGTCCTCGACGCTACCGCCGCCGCGGGCCACCACGATGACGTCGACCTCGACGTGGCGGTCGAGTTCGTATAGCGCCTCGACGATCTGCGCCACCGCATTGGGTCCCTGGACCGCGGTGTTTCGCACGGCGAAACGCGCCCCGGGCCAGCGTCCGGTGGCCACCGTCGTCACGTCGCGTTCGGCGGCGCTGGCCCGGCCGGTGATCAGGCCGATCATGTTGGGCAGGAAGGGGATTGGTCGCTTGAGCCGGGGGTCGAAGAGCCCTTCGGCGTCCAGCAGCCGGCGCAGCCGATCGATCCGTGCCAGCAGCTCGCCCACCCCGACGGCGCGAATCTCGCTGAGCCGCAGCGAGAACGTGCCCCGACCGGTGTAGAACGACGGCTTCCCGCACACCACCACCTGCGTGCCCTCGGTCAGTTTCACCGGCGCGTTGGCCACCAAGTCGCGTGAACAGGTCACGGTCAGCGACATGTCGGCAGCCGGATCGCGCAGCACCATGAACACCGTCTTGGAGTCGGCCCGCGCGCTGATCTGGGCCAGCTGGCCCTCAACCCATACCGTGCCGAGCTTGTCGATCCAGCCGGCGACCCGAATTGCCACCGCGCGCACCGGAAATGGGTTCTCGGCGGAGTTCGGTTCGGATTGTGCGGCCGGGGTCACTTCGCGTTCGCGCGGGTGATCCTGTTGGCGAGCAGCGTCTGAAAAGGCGCGCGGCCCTTGGTGGCCTGCTCGTATGCCAGCAGGGCTTCGAGTTCGTCGACGCTCAGCGATTGCAGACGGGCCCGCAGCTGCGCCAGCGTCAGCGCCGCGTAGTCCAGCTCGGTCACCACCGACGGTTGCGGAACCGCCGGCGCGTCCGCGGATTTCCTGCCCTGCTTCAACGGGGCGGCATCGGACGCGGCGTCGGCGAGCGAGTACAACGCGAACCTCCCCTCGGTTCGCCGATCGCCCTCGCCGATACCGTCGTCGGCGGGGCCGGGCGCTTCGACCGCTTCGGGCAGGTCCTCGTCGAACGTTGCCCATTCCGGCTGCTCATCCTTTGGCGGAAAGATGTTCTCCAGGGTGCTGTCACCCTTGATCGCCAGTTCGGCGAGGTTCTGCTGAAATCGCATCACAAGGTGCGCCGCCTGACTGGCTAATGTCATGGGGTACATCAGGATGGTTTTCGGCAGCTTCATGGTCTCCTCGACGGCGACTGTCGCCGCGCCGACCAGTAGCCGAACTCCATACGGTGCAGTAGCCATGGGTCCAAGATTGCCTTAAGCGACCGCTAACTCCAAGCCCGCCGGCGCGAGCTGGCAAGCCCGTGTCCGCAGAACGTACCCTGGGTGTCATGCCGCCGACTGTCGACATGGGAATTCCCGGCGCGTCCAGCTCGGTAGCCAGCGATCCAGCCCGCAAGCGAGTGCTTCTGGCCGAGCCGCGTGGTTACTGCGCGGGCGTGGATAGAGCCGTCGAGACCGTCGAACGCGCGCTGGAAAAGCACGGCGCGCCGGTGTACGTGCGTCACGAGATCGTGCACAACCGGCACGTGGTCACCACCTTGGAAAAGGCCGGTGCGGTGTTCGTCGAGGAGACCGACGAGGTCCCCGAGGGTTCCATCGTGGTGTTCTCCGCGCACGGGGTCGCGCCCACCGTGCACGCCGCGGCCGCCGCACGCAACCTGCACACCATCGACGCCACCTGCCCGCTGGTGACCAAGGTGCACAACGAGGCCAGGCGGTTCGCGCGCAACGACTACGACATCCTCCTCATCGGCCACGAGGGCCACGAGGAGGTCATCGGGACCGCGGGCGAGGCGCCCGACCATGTGCAGCTGGTCGACGGAGTCGCCGCCGTGGACAACGTGACGGTCCGGGACGAGAACAAGCTGGTGTGGCTGTCGCAGACCACGCTGTCGGTCGACGAAACCATGGAGATCGTCGACCGGCTGCGCCAGCGCTTCCCGAAGCTGCAGGATCCGCCCAGCGACGACATCTGCTACGCGACGCAGAACCGGCAGGTCGCCGTCAAGGCGATGGCCCCCGAGTGCCAGCTGGTGATCGTCGTCGGTTCGCGGAACTCCTCGAACTCGGTGCGGCTGGTCGAGGTGGCGCTGGGCGGCGGGGCCGCGGCCGCCCACTTGGTCGACTGGGCCGACGATATCCAGCCGGCATGGCTGGAAGGGGTGACCACTGTGGGCGTGACGTCCGGCGCGTCCGTCCCCGAGGTATTGGTGCGCGGTGTGCTGGAGCGGCTCGCCGACTACGGCTACGACGTGGTGCAACCGGTCAGCACGGCACAGGAAACCCTGGTGTTCGCGCTGCCGCGCGAGATCCGGTCACTGCTCTGACACATCGGGCGCCGGCCGGTGCTCAGCCGTCGTATTCCCATTCCGTCGGGGGTCGCTGAGGCCGGCCATACGTCCGTGAGCGGTTCCGCCGCTCGGGCGCGGCCTCGTCTGGTGCACCGGCCCCCCGGTAGCGCGCCTGCGAGATGGGGTGATGCGTCCCGTTGTTGCCGTTCGGCGCGGGGCGGCGTCGCCTCGGCTCGTAGGGGGACTCGTAGCTGTCGTAGCGGCCGAAACGCTCCGAGGACCCGGGCGGGTCAAACGGGTCCCCGTACCGATCCGAGCCTTCGAAACGCGACCTCGGCTGCTCGTACGGCCGCTCGTAGGGGCTGCGGCGGCTGCGGGGCTCCCGACGGCCTTCCCGGGACTGACCGCGCGCATCGGGATCGGCATCCGGCCTCGGGCGGCGGCGTGGCCGGCGGGGCGGTTCCGCGGCGTCGTAGTCCCGGGCGGTCGTCGAACCTCTCCGGGGCGAGCGCCGCTCGCCGGGTTCGCCTGCGTCGTCGAGCGGTTCCCGGGTACGGCGGGAACGGGTTCGGGTGGAGCGGGTGGGGCTCCGATCACTGCGCGCCGTCCGGCGGGCCCGCGACGCGGAACCGGCCCCGCGGGTGCGCCGCGCCTTGGCCGAGATTGCCTCGTCGCCGTCGTCCTCATCGGATTCCGGGCGCACGATCGCGCGCAGTTTGGCGACAATGCCGCTAACGACGGACTTGGCGTCGGTGGGCTCCGCGTCGTCGGAGCTCTTCGGCGTCGCGGTCGTCCCGTGCGACATCCCGAAGTACCATCTGGCCAGCCCGATCAGCAGCACCACGCCGGCGGTTCCCAGCATCAGCGGGAAGCGCTCGATGAGTGGATAGCCGCAGTTGATCAACAGGTCTTTGAGGTGGCCGACCTTGGCGTCGTGGAACAACCAGTAGGCGCCGGGTACCGCGCAGAAAAGTATCAGCGGAGGCTGGATCATCGCGGTGAAAAGCCCGTCCTGGCGCACTGCCAGCACCGCGGCCACGCAACCGGCTATATAGAAGCCGGCGAAGACATGCGTCAGCTCCTTCTGGCCGGCGTCGATTCCGTAACCGATGGCGGTGGCGGTGACGGCGAGAAGCAGAGCGGCGTACCACGGCACACCTGGGATATCTGGGTGGATCGAGCGGTGGGAGGCCTCCACCGTCGATTTTGCCCGCTGTCCTGACACATGTAGACCGTACCGGCAATGGGCCGAAAGCCCCGTAAATACCTCGTAGGGATCCCGGGCGTGCCATGCCGATCGCGCACGAATGGTCCACAGCGGCCGGTGCCCCCGGCGACCCCTAGACTTGGGTCCCTGTGAGCCTGAGCCTGGGAATCGTCGGTCTGCCCAACGTCGGTAAGTCGACGCTGTTCAACGCGCTGACCCGCAACAACGTACTGGCGGCCAACTATCCGTTCGCGACGATCGAACCGAACGAGGGCGTCGTTCCGCTGCCCGATCCGCGCCTGGACAGGCTGGCCGAGTTGTTCGCGTCCCAGCGCGTCGTGCCGGCGCCGGTGACATTCGTCGACATCGCCGGCCTGGTCAAGGGCGCGTCCGAGGGGGCGGGGCTGGGCAACAAGTTCCTGGCCCACGTCCGCGAATGTGACGCCATCTGCCAGGTGGTCCGGGTGTTCTCCGATGACGATGTGACCCATGTGGCCGGTGAGGTGGATCCCCGATCGGACATCGAGGTGGTTGAGACGGAGTTGATCCTGGCCGACCTGCAGACCCTGGAACGCGCTCTGCCGAGGCTGGAGAAGGAGGCCCGCACCAATAAGGAGCGCAGGCCGGTGTACGACGCGGCGGCCGCGGCCCAGGAGACGCTCGACGGCGGAAGGACCCTGTTCGGCGCCGGGGTGGATGCGTCCTTGCTGCGAGAGCTGAACCTGTTGACCACCAAGCCGTTTCTGTATGTCTTCAATGCCGACGAGGCCGTGCTGACCGATGCGGCGCGGACCGCCGAGCTGCGTGAGCTGGTGGCGCCCGCCGACGCGGTGTTCCTGGACGCGGCCATCGAAGCGGAGCTGAACGAGCTCGACGACGAGTCGGCCGCCGAACTGCTGGAGTCGATCGGGCAGAGCGAACGCGGCCTCGATGCACTGGCCCGCGCTGGTTTCCACACCCTCAAGCTGCAGACATTTCTCACGGCCGGCCCAAAAGAGGCGCGCGCGTGGGTGATTCACCAAGGCGACACCGCGCCGAAGGCCGCCGGGGTGATCCACACCGATTTCGAAAAGGGCTTCATCAAGGCCGAGATCGTGTCATTCGACGACCTGATCGCCGCCGGTTCCATGGCCGCGGCCAAGGCGGCGGGCAAGGTCAGGATGGAAGGCAAGGACTACGTCATGGCCGACGGCGATGTGGTGGAGTTCCGCTTCAACGTCTAGTCGAGTTCCGTGGGCCGAATGTTAACGCGCTGTATGTAGGGAAATCAGCGGGTTGGCGGGACCTTGGTTAGTTCCCAGACTCGAACAGCCGACCCATTTGGTGAACTACGTGCCTAGTCCAACCGCTCTCGTCAACAAACGCGCGTAGCCGCTCTTCACATCCATCGGCTAGGGACTCTCGGTGGGATGTCCAGGCTACGAAGTCGCGGACGATCATGGCATGGGTATCCGATTCCATAGGGGTGTAGTCAAGGCTGCTACCACCCGGCGAAGTCCAACCGAGCTGGGCTACTGACGTCACGGTTGACAACAACGCCGCACCTATCAATGCCAGGTCTCCGTATGTCACATCGGTCAGCTCTGATACTCGGTCGCGAAGAGTAGGGAGTGACTCGTTTGGCTGATTCATACCCGAAGTGTGCGCTGGCGATAGCTTGGGCGCCGTCAGCAGTGTCGATCACATGGGGAGACCTGACCGAGCACGTCATGGCGCAGACGTCGATGACGTGACTCGGTGGAGTTCTGCTTCAACGTCTAGAAACATGGGCGTTATGGGACGAACTGACACCGCCTCGTTGGTGATTGCCGCTCCGCTGAGTCGGGTGTACGCCGCGCTGGTGGCGCCGCAGGCGCTCGTCGAATGGCTTCCGCCGCAAGGTATGTCCGGAGAGTTCGAACATTTCGACGCCCGCCCCGGCGGGTCCTACCGGATGAGGTTGACCTACGCCGAGCCGCCGGAGTCGGGTGGCAAGTCAAGCGGCGACTCCGATGTCGTAGATGCTCGGTTCGTCGAGATCACGCCCGACGAGCGGGTCGTGCAGGCCGTCGACTTCGAATCCGATGACCCCTCGTTCGCGGGAACGATGACCATGACCTGGGCGGTGACCGCGCTGAGTGCCGGCAGCACCCGAGTCGACATCCGGGCCGATGACGTTCCGCCGGGCATTTCCGCGGACGACCATATCGAGGGTCTTCGATCGTCGTTGGCCAATCTCGCGGCCTACCTCGCGGGGAGTCGGGCCGATCGAGATTGACGGCGACGTCGAAACAGGAGAAGAGGCTTCATTGTGAGCGCCGCAGGTACTACATTGCGTAGTAAGCGGTCTTGAGGGGGCACGATGCGATGGCGTGGCGTCTGTCACATTGAATTTGCGGTGTTGGACTACGACGACTCGATCACGTTCTACGACTCGCTGTTCGGCTGGCTCGGCTACAGCAGCTTCTCGTCGCTGAACATGGAGTACCAGTCGACGTATTACATGACGCGGCACGTCAACCCGCACAGCTACATCGGTATTCAGCCCGCGCGTACCGGAGCGAAGCTGGCACACCGCGACCAGGCGGTCGGAATCAACCACATCGCTCTGTGGGCGCGGAGCAGGGGAGAGGTCGACCGCTTCCATCGTGAATTCTTGATCGGGCGGGATATTCCCGTCACTGACGAGCCGAAGGAGTACCCCCAGTACTGGCCCGGCTACTACGCGGTGTTCTTCGACGACCCGATCAACGGGATCCACTGGGAGTTGGCGTGGGTACCGAAAGTTCCTACTCCACGCCAACTTTGGTCGTTCTATCGCACGATTCACGCTTTCGCCAGGAGTCGGCCAGACCTGGCGAACACCGTGCCAGGCGTCGTCTCGCAGGCGAGGAGAATCCTGCCGGCCCGATAACTCCGCCTGGCTTGGTGGAATCCGGCTGCCAGCAACGTCTGGCCAACCAAGAAGTAGGCAGCGGCCAGAGGTCGTCAAGGCATCCGGACAGTTTGATCGGCACCGAAAGGACCGTGCTGTTGCCACCCCCGTCTGAAGGACACTGCCCTGGAATCGCTTGACCGTAATTGACAACCTAGATTGCGCAATCTAGGTTGTCAATTGTGGGACGTTCCGTTGATGTCGACAAGTTGGCCGCCGTTTTTTACCAAGCGAATTCGCTTTTTTCGCGGCGCGCCAAGCAGTTGCAGCTGCCGGGTGAGCTGACGATGCCCGAGCGGGTGGTGCTGGCGAAACTGGATCGCGGCGGTCCGTCGTCGGCGGCGCAACTGGCCCGCATGCAACAGATCAGCCCGCAGGCGATGAGGGTGACTCTCGGATCGTTGGAGTCTCAGGGCTTGGTTCAGCGCACCACCGATCCCGAAGATGGTCGGCGGCAGGTGATGTCGTTGACGCCCGAAGGAATCGACGTTGTGCGACATGACCGCGACGCGCGGGCGCGTCGTTTCGCTGAGGTCCTCATCGAGGAGTTCAGCTCCACTGAGTTGGAGATCCTGGCGCAGGCGGCACCGCTCATCGAACGGTTAGGTGGGTGTTTTTGATGCGACAGGCTCAGGCGCCTCGTGATCTCGATGCCGGGCCGGCCTTCGGGTGGCGTTTCAGCACGCCGCTCTATGTGGCCGCCACGCTGAATCCCATCAGCACCTCGGTGATCGCGACCGCAATCGTGCCGATCGCGGACGCCGTGGGTGTGTCGGTGGGCGGCAGCGCGATATTGATTTCGGCGCTGTATCTCGCCACGTCGATCGGTCAGCCAACTGCGGGCAAGCTTGCCGAGGTATTCGGGGCACGCCGCATTCTGGTGGCCGGAATGGTGTTGGTCATTCTCGGTGGCGTCGTAGGCGGTGCCGGAACGAACTTGGCCATGCTGGTGGTCGCAAGGGTGCTCATTGGTGCGGGAACCTCGAGCGCGTATCCCTCGGCGATGCTTCTCATTCGGCGACGCGCCACGCAGGCTGGCTTGGACGCGCCGCCCGGCCGCGTTCTGGGTGGATTGGTGATTGCGGGGACGGTGACCGCGGCGGCCGGACTTCCGCTCGGCGGCGTGCTGGTCGATACCTGGGGGTGGCGCGCGACTTTCTTGATCAACGTCCCGGTCGGGTTGGTCGCTTTGGCCATGGCACTGCTCTGGATCCCTGCGGACCCGAAAACGGCAGAGCACCGGACGTTTTGGCGGACACTGATCGAACTCGATGTGGTGGGTATGGCTGGGTTTGCCGGCTCTTTGGCGGCAGTGCTGGTCTTTTTGCTGTCGTTACCGCATCCGGTGTGGATCGGCCTGGTTCTCGCCGTTGTGCTCGGAACCATTTGGGTCGGTTGGGAACTGCGGGCGCGCAGTCCTTTCATCGACGTACGCCTGCTGAAGACCAATACCGCGTTGACTCGTACATACCTGCGCTACGCATTGACGACGTTGTGCATGTACACCGTTCTCTATGGTGTCACCCAGTGGCTGCAAGCCAGCCGCGCGCTCTCAGCGAGGACCGCCGGTCTACTTATGCTCCCGCTGACCGCGGTGGGTGCACTGCTGGCTCAGCCGATCTCTGCCCGCAACTTGCTGCGGGCACCATTGATCGCCGCGGGTGTGTCATGCCTGGCCGGATCGATCGGTGTGCTGCTGGTCAACACCCACAGCCCAGATTTGTGGATCCTGTTGATCACCCTTGTCTTCGGGGTCACCTTGGCCACGACGGCAAGTGCGAACCAGACCGCGGTCTACACCCAAGCTGGGCAACAGCAGATCGCCACTGCGTCAGGCTTGCTGCGATCCTTCGGCTACATCGGGTCGATCGCATCCTCGGCGATCATTTCGGTGGTGTTCCACGGCGCCGTCAATGATCATGGGCTACACCTGATCGCCTGGATCATGATCGGTGTCAGCATCATTGGCGTCATCGCGTTGGCCACCGATCCGATCACTCGTTCAGGCAGCCTACCCGGAATCCTTCGGCGGCAGAAACAATTTCGATGACTGCAGTGCGGAGTCTTCAAGGCTTTCAATGCCGCCAGTACCTCTGACACGAAAGGTGACCACTATGCGAGTCCTTAGCATCGCGCTTGCCGTTCTCGGTCTGATCCAGATCGCCAACGGGGCTGTATCTCTGGTCGCTCCCTCTGTCGTGGCCGAGATGTACGGGGCGCCGGCGGGCTCGCCCGGGGTGCACTTCCTTCTGGCTACGGCCGGTGCCCGCTTCATCGGTTATGGGATCGGAATGGTTGCCGCGGCATGGGCGCCTCGGCGTCACCAACTGTGGATCATCACGATGTTGGGTATTCAGGTGGTCGACTTCGTCGCGATCATGGTGTTCATAGCTGACGGCACCTTCCCGGTAAGTCGATTCGGGCCGACCGTTGCCTTACCTCTGGTGTGGGTGGTGGTCCTCGGGTGGGTGAGCATGCGTAATCGCAGGCCGTCGTCAGCGTCCGAACAGGAAAGTACTCAGTACCAACCGAATTGAGAGCAATGACAAACCACCCAAAGCTCGATCCGAGCGCTACCGCGCTACTGGTGATGGACTACCAGGTCGGGCTGCTGCGGCGAATACGCGACGTATCAACGTTGCTCGATCGGGTCAACGCCGCCGTCGCCGAAGTCGACGCTCGCGGCGGCCACATCGGCTGGGTCCGAATGGGCCTCGACGACAACGACTTCGCCGCAATCCCATCCACCAGCGCCATGGCGCACGTGGCAGACGCCAAACTCCGTGCCACCCTGCACGCCCAAGCCGCGGACAGTCAGATTCATGAACGCCTCAGCCCGCAGCCGCACGACATCACCGTCCGCAAGACCCGGGTGGGGGCGTTCACCACCACCGACCTCGACCGTCAACTCCATGACCTTGCGGTCACAACAGTCATCCTCGGCGGAATCAGCACCGCCGGCGTCGTGCTGAGCACCATGCGCGAAGCACTCGATCGCGACTATCGGATCATCGTCCTCAACGACGCGAGCGCCGATCCCGATCGCGGGACCCATGACTTCCTGATCAGCAAGATATTTCCGAGGCACGCGTCGGTCATCAATGTCGACAGTTTGTCGAGGCTATGGACACAACAGCGCGTGATCTGAACGGGTGAAGCAGCGCGGGCGGAGTGGGGTGCGAGCTCGGCATGGTGCGTTTCTTGCCCGGATTACGTTCGGTCTAGGACAAATAGGGCGAAAGGGGTGCCGTCAGGATCGCCACGGCTGCCGAATCGGGGCGGCACGATAGCTCAGTGCATCCATCGCTTGGGCCAGGCGCGGGTAGATGACCGCGGGGCCGAGCCAGCGGGCAATGAACCTGCGCAACGCGACGCCGTCTCGGTGCGGCTGCCCCGGGTCGACAAGGATCGAATGCAAAGTGCGTAGGCCCATTTCGGCCAGCTCGTCGAGCGCGGCTTCGTCGAAGCCGTACATTTCCCAGTCAACGTCGAGGCGATGCAGCATCGAGCGGGAGAACGCACGAGCCGTGTCGGAGGTCAGGGAAACCGTCTGACCTTCTGGTGCTCCATTTCCCAACAGACGATCGATTTGGCGTTCTCCGGCAAGGCTTTCGACGGCGAATGCGACACCTTCGACGAGCGCCGCGGCGGGTTCTGTGAGTCCGCTGATGTGCTCGGCGAGCTGGTCGAGGAAGCCGTGGGCCGAGCGCATTGCGCTGGCGACCATGAGAGCCTCGGTTCCCGGGAAATAGCGATAGACCGTCTGCCTGGTGACGCCCAAGGTGCGCGCCACGTCGGTGAGCCGCATCGAGGATCCCTGTTCGGCGATGATGTCGTCGGCCGCGTCGAGGATCCTGTCGATGGCCTCTTCATCAGTCGCTGGGGCGTTGCCCGCCCATCCGTGGCTACGCATGGTTGAACTCTAGGGGCAGGCTGGTGGCCGCGTGAGCACTGGATGCGTTGGGGCGAAACGTGTTAACCGTCATCGACCGTCCGAGCCCGTTACGGCTCCGACGGAGTACCAACGCGCGGCGCTCTTCGGTTCCTCCGCGTAGCGTTGTATCCATTTGCTGGCGAATTCGGGAATGATCTCGTGTTCAGGGTTATGCCGCGGACCCTGCGAGCGGATCAGACCGGCGATCATGGCGAGGACTTCCCCCCTGGGCACTCCGGCGTAGGTCGACTGACCCGGTTGAGTGAGCTCATGCGCGGCTCGCAGCGCGGCCCGAACTGCCCTCGCAGAGAGCCCATTTGGTAATAGCTGACCGAGTTCGCCGCCGTCCTCCTTCGGTACATGCTGCTGAAAGCCGCGGGAGATGATCCCCAGAATTTCATTCATATGCGCGAGCACGCCGACTATCGTCTTTGCGCGATACAGATAGCTGTCGTGCACGGCGTTGTAGACGATGAGCGCGGAACTGCGATGCTCGATTTCCTCGACAAAGTGCCAGAGGAACAGCGACGCTACCCGCTCATCCCCGGCCCGAAACAGCTTGTCCTCGTGGTCGAGGAAGACCTTGAAGTACGGCGTGAACGTGGCTTCGACAACTGCGGGATAAGCGAGGCGCCAGGCGAGCGGCTTGGTGGCGGTGAGACGGTCGTAGGAGGCTACGACCTCGTCCATCGTTTCCTGCAAACCGGGCCAACGTCGGATTAGCGCACGGATATGGCTTTGGTGAGCGGCAGAGTGCTGTGCCTCCTGACGCAAGTAGGACTCTGCCTCCTCGGCCGCCGCCGGGTCCCGCATCAGCGGGATGGCCTCCCGCGTCGCGTCGACGATGAGCTTCTCGAACCCGGGCGCAAAGAACGAAATGGCATTGCACTGCATTGCGAACGCGGGCCGCTCCGGCTGCCAGTTGAACGGGACATCGGCGCTCGCGAAGTCAAAGCGAACGCGTCTCACCTGTAGGTCCGTCATGCCGTCGACGTTAGCGACCAAGTTCGCTGGAGACAAGACGACTGACCGATATTTGTATGGCCGAGATCTGGATCGCCGCTGGTTATTCTTGACGGCAGGCCCGAGGAGACATACGTTAAGGCAGAAATGTCTAGTCAAATGGCAGGTGTGCGCAGATGAACCTGATTGTGTTCAACAACCCCGCAGGTCTTCCCTGGCAGACGAATCTGTGCGACGTCATGCTGCTGACCATGTTCGTGGCCGCAGTGGCATACAGCGTCGTCCAGCTCCGCCGCGGACGGCGCATCTACTGCGCATTGCTGGCAGCAGCGACAATCTACGGACTCGTGCTGGAATTGGCCGGGATGGCCACACTCAACATGTACAAGCAGGGCGACTTCATGGTGATGATCAACTGGCCTGCGTTCCCCTTGTGGCACGGCACCACGATGATGCCCGCGTACGTTGTGATCTTCTATCCGGTTTTCCTGTTCACCGGTTTCAAGGTCGTCGAGGCGATCGGGATCGAAAAGCGTTGGCAGGGAGCCGTTACCGGTGGATTATTCATGATCGCGCTCGACGCCCCCTACATCATTGAGGGCAATCTGCGCCACGTCGTGTGGTGGACCTGGAATCCGAACTTTGAGTACTTCCAGTTCTGGGTCGGCTGGCCGCTGCTCGATCTCTGTTGGCAGGGCATCTGGGACGCCGTCTTCATCTTCATCATGCTTTGGGCCGCGCCCCGAATCGACGGTTTGGCCAGTAGTGGTATCGCACGATGGTCGAATGCGAAGGCAATGGGCGCGTTTCCACCGCTCGCAGCCCTGGTGGTCCTGCTAACCGGGCCCATCCTGATGTCGCCGGTCACCGTCGTCACCGCGCTCGGCGGACCTCAGTGGCCGGTCGTCGTGATGCTCGTGGTCGGCTACTGCGCGGTCACCGTGACCGCACTGCGCTCCGTCAAATCTCATCCATCGTTCGAACCGTTCACCCTCGGTCTGGTCGTCTTATACGTGGCAAGCCTAGGGGCGATGGTGATCGCCAACGTGGTCTACGAACGCGGTCTTACCCAGTACATCCTGGTTCAGGCCGTGGGCCTGATCGTGGTGAGCGGTCTTGCATTGTTCCCATGGATTGCCCCCCGGCGAGGTTCCCGTGAACCGGCAGAGCAGCCGGCGCAAGTCGCGGCCTGATGTCAAAACCTCGCCGCGCCGTCTAGCGGACAGGTCTCACGTCGACCATGCTTGACAGATGGCGACTGTCAAGCAGGCGGAGGCGTCGGTCCGGCGGTCTACGAGGATCGTGGTGGGTTGCGGGTTGGTGTTGTCCGCTCTAGGGCTGACGGGTGGAGTGGCCCAGGCCGTCCCAGCCCCGACCTCGCATTGGTGCCCGGGCAATCCGTGGGACGCGAGCTGGGGCAGGGTCTACGACTGGGACTGGAATCACTGCCACGACTGGCAAGGTCCGGCGGGCCAGAGTTACCCGGCGGGCGCGGGACCCTGGGGGCCACCGCCCGTCTGGGCGCCTCCGCCGCCACCCCAGCCGGCGTGGGCGCCGGGGGCTCAGCTGATGTGGAATCCGACTGGCCCGGGCAATTGGGGGTTCTGGAACAACGGAATCTGGACTCCGGCCTAAGCGAACGTGCTGCAGTGCCCGCAACCGCCATCTTGTCGGCGGCGTTCCTTAGCATGCCCTGGTCGCACTAGTTGCACCGTCACGGCCGCCAGGAGGGCTCCATGAAGTTCGTTTCCACCCGTATCATCACCGCCGACGTCAAGCGGCTCGTCGATTTCTACGAGACGGTCACCGAGACCCCCGCCGTATGGGGCAACGAGCTTTTCGCCGAAATTCCGACGCCGGTTGGCACGCTGGCCATCGGCAGCGACAAGACCGTGCCGCTGTTCGCGGCTGGATCGGCCGAGCCGGCCGCCAACCGCAGCGCGATCGTGGAGTTCATAGTCCACGATGTTGACGCGCAATACGAGCGGCTGCAGGAGCGCGTCGGGGAGGTCGTGACGAGGCCGACCACGATGCCGTGGGGTAATCGCGCGCTGCTCCTGCGGGATCCCGACGGGAATCTTGTCAACCTCTTCACCCCGGTGACGGACGAGGCCCGCGCCAAGTTCGGAATATGACTGGTGTGCAAAGAATTTGGACGGACCGCATCTCGGTGGAGCTGTAAGGGGCGCGGTGTAACCGCTATACGGCTACACGTTTGAGTAACCTAGTCAGGTGTCAGCCGGCTTGCCACGCGTGCATTCTGTTCAGCTCCTCTGCGGTGCCCTTGCCGGGCCGCTCTTCGTTACGGCTTTCACCGTGATCGGAGCCGCGCGTCGGGGTTACGATTGGCGGCGCTACCCGGTCAGTTCGCTTGCGGTGGGTCGTCAAGGTTGGTACCAGCGCATCAATTTCATCCTTGCCGGAGCCCTATATTCATGCGCGGCCGCCGGTCTCGCACATTGCGATCGGCGGCGCATTGGACCCCGCGCCGTTCCGGCGCTCGTCGCAGGAGCGGGCATTGGGCTGATCGGCTCGGGAGTCTTCGTCACCGATTACGTTGGTGACCTTCTCGGCGAGCGCCCCGACGTGACGAGCCGGGTGGCCGCCCCGGCCCGGCCCACTCGTGCGGGCCGGATCCACGACCTCTGCGGAATCCCGGTCTTTGTGGGCATACCCGCCGCTGGCCTGGCCAGCGCGGCCACCGCGGTTCGGAGCGGCGATTACCGATGGGCCTGTTATTCGGCGGGATCGAGCACGGTGATGGCGGGCAGCCTGCTTCTCTTGGGCGCCGCGATCAGGGGTCGATCCCGCCTCGGCGGCAAAAGCGGTATCACCCAAAGAATCTCGATCGCAATCGGGCTCGGTTGGCTGAGCTCGCTGTCGCTTCGTGGCCTCTGGCAATGACAAACCCTCGCCGGACCGCTACCGATGCGACGGGGGCCGATGAACTGGCGCGTTGCTTTCTGCGAAATCTCGCTACTTGGTACGAATTCATTGATGACCCGCGCGGACGCGCCAGCGCCCAAGGGCACGCAGGCACTCATACGTGGTGGGCCGCCGCGGCGTGAAGACCTCGTCGTGGTCTCCCAGGACTGCCCTGGCACACCCGAGGAGCTCGAACGCCGGGCCGAGACGCTCGACGACCGGGAGATTGCGGGTACCGAACGCGGGTCCCAAGACCCCCTGATCGTGCGCGCGGCCGTTTGCTGGTGGCCGCACCTACCGCCGCAGCAGGTTTGCTGAACGTGCGGTGAGCGCCATTTTCCCGCCTGCGAATGACGTGCGCCACAAATTTTGGCGAACAATATCCGCTATTGCTAGCGTCCCCGGCCATGGTAGTTCTTGCAACATTGATGTCATTGATCAATCAGGTATCCGGGACGCCTTATATTGCGGGTGGGGATTCTCCCTCCGGGACGGATTGCTCTGGACTCGTTTCCTGGGTTGCCAACGCGGCATCCGACAGGCCGGTCTTCGGAAACCGGTTCAACACCGGAAATGAAGAGGCGGCATTGTTGGCGCGCGGGTTTCAATACGGAACCGCCCCCAACGCCCTCGTGATCGGGTGGAACGGCGGCCACACGGCCGCGACGCTGCCGGACGGGACCCCGGTATCCAGCGGTGAGCACGGCGGAGTGCACATCGGTGGTGCCGGCGCCTACCAGGCCGGGTTCACGCACCACATGTTCCTGCCCATGCCGCCGGATGGCGAAGGTGCCCTTCCCCCGCCGCCCGACGCACCGCCGCCGCCACCGGACGCGCCACCGCCACCGCCGGAGGCGCCGCCCGTCCTGGTCGACGCTACGGCCCCCGCGCCGCCCGCAGCCCCGGCCCCGCCGGGGCCCGAAATGCCGCCGCCCGGCGACCCGGGAATTGCGAATCCTTAACGAAATCATTTCGCGAAAGCCTCGATCTTTCGCGCCACTATTTGACGCATATAGGACACGCAAGCAGAACAGGAGCTAGTGCAAAGTGAAATAGCTCGGCCTGCGCAAGGTTTGTGAGGCAGGCCACTCGCGGCGAGGGTAAGCGGTCCGCGATTCGTACAGAATCAATGCGAGGGTGGGCCCGGGCGTTTAATTTAAACCCCCGGGGCGCACTTTGCTGGAGGCCGGCCCATCGGCGACGCCGGCGGGCGGATATGCTGGCGCTGCTCGCCGCGATCGGGCGAGGCGCAGCATCCAGGAGCGAGCTAGGCGGGACCGCAAGTGATCTTCGTCGTCGTGAAGTTCGATACCAAGCCCGAGTGGACGGACCGCTGGCCAGAACTCGTCGCATCCTTCACGGCCGCCACCCGTGCCGAGGAAGGCAATCTCTGGTTCGAGTGGTCGCGCAGCCTGGACAACCCGGCTGAGTACGTTTTGGTGGAGGCCTTCCGTGACGGTGAGGCGGGCGGCATCCACGTGAACAGCGACCACTTCAAGCGGGCCATGGAAGAACTCCCGCAGGCGCTGACGTCCACCCCGAAAATAATCAACCAAACCATCGATGCGACGGGATGGTCCCAACTGGGTGAGATGTCGGTCGACTAGCCGGATTCGCTTACCGTGATGGCGATTTCCTCGCCCAGCTGATAGCCCGGCGCCAGCGGAAGCGTGTCGCCGCTCCAGAACTTGCCCGGGTCAAACCAATTGGCGTCCTTGTCTGTGTTCAGCAATCCCATTTCCTCGTAGGTGATCGCCACCGTCTCCGCGCAATATGCCGTGGAAAGGCTCATCTTGCGCTCCTCCCGAAGACGCCGGGACTGCTCGCGAACCTTTTTGTCCACCACCGGGATTCCCCGGACCCAGTCGTTGATGGTCGGGAGCCGGCCGCGGAACCAGCGACCGGTCAGCCGCGCGGTGGTGGGAAACGCGGTGCCGTCCATCCGCGCGATCACCCGCAGCAGTTTGTTCTCCTGCTCGCGGGTGGGATTGGGCGTCAGCTGGCGCAGCCAGCACCGCTGCTGGTACCGCTGGGTCCACTGCAGGACGGCCTGGTGCAGATCGTTGAGTTGCACGCCCCGGTGGTTGGTGCCGGTCCACATGTCGACGAGCTTGTCACCCAACTCGGCGTGCCAGATCAACGGCGGCAGGTCGTCAATAGCCACCGTCATGCCGACGTGGTTCACCGGTGCGTTCGTCAGCGTCTGAATCGCGCGGTCGGGCCTGGAACGGCCGCGAAACAGCCAGAGATCGCCCGTGCGCGTTTCGTTCAGCGCTTGATCGAGGGTGAGCATTATGAGGAGAGTACTTCGCGTCTGTCACCAACACGTCCGGCCCTTGGGCTTCGGAGTTGCAAGAGCACACAAGTCAGTCGCAGCGCGAATACCCTGGGTTCATGCGCAATGTGTGGAAATGGCTTGGGCTGGCCGGCGTCGCGGGTGTCGTCGCCGGGGGTGCGCTGGTGGTCCGCGACCAACGCAAGCGACGCGCCTACACGGCCGACGAGGTACGGTCCCGCCTGCACCAGCGGCTGGCCGAAAATGACGGCGAGGGCTTTCAGTCCGAATCGGGATCGGCCGGGGCCTCGACGGCGAACAAGCGATAGTCGCCCGAAAATCCCTTCAGTTCGACGTCGCGGCCCTCGTCGAAACGGATGTCGTCACAGTCGGAAACGGCATCTCGCACCGGTTGACTCACCAAGATCTCGCCGCCGACGGCCTGCGCTGCCACCCGCGCCGCCATCGCGACGTTGCGGCCGAACAGATCTTCGCCGCGCCGCACCGAGCGGCCCATATGGATGCCGATGCGGACGCGAATTTCCGCGTGCCGCTTGCGCTTTGCATCCCGGCGTAGCGCACGCTGCAGGTCCATGCCGCACCGCACCGCCTGGTCGGCGCGGGCGAAGGCGACCATGAAGCCATCGCCCTGGCTCTTCACCACGTGACCGGACCGCCGTTGCACGAGCTCTGACACCAGCTTGTCGTGTGCGGCAATGAGCTTCACGAAGGCCCGGTCACCGATGCGCTCGTTGAGCGCGGTGGATTCCTCGATGTCGGAGAACAGGATCACCACCCGGCCGTCCGGCGTGACGCGCGCCAAGTCGGGACGCTCCACCTCCGCCCAGTCGGCGAGGTCTTCGATCGAACTGCGGATGGCGCCGCCGAAACCTTCTTTGCGCACCAGGTTTGCGGTCTGCCACACGGTCTTGACGGCCTCGCGCCCACCCGACAGCAACCAATTGCGGGTGTCGGTGCGGTGCCGCAACTCGTCGATCTCCTGGCGGCTGCGGACCAGTAGCCGCGCCAGCACGGCAAGTGCGATGGCTTCGGTCGCGGCTACGCCGGCCAGGACGTAGACCGTGATATGCAGCGCGTCACCCACCCAAGCATCCTGTCAAAGGCCGCGATGGCTTGAGGTTGTCGGGTCTGTGTGCGGTGTCTAGTGTTAGGTCCGACCGCCGCGGGTAGTGAGTCTGGAAGAGCCGATGACTTTCGGAGGTGCGGGCTTGGCTGACGGCGGGGACAACTCTTCGAACAAGCTGGTGATATTCGGCATCACCGGGGACCTGGCGCGCAAGATGACCTACCGCGCCTTGTACCGGCTCGAGGCGCGCGGCATGTTGGACATCCCGATCGTCGGCGTGGCCAGCGACGACATCTCCCTCGAGAAGCTGGTCGAGCGTGCCCGCGACGCCATCAAGGCGTCGGGAGAGAAGTTCGACGACGCGGTGTTCGAGCGGTTCGCTGGCCGGCTGTCCTATCTGCACGGTGACGTCACCGACGACAAGCTCTACGGCCAGCTCGCCAAGAAGATCGGCAAGGACTGCCGGCCCCTGTACTACCTGGAAATGCCGCCGTCCCTGTTCGCGCCGATCGTGGAGAACCTCGCCAAGGCCGACCTGTTGGAGTGTGCACGCGTCGCGGTGGAGAAGCCGTTCGGCCACGACCTGGCCTCCGCCCGCGACTTGAACGCGCGGCTGCGTGCGGTGCTCGACGAGGACCAGATCCTGCGGGTGGATCACTTCCTGGGCAAGCAACCCGTCGAAGAGCTGCAATACCTGCGCTTCGCCAACAACGGCCTGGCCAAGCTCTGGGACCGGGACAGCATTTCCGAAATTCACATCACCATGGCCGAGGATTTCGGCATCGAGGACCGTGGCAAGTTCTACGACGCGGTGGGTGCCCTGCGTGACGTCGTGCAGAACCATCTGCTCCAGGTGCTCGCACTGGTCGCGATGGAGCCCCCCGTCGGTCCCAGCGCCGATGACCTCAACGACAAGAAGGCTGAGGTGTTCCGCGCGATGCCGGCGCTGGATCCCGAGCGTTGCGTGCGTGGCCAATACCGTGGCTACACCGACGTGGACGGGGTGGCGAAGGATTCCCAAACCGAGACCTATATCGCGCTGCGGACCGAGATCGACAACTGGCGCTGGGCGGGCGTGCCGATATTCTTGCGCGCAGGAAAAGCGTTGCCGGAGAAGGTCACCGAGGTGCGAATGTTCCTCCACCACGTTCCGGGATTTTCGTTTTTGCCCAACCGTCGGCCGCCCGCGCCCAATCAGATCGTGCTGCGCATCGATCCCGATCCGGGGATGCGGCTGCAGTTGTCCGCCCAAGTCGGCGACGGATGGCACGACGTACACATGGACTCGTCGTTCGCCGAGGATCTCGGGGAAGCCGTGCGTCCCTACGAACGGCTGCTTTACGCCGCGCTCACCGGCGACCGCCAGCTGTTCGCCCGGGAAGACGCCATCGAGGAGACATGGCGGATCGTGCAGCCCGTGCTGGACAAGCCGGATCGGATCCATCACTACGACCAGGGCTCGTGGGGACCCGAGGCCGCGCAGTCGCTGCTGCACGGTCACCGCAGCTGGCAAGAGCCGTGGCTGCCAAAGCAGACGTCACAGTAAGGAGAACAGGAAGAGATGCAGCTCGGGATGATCGGCCTCGGCAGGATGGGCGCGAACATCGTCCGCCGCGTGGCCAAGGATGGACACGAATGCGTGGTCTATGACCACAACCCCGACGCGGTCAAGGCGATGGCGGGGGAGGAGCGGACCACCGGGGCGTCATCCCTGCGGGAGCTTGCCGCCAAGCTGACCGCACCGCGGGTGGTCTGGGTGATGGTGCCGGCGGGGACCATCACGACGGGGGTCATCGACGAGTTGGCCGAGACGCTGGAGGCCGGCGACATCGTCATCGACGGCGGCAACTCGTATTACCGCGACGACATCAGCCACGCAAAGATGCTGTCGGAGAAGGGCATTCACCTACTCGACTGCGGCACCAGCGGCGGCGTGTGGGGTCGGGAACGCGGCTACTGCCTGATGATCGGCGGCGACGACGAGGCTTTTCTGCACGCCGAACCCATCTTCGCCAGTGTCGCTCCCGGGGTGGACGCGGCGCCGCGCACGCCGGGCCGTGACGGCGAGGTCGCCCGGTCGGAAAAGGGTTACCTGCACTGCGGGCCGTCCGGCGCCGGGCACTTCGTCAAGATGGTGCACAACGGCATCGAGTACGGGATGATGGCCTCGCTCGCCGAAGGGCTGAACATCCTGCGCGGTGCCGACATCGGCAAGCAGGTGCAAGAGGGCGACGCCGAAACGGCACCGCTGTCGAATCCGGAGTTCTACCAGTACGACTTCGACATCCCCGAGGTCGCCGAGGTGTGGCGCCGCGGCAGCGTCATCGGCTCCTGGCTGCTGGATCTGACCGCGATCGCGCTGCACGATTCGCCCGACCTCGCGGAGTTCTCCGGACGGGTCTCCGACTCCGGGGAGGGCCGGTGGACCGCCATCGCGGCGATCGACGAGGGGGTGCCTTCGCCGGTGCTGACGACCGCGCTGCAGTCCCGCTTCGCCTCGCGCTCACTCGATGACTTCGCCAACAAGGCGCTGTCGGCGATGCGCAAGCAGTTCGGCGGGCACGCCGAGAAGCCGGCTAACTAGCGGCGGATCGCGGCCAATCAGTGCCGCTTGACGAACTTCACCACGGCGTCGCTGAACGCGTCGTTGTCGTCGCCGGCCGCGGTGTGCCCGGCGTTGGACAGCTCGACGAACTCCGCGCGAGGCACGCTGGCCAGGAAATGCCGGACGCCTTCGGGGCTCACCACGTCTGACAGCTTCCCGCGGATCAGCAGGACAGGAATCGAGAGGCTCTTCGCGGCCTGCTCGAACTTCTCGGTACGCAGCTCGGGATCGTCGCCGGGCTTGGTCATGAACGCCGGGTCCCAGTGCCAGTACCAGCGGCCGTTGTCACGCAGCCGCAGGTTCTTCTTCAGGCCCTCGGGGCTGCGCGGCTTGTCCCGGTACGGGAGATAGGCGGCGACGGCGTCGGCGGCCTCCTCCAGCGAGTCGAAACCGTCGAGGCCGCTGATCATGAAATCGCGAATACGGGCGCTGCCGCCTTTCTCGAATCGGGGCACCACGTCGACGAGGACCAGTCGGGTCACCACCGCGGGCCCCGCCCGGTGGGCGGCGAGGATTCCGGTCAGCCCGCCCATGCTCGCGCCGATGATCATCACCGGCCGGCCGATCGCCTCGATCACCTTCAAGACATCGGCGGTCAGGGTCTCGACGTCGTAGTCGGCGTTGGGTGCGCGATCGCTGTCACCGTGTCCCCGGCTGTCGAGCGCGACGACATGCAAGCCCTGGTCGGCAAGCATTTGGCCGGTGTTTTTCCAGGAATGCCGGTTTTGGCCGCCACCGTGCAGCATGAGGACGCTTGGCCGTCCCGCGCCGTCGGTCCCGCCGTTCCACTCGTCGGCGACCAGGGTGATGCCGCCGACACCGGAAAACTCGACCGTCTGAGGGAGGCTGCTGACGGTGCTCATGCGACCTGACGTTACATAGGGAGCTTAAGCACCGTCGCGCGGGTCGGCGACGCGATGAGTTTTCACCCTGGCCGCGGTCTATCCAGTGACAACACCAACGAGCCAATAGGAGGCCGTGGCCAATGCCATCGATCACCCCGTCGCTGTGGTTCGACCACAACCTGGAGGAGGCGGCCAGGTTCTACACCTCGATTTTCCCGAACTCGCACATCGAGGGCCTCAACCGAACCACGGAGGCCGGACCGGGCGAGCCGGGCACCGTCCTGTCCGGCAGCTTCGTGCTGGACGGCACCCGGTTCATCGGCATCAACGGTGGCCCGCACTTCCACTTCACCGAAGCGGTGTCCTTCACCATCCACTGCAAGGACCAGGACGAGGTCGACTACTACTGGGAGCGGCTGACCGACGGCGGCGAGGAATCGCAGTGTGGTTGGTGCAAGGACCGCTTCGGCCTGAGCTGGCAGATCGTCCCGGACCGGCTCTACGAGCTGATCAGCGACCCGGACCGGGCACGCGCGGCGGCCGCCACTCAAGCGATGTACGGCATGCGAAAGATCGTCATCGCCGACCTGGACCGGGCTGCCGCGCAGGTGTAACGAAACTCCCTGTGGCAACACCGCTTTGACCGCTTGGGGCATGCGGTCGGTGCGTGATTGGCTCGCACGCGTTAGGTTGGTCCGTGCGGACGCGCCGAGCAGGGAGTCAATATGGGTGAACCAGGCTGGATCGACGTGCCCAGCCCTGCGGGGGACCTGAAGGCACTCACCTGGGGGCCACGCGGTGGCCCCATCGCCTTGTGCCTGCACGGCTTCCCCGACACCCCTTACGGGTTCCGCAAGATCGCTCCCCGGCTCGTTGAGTCCGGCTGGCGGGTGGTGGCCCCCTTCATGCGCGGATACGCGCCGTCGTCGATCCCGGCCGACGGTAGCTATCACGTCGGCGCGATGATGGACGACGCCTTGCGGGTGCGCTCGGCAGCGGGCGGCACCGACGGTGACGTGGTGATCGGCCACGACTGGGGTGCGATCGCGACCACCGGTCTGGCCGCCATGCCCGACAGCCCATTCACCAAGGCCGTGATCATGTCGGTGCCGCCGTCGGCGGCGTTCCGTCGCAAGGCCGGCGCGGCGGAGCGAGGACGGCTGGCCGGCCACCTGGCGCGCCAACTTCTGCGCAGTTGGTACATCATGTATTTCCAATTGCCCTTGCTGCCAGAACATTCCGCTTCCTGGGTGCTACCGCTGCTGTGGCGGCGGTGGTCACCGGGCTATCGCGCCGACGAGGATCTGCGCCACGTCGACGCGGCGATCGGGACGCCGGAGAGCTGGCGTGCGGCACTCGGACCGTACCGCGCCACGATCCGCAACACTCGGCCGCCGGCGCAGTATGCCGAGCTGAACGAGCTTTGGACCGAAGAGCCGGTGTGGCCGTGCCTGTACCTGCATGGCCGCGACGACGGCTGCATGACACCGGCTTTCGCCCGCTGGGCGGAGAAGGTGTTGCCGCCGGGCAGCGAGATGGCCATCGTGGATCACGCTGGGCACTTCCTGCAGCTCGAGCAGCCCGATAAGGTCGCCGACCTGATCCTCGGGTTCATCGGCTCACCCGGCTGAATGGCCCCGCAGCGGTTGGCCGCTGTCGATGCGCAGTTCTACTGGATGTCGGCCAAGATTCCCAACGACGAGTTCTTGCTCTACGCGTTCGACGGGGAGCCCGTCGACTACGCCCAAGTCATCGAGCAACTCCGCCGGCGGGCCAACCAGGACCCGGAGCTGGCGCTGCGAGTGCGGGATCGCGGACCGCTGGTGTATCCGCAGTGGGTTCCGGCGGCCGTCACGCCCGACCAGCTCGTCCGCCACGACCTCGACGACCCCAGCTGGGCCGGCTGCCTGGCCGCTGTCGTCGCTCTGGCCCGGGACCAGCTGGACGTGTGCCGGATGCCCTGGCGGCTGCACGTCTTCAGCGGGGTGTTGGGCATCCCGGGCGTGACCGGGCCGGGGACCGTTGCGGTGATGCAGATAGCGCACGCGCTGGCCGACGGGGGCCGAGCATCCGCGATGGCGGGTTGGCTGTTCGGCCGGCCGGATCCCGTGCCCGGGGCGCGCCGGCTACGGGCCGGGTTCCTGCCGTGGCGAGCCGCGCAGGCGGCTCGCGCCCATCGGCAGCTGGAGCGCGACACCCGCGCGGGGCTGCTGGCCCCTGGGGCCGGTCCCCGGCCCCTACTGCCGACGAATGCGCGCCCCGGCGCGTCCCGCTCGGTGCGCACGCTGGTGCGACACCGCTCGCAGCTACGCGGCCCTACCGTCACGGTGGGAGCGCTGACGGCGATATCCGCGGCGCTCTCCGAGTTGCTGGGCGACGCCGCCGATACGCTGGGCGCCGAGGTCCCGATGGCCAAACCCGGTGTCGCGCACGCCTATAACCACTTCGGCAACGTCACCGTGGGTCTGTATCCGAAGCTGGGGTGGGAACCACGCGTTGAGCGGATTGCCGCGGAGCTGGCCAACGGCCGGCGCCGCTTCGCACATCCGGCCACGCGCTACGCCGACCGAGCTTTTGCCGCGATACCCGCAGCCCTATTGCGTTGGGGTGTAGCACAATTCGATTTCGATGTTCGCCCCGAGCAGGTGTCCGGCAACACCGTGGTGTCCAGTGTTTACCGCGGGCCGGCCGACCTCAGCTTCGGCGGGGCCGGGGTGGTCCTCACAGCCGGCTACCCGGGGCTGTCGCCGGTGATGGGGCTGACTCACGGCGTGCACGGCATCGGGGACACCATCGCGGTCAGCGTGCACGCGGCCGAGTCGGCCGTTCCTGACATCGACGCTTATGTGCGGCTCCTCGACGCGGTGTTGTAGCTACTGCGCGTCGCCGGATCGGGCCGCTTCCTCCCGGGTAAGGCCGACGGCCGAGATCAGCTCCTCGTGCAGCTCGAACCACACCGTGTGGTAGGAGTCGATGAGCGGCCTGGTCAGCCAGGCGGTCTCGCCTGCCCGCACTTTGCTCAGGGCCGCAACCAATTTCGCCGGGTACGCGTTCAGCCTCGGCAGCTGCGCCGCAACCGACTCGATGATGGGCAGCACCCGCGCATGCACATCGTCGAGGCGGGCCAGCACCGCGGCGTCGTACTCCGCGTCATCGTGCGGATTGGGGGTGCCGCCGGGGCCGCCCTTCAGCTGCCAGTCTGTGACCAGGGATTTGAAATCGGCGTTGACGGGCCGAAAGTCGTCGTAGGCGGCGGCCAGCGCCGCCCGATCGGCGCCCCTGCGCTCCTCGTCGAGCAGCGCCGCGAGCCGCTCACGCCCGGCGGGGGTGATCCGCACGGTCGCACCGTCGACCAGTAGGCCTGCCGCGGTCAGCTGTCCGACGATGGTCGTCACGTCGGCAATTTCCTCGTTCAGTGTCTCGGCGAGCTCGGCGGGACGCAGCCGGCCTTTCAGCCGAACCGCTTGCAACACCGCCAATTCGGTCATGACGTGGTCCCACCCGCGAGCCGCAGAGCGGTCAGCATAACGATAAGAGGGGTGGCCGAGACGACGTCGGCGTGTCCGCGTTTCATCGCCTCCGCCACCGCGTCCTGGGTGGCGTCATCCAGCCGCAGGTGACCACCGGAGGTGTGGGCACGCAGTGGGCTGAGCCGTCGCGCGATTTCGGCCAGCTCCCGCAGTTCGGGTGTGTCGCTTTCCGACCATGCGGACAGGTTCAGGTTGCCCTCGCGCACTTCGCCTTCGGCGCCGTCGACGGTGATCAACTTGCCGGCAAGGGATGCGGCGACTCCTTGTCCGCAGCCCACCACGGCCACCCGGCCGAGTTCGCGGCTGACCACTGCCGCGTGACTGGCCGCCCCTCCCACCTCGGTGACGATGCCTTGCGCGGCAAGCATGCCGGAGACGTCTTCCGGCCGGGTGTGGTCGCGCACCAGGATCACCGACTCACCTCGCTCCGCCGCATCGAGCGCCGCGTCGACGTCGGTGTATGCCCGCCCCGACGCAACGCCCGGGCAGGCCGGCAATCCCTTGGCCAGAAGGTTTGCCGCCAAACGTATTTCGGGCTGCAACGCCGGCAGCAGTAGGGTCTGTACGTGTGCCGGGGTCACCCGTCGCAGCGTCTCGGCGTCGTCGATGAGCCCCTCGTGCCTCAGCTGTAATGCAAGGCGCACCGCTGCCTGCGCCGACCGCTCCGCGCCCCGTGTCTGCAGCAGCCAGAGTTTGCCGCCTTCGACCGTGAACTCGATCTCCTGAACATCGGACTCGAGTCGCTCCAATTTGCAGGCGGCGTCCATCAACTCGTCGTAGACAGCCGGCTGCTCGTCGCGCAGGGCGGTGACCGGCTCAACGTCGACCGATCCGGACACCACGTCGTCCCCCTGTCCTCCGGGCAGCCATTCGCCGAACGGTGCGCGGTCGCCGGTGACGGGATTGCGCGAAATGAGAACGCCCGCACCGGAATCGGGGCCGTGGTTGCCGAACACCATCGCCTGCACGACGACCGCCGTACCACTCCGATCGTCGACGCCGCCGGAGTGGGCGCGGTAGGCGACCGCGCGGGGTGAGTTCCACGAGGCGAACACCGCCTCGATGCCGGCGCGTAGCTGCGCATACGGATCGGCGGGCGGCGATTCTTGTTCGTCCAACCCGACGATGCGCCGGTACATGCGGTCGAACCGCTGGCGCGTGTCGCGGGCGAATGCGCCGGCGCCGGCGGCGGCCAGCGCTTGCTCGACATCATCGTTCATGCCGAGGTCCAGGATCGTGTCCATCATGCCCGGCATCGACTGGGTGGCCCCCGAGCGCACACTGACCAGCAGGGGACGCGGGCCCCGACCGAACGTGCGCGAAGTCTGCGCCTCCAGCCAGCTCATCCGGTCCAGCACGTCGTCCCAGATCGCGTCGATCGTTGCCCCGGGCTCGGCGAGGTACCGCAGCCCCACCTCGGTGGTGATGCAGAAGGCGGGCGGCACCGGCAGGCCGTGGCGGCGCATCATCTCGATGCCTTGGCCCTTGTTGCCCAGCAGCGCCCGGGGATGACTCGCTGTGCCGTCGAGTAGCACCACGGAATGCCCGTCAGGCGAGGCCCCGGACGCGCTACGGGGAGCGCCGCTGCCTCGTGCGATACGAGCCGTGGTGCACCCCCTTCTGGTCAGCGGCTGATGCGCGAACGTCGGAACGTCCGCAATGTTCCCACACGCGCCATGAGAGTTAGCTGTTCGGCGGGTCCTGTCATCCGGTCCGCCCGATGATCTAGGTTTGCAGGTATGACTCCCTATGACGTTGGGTTACTGATCCTGCGGCTGGTGTTGGGCGTGACGTTGGCCGCGCATGGCTACAACAAATTCTTCGGCGGCGGCCGCATCCCGGGCACCGCACGGTGGTTCGAAAGCATCGGCATGAAGCCGGGCAAGTTCCATGCCACCGTCGCCGCGACGACTGAGATGGCCGCCGGGCTGGGCTTGGCCGCCGGTCTGCTCACCCCAATCCCCGCCGCAGGCTTCGTGTCGTTGATGCTGGTCGCGGCTTGGACCGTGCATCGCGCCAACGGCTTCTTCATCGTCAAGGAGGGCTGGGAGTACAACCTGGTCCTGGCGGTCAGCGCCATCGCCGTCGCCACCCTGGGCGCCGGAAAACTGAGCCTGGACTACGTCGTGTTCGGGCACAACTGGATGGACGGCTGGCGCGGCTTGTTGATCTCGGTGGTGCTCGGGCTCGTCGGCGCGATCGGCCAACTGGTGATCTTCTACCGGCCTCCCGTTAAGCAGACTGGTTAGCTAGGGGTCGTCGTCGTCAGGCGACCGCGGCGGTCTCGGCCTCCCGGACCTCGGTCGCCGCGCGCTCACCGGAGCGGATCGCGCCGTCGATCCACCCGCACATGACGGCCGAGCTTTCGGTCCCCGCCCAGTGGATGCGACCGCAGGGCTCGCGCAGGGTGTAACCGAATTCGGTCAGCACGCCGGTCGGGGCATGGCTGATCATTCCCCCGCCGGAGTAGCGCTCGATGGTCCAGTTCTGCTCGTGGTATTCCTGCGGCGTCCTCGCTTTCTCGCCGAACCGGTCGATCAGCTCGCCGACGAGCACCGCTCTGCGCTCGGCCTCGTTGAGCTTCGTCAGCCGCCGCGCCGCGGGCCCTTCGGTGATGACGCACATGACGCCCGGGTCGCCGGTTTCGGTGCAGGCGTCGATCGTCAGGGTGGCCGGGGATCCCGGTGCGGCCGATTGACCCGACAGCCCGTCTGCGCGCCAGAACGGCTCGTCGTAGATGATCGACGTCTTGACGACCGCGCCGCTCGGCATGCGCTGGTGCAGCATCGCCCGATCCACCGGTAGCAACGGGTCGTAGACGATCGAGGAGGCGATCGCCAGCGGGATCGCCACAATGACCCGCCGGGCGCGCACCGTCAGGTCGGCGGCGGTCACCGTCACACCGTCGGAGTCCTGCGCGATTTGCCGGACCGGTTGCGAAAGGTGCACCGCGTCACCCAATTCGGCCGCGATGGGACCGTAAATCGCGCCCATTCCCCCAACCGGGCGGGCGTCCTGGGAGCCGCCCTCCCCGGAGATCGCGAACGTCAGTCCGCCCGCCGACGCCGTCTGCAACAAACCCCACAGCAACGACGTCTCTGACGCAGCCGAGGTATAGAGGCCGGCAAAAGCCATGTCCAGCATTTCGCGGGCCTGCTTGGACATCGTGTTCTGCTCGATCCATTCGCCCAGACTGATGCGGTCCCACTCGTCGGCGTGTTTGGCGTCCCACGGTGCCTCACGCGGAAGCGATTTGGCCATTTTCTCGATCGACAGCAAACCGACGCCGAGGTTGGCGACCGCCCACGGGCTCATGGTCCACGGGATGGTGCCGCCGTAGCGGTGCTTTTTGCCGTCGACGATCATCATGGCGTCGCCGTCGTTGTGCTGCTTGTACTCGGAGACACCGAACTCGTCCATCATCGCGTAGATCCGGTCTTGACCCGGTCCGATCCACGCACCGCCGCGGTCGATCCACATCCCGTCGGGGCGGTACTCGGTGAAGGTGCGGCCGCCGACCCTGTCGCGCGCCTCGAGCAAGGCCACCGAATGACCCGCCCGTTTCAACCGCAAGGCGGCCGTCAAACCCGCGAACCCAGCTCCGACCACGCAATAGTCGACCTCTGACATGGCTGGCTCCTCAACCTATGTCCCGCCCCAGCAGCAAACTACACCTCGGTCGGCACCGGTGGCGGCCGCTTAACGGAGATTTCTGCACGCGTTCTTACCGGTCATAGGGTGCGGATTGTGTTGATGCATACGGTTCGGACGCGGCGCAGCGCCGACGACTTTCCCCGCCGCGAACACCTGGCCGCCAAGATCGCCGAAGTCGCCGCCGACCCGGTTGCCGTCGAACCGGAAACTGCCGAGATGGTGGCGAACCGGATCATCGACAACGCGGCGGTGAGTGCCGCCGCCGTGCTGCGCCGGCCGGTCACGGTTGCGCGGCAACAGGCGCTGGCCCATCCCGCGCGCTGCGGGGCCAGGGTTTTCGGCGTCGACGGAACCTATTCGACCGAGTGGGCGGCCTGGGCCAACAGCGTCGCGGTGCGCGAACTCGACTTCCACGACACGTATTTGGCCGCCGAGTACTCCCACCCGGGTGACAACATCCCCCCGCTGGTCGCGGTCGCCCAGCAACTGGGCCTGCCTGGGGCCGACCTGATCCGCGGCCTGGCCACCGCCTACGAGATCCAGATCGACCTGGCCCGCGGAATCTGCCTGCACGAGTACAAGATTGACCATGTCGCGCACTTGGGGCCGTCCGTGGCCGCCGGCATCGGCACCATGCTGCGGTTGGACACCGAGACGATCTACCATGCGGTCGGGCAGGCGCTGCACCTGACCACCAGCACCCGCCAATCCCGCAAGGGGCTGATCTCCAGTTGGAAGGCCTTCGCCCCGGCGCATGCGGGCAAGGTCGCCATCGAGGCGGTCGATCGGGCGATGCGCGGCGAAGAATCTCCGGCGCCCATTTGGGAGGGCGAGGACGGGGTGATCGCCTGGCTGCTGGGCGGCCCCGAACGCGAATACCGTGTGCCGCTGCCCACTTCCGGCGAGCCGAAGCGCGCGATTCTGGACAGCTACACCAAGGAGTATTCCGCCGAATACCAGAGCCAGGCACCGATCGACCTGGCCGTGCGGCTACGCGAGCGCATCGGCGACCCCGGTGAGATCGCGACCGTCGTGCTGCACACCAGCCGCCACACCCACGTCGTGATCGGAACGGGCTCCGGGGATCCGCAGAAGTTCGATCCGGACGCGTCGCGGGAAACGCTCGACCACTCGCTGCCTTACATTTTCGCCGTCGCGCTGCAGGACGGCAGCTGGCACCACGAACGCTCCTACGCCCCCGAGCGGGTCCACCGGCCCGACACCGTCGAACTGTGGCACAAGATCTCGACGGTGGAGGATCCGGAGTGGACCCGCCGCTACCACGCGACGGATCCGGCCGAGCAGGCGTTCGGGGCGCGCGCCGAGGTCACGCTGAAGAGCGGGGAAGTGATCGTCGACGAGCTGGCCGTCGCCGACGCGCATCCGCTGGGCACCCGGCCCTTCCGGCGTCCGCAGTACGTGCAGAAGTTCACCGAGCTCGCCGGCGACGTCGTGGATTCGGCTGAGCGGGAACGGTTTTTCTCCACCGTGGATGCGCTCGCCGATCTGCGGGCGGGTGACCTCGACGCGCTCAACGTAACGGTTGATCCGCGGGCACTCGGGCGGGCGCCGGTGATTCCGCCGGGAATCTTTGGTGAGTGAAATCGCGGGTGCACACACGGTTTTCAGTGTGCGTTGAGCTCGGGAATTTCATGGTTTCCCGCCCTCAGCTCACACTGAAAGCGCGGGCGAACTAGGGGCTGGGGGCGGGCCCGCCGTATTGCCACACCAGGTCGTGGGCGCCCGTCATCGTGGGGTTGCACCACATCGTCCTGTTGTTGGCATCCTGGGTGGTCGCGTGCAGGACCTTGCAGGCATCGCCGGGCGCGGGCGCGTCGGCTCGGGCGACGGGCGAGACGGTCACGAACGCCGCCAGCGCCGCCGCCGGTATGAGAAGTTTGAAACTGGTCATGGTGGACGCCTCCTAGGGACCGCGCCGATCCGGTTTTACGCTATCCGGCGGCGTAGTCGCAAAGCAAAGCTTTCTTGCCGGGCTTGGGTCCCGTGCGCCTAGAACACGTTCTAATCTGACCACCATGGGATTTCTCAAGCCCGAGCTGCCGCAGCTCGACATGGCCGAGTGGAATAAGGGCACCCGTAGCGAAAAGATCCGTCCGATGGCCAAGCACTGGGCCGAGGTCGGCTTCGGCACGCCGGTCGCGCTACACCTGTTCTACGTCGTCAAAATCCTGCTCTACATCCTGGGGGCGTGGCTGTTCGCGTCGGCCACCAGGGGCCTCGGTGGGTTCACCCACGTCGCGTCGTGGTGGTCGGAGCCGATCGTGTTCGAGAAGGTCGTGCTCTACACGATGCTGTTCGAGGTGGTCGGGCTGGGTTGCGGCTTCGGGCCGCTGAACAACCGGTTCTTCCCGCCGATGGGTTCGATCCTGTACTGGATGCGATTCGGCACCATCCGGCTGCCACCATGGCCGGACCGGGTCCCGCTCACCAGCGGAACCAAGCGCAAGCCGGTCGACGTCGCGCTGTACGCGCTGTTCCTGCTGGTGACATTCGCGGCGCTGTTCGCCGACGGCACCGGACCGATGCCCGAGTTGGGCACCGCGATCGGGCTGCTGCCGTCCTGGAAGGTCGTGCTCATCTTGCTGCTGCTCGGCGTGCTCGGGCTGCGCGACAAGGTGATCTTCCTGGCCGCCCGCGGCGAGGTGTACGCGACCATGGCGGTCACGTTCCTATTCGGTGCGCCCGACATGATCGTCGGGTCCAAGGTGGTGTTCCTGGTCATCTGGATGGGCGCCGCGACGTCGAAGCTCAACAAGCACTTCCCGTTCGTGATCTCCACGATGATGTCCAACAACCCGCTGGTGCGGCCCCGGTGGCTGAAGCGACAGTTCTTCGAGAAGTTCCCGGAGGATCTACGGCCCGGGCGGCTGTCGCGGTGGCTTGCGCATATCAGCACCGCCATCGAGATGCTGGTGCCGCTGCCGCTGTTCTTCTGCCACAGCGGCTGGCCCATCACGGTTGCCGCCATCGTCATGGTCTGCTTCCACCTGGGCATCCTCGTGTCGATCCCCATGGGCGTGCCGCTGGAGTGGAACGTCTTCATGATCTTCGGGGTGCTGTCCTTGTTCGTCGCGCACGCCCGCCTCGGCCTGCGTGACCTGAGGCACCCGGTGGTGGTGGCGATCTTGTTCGTCGTCATCGCGGGAATCGTTCTGCTGGGCAACATGTTTCCGCGCAAGATTTCCTTCCTGCCGGGGATGCGGTATTACGCCGGCAACTGGGACACCACGCTGTGGTGCATCAAGCCGTCGGCCACCGACAGGATCACCCGGGGCATCGTGGCGATCGCGAGCATGCCGCAGGCGCAGCTGGAGCGGTTCTACGGCAGCCCGGAGGCCGCGCAAATCCCGCTCTATATGGGATATGCGTTCCGCGGGTTCAACACTCACGGCCGCGCGCTGTTCACGCTCGCGCACCGCGCGATGGTCGGCCAGAACGAGGACGACTACGTCCTCACCGACGGCGAGCGCATCTGCAGCACCGCTATCGGGTGGAATTTCGGCGACGGCCACATGCACAACGAACAGCTGATCGCCGCACTGCAGGAGCGCTGCCACTTCGAGCCGGGGGAGGTGCGGGTGATCCTGCTCGACGCGCAGCCAATCCACAAGCAAACCCAGGCCTATCGGCTGGTGGACGCGGCGACAGGCGAGTTCGAGCGCGGCATCGTCCGGGTGGCCGACATGGTGACCCGGCAGCCGTGGGCCGACGACGTCCCCGTCGAGGTGCTCTCGGATAACGCGCCGAACGTCAGGCCAGAGTGACGGTGGAGCCCGAGCGCCACGCTGGCGTGTCCCCCGCATGCGGGAGGTGCCCCCAGCTCGGGCGACCCCCGACGCTTAGGCGCCCGCCCGCACCTCCTGCGCCGCGGCGACCATGTTCTTCAGCGACGCGGTGACCTCGTCGGAGTTGCGCGTCTTCAGCCCACAGTCGGGGTTGACCCAGAGCCGTTCCGCCGGAACGGCTCTCAGCGCCGCGCGCAACGACTCTGCCATCTCGGCCGTGGTCGGCACCCGCGGCGAGTGGATGTCGTAGACGCCGGGGCCGACACTGTTGGAAAAGCCGATCGAGTTGAGGTCGTCCAGCACCTCCATGTGTGACCGTGCCGCTTCGATGGACGTCACGTCGGCGTCCAGGTCGGCGATCGCCCCGATCACCTCACCGAACTCCGAATAGCACAGGTGGGTGTGGATCTGCGTGGAGTCGGCGACGCCGGAGGTGGCCAACCGGAAAGACCGAACGGCCCAACGCAAGTAGTCCTCCTGATCGGCGCGGCGCAGCGGCAGCAGCTCGCGCAACGCCGGCTCGTCGACCTGGATGACCGCGATGCCGGCGGATTCCAGGTCCACGGTCTCGTCCCGGATGGCGAGCGCAACCTGATTGGCGGTGTCGGCCAGCGGCTGATCGTCGCGGACGAACGACCAAGCGAGGATGGTGACCGGTCCGGTCAGCATCCCCTTCACCGGCTTATCGGTCAACGACTGCGCGTACCTGATCCAATCGACGGTCATCGGGTGGGTGCGAATCACGTCGCCGTACAGGACCGGTGGGCGCACGCAGCGGCTGCCGTAGGACTGCACCCATCCGTTCTGCGTGGCGAAGAAGCCCTCGAGCTGCTCGGCGAAGTACTGCACCATGTCGTTGCGCTCCGGCTCGCCGTGCACCAGCACGTCGAGCCCGAGCTCCTCCTGCAGCTTGATGACGTCGGCGATTTCCTTCTTCATCCGGTTCTGGTATTCCGCCTGGTCGATCTCGCCGGCCCGGAGCGCGGCGCGCGCCTTACGGATCGCGGAGGTCTGCGGGTAGGAGCCGATGGTCGTGGTCGGCAGCGGCGGCAGGTGCAGCCGCTCTTCCTGGCTGGCGCGACGCCCCGCGGCCTCACCGCGATGGGTGCCCGACGCGACGATCGAGTCGATGCGTTCGCGTAGCCGGTCGTTGTGCAGCCGCGGATCGTTCCTGCGGGAGGCCACCGCGGCATTGGACGCCGCGATCGCGTCGGCGACGGCATCGCGTCCGTCGCGCAGTGCGCGCGCGAGCGTCACCACCTCGGCGACCTTCTCCTGGCCGAACGCCAGCCAGCTGCGCAGCGCGTCGTCCAGATCGGTTTCCGGCGCCAGCGAGTACGGCACGTGCATCGTGGAGCAGGAGGTCGAGACCGCCACTGACGCAGCGGAACCCCGCAGCGCGGCCAACTTGCCGAGCGCCGACTCCAGGTCGGTGCGCCAGATGTTGCGCCCGTCGACGACGCCGGCCACCAGGGTCTTGCCGGACAACTCCGGGATGCCCGCCAGCGCGGTGTCGGCGCCGTACACCAGGTCGACGCCGATCGCCTCGACCGGGGTGCGGGCCAGCCCGGCCAGGGAGGCGCCGGGGTCACCGAAGTAGGTGGCGACGTAGATGGCCGGCCGGTTGCTGACCTTGCCCAGCGCGTTGTAGACGGCCTCGGCCAGCGCCGGGGCGTCGGGGGAGATGTCGGTCACCAGCGCCGGCTCGTCGAACTGCACCCACTGCGCGCCGCTATCGGCGAGCAGGGACAACAACTCCGAGTAGATCGGTACCAGCTCCTGGAGCCGCTCGATCGGCGCACCACCGCCGTTGACCGCCTTGCTCAGCAGCAGGAAGGTGATCGGTCCGATGACGACGGGACGGGCGGGAATCCCTTGTCCGAGCGCCTCTTTGAGCTCGGAGAGTACCTTGTCGGGGTTGAGCGAGAACGTGGCTGCGGGCTCGATCTCGGGAACCAGGTAGTGGTAGTTGGTGTCGAACCACTTGGTCATCTCCAGCGGCGCGACGTCGGAGTTGCCGCGCGCGGCGGCGAAGTAGCGGTCCAGATCGTCGGCGACCTGCGCGGCACGCGCGGGCAAGGCGCCCAGCAGCACCGCGGTGTCCAGCATCTGGTCGTAATAGGAGAACGTGTTCACGGGTACCGAGTCCAGGCCGGCGGCGGCGAGGCCCGTCCACATGTCGCGGCGCAGCGTGGCGGCAACGGATTCCAGCTCCGATCGGCTGGTGCGTCCGGCCCAGTAGCCCTCGGTGGCGCGCTTGAGTTCGCGTTTCGGCCCGATACGGGGGGAGCCGGTGACGGTGGCGGTGAATGGTTGAGCGGTCACGGTCTGGTCCTATCAATCAGCGGGGTGGTCACCGCCAGAGGACGCGTAGCCGATCCGTTGCGGTGTGCACCTTTGCGGACAATCGCAACGCGCTCAGCCAAACGCCCATTCCACGAGGCGATGAGCCGCCGGACGCGGCGCGCCCGGCACGGCTGGCAGGTCTTCGGACTCGCAGGCACGCACTCCGGTGGTGCTCCTAATGGCCGTCCGCTTCCCAGCCTTGCGACCAGTGCTTGTGTGACGGCGGTCGTTCCTGCATACCGCTGCGGGACAGTCCCGGGCTCTCACCGGGTTCCCTCTCGCGAAGCGCTACTAACCTGCCTCGCTCGATGCCGGCGTCGCGTGGTGCGGCGACGGCAGACCAGCTGCGTAGCGGAGCTTACTCCGGTCTTTCGGGCTAGCTTGCCAGCGCGTCGGCGATGGGAGTCTCGCCATTGTTGAAGTCGATCGTTCGTCCGACGGTCGAGTCGTCCGCCAGCGCCGCGGCCACGACGAGCGCGACGTCGGCGCGGGACACTTCCCCTTTGCCCTGCCCGAGCGCGATGTGGCCGGTGGCAGGCTCGAGGGTGAGCCGGCCCGGTCCCAGCACGGTCCAGCCAAGATCGCTGGCCCGCAGATGGGCATCGGCGGCCGCTTTGGCCTCCGCGTAGGCGAAGAACGAATCATCCTGCGATACACCGTGATCCGGCCCCGCACCGAAGTAGGAGACCATCACGAATCGCGTGACACCCGCCCGCGCGGCGGCATCGATCACGCGGATGGCGGCGTCGCGGTCGACGGCGTAGGTGCGCGCCGGGTTGCCGCCGCCGGCTCCCGCGGAGAAGACGACTGCGTCGTGCGCGGCCACCAACCCGGCCAGCGCGTCGGTGTCGAGCTGTTCGATATCGGCCACCACCGGCTTGGCCCCGGTGGCCGCGACGTCATCGGAGTGGTCGGGGTTGCGGAACACCGAACTCACCTCGTCGCCGCGTTCGGTCAGGATGCGGGCAAGTTGCAGCGCGACCTTGCCGTGGCCGCCGATGACGATGATCCGTGCCATGCACCCGACGGTAGCTTCCGAGCCGAGTGCCCGGCCGGCGGGGCGCTCGCGGCTCGGCGCCCGGCCAGCCGGGCGGTGGCGACCCGCTAGAGCTTCACCCGCCCCATGATGATGTCGATGATCGGCTTGCCCGGCGGGTAGGCGTTGGTCAGCGAGGCCATGGTGTGGCCGTAGTCCACCAGCAACGTGATTCCGCTGATGCCGAAGGCGGCGGCGCTGTTCAAGAACGCCATCACGTCGCCCATCTGCTCCGGCGTGTGCACCTTGGAACCGGTCTCTTCGCGATAGTCCTGCGCGAAGGTGAGCCAGAGGTCGGCGTTGGCCTGGGCGAGCGGGGTGTCGGTGGGACCCGGGCAGATCGCGTTGATCCGGATGCCCTTCTTCAGCAGCGGATAGCCCTGGGTCGCCACGTACGCGTTGACGACCTTCTTGGAAAAGCCGTAGTGGATGATGCCTTCCGATTCGTGCGCCTTGACCCACTCTTGCGCCGAGGCGAAGTCCGGCGTGGCGAGGAACTCCGTCAGCAGCTCCAGGTCGTTTTCCCAGCCCATGCCGGCGACCGAGGAGATGAAGCAGATCGCCGAGCCCGGCGGAAGCAGGTTCTTCTCGAGCAGCCGGTCGATGAGATGGCGGTGGCCGATGAAGTTGATCGCCATCAGGTCGGTGGTGCCGTCGGCGATGCCGGCGGCCGAGAACACGGCGTGGACCGGACCGTCCAATTGCTCGACCGCGGCGTCGATCGACGCGGGATCGCGCAGGTCCACCTGGATGGACTTGGCGACGTCGTAGTTGACCGGCGCGTAATCCATCACGATCACTTCGGCGCCCAGCTCGGCGGCCGACTTGGCCGCCGCCGCACCCATGCCGGTGGCGCCGCCAACGACGAGAGCCCGCTTGCCGTCGTAACGCAACCGATCGACAACAGTCATGGAAATCCCCTTCTCATTCACCGCCAACGCGATTCTAATTGCCCAACTGTATGGGTAACAGTTTTTTGGTTCAACACCTACCCGGCGCGAACCGCGACACCACGCAAAACCGTGTCCCGCACGTGCACCAACGCCGCGCGCTTGCCGACCTCGGCAAGGATGTTCTCCGGTATCCACTGCAAGCCGATGACGCAGCGCGCAAGCATCGCGGTGGACGCGCCGTCCACACTGATCTCGCCCGATCGGATTCCCTCGGAAAGGAGCGTTTTCATCTGCCGGAGCCGGGTCGCGTACAACCACCCCGGGTTGGGGGTGTCCGGCGGTGATTGACGCATCCAGGCGAGCTGAATCCGGAACTCGTCGGAAAACCGATCGAGCGCATTGACGTTGACCCAGCTCAGTGCGTCCAGCTTCTCGATGGGCGTGGCATCCGAGCGCAGGACGTTCACCCAGCCCGCCTCGACCTTCCGGCCGAACGATTCCATGATCGATGCGAGTAGCTCGTCCTTCGACCCGATCACCCGGTAGACGGTTCCGGTGCCAAGACCGGCCGCGGATGCGATGTCCCTGATGGTGGTGGCCTCGTAGCCTTTACGGCCGAATTCGGTTCGCGCCACCGCACGAACGTGTGCCGCTTTGTCGCTGGGATCGGCGTCGCTGTCGTCCGACCAGGTCTCGATGACGTCTCTGGCGGCGGCGAAGGCGTTGGACCCGTCCAGCTCCGGGTCGGTGGGCGGCCGGGTTGCCAATCCCTGCAACATGATTCGGCACAGCAGCGCGGCCACCTGGTCGGCGGGGGACTTATGGCGCATGACGTCGAGGCCAACCTGCAGCATGGTCTGGCAGATCCGGTCCGCCAACGTGGGCAGATCGATGTCGGGTTTGATGTAGCCGCTCCACCTGCCCGCCCGCAGGGCTTGCAGCATCGCCTCCTGAATCGCCACGGGCCGCTGCTGCGTCAGCTTCATCAGCTCCGGATCCGTGCTCGGCCCCTCGTAGAACGACATCTGCAGCGCCGCCCGGTGCCGCACAGCGCAGTCGGCGATGGCCGAGCCCAGCTCGACGATCTGCTCGGGAACCGGGCGGGGGTCGGGTTTGTCCAACTTCGCTTGCGCGGCTTGCCCGATGCGGTCCAGATCCTCCTGATAGCGGTGGATCAACTCGATGAGGATCGCCTCTTTGGACTCGAAATGGTGATAGAGGCTGCCGGGAAGAATGCCTGCCGCGTCGGCGATCTCCTGTAACGAGGTCCGCAATCCGGACTGCGCGATCAACGAGGCTGCGGTGGTCAGGATCTCAGTCCGGCGCGTGCCCAAATCGGCTGGGGCGCCGGCGCGCAATGACTCCGCTCGCGGCATGATCAGCGGTGCGCGCGTCCGGACGGCTGCGGACTGGCATACATTCGCATTCGTCCCTCTCGCCGAACCAAATGTTTGTTAAAGGCTATCAGACCGGGACCGACGAATGCGCTGCGTAGCAGCGGTGACGGATCCCATTCTAGAGCGCGGGCCCGTCCCAGCGGTCGCGTGCTATCACCTCGTCGAGCGGCCGTCGCCGGGCGGGCCGGAACGTGTGACCGGCGCGAAGCCGGCCCACCGGGAGTAGACAGCCCTGGACATAGGTTTCGGGAATCCCGAGCAGCCGGCGCACCTCCTCCTCGCGATGCAAATGCAGCGTGGTGATGCAGGTCCCATATCCCCGGGTGTGCAGCGCCAATTGAAGATTCCACACCGCGGGGAAGATCGACCCGTACAGGGTCGCCTGATGGAACGATTCGTCGCCCTCGATGCGCGGCAGGTATGGCTGATAGCAAGGAATCACCAACATCGGCACCCTCGGCATGTTCTCGACCAGCCACTCCGTCGACGACATGATCCGGCCTTCCGGCGTTTCGGCCGGCACCAGGTCGGCGATCATCCGGCCACCGACGCGCAGCAGGTAGGCCTCGCGGTACAGCTCGGCGATCTGGGTGCGCAATGCCGGGTCGGTGACCGCCAGCCAGCGCCAGGACTGCTGATTGGAGCCGTTGGCCGCCTGCAAACCGATGCGCAGGCACTCCCGGATGTCCACCATGTCGACCGGGGCGTCCAGGTCGAGCGTCTTGCGCGCCGAGCGGGTGGCGGTGAGCAGGTACTCGATGTCCATCACGGCCGGTCTCTCTTCGCAAGGCGCGCACCGAGTTCGGTGAGGTAGTGGTCGGGATTGCCGAGGCACGCGCTCCAGCTCAGCAGTCGCTTGAGGTACAGGTGCGCGTCGTGTTCCCAGGTGTAGCCGATCCCGCCGAACACCTGGATGGCCGTATCACCCACGGTGGCCAGCCGCCCGGCGAACGCCTTTGCGCGCAGCGCGGCAAGATGCCGCTCGTCGGGGTCGGCGTTGTCGGCGGCCCACAGGGCGTGGATCACCCCGCTCCGGGCCAACTCGACGGTCTCGAACATGTCGACGCACAGATGCTGGACCGCCTGGAACGAGCCGATCGGCTGACCGAATTGCGTTCGGGTTTTGGCATATTCGACGGCGATATGCATGACCGCGCGTGCGGCGCCGAGAGCGTCCGCGGCAGTAGCGATCAGCATGTCGTCGAGCACCGCCGCAATGTCATCGGGAGACGCCGCGGTCAGTCGGTGTGCGGGCGCCGCCTCGAACGTGACACGGAACTGCTTGCGGGTCTGGTCGATACCGCGCTCGGGCGCGATCGACACGCCCGGCGCGTCGGCCCGGACCACGAAAAGCCCTGGACCGCCTTCATCCTCGGCGAGGGCCAACAACACGTCCGCGGCGGCGGCGTCGGGCACGCACGCGATCTCCCCCCGCAACTCGACGTCGGGGCCCCGTGGGCTCGCGGCAACCTCGGCATCCGGGAAGCAGACAGTGGCGACCGTGGTCCCATCGGCGATCCCGCTCAACAGCCCGGCCGCATTGTCGGTCGCGCCGGACCGCGTCAGCGTCCGCGCGGCGGCGACCGCGGTCGAGAGCCACGGCCCCGGATGCAGGGCGGCGCCCAGCTCTTCGGCCACGATGCCGGCCTCGACCATCGTCATCCCGGCGCCGCCGTAATCCTCCGGCACCAGCAGGCCGGTGGTCCCGAGATCGGCAAGGCCGAGCCACACCGCCTCATTGGTGCCAATCGGATCGTCGAGCAGCGGGCGCACGTGCCCCGAGATAGGGGCCTTTTCGGCCAGAAAGCGCCGGGTGGTGTCGCGCAGTGCGACCTGCTCGTCGGTGAATTCGAGGTTCATTTGCGCGGCAACCCGAGTACCCGCTGCGCGGTGATGTTCTTGTTGATCTGGGTCGTGCCGCCCGCGATGGTCAACGAGCGCGACGTCAGACGGTAGTTTGCCCACGGCGCACCGGCACCGTGGGTGCCCAGCACGTCAAACGCCAGGGCGGCCATGTCCTGCCCGATCTCTCCCCACACGGTCTTGGCGAGGCTTGCCGAGGCGAACGCCGTAGTTTCAGAGCCGCCGTGCAGCGTCGCCGAGATCGACCGCTGACACAAGACTTCGAGATACTTGATGCGGAGCGCGATTTCGCCGAGGCGCCGCAGCGTCACCGGGTCTTGGAGAGCTGCGGTGTGCGCGGCGATGTCGTCGACCAGTTCTTCCAGCCGCACCTGCATCTCGGCGTACAGCCGTGCGGCCCCGGCGCGCTCGTGGCTGAGCGTCGTCGTGGCCACCTGCCAGCCCGCGTTCAGCGGTCCGAGGAGCGCGTCCGCCGGGACCCGCACATCGTGGAAGAAGACCTCGGCGAAATCGGTCTCGCCGTTGAGAGTCACCAGCGGGCGGACGTCGATGCCCGGCAGCGTCATGTCGACAATCAGACAGGAAATGCCCTTGTGCTTAGGCGCCTCGGGATCGGTGCGCACGTACAGCTGGCACCAGTCCGCCCGATGTCCCAGCGAGGTCCAGATCTTTTGGCCGTTGACGACGAAGTCGTCACCGTCACGCACCGCGCGGGTGCGCAGTGCCGCGAGATCGGACCCCGCTTCGGGTTCCGACATCCCTTGGCACCAGATGTCGTCGGCGCGCATCATGCGGGGGAGCATTGTGAGCTTCTGCTCTTCGGTGCCGTACTGCATGATCGCGGGCGCGATGTTGTTCAGCCCGATGACGTTGAGCGGCATCGGGGCTCGAGCGCGCGTGGTCTCCTCGGTGTAGACCAGTTGCTCGAGAACCGTTGCGCCGCGGCCGCCGTATTCGCGGGGCCAAGACACCGCGGCCCAGCCCGCGTCGGCCATCGTCGCGCTCCACGCGCGCAACATCTCGATGGCGGCGTCATCGCGTCCGGCGGGTCGACGAGCGGCCACCAGCTCATCGGTCAGGTTCTGCGACAGCCAGTCGCGCAGCTCGATGCGGAACTGTTCGACTTCCGCCGGGTATGAGAAGTCCACGTTTGCTTGTCTTAAACCCTTCAACTGCGACCAAGCCGGACTTTACGGTTGGGCAGATCTTTGGTCAATGTTCGGGGAAGGCGACCTCGGCGTTGCCCGGCATCGCGCTGACGCCGCGTCGCTCACAGACTTCCAGCACCTCGTCCACGATCGACGTGGGCACGATGAACCTTTCCGTCGACGAGATTTCCTCGAGATGTGTCTGGATGTCTTCGGCCGTCGGTTGGCTGCCGGCGTCCGCGAGCCACCCTTCGCTCAGGCCGACGAACACCCGCGCGTAGCGGCCGGCGGCCGCCGAATAGTTTCGGTGGGTGAACGTGCAGGCGCTGCTGGCGAGGAAGGTCACCAGCGGAACCACGAGCTCGGGCCTGATGGCCTGCATGAAGCCGGATTCGGCGAGGAACTTCTCGTCGCCGACGGTCTCGGTGACCATCCGCGAGAAGCCGGTCGGCATAACGGAATTGGCGACGATGCCGTGCGCCTGGCCCTCGATCGCGATCACGTTCGTCAACCCGACCAGGCCGGCCTTCGCCGCGGCGTAGTGGGCCTCCATCGGCTGACCGAAGATCCCGGCGGACGACGAGATGAACACGAACCGCCCGCCCCCGTTGTTCTTCATCACGCGGTACGCGGGTTGCGACAGGTAAAAGCCGCCGTCGAGATGCACGCGCAGCATTCGAGCCCAGTCGTCAGGCGAGAGGTCCTCGAACGGCACACTGCCGAAGATGCCGGCGTTGCTGATCACCGCGTCCAGCCGCCCGAACGACCCCATGGCCGCGTCGATGATCGCCCGGCCGCCGGCCGGGCTGTCGACCGAATCGTAGGAGGCGATGGCGGTGCCGCCGTCCTTCCTGATCTCGTCGACCACGTCGTCGGCGACGCCGGAGTCCCTGCCCTCGCCGCGCATCGAGCCGCCGACGTCGTTGACCACCACACCGGCGCCCCGGCGCGCGAGGTCCAACGCGTATAGCCGCCCCAGCCCGCGGCCGGCGCCGGTGACCACGGCGACCTGGCCGGTGAAGTCAATCACCATGTGCTCCTTGCCCGAATGCGTCGTCGTCCCGATTGACTGCGGTGGCACCGGACTTTACGGTGGAACAGATATTTGGTCAACGAAGTCCAACCTGTTCGGAGATTGCGCGTGTCCACCGACGTTCGTGGTGACCGGCTGCCGGGCCTCGGCATGCTCGCCTCCGCGCTGGCTGGCCGAGCCGTCGCGGTGGCCGAGCTGCCGCCGGGTGAACTTTCCTGGACCGACGGCCAGACGATTCACGTCGACGCCGGGGCGAGCGCTCGCGGGGGGCTCGAAGCCGTCGCCGTGCAAGCCTCCTTGATCGCTGCCGGCAGCCTGGACCCGGACGTGGTGCGCCCGCTGCTCCGCCACCCTCGGCTGGCCAGGCGCTACCTGGCGGTGGAGGGACACCGCGCACTGGTCGCGAATGGCCACCTGCTGCCGGGCATCCTGGCAGCGCGGGGCGATCGCGACATCGCGCGTCGCAGCGATTCGCCCGCCGCTTCGCTGCGGATCGCCGAGCGACGGACTGTGATCGACGATCCGCCAAGGGAATTCGGCGTCATCCGGGCGGCGAAGGTATTGGCCGCTTCCGACCGGGCGGCCGAACAACGGGAAGGCGAAAAACCCGGACACGTGCCCACGAACCGAGGTCCGATGGCTCTGGAAGAACTCGGCGACGGCGAGACCGACGACTCCGACGATCCGGACATGTTCACCAGCCCGGTGGGTGGCGGCGGTTTCATCGGCAAGTGGCTGAAGAAGATGCTGTCCTCGGCGCGCAAGACCGGTGGCGGCGGCGGACCGCCCGGCGCGGACACCCCGACACATCGGACCGACTCGGCCAGGCGCGGGTTGCATGCGGTGACGTCGCTGGCCGCCACGTCGAGCGAGCGCGGCGAAGACCAGCCGAAGCCCACGGACGGCTTCACGTATCCGGAATGGGACGTCTCGCGGGGGAAGTACCGGCGGGCGTGGTGCACGGTGCGCGAGGTCGAGGCGGAGATCAAACGATCGGCGACGCACGCGATCGAGGCCGCCATCAGCGTGCGCCGCCCACTGTCCCGGCTCGGGATGGGCCTGCACCGCCGCCATCGGCAGTCGCAGGGCGACGACATCGACATCGACGCGGCGGTCGAGGCCCGGGTCGAGGTGCTGGCGGGGTCGGTGCCCGACGAGGCGGTGTACCTGGACAGCCTCCGCCGCAGGCGGGATCTGTCGGTGCTGCTCCTGCTCGACGTGTCCGGATCGGCGGCGGAGCCCGGCACGGTGGGGCGGACGGTGCATCAGCAGCAGCGCGCGGTGGCCGCCAATCTCACCGTCGCGCTCCACGACCTGGGCGACCGGGTTGCGCTCTACGCCTATTACTCGCAGGGTCGCCGCGCGGTGAGCGTGGTGCCGGTCAAGCGGTTCGACGACCACCTCGACACGCGAGTCATGAAACGGCTAAACAGCCTTGAACCCGGCGCGTACTCACGCCTCGGCGCGGCCATCCGGCACGGGTCGGCGGTGCTGGAGGCGCGCGGTGGCACGTCGCGGCGGCTGTTGGTGGTGCTTTCCGACGGGCTCGCCTACGACCACGGGTACGAGCGGGCCTACGGCGCCGCCGACGCGCGCCGCGCCTTGAGCGAGGCCCGCCATCGCGGCACCGGCTGCGTCTGCCTGACCGTTGGCGCGGGCACCGACGTGGCGTCACTGCGCCGGGTCTTCGGTAGCGCCGCGCATGCCACCATCGCGCGTCCGGACCAACTCGCCGGCGTGATCGGGCCGCTGTTCCGGTCCGCGCTGCGTTCGGCCGAGGTCCGCCGCAGGGTGTCATGACGCGCCACCGAATTGCATTGTCGAACTTAAACGTGCTCTTCAGAGAACTTGAAACAAACATCTGTTCCGCGCTAGGCTCACTTCACCGTCGGTAGCAGAAGGGAAGCCATGGCCAACGAGTCCGGGGTTGCGTACCGCAACGGCGCGATCCCCGAGGCCGAGGGGGCGCGGCCCTACTACAAGGCGATCGGCGGTGAGGAAGCCATTTTCAAGGCGGCGCACCGCCAGGGGCTGGCCGTCGTCCTGAAGGGCCCGACGGGTTGCGGCAAAACCCGATTCGTCGAGGCGATGGCCCACGACCTCGGGCGGCCGCTGATCACCGTCGCCTGCCATGACGACCTCACCACCGCGGATCTCGTCGGCCGGTATCTGCTGCAGGGCGACGAGACGGTGTGGGTGGACGGCCCGCTGACCCGGGCGGTGCGCGAGGGCGCAATCTGCTATCTCGACGAGGTGGTGGAAGCGCGGCAGGACACCACCGTGGTGCTCCATCCGCTCGCCGACCACCGGCGGCAGCTGCCGATCGAGCGGCTCGGGGTCACGCTGGACGCGGCGGCTGGATTCGGCCTTGTGGTGTCCTACAACCCCGGCTACCAAAGCGTGCTGAAGGACCTCAAGGATTCCACCCGGCAGCGGATGGTAGCGATCGAATTCGATTTCCCCGCAGCCGATGTCGAAGAGGGCATCGTTGCGCACGAGGCAGGCGTGGACGCTGCCACCGCCGCCGAGCTGGTGCGGTTCGGACAGGCCATCCGGCGGCTGGAAACCGGCGGACTGCGCGAGGTGGCGTCGACCCGGGTGCTGATCGCGGCGGGCCGGCTTGTCGCGGAAGGGCTGACGATGCGCGAGGCGGCTCGCGCCGCGATCGCGGGACCGCTCACCGACGACGTGGCGGTGGGCAGGGCCCTGGGCGAGATGATCGAGATCTATCTGGGCGGGGCGGCGAAATGAATTGCGGCAGTGAGCTAGTCACCGGGAGGCTGGATGTCTTACGAAAGCAGCGCTGAACCGATCAAGGTCGGCTACCTGATGGACTTCAGGCTGCCGCCGGGGTTCCCGGAAGAACTGATGGCGAGTTTCACGCGGTGCTTCGACCTCGTCTTCGAAGAAGCCGTCGAACAGGGCCTGATCGATCGCCCCGTGCAGATGATCTACCGCGAGGTCGAGGGTTTACCTAAAGGTTCGGTCAAGGCGGTGATCGACGCTTTCGGCGAGCTTGTCGACGAGGGCTGCCTGGTGGTGTTCGGGCCGCACATCACCGACAACTGCGTGCCGACCCGCGAGGCCATCGAGGAGCGGTTCAAGGTACCGGCGATCAGCGTCACCGGCACCGACGACTGGCTGGGCGAATGGACCTTCGCCTTCCCGCAGGGCTCGATGACCGACGAGCCGATCTTCATCGCCGACCTCGTCGCCAAACGAGGACTCTCCGAGATCGGAGTTCTCGTGGAGCAGAACCTGATCGGCGAAAGCTACCTGAAGAACCTGCGAAGCGCATGCCGCCGCAACGGGATTCGCATTGTCGCGGAAGCGGCGATCGCCCAAACCGCGCAAGACATCAACGACGCCGTCCGCACGCTGCACGAAGCCAAGTCCGAGGCGATCGTGCATCTGGGCTTCGGCTTCGGCATCGTGTTCATCAACCCCGCGCTGGAAGCCGTCAACTGGGACCCGCCGCGTTTCACCACCACGGCTTTCCAGAACGCCTGGGTGAATCCCATCATGTGGAACGCGTTCATGGGGTGGGTCGGGGTCGACCAGTACGACGAGGAGAATCGGCTCGGCCAGGAGTTCCTCGACCGGTATGCGCAGAAGTATGAGGGGAGCCGTCCCGAATATTGCGTGTCGGTGGTCAACCACGACGTCGCGGCGACTCTGGTCCGCGCGTTCGCCGATGCGCACCCGCTGAGTCCGCGCGGCGTCAAGGAGGCGTTGGAGCGGGTGAAGATGATGCCCGCCGCGTCGGGCGCCCCCGGCACCCGTGTCTCCTTCGGAAAATGGACCCGCCGCGCGTGGATGGGCGCGGGGTACCTGGTGGCCCGAACTCTGGATTCCGACGGCACCAACTCGCATCTCGTCGATCGCTTCGGAGAGTAAGGCTGTCATGAGCACCGATCAATCGGTACCGCCTGCCGCACAACAGAAACCGGCGTCTTCACAGCGCTCGGAAAAGCGCGGCTGGGGCGGTTGGATCGCCGGCGCCGCCCTCGCCGCCTTCGCGATCTTCTTCATCGCGAACTGCCGCGTGGCCCTCGATCCCCGTGTCGCCAACCCGAATGTGCAAGGCCGTCCCCGCCCGGTGAAATTCATCTTCGGCCTGGACTACATCACCTTCCTGCACATCTCGACCCTCATCATGCTGCTCGTCCTGTTGGTGGTGTTCATCAGGGGCTGGCGCCGCAACCCGGGCAGCCCGGTGATGCTGATGTTCCTGTGCACCACGCTGATCGTGTGGCAGGACCCGATCATGAACTGGTCCCCGTTCGCGGTGTACAACCCCGACCTCATCCACTGGCCGGAGTCCTGGCCGCTGGTGTCGCTGTCGCCGACCGTCGAGCCGTTCGTCGTATTCGGTTACGTCACTTTCTATTTCGGACCCTACTTTCCGGCGATCTGGATTCTGCGCAAGTTGCAGGCCAAGTACGGCCCGACGGCGTTCGTGTCGCGGCACCCGCTGGTCAGCCTGGGACTGCTCACCTGTGCGATCGGCTTCGTCTTCGATGCCTGGCTGGAGATCCAGCTCGTCCACATGGGCATGTACATCTACTCCCAGGTGATTCCGTGGGGCTCGGTGTTCACCGGCACGACGTTCCAGTTCCCGCTGATCTGGGAATCGTTCTCGGTGACCTTCGTGATGGTCCCCGCGGCGATACTTTGTTACCGCGACGACACCGGCAAATCGGTGGCCGAGAAGCTGGCCGCGAAGGCAAGGATCTTCCCGACGCGCCCGGTGCTCGGCACGTTCCTGGTGATGTTCGCCATCATCAACGTGTCCTACTTCGCCTACGGGGCGTGGTTCTGGGCCATCAAGGTCAGCCATGCGGCGACCTCCGTCGCGTGCCCGTGGCCTTACCCAGAGGCGAAAGTATATGACCCGCAAGGTTATTACGAGAAAGCCGGCGCGCAGGGTCCCTACTCGGTCGGCATCTGGTCGACCTGGGCAAGCGGGGAACCTCATGGGCGGCCCCATGTCGATCCGCCGCCGCCGGGTGAAGGTGCCTGCGCAACCCCGAGCGCGCATGGCTGAGCCGCGCACCGTCGTCATCACCGGTGCGTCCCGCGGACTGGGATTCGCCTCGGCCGTGCGCCTGCACCGCGAAGGCTGGCGCGTGGTCGCGGCGATGCGGACGCCCGATCGCGCGCTGCCGCTGCTGCGGGACGCTGTTCAGGACGCCGAGGGGGCCGCCCAGGACGACGACCGGCTGATCGGCGTGCAGCTCGACCTGCTGGATCCCGCGTCGGTCTCCGCGGCGGCCAAGGCCATCGAGGAAGCCGTCGGCGCGCCCTACGCGATCGTGCACAACGCCGGGATCTCCGCCGCCGGCATGGTGGAAGAGACCGATATGGCGCTGTGGCAGAACATGTTTGCCACCAGTGTCTTGGGCCCCGTCGCGCTCACCCAGGCTCTGCTGCCGTCGATGCGGGCGGCGGGCGAGGGTCGCATTGTTCTGGTATCCAGTGCGGCCGGGGTGCGCGGTCAGCCGGGCACCGCGCCGTACTCGGTGGCCAAGGGGGCGCTGGAGCGGTGGGGTGAGTCGATGGGGTGCGAGATCGCGCCCTTCGGCCTGGGTGTCACCGTCCTGGTGGCCGGCATGTACGACACCGAGATCATCACCGACGCGGGGACGATCGACAATCGCGACTTCGGCGGCCCGTACGCCCGGCTGCACAACACCATGGACAGCCGGGGCAGGGCTGCGATGAAATTGGCCCGGCCACCCGAGCGGTTCACCGACGGCCTGCTCAAGGCGCTCAATGACCGGGAGCCGTTCCGCCGCCGCGGTATCGGCCCCGATGCCGCAATGCTGCTGGTCGCCAACAGGATCCTGCCGGCCTCGGGCATGCACCACATGTCACGGATCGTGCTGGGCATACCGAGACAGGGGTCGATGCGGGACGGGGCGTGGCCGTTGACCGGCGGTCAGAAGGCGATGGTGTTCGCGGCACGTGTCCTGCCGCAGCCGCTACTGCAGCGCTTGGCCGCGCTGGCGGCGAAACGCAAGGGAAGGCAAGGGGGCTGAGGGGAATTATGGAACAGCTTTTCGACGACCTGGAGGACTTCGGCGCCTTCGACGATGCGGTCTCCGGCGATGTGCGCGACCCGTACACCGAACTGGCGCGGCTGCGCCGCGAGGAGCCCATTCAACGGTTGGATGTCTCCGGGATGCCGCACGAGGAATCCAAGCCGGTCTTCATCGTCTACCGCCACGAGGATGCCCAGCAGATGCTGCGCGACAACGAGACCTTCTCGTCGGCGGCCGTCATCGCCGCGTTCGGCCCCGTGTTGGGAGAGCGGGTGATGCTGGGCATGGATGAACCGGTGCACGGACGGTTGCGGTCACTGGTGTCAAAGGCGTTTTCGCAGAAGGCATTGGCCCGCTGGCAAGACGAGCTGGTCGGGCGGGTGGGCAATAGCCTGATCGACAAGTTCGCCGCGAACGGCAAGGCCGATCTGGTCAAGGAATTCACCTTCGACTATCCGAGTCAGATCATCGCGGGCCTGCTGGGCCTGCCGGAGGAGGACTATCCCCAGTTCCAGCGGTGGTCCATCTCGTTGTTGAGCTGGATCCTGAATCCCGAACGCGGTCTTGCCGCGTCGGCCGCGCTGTGCGACTACTTCGCGCCGATCCTCGCATCCCGCCGCGCCGAGCCCAAGGACGATCTGATCAGCGCGCTGGCCGAGGCGGAGATCGACGGGGAGAAGCTCGCAGACGAGGAGATCTACTCGTTCCTCCGCCTGCTGTTGCCCGCCGGGGTGGAAACGACCTACCGGTCCCTGGGCAACCTGCTGCTCGCGCTGCTGTCCGATCCCGCGCAGCTCGCTGCCATCCGCGCGGACCGGTCGCTGCTGCCGCAAGCCATCGAGGAGGGCGTGCGGTGGGAACCGCCCCTGCTGACCATCACCCGGGTGGCCACCCGAGACACCGAACTCGGCGGGGTTCCGATACCCGCAGGCTCGACGGTGATGCCGATGCTGGGATCCGCCAACCGGCAGGAAGACCGCTACCCCGATCCGGACACGTTCGACATCTTCCGGCAAGCCAGGGCGCACCTGGGCTGGGGGCACGGCGTGCACGTCTGCCTCGGCATGCACCTGGCCCGGCTGGAAATGCGCACCGCCATCAATCTTTTGCTCGACCGGCTACCGAACCTGCGGCTTGATCCCGACGCGGACGACCCGCATATCCGCGGGCAGGTTTTCCGCTCGCCGACGTCGGTACCGGTGCTGTTCGACCCTCAATAACCAGCCCCGAAAAGGTTGCGCCTTGCCAATCGGCTAGTTTCCGGTAAGGCTCTCCATAGCCCCTCCGCGATTCAAAAGAGAGTGACAGATATGACTGAGGCTGTAAAGGTTCGTTTCGAGCCGAAGATGATGATCGACGGCAAGCTCGTCGACGGGCAGGCCGGCACCTTCACGAACATCAACCCGGCGACCGAGGAGCCGCTCGGGGAGGTCGCCGACGCATCCAAGGAGGACATGCTCCGGGCCATCGACGCCGCCCGGCGCGCCTTCGACGAGAGCGACTGGTCGACCAACCGGGAGCTGCGGAAGCGCTGCCTATTGCAGCTGCACGAGGCGATCGAATCGGAAAAGGAAGAGCTGCGCGAGGAGCTCATCCTGGAGGTGGGCTCGCCCCGGGCAATCACGTTCGGCCCGCAGCTGGACGCCCCACTGGAAGACGGCTTGAAGTACCCAGCCAGGCTGATCGACGAGTACGCCTGGGAGACCGACCTGGGTGACAAGGTGATCAGCCTGACCGGCACGCTGACCACCCGCAAGGTCTGGCGCGAACCGGTGGGCGTGGTCGGCGCCATCGTGCCGTGGAACTTCCCCTTCGAGGTCACCCTCAACAAGCTCGGCCAGGCGCTCGGCACCGGCAACACCGTGGTGCTCAAGCCCGCGCCGAACACCCCGTTCAACGCCACCCGGCTGGGCCGGCTGATCGCCGAGAAGACCGACATCCCTGCGGGCGTCGTGAACGTCGTCACCGCGTCGGACCACTTTGTGGGCGAGGAGCTCACGCTGTCGCCGAAGGTGGACCTGATCTCGTTCACCGGGTCGACCACGGTCGGGCAGCGGATCATGGAAAAGGGCGCGGCCACCATGAAGCGGCTTTTCCTGGAGCTCGGCGGTAAGTCGGCCACGATCGTCTTGGAGGACGCCGATTTCGGTATGGCGTGCGCAATCGGCATCGCGCCGTGCATGCACGCCGGGCAGGGCTGCGCGAATCCCACCCGGATGCTGTTGCCGCGCTCGCGCTACGACGAGGGTGTGGAGATCCTGAAGAGCATCTACGAGAACGTCACGTGTGGTGACCCGCAGGATCCCGGAACGCTGTGCGGGCCGGTGATTTCGGAGGTGCAGCGCAACCGCGTGATGGGCTACATCCGGAAGGGCGTCGAGGAGGGCGCCACCGCGCTGGTCGGCGGACCCGACGCGCCCACCGGGTTCGACAAGGGATTCTTCGTTCGGCCAACGCTTTTCACCGACGTCGACAACTCGATGACTATCGCCCAGGAGGAGATCTTCGGTCCGGTGCTGGCGGTCATCCCGTTCGACGACGAGGAGGACGCGATCCGGATCGCCAACGACAGCAAGTACGGGCTGGCGGGCAACGTGATGTCGGGCTCGCTGGAGCGCTCGCTGGCGGTGGCTCGCCGGATTCGGGCCGGCTTCATGGGCGTTAACGGCGGCGCGCCGTATGGCGCCGACACCCCGTTCGGTGGCTACAAGTACAGCGGGGTGGGACGCCAGAACGGCGTCGCCGGGTTCGACCAGTACACGGAGATCAAATCGGTCGGCTATCCCGCCGGCTGAGAAGGGCCACCGTTCGGCGAGATTGCCGTCATGGCTGTGGTTTTCGCTCGACCGCGACCATGGCGGCAATCTCGGCGGGAGTCAGGCGGGCGCGACAGGCCGTTTCAAGGTGCAGACGATGCTCCACTCGAAATAGTGCTCTCCGCCTTTGTCATAGTCCTTGAAGCCGTGGGCAACCTGGGTGCGTTGTACCGACGACCCGACGATCTCCCAGCCCTGTTCTCCGTAGGCCTGCGTTAGTCGGTTCGCCTCCTCCAGCACCGCTTGCAGGGATTCGTTCGTGTACGCAACGAAGGTGCTTTCCCATTGCTGGGGATACCACTCGCCATCCGATGCCAGCCACCAACCGGGGCCGGGTGAAGGGGTGCTCACATCGGGGCACCCTACGACGCCGACGTCCCCGGAAACATGAACTGAACGTGACCGTCGCGATATGCACCGCCGAAGAGCTGGCACCGGAAGACCGCCAAACCCACCCCGCCCCGCGCCCTCCCAACGCGTTGGTTGACAATCGACGAAAAGACTCACCAATACCTGAGGTCCTAGCGTCAAAGGAGACACAACCATGGCTGAAGCCGTCATCGTCGAGGCCGTCCGCTCACCGCTCGGGAAGCGCAACGGAGGCCTGTCGGGGGTGCACCCGGCCGACCTGTCCGCGCAGGTCCTCAACGGGCTGGTCGAGAAGGCCGGTATCGACCCGGGAATCGTCGACGACGTCATCTGGGGCTGCGTCATGCAGGCCGGTGAGCAGGCCCTCGACATCGGCCGCACCGCGCTGCTGGCCGCCGGTTGGCCCGAGACCGTGCCGGGCGTGACCGTCGACCGCCAATGCGGGTCGAGCCAGCAGTCCATCCACTTCGCCGCGGCGGGCGTGGTCGCCGGACACTACGACGTCGTCGTCGCCGGCGGTGTCGAGTCGATGTCGCGGACCCCGATGGGCTCGTCGCTGGCCGGTGGCGGCAACCCCTACCCGCAGGCCTTCAAGGACCGCTACCACAAGACGCCCAACCAGGGCCTCGGTGCCGAAATGATCGCCGAGCAGTGGGGCTTCGACCGCACCGCGCTCGACGAATTCTCGCTGGGATCACACGAAAAGGCCGCGGCCGCACAGGATTCCGGTGCGTTCGACGACCAGATCGTCGGCATCAAGGATCAGGATGGCAACGTCGTCCTCAAGGACGAGGGCATCCGCCGCGGCACCCCGATGGAGAAGATGGCGTCGCTGAAGCCGGCGTTCAAGGAAGACGGCGTGATCCACGCCGGCAACTCCTCGCAGATCACCGACGGTTCGGCCGCCCTGCTGTTCATGTCGGCCGAGAAGGCCAAGGAACTCGGCCTCACGCCGATCGCCAAGGTGCACACCGCGGTACTGGCTGGCGCCGACCCGGTGATCATGCTGACGGCGCCCATCCCGGCGACCCAGAAGGCGCTGAAGAAGTCTGGCCTCTCCATCGGCGACATCGGGGCATACGAGGTGAACGAGGCGTTCGCCCCCGTCCCGCTGGCGTGGCTGAAAGACATTGGCGCCGACGAGAAGAAGCTCAACCCGAATGGCGGCGCCATCGCGCTGGGCCACCCGCTCGGCGGATCCGGTGCGCGGCTGATGACCACGCTGCTGTATCACATGCGGGACAAGGGAATTCGCTACGGCCTGCAGACGATGTGCGAAGGTGGTGGCCAGGCCAACGCCACCATCGTGGAGCTGTTGTGACGGACGCTGCCACCGACCAGCCGGCGGTGCTGGTCGAACGACGCGGCAACGTCATGGTGATCACCATCAACCGGCCCGAGGCCCGCAACGCGGTCAACGGTGCCGTCAGCATCGGCGTCGGGGACGCGCTCGACGCGGCGCAACACGACCCCGAGGTGCGGGCCGTGGTGATCACCGGCGCCGGCGACAAGTCGTTTTGCGCCGGCGCCGATCTCAAGGCGATCTCGCGCCGGGAGAACCTGTATCACCCCGAGCACGGCGAGTGGGGCTTCGCGGGTTACGTGCACCACTTCATCGACAAGCCCACCATCGCGGCGGTCAACGGCACCGCCCTGGGTGGCGGCACCGAGCTGGCCCTGGCCAGCGACCTGGTGGTGGCAGACGAGCGGGCCAAGTTCGGCCTGCCGGAGGTGAAACGCGGGCTGATTGCCGCCGCGGGCGGCGTGTTCCGGATCGTGCAGCAGCTGCCGCGCAAGGTGGGAATGGAGCTGCTGCTGACCGGCGAGCCGATCACCGCCTCCGACGCCTTCGAATGGGGTCTGATCAACCAGGTGGTCCAGGAGGGCACGGTGCTGGAAGCCGCGTTGGCCCTGGCCGCCCGGGTGACCGTCAACGCGCCGCTGTCGGTGCAGGCCAGCAAGCGCATCGCCTACGGCGTCGACGACGGGGTCGTCACCGACGAGGAAGCGGGTTGGCAGCGCACCATGAATGAGATGGGCGTCCTGCTGCGCTCCGAAGACGCCAAGGAGGGGCCGCTCGCTTTCGCCGAGAAGCGCGAGCCGGTCTGGAAGGCGCGCTAGCTCAGGTCGCGAGGGCGGCCGTGGCGGTCGCAAGCGCGGCGAAGCCGGGCGCAGCGGGCCGCCACTATCGGCCGAGCCGGGCGAAACGGGTCGCCACCATCGGGATCAGGTCGCGAGGACGTTCACCCCGCGCTGGAACGCGCCGGGCAGCAGCGTGCACGCCGGCACGATGGCACGGCGCGCAAGCGGTGGGGTGCTGGCCAACACCAGGCCGCGGGTAAGTAACCGGTAGCTTCGGGTAATCCGTTGCCACGCAAGCTCATACGACAACGGAGTCTCGTCGACGATGGCCGCGACCGCCGCTGCCGCTTGCTTGACCGCAAGGCTGATGCCCTCGCCGGTCAGCGCGTCCTCGTACCCCGCCGCGTCCCCGACCAGGAGCACCCGTCCGGCGACCCGGCGGGAGACCACCTGCCGCAACGGCCCGCACCCACGCGCCTCGCCGCGGCCGGCGCCCCGTAACTGCCCGGCCAGCCGCGGGAACCAGGCGAGGTCGGGTCGGCCCCGCGACAGGATCGCCACACCAACGAGGTCCGGTTCCACCGGGGTCACGTATGCCTCGCCCCAGCGCGACCAGTGCACTTCGACGAATTCCGACCACGCCGGCACCCGGTAATGCCAACGGACGCCGTAGCGCCGCGGTGTCCCCGCCGTCGCCGTGATTCCGACGGACCGCCTGACCTGAGAATGCAGTCCGTCGGCCGCCACCAACCATTTCGCGCGCACACCGGCGGCCGTCACCCCGTGGGCGTCCTGCTGCACGGTGGTCACCCGCGCCCGAATCCATTCGGCGTCTTGCTCTTTGGCGCGCGCCGCCAGCGCCGCGTGCAGCGTCGTGCGCCGCACCCCCCGGCCCGGTCCGTGGCGAAACCGCGCCTGCGCCCGGCGGTGTTCGCTGACGTAAGCGATGCCATGAAAGGGCATGCCGACCGGGTCGACCCCGAGGGACGTCAGCTCGGCCAGCCCGCCGGGCATCAGTCCCTCGCCGCACGCCTTGTCGATGGGGCCCTCGCGCGGCTCGGCGACGATCACCGAAAGTCCTTGGCGGCGTGCATGTAACGCCGTGGCCAGGCCGCCCGGGCCGCCGCCGACGATCAACAGGTCGGTGTCGTAGTCGGTCACGTGTAGCCCAGCGCGGAGTTCTCGACCTGCAGCCGCACCCTCAGCAGCGCCGCGTTCGCCAGGGTGAAAATGGCCGCGGTCAGCCACGCCGTGTGCACCAACGGCAGCGCCAACCCCTCAGCCACCACTGCAACATAGTTCGGATGGTGCAGCCACCGGTAGGGACCCTGGCGCACCAGCGGGGCCTGCGGCAGCACGATCACCCGGGTATTCCACCGCCGCCCCAGCGTGGCGATGCACCACCAGCGCAGGCCCTGGCTGAACGCCACCACCGCCAGCATCGGCCAGCCCAGCCAGGCGATGAACGGCCGGTGCAACGCCCACGGCTCGAGAATGCAGCCCACCAGCAGCCCGGTGTGGATGAGCACCATCACCGGATAATGCGGTCGGCCAAATTCCTTGGCGCCCTGGGCAAACGACCACTGCGCGTTCCGCTTGGACAGCACCAGCTCGACGACGCGCTCGATGCCGACCGCCAGGACCAGCAGGTAATACATGTCTCCACCATCTATTGACGACTACCGGGTCTACGGTGCCGCCGCCGCGCGGGTTCAACCTTGCGAGCGTAATGCCAGTGCAAAATCCCGGGCCGAAAGCCACCGTGCCGTTACGTACGCGATCAGCGCGCCGTGCCCGCCAGGTTTGCGTTCATCGTTGCCGGGCTAGGTTGGAAGGTATGCGGATCCTGGTCACCGGCGCCACGGGCTATGTCGGATCGCGGCTGGTCACGGCGCTGCTGGCGGACCGGCACCAGGTCCTGGCCGCCACCCGAGACCCCGAGCGCCTCAGGCGGTTCGGATGGCACGGAGAAGTCATACCGGTGACTCTCGACGCCGCGGATCCCGCTTCGACCCGAGCCGCCTTCGCCGACGCCGGACCCGTTGACGTGGTGTATTACCTGGTGCATGCCATCGGGCAGCCCGGCTTCCGCGACGCCGATAAGGCCGCGGCCGCCAACCTGGCCGCGGCGGCTCGGGACGCCGGTGTGCGCCGGATCGTCTACCTGGGCGGATTCGTGCCCGCCGGCGAGGTGTTGTCCGAGCATCTGACGAGCCGGGCCGAAGTGGCCGAGGCCCTGAAGGTCCCGGGTGGCCCGGAGCTGGTATGGCTGGGCGCGGCCATGATCATCGGTGCCGGCTCGACCTCGTTCGAGATGATGCGCTACGTCGGCGACCGTTTTCCGCTCATTCCCATGCCGAGCTGGATGGACAACCCGATCGACCCGATCTCGATCCGGGATGTCCTGCATTACCTCGTCGCCGCCGCCGATCCCGAGCTGGTGCCGGCCGGGGCGTATGACATCTGCGGCCCGGACACCACGTCCTACCGTGAGTTGCTCAAGACGTATACGCGCATCTCTGGCAGGTGGCACGCCGGGTTGTCGGTCGGCAGGGTCGACACGGGCCTGGCGTCGCTGATCACCGGCGTCGCCCTGCCGGTGCCGCCCGGGTTGGCCGGTGATCTGGTCGAATCGCTGGACCACCCGATGGTGGCGTCGAAGGGCGACGTACGCGATCGGGTGCCGGACCCGCCCGGTGGCCTGCTCGGCGTCGACGATGCCATTGCCCTAGCCTTGGCCGATCAGTCGAATCGTCCGTCCCCGGTCAACGCCCTGGCCGATCCCCATCACCTCGCCGACACCGATCCCGCGTGGGCCGGTGGTGACGCGCGGCGCATCCGCCACGTTGCCCGGCGGGTCACCCCGCCCATCGTGCGGCCGGCTCTGGGGCTGGTGAGCATGGTCCCCGGTCCGCTCGCCGGAGCGCTTCGCACCGGCCTTGATCTCCTGATCGCCCTGACCCCGAAGGTGCATCCCGCATGAGTCAGTCAACCGCCCCGTCCAACACAGGCACGCTGTCCGAGTGGTGGCGCGCACTCACCAACGTCGCTGTGCCCCATCACGAATCGCCGGCCGTCGTGCGACGCCGGCGCGTCATCGTCGCCATCACGGTGGTTGTCGGCGCCGGGGTACTCGGGTTTTCACTACGGCGCCATCCGGGGGATTCGAGCTTCTACTGGCTGACCCTGGCGCTAGCGGGGGTGTGGCTCGCCGGCGGGTTCATCTCCGGCCCCCTGCATCTGGGCGGCATCTGCTGGCGCGGCCGCAATCAAAGGCCGGTCATCACCGGGACGACAATCGGTCTGCTGCTGGGCGGCGTGTTCGTCATCGGCGGACTGATAGCTCGCGAGATCACGCCAGTGGCGGAGTTGATAACCCGCGTACTGGAATACGCCCACCACGGGTGGTATCCGGTGATCGTGGCGATCACGCTTGTCAACGGCGTCGCCGAGGAAGTGTTCTTCCGCGGCGCGCTCTACACCGCCCTGGGCCGCTACCACCCCATCGTGATTTCGACCGTCCTCTACACCTGCGCGACGCTGGCCAGCGGCAACCCCATGCTCGGTTTCGCCGCGGTCATCTTGGGCACGGTGTGCGCGTTCGAGCGCCGGGCGACCGGGGGCGTCCTGGCGCCGATGCTCACCCACTTGGTGTGGGGGCTGATCATGGTGCTCGTGCTGCCCCCGATGTTCGGCGTCTGACGCCGTTATCGGACCGAACCGACCACTTCGCGGGCCAGCGCGCGCATGGCGGCGGCATGGGACCGCCGCACGAAGAACCAGTACACCCGGCCCGGGATGCCCCTCGGCAGGAAGATGGACCGCTGGGTGTAGCGACTGCCGCGACCGTCGTGCGGCGTGACCGTAATCTCGAGCCACTCCCGTCCCGGCGCTCGCTTGGTTGAGCGCAGCCGCAACAGCGCACCTGCCGCGCGTTCCTCGACCTTCCAGGTGGCGGCCCGCGCGTTCACGGCCGCCTCCGTCGCCGCCCAGACGTTGGCGGGTTCAGCGGCGGTTTCCTCGGTGCGCTCGTCGGTGTAGACGATCTCGCCCGCCCAATCCGGGTCGGTGGGCAGCGCCTCGGCCGGTTCGGTTTGCAACGACGACCACGAGGGCTCCGGAACGCCGTGCGCCGCGCGGTCGAGTGCCAACTCGACGGCCCGGCGGTAGTTGGTCAGCCCGGCCGGCGGGGGCTCGATGACGCCGTCGACCTCGTGGTTGCGCATCACCGCGTCGCACTCCAGCGACTCGATCAGCGGGCGCGCCAGACCGGGCGGGATCGGTGTCACGGTTCCGACCCAGAGGCTGGCGATCGTCGGCGTCAAGAACGGCAGCACGATCAGATAGCGCTTGCCCAGCCCCGCGACCTCGGCGTAGGTCCGCATCATGTCGCCGTACTCCAACACGTCGGGCCCGCCGATGTCCCAGGTCCGCGAAGAGGGCACCGCCGCCGTAGCCGCGGCGACCAGGTAATACAGCACGTCGCGCACCGCGATTGGCTGGATCTTGTTGTGCACCCACTTCGGGGTGGTCATCACCGGCAGCCGGTCGGTGAGGTGCCGGATCATTTCGAACGACGCCGATCCCGAGCCGACGACGACGCCCGCCTGGAGCACGATGGTTTCAATGCCCGAGGCGATGAGCGCGTCGCCGACGGCCGTCCGCGACTCGAGGTGTGGCGAGAGCTTGCGACCCTCGGGATGCAGCCCGCTCAGATACACGATGCGCCGCACGCCGGTGCGGCGGGCCGCGGTAACGACGTTGCGAACCGCCCGCGTCTCCTCGTCGGCGAAATCCTTCGCCGTGCCCATCGAATGAACGAGGTAGTAGACGACGTCGATCCCGTCGAACGCCGCGACCAGCGAATCGACGTCGCCCAGGTCGCCGCGCGCGACCTCGGCCTGCTGCCGCCACGGCACGTCCGCCAACTTCGCGGGGTTGCGCGCCAGGGCGCGCACCTGGTGGCCCTCGTCGAGCAGTCGCGGCACCAGCCGGGCGCCGATGTAGCCGGTCGCCCCGGTCACCAGGCACCGCACCTGTCCAGCCATGGGTTCTCCGTTCGTCGTCTTCGACTTATTCGGACCCGACGCGGGGGAGGATTACCAGCTTGGGCCGCCGGTAAGCACCACAGGCTCAGCGGTCGGTGAAGTCCGGCGTGCGGCGCTGCTGGAAAGCGGTTGCGCCCTCGACGAAGTCGTGCGATCGCAGCAGCACGGCCTGTCCCTCGTACTCGCGCTGCAAAGCCGGATCCAACTGGGGGAGCGTGGCCGCGTTGATGGCGAGCTTGGTCTTGCCGAACGCCGCGACCGGCCCCGCCAACAGCCTGGCGATCACCTTGTCCACCTCAGCCTCGAATTCGTCGGCCGGATAGACCGCGCTGACCAGTCCCCAGGACAGCGCCTCGGCGGCAGGCAGCCGTTCGGGCAGCAGCGCCATGTGCATCGCCCGGATGCGGCCGACGGCCGCGGCAATCAATGCGGACGCACCGCCGTCGGGCATCAGGCCGATCTTGGTGAACGCGAGCATGAAAAAGGCGCTCTCCGAAGCCAATACCACGTCGCAAGCCAGCGCCAGGGAAACACCGACGCCGGCCGCCGGCCCCTGGACCACGGCGACCACGGGGTGCGGCACCGCGGCGATCGCCCGGATCAACCGGTTTATCTCCACCACGATCTCGTCCGGCGGGACCCCGGTGTCCGACACGTCGTCGGCGCTGATGCCCGCACCGGAACAGAAGCCGCGGCCCGCACCGCCGAGGCGCACCACCTTCACGTCGGGGTCGGCGGCCGCGCGTTCCATCGCGTCGGCGATGCCGGTAATCACCGGCAGGGTCAGCGAATTGAGGCTGTCGGCCCGATCGATGGTCACCGACAGCACGCCGCCGGACGACGTGACGGAAAGGCCTGCGACGGGGGTCAGGGTGTCGATCGCGGATTGCGCCATGGGCTCACCCTAAGTGACCGGGCTGCGCGCCGGTCCGGGGCGGCTGCGAAGATGCCAACTACAACGGGCGTCAGAGCAGACGAAAGGTCGGTAGATCGTGGCTGGACCGCTGAAGGGACTTCGGGTCGTCGAGTTGGCCGGCATCGGGCCGGGCCCGCACGCGGCGATGATCTTGGGGGATCTGGGCGCCGACGTGGTGCGCATCGATCGGCCATCGACCGGTCCCGGCGGTGTCGCGAAGGACGCCATGCTGCGCAACCGGCGAGTGGTGACCGTCGACCTCAAGTCCGACGAGGGACGTGCCGTCGTGCTCGAGCTCGTCGCCAAAGCCGACGTGTTGATCGAGGGCTTTCGCCCCGGCGTCACCGAGCGGCTCGGCCTCGGACCCGAGCAGTGCGCCGAGGTGAACGAGCGGCTGATCTACGCCCGGATGACCGGCTGGGGACAGTCCGGCCCACGCAGTCAGCAAGCTGGCCACGACATCAACTACATCTCCCTCAATGGCATCCTGCACGCCATCGGTCGGGCAAACGAGCGGCCGGTGCCGCCGTTGAACCTGGTCGGCGACTTCGGCGGCGGCTCGATGTTCTTGTTGGTCGGCATCCTGTCCGCGCTGTGGGAGCGGCAGAACTCCGGCAAGGGTCAGGTGATCGACGCCGCGATGGTCGACGGGTCCAGCGTGCTGATCCAGATGATGTGGGCGATGCGGGGACTGGGCATGTGGTCGGACGTGCGGGGGACCAACATGCTCGACGGCGGCGCGCCCTATTACGACACCTATGAGTGCGCCGACGGACGCTACGTCGCCGTGGGCGCCATCGAGCCGCAGTTCTACGCGGCCATGCTGGCCGGGCTCGGCCTGGACGCCGCCGATCTGCCGCCGCAGAACGACGTGAGCCGCTGGCCCGAGCTGCGCGGGGCGCTGACGGCGGCCTTCGCCGCTCACGACCGTGACCACTGGGCGAAGGTGTTCGCCGATTCCGACGCGTGCGTGACACCGGTGCTGGCGTTCGGCGAGGTGCACACCGAGCCGCACATCACCGAGCGGAACACGTTCTACGAAGCCGAGGGTGGTTTGCAGCCGTTGCCTGCGCCGCGGTTCTCCCGCACCACGCCCGACGTGCCGCGCCCTCCGGCCGCCCCGCTGGCCGACGTCGAAGCCGTGCTGAACGACTGGGTATAGTCGCCAACCAACTGGTTGGCTGGACGCAAGGGGAAGGACTCGCATGGAAATCAAGGACGCCGTAGCCGTCGTCACCGGGGGCGCCTCGGGGCTGGGCTTGGCCACCACCAAGCGGCTGCTGGACGCCGGGGCGCAGGTGGTGGTGATCGACCTGCGGGGCGAAGAGGCGGTCCAAGAGCTCGGCGAGCGCGCCCGCTTCGTGCAGGCCGACGTCACCGACGAGGCCGCCGTCAGCAAGGCGCTGGACACCGCCGAGTCGCTGGGCCCGGTGCGCATCAACGTCAATTGCGCCGGCATCGGCAACGCCATCAAGACGCTGTCCAAGGACGGCCCGTTCCCGCTGGACGCGTTCAAAAAGGTGGTCGGGGTCAACCTGATCGGCACCTTCAACGTGCTGCGGCTGGCCGCCGAGCGCATCGCCAAAACCGAACCGGTCGGGGAAGAGCGTGGGGTGATCATCAACACCGCCTCGGTCGCCGCGTTCGAGGGCCAGATCGGCCAGGCGGCCTACTCGGCGTCCAAGGGCGGCGTGGTCGGCATGACGCTTCCGATCGCGCGCGACCTGTCGCGCGAGCTCATCCGCGTGGTGACCATCGCGCCGGGCTTGTTCAAGACTCCGCTGCTGGGTTCGCTGCCCGAGGAGGCGCAGAAGTCGCTGGGCAAGCAGGTTCCGCACCCGGCCCGGTTGGGTGATCCCGACGAGTACGGCGCGCTCGCGGTGCACATCATCGAAAACCCGATGCTCAACGGCGAGGTCATCCGCCTGGACGGCGCCATCCGGATGGCCCCTCGCTGAGGCCCCCAAACACGAAAGCCCCCCGCGACGAGCGGGGGGCTTTCGTAATGGAGCAAGAACTTATCGACGGAACCATCGACTGACGGCGGGTTCGGCCATCAACAGGCGTGCGAGCATGCTCATAGTCAGACCTCAGCTCGCCGCTTGCAGTTCGTCGAACTGCTCCGAGGTTTCGCCTTCCACCAGAACGTCGCCGTGGTAGAGGGCTTCGAAGTCAACCTTGATGACGTCGGCACTTGTGTCGTCGATCCACATGACACTGAGCGTATGGGCCACCATTAAGGAATCTTTGAGTCACGATTCGGAAAACCGTGGCAATTTACCGCCCGGTAGGTTGTAAGCGGACGACCGCGGCTTTTAGGCCCATGACCTGCTTAGTTGGCACACATTTTTCTGGCCGGACTCTTAGTGTCGCCGCGGTTTAAAAGCGCCGCATTGAACCGTGCGGCAGCCGCCCTACGTGCTTAAAGAGGAATCTGTTTGACGCGTGGAAACTAACGTTTGTTAAGTTGTCGCGGGTACGCCAGCGGCCAGCGTGATCAGCACCGGCGGCGGAAGGGCTCGACATGCTGCAGGGGATCGCCCGATTGGCCATCGCGGCGCCGCGCCGCATCATCGCGCTAGGTGTCCTGGTCTTCATCGCCGCCGCGATCTTCGGCATTCCCGTCGCCAAGAGCCTGTCGCCCGGGGGCTTCCAGGATCCGCACTCCGAGTCCGCCCATGCGATCCAGGTGTTGACCGACAAGTTCGGGCAAAGCGGTCAGCAGATGCTGATCCTGGTGACAGCGCCCGGGGGCACCGACAGCGGACAGGCCCGCGCCGTGGGGACCGACCTGGTCAACCAGCTGCAGAAGTCACCGTTGGTCTACAACGTGTCGTCCCCGTGGACGGTCCCACCCGAGGCGGCCGCCGACCTGATCAGCCGCGACGGCAAGTCGGGCCTGCTCGTGGTCAACCTCAAGGGCGGCGAGAACTACGCGCAGACCAACGCCCAGACCATTGCGGACCAGTTCATCCACGACCGTGACGGCGTGACCGTCAGCGCCGGCGGCGCGGCAATGCAGTACGCCCAGATCAACACGCAGAACCAGGCCGATCTGCTGGTGATGGAGATGATCGCGCTCCCGCTGAGCTTCCTGATCCTCATCTGGGTGTTCGGCGGGCTGCTGGCGGCGGCGTTGCCGATGGCGCTGGGCGCGCTGGCCGTCGTCGGTTCGATGACGGTGTTGCGGCTGATCACGTTCAGCACCGAAGTGTCGATCTTCGCGCTCAACCTGAGCACCGCGTTGGGCCTGGCGCTGGCCATCGACTACACACTGCTGATCGTCAGCCGCTACCGCGACGAGCTGGCCGAGGGCAGCGACCCGGAAGAGGCGCTGATCCGGACCATGGCGACCTCCGGGCGCACGGTGCTGTTCTCCGCGGTCACCGTGGCGTTGTCCATGTCGGCGACCGTGGCGTTCCCGATGTACTTCCTCAAGTCCTTCGCCTACGCGGGCGTGGCCACCGTGGCCTTCGTCGCGACCGCCTCGATCGTGATAACGCCGGCCGCCATCGTCCTGCTGGGCCCCCGGCTGGACGCGCTGGACGTGCGCCGGCTGCTGCGCCGGGTCTTCCGGCGCCCCGAGCCGGTGCACAAACCCGTCGAGCAGCTGTTCTGGTACCGGTCGAGCAAGCTGGTGATGCGCCGCTGGGCGCCGATCGGCCTGACCGTCGTCGCGTTGCTGCTCCTGCTCGGGCTGCCGTTCCTCGGCGTGAAATGGGGCTTCCCGGACGACCGGGTGCTGCCGCGTTCGACGTCGTCGCACCAGGTCGGTGATCGGCTGCGCAACGATTTCGCGGACGACTCCGCGACGTCCGTGCCGGTCGTCGTTCCCGACGCTCGCGGCCTGAGTCCGGCGGACCTCGACCGGTACGCCGCCGACTTGTCGCGGGTTCCCGACGTGTCGGACGTGGCGGCTCCGGGCGGGACGTTTGTCGGCGGGAACCGGACGGGACCGCCCGCGGGGGCCACCGGTCTGGCCGACGGCAGCGCCTTCCTGACCGTCGGCAGCGCGGCGCCGCTGTTCTCGCCGGCCAGCGACGCGCAGCTCAAACGGTTGCACGAGGTGCCCGGGCCGGCCGGCCGGGCCGTCGCGATGGGCGGCGTCGCCCAGGTCAACCGCGACAGCGTGGACGCGGTCACCGACCGGCTCCCACTGGTGCTCGGGTTGATGGCCGCCATCACGTTCGCGCTGCTGTTCTTGCTCACCGGCAGCGTGGTGCTGCCGGCCAAGGCGCTGGCGTGCAACGTCCTCTCGCTGACCGCGGCCTTCGGCGCGCTGGTGTGGATCTTCCAGGACGGGCATCTCGGCGCGCTCGGAACCACGCCGAGCGGGACGCTGGTCGCCAATATGCCGGTGCTGCTGTTCTGCATCGCCTTCGGGCTGTCCATGGACTACGAGGTGTTCCTGCTCTCGCGGATCCGCGAGTACTGGCTCGCGTCGGGGGCCGCTCGACCCGGACGGCCGACCCCGAAGGAGGCGCACGCCGCCAACGACGAGAGTGTCGCCCTCGGCGTCGCCCGTACCGGCCGGGTGATCACCGCGGCCGCCTTGGTGATGTCGATGTCGTTCGCGGCGCTGATCGCAGCCCACGTTTCTTTCATGCGGATGTTCGGCCTGGGCCTGACGCTCGCCGTGTTCGCCGACGCCACCCTGGTGCGGATGGTCGTGGTGCCCGCGTTCATGCATGTGATGGGCCGGTGGAATTGGTGGGCGCCCAGGCCGCTGGCCTGGCTGCACGATCGGTTCGGCATCAGTGAGGGCGGGGCCACCCACAGATATGTCGAGCCGGTCCCGCTCGACGGTGGCCCGGTAGCGGAGCCCGTGCCCCGCTGACGCGCCGATCGGTTCGTCGGCAAGACCCTATTGTGAGGCTCATCCGAGTCGGAAGGTTGACGTGTATGACAACGGCGGTGGACAACCCGTTCTTCGCGCGCATCTGGCCCGTCGTCGCCACCCATGAAACCGAGGTGATCCGGGCCCTTCGCCGGGAGAACCTATCGGGGTTGTCGGGGCGGGTGCTGGAGGTCGGTGCGGGCATCGGGACGAACTTTCCGCACTACCCGGAGTCGGTCCACGAGGTGGTCGCGGTCGAGCCCGAGCCGCGGCTGGCCGCCCAGGCGCGGGCGGCGGCGGACGTGGTGCCCGCCCGCGTCGTCGTGACGGGCGAGACGGCCGAAGGGTTCAGCGGCGGCGAGCAGTTCGACGCCGTGGTGTGCTCGCTGGTGTTGTGCTCCGTGCAGGATCCCGGCGGCGTGTTGCGACGCCTGTATTCGCTGCTGCGCCCGGGCGGAGAGCTGCGCTACCTCGAGCACGTGGCGAGCGCCGGAGCGCGGGGCCGCTTCCAGCGGATCGCCGACGCGACGCTGTGGCCCCGGTTGTTCGGCAACTGTCACACCCACCGCGACACCGAGCGCTCGATCATCGACGCGGGATTCGAAGTCGACGTCTCCCGGCGCGAGTTCACATTGCCCGCATGGGCGCCCATGCCGGTGTCGGAAATCCTGCTGGGCCGCGCCCGCAGGCCGTAATTCCCGCGCGGCTACTTCAATAGCGCGGGCAGCCGCTGCAGCAACCCCGGCAACGCCTGGCCGGCCGTTTCGCGGATGCTGATCGTGGCGTGCCTGGACAGCGGCGTGACCTCGGGATTGACCTCGATGACGGCCGTGCCGCGGGAGAGCGCCAGCTCGGCCAGCCCGGCCGCCGGATAGACGATCGCCGAGGTTCCGACGACCACCATCACGTCGGCGGCCTCGGTCGCCTCGACCGCGGACTGCCACGGCGCGTCGGGCAACGGCTCACCGAACCAGACGATGTCGGGCCGGATCAGGCCGCCGCAGTGACAGACCGGTGGCTCCACTTCCAGCATCGGTTCGGGCATCGCGGGCAGCGCGTCTGTGTAAGGCATACCGCAACGGTCGCAACGGAATTCGAACAGGCTGCCGTGCAGGTGATGAACCGGCATGCTGCCGGCGCGCTCGTGCAAGTCGTCGACGTTCTGGGTGATTACGCTGACTTCGGCGCCGTCTTGCCACGCGGCGATCGCGCGGTGCCCGGCGTTGGGCGCGACGTCGGCCACCAGATAGTGACGCCACAAGTACCAGCCCCACACCCGCTCGGGATTGTCGCGCCACCCCTGGGTGCTGGACAGCTCGTAGGGATCGAAGCGGGCCCACAACCCGTTCTTGTCGTCGCGGAAGGTCGGCACCCCGCTCTCCGCGGAGATCCCCGCGCCGCTCAGCACCGCTACTCGCATCCCACAAAGATAGCGGTGCTTGGGACATACTGAAGAGGTGGAGCTGCGGGATTTGCTGAAGGTCGACATGAAGGCGGGCAGGCCGCTGTTCGACCAGCTCAGGACCCAAGTCATCGACGGCGTTCGGGCCGGCGCGCTGCCGCCCGGTACCCGGCTCCCCACGGTGCGCGACCTGGCTGGCCAGCTGGGCGTCGCGGCCAACACCGTGGCCCGCGCCTATCGGGAACTCGAGTCCGCGGCGATCGTCGAAACCCGCGGGCGCTTCGGCACTTTCATCTCCCGCTTCGACCCGACCGACGCCGCGATGGCGGCCGCCGCCAAGGAATACGTCGAGGTGGCCCGGGCGCTGGGGCTGACGAAGTCCGACGCGATGCGCTACCTGACCAACGTGCCGGACGACTGAGCGCTCCGTCCTAACGCAACACCTTCGCCAGCGTGCGCAGATTGCGCGTCGTCGTCGACGACTTGTAGCGCGGCTTGCCCATCGTCTTGCCGATCGTGCTGTCCAAGGTGCCGCCCTTGGGCACTTGCCAATAGATGACGCCCGCGCCGCGGCCGATCCGCTCGTCGCGTCCGGTGGCCTCGCCGAGTGCGGCCAGTTCGTCGAGCGCCGCTTTGTCGGCGACGAACGTGACGTAGGACTGGTAGCCGTCGACCTCGGGCTCGAACGGGTAGGCCTCGACGATGGCGCGCACCGCCTTGAGGTCGTAGACGAGCACCCAGGCGTCGTAGCCGAAGTTCTCGCGTAGCGCGGCTTCGGCCTTCTTGCGCACCGCCGCGGCACCGGCGGACGACTCCAGCAGGACGTTGCCGCTGGCCAGGATTGTGCGCACGTCAGTGAATCCGGCGTCGGTCAAAGCGCGCGCCACCTCTGCCATTTTGAGGTTGACGCCGCCCACGTTGACGCCCCTCAGGAACGCCGCGTACTTGGTCATCATCCGATTTCACCAGGGCGGCCCGGGCCGACGCGATCCGGGACCGGCTGCTGGACGCGCGACGTAGGCTTTCTCCCATGGGACGCCAAGTCTTCGACGACAAGCTGCTGGCCGTGATCAGTGGAAACTCCCTCGGAGTACTGGCCACCATCAAACGCGACGGACGCCCGCAGTTGTCGAACGTGAGTTACCACTTCGACCCGCGCGACTTGGCCGTGCGGGTGTCGATCACCGAGCCGCGGGCCAAGACGCGCAACCTGCGCCGCGATCCGCGGGCGTCCATCCTGGTCGACGCGGACGACGGGTGGTCGTACGCGGTGGCCGAGGGCACGGCAACTCTGACGCCGCCCGCGGCCGCCCCCGGCGACGACACCGTCGAGGCGTTGATTGCCTTGTACCGCAACATCGCCGGCGAACACCCGGATTGGGACGAGTTCCGCGAGGCGATGGTCACCGATCGGCGGGTGCTACTGACCCTGCCGATCTCGCACGTGTACGGCATGCCGCCCGGAGTGCGGTAGCCGCCCGAATGCGGCGATCCCGGCTAGGCTGCCGGTATGGCTGAATCCAAGTCACCCGAGGCGCCGGAATCGGACGACGACAACAAGCGCAAGTTCCGTGAAGCCCTCGACCGCAAGATGGCCAAGTCGTCGGGTGGGTCCGACCCCAAGACTGGTGGTGGTAAGCAGACGCGCGCGCACGGTCCGGTGGAGAACCGCCGCGAATTCCGGCGCAAGAGCGGCTGACCGGCGGCCGTTGCATCCCAACGCTTTACGGCGGATTCAGCCTTCGGGCGGTGTGAAATGGCTGACCGAAGGGTCGGCCTGGCCCGGCTCGCCGCGCACGCTGCCCCGGGTGCTGGGGTGTCCGAAGTTCACTTGGGACGGGTCGTTCTGGTAGGCCCAATCCGCCACGATGGTGCGTTCACGGAACTTCCAGCGGCCGTCGTGTTGGGTATAGCTGTCCAGGTACCGGCCGCCGATGATGACGTCGATGTCGTGGTCGGGCCCGGCGAAGGTGTGAAACACCAGGCAATAGATCTCACCGCGGGCCGTGCTGCCGTCGATCACGAAGTTCGTTGTGGTGATGTTGTGTTGGGAGACACGCACATACGGTTCCGCGGCCTGTAGCTGGGCGATGAACTGTTCGACGCCGCCCGAGGAGAACGAGCCGTGCGAGTCGGTCGCCTCGGGGTGGTACAGGCCGCGAAGCGCGTCATAGTCGGCGCGGTCGACGGCCCGGCAGTAGGCAGTGACGAGTTGATGCAGTTCGTCGCGGTCCAGCATCAGTGCCAAGCGGGCCTCATCCACCACCACGTCACCCAACTCCCTGGTCATTCGCCGGCCGTAAGCGCGTTTCTGATAGGTAGTCTCTCAACACATAGGTCATCGGTTTTAGGGTGTTCAGCGGAAAGGCTGGTCGTTGACGGTGAAACTTTGGCTCGCTCAAGATCCTGAGGCCGACGCGCTGCTGGACGACAATCCGTTGGCCCTGCTCATCGGGATGGTTCTTGATCAGCAGGTGCCGTTCGAGACGGCCTTCTCGGGGCCGAAGAAGATCGCGGACCGGATGGGCAGCTTCGGTGCTCATGAGATCGCCGAGTACGACCCCGACAAGTTCGCGGCGCTGTGTTCGGAAAAGCCTGCGATACACCGCTTTCCGGGGTCGATGGCCAAACGAATCCAGACCCTGGCCCAGATCATTGTGGACCGCTATGACGGCGATGCCGCCGGCTTGTGGACCGCCGGGGACCCCAACGGCGAGGAGCTGCTGCGGCGAATCAAGGGGCTACCCGGTTTCGGCGAGGTCAAGGCGCAGATCTTCCTGGCTTTGTTGGGCAAGCAGTACGGCGTCACGGTCAAGGGCTGGCGCGCGGCGGCCGGGCAGTTCGGCAAGGAGGGCACGCACATCTCCGTCGCCGATATCGTCGACGCCCAATCGATGGGCAAAGTGCGTTCCTACAAGAAGCAGATGAAGGCGGCAGCCAAGGCTGCCAAGTAGTAAGTCACCAGAAGGGAAGGGCGGCAACGTGAAGACACACATAACGTGTCCGTGCGGGGAAGCCATCGTCGGCAAGGATGAGGACGAGCTGGTCGAGCTGACCCAGGCTCATCTCGCCAGCGATCATCCGGGTCTCGAATACGATCGCGACGCGATCCTGTTCATGGCGTACTAACTGTCTGACTAAACGCCGAGCGCGCGTGCCCCCGGGGGGGGGCCCGCGCGCCCAGGGCAGGGAACAGTGCTGGCCCTACGGCACCACCGTGGAGCCGATCGTGGGCATGAACTGGCACTGTTTTTCCTTGGTGGTGACCTGCCCGAAAATGGTCGACATGATGCTGCCCGACCCGGTGTCGGCGATCGCGGTCAGCGTCGTCGGCCCGTCGCCGTTGATGTCGGTGCGCGGCTTGAGCGCGACCGTTCCCGATTTGCCCGTGGTCAGGTTGACCCACGTGACGTTCAGCGGCAGCTTCTGCACCTCGGCCGGCCCGGGGGTCCCGACGGCGGTGAACACGTAGGCGGTCTGCCCGGGGCCGGGCCCGGGGGTCGGGATCTTCGCCGGGCCCGCCACCGACAGCGCGGTGGCGATCGCGCTGGTGCCGTCCGCCAGGCAATTGGTGCCGATCGAGGGGTACATGAAGTCCTGCGTGGGCGGAGCGTCCGGGCCGAATCCCGGCGCCGCGGCCGGTGCCGCGGCGGGTGCGGGGGCGGCGGCCGGTGCAGCTTCGGCCGGCGCGGGAGGCGCCGGCACGGGTGCCGCGACGGGTGCGACGGTGGCCGGCGCGGAAGCCGGCGGAGCCGCCACCGGTCCCGGGCCGGCGGCGTGTACCGGGTCGATGCCGGCGGGCAGGTGTGACTGGGCGCCCGCTTCGGCGCCCGCGGCCGGCGGGGCCGCGGCCGGTCCCGGGCCGGCGGCGTGTGCCGGGTCGATGCCGGCGGGCAGGTGCGACTGCGCGCCGGGTTCGACGCCCGCCGCAGGGACGTGCGGCACCGGCGAACCGTCCGGGAAAGCTGTTCCGGGTCCGGTGGCCGGCGAGCCCGGCTGGGCCAGGAATTGATTCACCGACTGGGCGACGTTCCGAGACTCGGTCGGCGCACCCTGGTTGTTGCTGAAGGCCTGCGCCGCCGCCATGAGCAGCTGTGTCGCCTGCCCGGGGTTGGTGGCCGCCTGCTGAATGATCGGGCTCAGCTGCGATAGCGCCGGCAGGCCCGGGAGTTCTTGAGTCGAGTTAGGTTGCGGTGTCGCCGGTTCGGCTGCCGCGCTCGGGCAGAACCCGAACGCGGCAGCCGATGCCGTCACGACAGCGGCCAATCCTTTGGACAGATTCCAAGTGGTTGCCACGGTGTGTCCTCCGGTCAGTAGGGGGTGGCTTTGCTGTCGGGCTAACTACTCAGGGCAGGGCGGCGAGCAGCGGCGCTACCGGGTTGGCCCCGGTTGCCGGTGCGGCCGGTGCGGCCGGCGCCGCCGGAGCCCCGGCCAGTGCCGGCAGGTCCTGCGGCAGGGTCATCTGCGCGGGCATGTTGACCGGCAGATTGGGCAGGAACGCCGGCATGTCGACCTTCGCCTGCGGAATCTGCGGGGTCGGCGGGGTGGCGGGGGCGGTCGGCGTCGACAGCCCCGGGATGGCCGGGAGTCCGGGGATGGACGACGTGGCCGGTGCGGCGGGCGCCGCGGGTGCCGTCTGTCCCAGGCCCGGGATCAACCCCTGCAGGCCCTGCGTGGCCGCCGGGGCAGACGGCGCGGAGGGCGTCGCCGCCTGCGTCAACCCGGGAATCGAGGGGATGCTCGACGCGGGATTCGCCGGTGACGTTGCGGCGGCCGACGGAACTCCCGGGAAGGTGATGCCCGGAGCGGCCGGCGATGGCGGGGTCGCGCCCAGGGCGGTAGCGAGGTTTTGCAGGATTTGGGGCGCGTTGGCCGCCGAACTGATCAGCTGCTGCGGAATGTTCGGAATCGGCGGAGCCGGCACGGGGTCGGCGTGGGCGATACCGCCCGTGAGTAGGGCTGCGGACGAACCGACGACGACCGCCGCGGCACGCATGTAAGTCCAGATGGTTGGCATGACTCTCCCTGGTTGTGGAAAACGGGTCCGCCGCCGAAGTTACGTTGATACTGATGGGACTCAAGTGACACGTGTGGCATTTATTTGATCGTTATTGATACGTGTGGCGGCGGTGACCGAACGCCCGGCGACCAGGACCGTTGGCGGTGACGGGGTCCACCGGTGCCGCTCAGGCCGCCTCGATCGCTAAAGTCGGGCGCATAGACACCACTTCGGCCACCCCGGCGGCACCCCCGCGCCGGCGATTCGCGAGTCTGCTTCGGGCGGCGGCACCCGCGCTCCTGGTCGCCAGCGTCGCCGCGCGACTCGGCTGGACATATCTGTCGCCCCACGGTGCAAACTTCGTCGACCTGCACGTTTACCTCGGCGGCGCCGCCGCGCTCGACCATGCCGGCACGCTGTACAGCTACGTCTACGCCGATCAGACGCCGGACTTCCCGCTGCCGTTCACCTATCCGCCGTTCGCGGCGGTCGTCTTCTACCCGCTGAGCCTGCTGCCCTTCGGCCTGGTCGCCTTCGCGTGGCAGATCGCGACGATGGCCGCGCTGTACGGTGCGATCCGGATCAGCCAGCGGTTGATCGGCGTGGCGCCCGGCGGCGAGGGCCGCCGCATGGCCATGGCGTGGACCGCCGTCACGATCTGGATCGAGCCGCTGCGCAGCACATTCGACTACGGGCAGGTCAACGTGTTGCTGATGCTGGGGGTGCTGTGGGCGGTGCTGACGACGCGCTGGTGGCTGTCGGGCCTGCTGGTCGGCGTCGCGGCCGGAATCAAGCTGACGCCCGCGATCTCCGGTGTCTACCTGCTCGGTGTGCGGCGATGGGCCGCGGCGGCCTTCTCCTTCGTGGTCTTCGTCGCCACCATCGGCGTGTCGGCACTGGTGGTCGGGGACCAGACCCGTTACTACTTCACCAAGCTGCTGGGCGACGCGCATCGCGTGGGCCCCATCGCCACATCGATCAATCAATCCTGGCGCGGCGGCATCTCCCGGATCCTCGGTCACGACGCCGGTTTCGGCCCGCCGGTCCTGGCCGCCATCGCCGTCACCGTGGTGCTGGCCGTGCTGGCCTGGCGGGCGCTGGACCCGTCCGACCGGCTGGGCAAGTTGCTGGTGGTCGAGTTGTTCGGGCTGCTGCTATCGCCGATTTCGTGGACTCACCACTGGGTGTGGCTGGTGCCGCTGATGATCTGGGCGATTCATGGACCGCTGCGCGAGCGGCGCGGCGCCCGGATCGTGGGCTGGGGCTGGCTGGCGCTGACCATCGTCGGCGTGCCATGGCTGCTGCTCTACGCTCAGCCGACCATCTGGCAGACCAGCCGGCCGTGGTATCTGGCGTGGGCCGGCCTGATCTACATCGTGGCGGCGATGGCGACGTTGACCTGGGTCGCCGCCGCGGGCCGATCTCCCGAACGTCACGCTGGCGTGACTGCCGCCGCCGAACGTCACGCCGGAGTGACGGTCGAGGACGGGGCGGCGGACTAACTCCCGACGATCCCGTCGATGTCGTGCGCCATGGCCACGTCCTTCTCGGTTATGCCCCCTTCGGAGTGCGTAACCAGAGCGAAAGTAACCGTCCGCCAACGGATATCAATATCCGGGTGATGGTCCTTGCTCTCCGCGTGCTCGCCGACCCGGCGCACCGCGTCGATGCCGGCGAGGAAACTCGGGAACTTGATCGACCGGCGCAGCGCGCCGTCGGCACGTTGCCATCCGTTGAGATCGGGCAGTGCGGCGTCGACCTGCTCATCCGTTAACACAGCCATCTCTCGACCGTATACCGTCTGGCCATGCCGACCCAGATCGTCGTCGCCGGAGCGGTCATCCGCGGCGCCAGCGTCTTGGTGGCGCAGCGCGTCCGGCCGCCCGAGTTGGCCGGCCGCTGGGAGTTGCCCGGCGGCAAGGTCGCGCCGGGTGAGACGGAGCCCGACGCCCTGGCCCGGGAGCTGGCCGAGGAGCTGGGGCTGACCGTCGGCGACGTCGCGGTGGGCGACCGCGTGGGCGACGACATCGCGCTGGACGGGATGACGCTGCGGGCCTACCGCGTGCACCTGCTCGGCGGCGAGCCGCACGCCCGTGACCACCGGGCGGTGCGCTGGGTGACGGCGGGCGAGCTGACCGATGTCGACTGGGTGCCCGCCGACCGCGCCTGGGTCGCTGACCTGGTACGGACGCTTGCCGGCGGGGCCTCATAACAAGTCCACAGCCTTTCGGCAGCTGACATTCAGCGCCGCAGAAGGTCACGAAGGTGAACTTGGGGATATAACCCAACGTGAACTTGTAGTAAACGAATTGACCTAGAGGTGCGTGCCGGCGGCGATCCTACGTCCGCGTCGGACGCCTCTGGTCCGCAGACCCATGCTGAGCAGACGGATTTTCGTTAACAGGCCGCGTACGGCGGAGGTGATAGGCCCTTCCCGCACCCGATGCGGGTGCGCGGTCCGCGCCGCCCACATCGATGGCGCCGGTCATGCGGCGCGGGCCGACGCTCAATACAACGCACCTGGGGTCGAAACGACGGCCCGGCTACGACGCAGCGATACGGAGTAGAAGGGGTACCTGTTGACTCTCACACCACACGTTGGTGGAGCGCTCGAGGAGTTGCTGGAACGCAGCGGGCGGTTCTTCACGCCCGGCGAGTTCTCGGCCGACCTGCGCACGGTGACACGGCGGGGTGGCCGCGAGGCGGACGTGTTCTACCGCGACCGGTGGAGCCACGACAAGGTGGTGCGCTCCACCCACGGGGTCAACTGCACCGGCTCGTGCTCCTGGAAGATCTACGTCAAGGACGGGATCATCACCTGGGAAACCCAGCAAACCGACTACCCATCGGTGGGCCCGGACCGGCCGGAATACGAGCCGCGCGGATGCCCACGCGGGGCGTCGTTCTCCTGGTACAGCTACTCACCCACCCGGGTGCGTTACCCGTACGCCCGGGGCGTGCTGGTCGAGATGTACCGGGAAGCCAAGGCGCGCCTCGGCGATCCCGTGCTCGCCTGGGCCGACATCCAGGCGGACCCCGAACGTCGACGGCGCTATCAGCGGGCCCGCGGCAAGGGCGGACTGATCCGGATCACCTGGGCCGAGGCCACCGAGCTGATCGCCGCCGCCCACGTGCACACCATCAAGACCTACGGTCCCGACCGGGTCGCCGGCTTCTCGCCGATCCCGGCGATGTCCATGGTGTCCTACGCCGCGGGGTCGCGGTTCTTCGAGCTGATCGGCGCCCCGATGACGTCGTTCTACGACTGGTACGCCGACCTGCCGGTGGCCTCGCCGCAGGTGTTCGGCGATCAGACCGACGTCCCCGAATCCGGAGACTGGTGGGACGCGGCCTATTTGATGATGTGGGGCTCCAACGTGCCGATCACCCGGACCCCCGACGCACACTGGATGGCCGAGGCGCGTTACCGCGGCACCAAGGTGGTGACCGTCAGCCCCGACTACGCCGACAACACCAAGTTCGCCGACGAGTGGATGCCGTGCGCGGCCGGCACCGATGGGGCGCTCGCGATGGCGATGGGGCACGTCATTCTTTCGGAATGCTATGTGCAGAAGGAGGTTCCGTTCTTCGCCGACTTCGCGCGCCGCTACACCGACCTGCCGTTCCTGATCAAGCTGGAAGCGCGCGGCGACATGCTGGTGCCGGGGAAGAACCTCACGGCGGCGGATCTGGGCAGAGGCTTTGAGGCCGAGGAGAATTCAGCGCTCAAGCCGGCGGTGTGGGACGAGGCCACCGACTCGGTGGTGGTGCCGCACGGTTCACTGGGTTTCCGCTACGGGGAGGACGGTGTCGGTAAGTGGAACCTCGACCTCGGCGCCCTGGTGCCGGCGCTCAGCGTGCGGAATACCCACGGCGCCAACGGCGATAGCGACACCGCACTGGTGCACCTGGCCAGCTTCGACACGATCAACGGCGAAGGCGCCACCGTGGCGCGCGGTGTCCCGGTGCGCCGCGTCGGCAAGCACCTGGTGTGCACCGTTTTCGACCTGATGCTCGCCCAGTACGGCGTCGGCCGCCCGGGATTGCCCGGCGAATGGCCCACCGGCTACGACGACCCGACCCAGCAGAACACCCCCGCGTGGCAGGAGGCGATCACCGGCGTTTCGGCCGCGCAGGCCATCCGCGTTGCCAACGAATTCGCCCGCAACGCGGAGGAATCCGGCGGCCGGTCCATGATCATCATGGGCAGCGGGATCTGTCAGTGGTTCCACGGCGACGCCATCTACCGGGCTGTGCTCGCGCTGCTGATGCTGACCGGGTCGATGGGGCGCAACGGCGGCGGCTGGGCCCATTACGTCGGCCAGGAAAAGGTACGTCCGCTCACCGGATTTCAGACGATGGCGATGGCCACCGACTGGGTGCGTCCGCCGCGGCAGGTGCCGGGTGCGTCCTACTGGTACGCGCACACCGATCAGTGGCGCTACGACGGCTACGCGGCCGACAAGCTGGCCAGCCCGCTGGGCCGCGGCCGATTCGCGGGCAAACACACGATGGATCTGCTGGCCTCGGCTACCGCGATGGGCTGGAGCCCGTTCTACCCCCAGTTCGACCGGTCCAGCCTGGATGTCGCCGACGAGGCGCGCGCCGCCGGCCGCGACGTCGCCGACTACGTCGCCGAGCAGCTTCGCGACCGCAAGCTCAAGCTCTCGGTCACCGATCCCGACAATCCGGTCAACTGGCCACGGGTGCTTACGGTTTGGCGGGCCAACCTGATCGGATCGTCGGGCAAGGGCGGCGAGTACTTCCTGCGCCACCTGCTGGGCACCGACTCCAATGTGCAGGCCGAGCCGCCGGCCGACGGGATACCGCCCGCCGACGTGGTGTGCGAGGGCGACATCCCCGAGGGCAAGCTCGACCTGATGATGTCGATCGACTTCCGGATGACCTCGACGACATTGGTCTCGGACATCGTGCTGCCGGCAGCGACCTGGTACGAGAAGGCCGACATCTCCAGCACGGACATGCACCCGTACGTGCACGCGTTCAGCGCCGCGACGGATCCGCCCTGGGAAACCCGTTCGGATTTCGAGGCTTTCGGCGCGATCGCGCGCGCCTTCAGCGCACTGGCCAAGCGTCACCTGGGCACCCGCCGCGACGTGGTCCTTACCGCGCTGCAGCATGACACCCCCGACGCGATGGCCTATCCCGATGGCACCGAAGAAGACTGGCTGCACACCGGTGCGACACCGGTGCCCGGGCGCAGCATGGCCAGGCTCACCGTGGTCGAACGCGACTACGGCGCCGTCTATGACAAGTGGCAGACCCTGGGCCCGCTCGTCGAGACGTTCGGCCTGACCACCAAGGGCATCACGGTGCATCCGTTCCGGGAGGTCGAGGAACTGGCGGCCAAGTTTGGTGTGATGAATTCCGGTGCGGCAGCAGGGCGTCCGGCGATCACGACCGCCGCGCGGATGGCCGACGTGCTGCTGCTGTTGTCCGGGACGACCAACGGCCGGCTCGCTGTCGAGGGCTTCCGCGAACTGGAGAAGCGTACGGGTCAACGGCTGGCGCACCTGGCCGAGGGCAGCGAGGAGCGGCGCATCAGCTATGCCGACACCCAGGCGCGTCCTGTCCCGGTGATCACCAGCCCGGAATGGTCGGGCAGCGAAACCGGCGGGCGCCGCTACGCGCCGTTCACCATCAACATCGAAAACCTGAAGCCGTTCCACACGCTGACCGGCCGGATGCACTTCTACCTGGCCCACGACTGGGTCGAGGAACTCGGCGAGCACCTGCCCGTGTTCCGTCCGCCGCTGGACATGTCGCGGCTGTTCGGCCAGCCGCAGCTGGGTCCAACCCCGGACGGTAGGGGCGGGATCGGCCTCACCGTGCGGTATTTGACGCCGCACTCGAAGTGGTCGTTCCACTCGACCTACCAGGACAACCTTTACATGCTGTCGTTGTCCCGGGGCGGGCCGACCATGTGGATGAGCCCCGGCGACGCGGCCAAACTCAAAGTCCGCGACAATGATTGGGTCGAGGCCGTCAATGCCAACGGCATCTACGTGTGCCGTGCCATCGTCTCGCACCGCATGCCCGACGGTGTGGTGTTCGTCTACCACGTGCAGGAACGCACGGTGGACACACCCCGCACCGAAACCAACAACAAGCGTGGCGGCAACCACAACGCGCTGACCCGCGTCCGCATCAAGCCCAGCCACCTCGCCGGGGGCTACGGCCAGCATGCGTTCGCCTTCAACTACATGGGACCGACCGGCAACCAGCGCGACGAGGTCACCGTGGTGCGCCGCCGCAACCAGGAAGTGACGTACTGACGATGAAGGTCATGGCGCAGCTGGCGATGGTGATGAACCTCGACAAGTGCATCGGATGCCACACCTGCTCGGTCACCTGCAAGCAGGCCTGGACCAACCGTCCCGGCACCGAGTACGTGTGGTTCAACAACGTGGAAACCCGTCCGGGCCAAGGCTATCCGCGCACCTATGAGGACCAGGAGCGGTGGCGCGGCGGCTGGATACGCGACAAGAAAGGCCGGCTGCGGTTGCGCGACGGCGGGCGTATCCAGAAGTTGCTGCGCATCTTCGCCAACCCGCGGCTGCCGATCATCGACGACTACTACGAGCCCTGGACCTACGACTACGAGAACCTGACCACGGCGCCCGCGGGTGACACGTTTCCCACCGCGGCACCGAAGAGCCTGATCAGCGGCGAACCGATGAAGATCTCCTGGGGGCCGAACTGGGACGACAACCTGGCCGGGTCACCGGAGATCCTGTCGGGAGACCCGATTCTGAAGAAGGTCAGCGAGGACGTCAAACTCGCGCTCGAAGAGACCTTCATGTTCTATCTGCCCCGGATCTGCGAGCACTGCCTCAACCCGTCCTGCGTGGCGTCGTGCCCGTCGGGCGCGATGTACAAGCGCAGCGAGGACGGCATCGTGCTGGTCGACCAGGACCGGTGCCGGGGGTGGCGGATGTGCGTCTCCGGATGTCCTTACAAGAAGGTCTATTTCAACCACAAGACGGGCAAGGCCGAGAAGTGCACGCTGTGCTATCCGCGGATGGAGGTCGGGTTGCCGACCATCTGCTCGGAGACCTGCGTGGGCCGGCTGCGGTATCTGGGCCTGGTCCTCTACGACGTCGACCAGGTGCTGGAGGCGGCCTCGGTGGAGGACGAAAAAGACCTCTACGAGGCGCAGCGCCGAATCCTGTTGGACCCCAACGATCCTGAAGTCATCACCGCCGCGCGCGCGGAAGGCATCTCCGACGAGTGGATCGAGGCGGCCCAACGCTCGCCGGTCTACGCGCTGATCAACGACTACAAGGTCGCGCTGCCCCTGCACCCGGAATACCGCACCATGCCGATGGTCTGGTACATCCCGCCGCTGTCGCCGGTGGTCGACGCGGTCAGCCGCGACGGTCACGACGGGGAGGACCTCGGCAACCTGTTCGGCGCGCTGGACGCACTGCGCATCCCCATCCAGTACCTGGCCGAATTGTTCACCGCCGGTGACACCGCCGTGGTCGAGGGCGTGTTGCGCCGGCTGGCGGCGATGCGCTCCTACATGCGCGACATCAATCTCGGGCGCGAAACCCGGCCGCACATACCGCAATCCGTTGGGATGACCGAAGAGCAGATCTACGAGATGTACCGGCTGCTGGCCATCGCCAAATACGAAGAGCGCTATGTCATTCCGACCGCGTTCAGCCCGCAGGCCCGCGACCTCGAAGAGATGGGTTGCTCGTTGACGGGCGACGGTGGCCCGGGCATGTACGAGTCGGGTGACCCGGTCCCGGTCGCCGTGGAGACGTTCCACGCGCTCAAGCGGCCCGGCGGCGAGGCGGCCGCCAACGGCCAGCGGTCCGCGCGGGTGAACCTGCTGAATTGGGACGGGCGCCAGGTGCCCGCCGGGATGTTTCCCGAAGAGCAGAAGCAATGAGGCTGCTGGCCGGGCGCCGCGGACGCACCAATACCCTGCAGGACCGACTGGTGTGGCAGGCGGCATCGCTGCTGCTGGCCTACCCGGACGACGAGCTGCCTGCGCGGCTGGACACCGTCGACGAACTGCTCAGCCACATCGGCGGGCCCGAGGCGACGCTGCTCGGACAGACGGTGGCCGCGCTGCGCGCTCGCGAGCCGATGGCCGCCGCGATGGACTACGTCGCGACGTTCGACATGCGGCGCCACTGCACGATGTACCTGACGTACTGGACCGCCGGGGACACCCGAAACCGCGGCCGGGAGATGGTCGAGTTCGCCGCCGCTTACCGGGAATCCGGCGTGCAGCCTCCGCGCGCCGAGGCGCCCGATCACCTGCCCGTCGTCCTCGAGTTCGCCGCCACCGTCGATCCCGAGGTCGGGCGGCGGTTGCTGACCGATCACCGCGTTCCTATCGACGTCTTGCGGGGCGCCCTCGCCGACGCGAAGTCGCCCTACGAGCCCACCGTGGCGGCGGTGTGCGCGACGCTGCCCGCCGCGACGGACCAGGACGCGCGCCGCGCCGAGCGCCTGGCGCAGGCCGGGCCGCCGGCCGAAGCCGTTGGGCTGCAACCCTTTAACTTGACCGTGCCGCCCCGACGCGAAGGAGCGCCAAGTGTTTAGCAATGTGTTGTTCTGGGACATCGCGCCGTACGTCACGCTGACCGTCTTGATCGTCGGCACCTGGTGGCGGTACCGCTACGACAAGTTCGGCTGGACCTCCCGTTCCTCGCAGATCTACGAGTCGCGGCTGTTGCGGGTGGCCAGCCCGATGTTCCACTTCGGCATCCTGGCGGTTTTCGCCGGACACGTGATGGGCTTGTTCATCCCGCCGCGGGTGACGCACATGCTGAAGATGAGCGACCACGTCTACCATCTGCAGGCGGTCATCGCCGGGTCGGCCGCCGGCCTGGCGACCCTGGCCGGGATCGGATTGCTGATCTACCGGCGGTTCACCCGCCCGGCGGTGTCCATGGCCACCACCCGCAGCGACAAGCTGATGTATGTGGTGCTGGTGCTGGCCATCGTGGTGGGCCTGTACTGCGACCTGATCGGCACCGGGCCGCACGGCGGCGAATTCCACTACCGGTACACGGTCGGGCTGTGGTTCCGCCGGATTTGGATCTTCCAGCCGCACGGCGAGGTGATGATCAACGCGCCGCTGGACTACCAGCTGCACGCCTTGATCGGCATGGTGCTGTTCACGCTGCTGCCGTTCACCCGGCTGGTGCACATCTTCAGCGCGCCGATCGCCTACCTGTTCCGGCCGTACATCGTTTACCGCAGCCGCGAATCCGAGGGCGAATTGGTCGGCACCGCGCCGCGCCGCAGGGGATGGTAGGGGGCCCTCGGCGGCCCGTTGAGTGTGCGTCCTGGGCTTTCGGTGTGCGGCCAGGGTGTCGACACGCCATGCCGGGCCGCCCTGGACGCACACCGGACAGCGCGCGGGCCGCACCTGCCAGTTCGCCTTCGAGTTCGCTTTGGGAGGCCCCCCGCTGCCACAATCACCGACGTGCCATTTCGTAACGTCGCCATCGTCGCCCACGTCGACCACGGCAAGACCACCCTCGTGGACGCGATGCTGCGGCAATCCGGGGCGCTGCATCACCGCGGTGACGACACCCAGGAACGCATCATGGACAGCGGTGACCTCGAGAAGGAAAAAGGCATCACCATCCTGGCCAAGAACACCGCCGTGCACCGCGTCAACGCCGACGGCACGGTGACCGTGATCAACGTCATCGACACCCCCGGGCACGCCGACTTCGGCGGGGAGGTGGAACGCGGGCTGTCCATGGTGGACGGCGTGCTGCTGCTGGTCGACGCGTCCGAAGGGCCGCTGCCGCAGACGCGGTTCGTGCTGCGCAAGGCGCTGGCCGCACACCTTCCGGTGATCCTTGTCGTCAACAAGACCGACCGGCCCGACGCGCGCATCGCCGAGGTGGTGGACTCCAGCCACGACCTGCTGCTGGACGTCGCGTCCGACCTCGACGACGAGGCCGCCAAGGCGGCCGAGCATGCGCTGGGCCTTCCGACGCTGTACGCGTCCGGCCGGGCCGGCGTGGCCAGCACCACCCAGCCGGCCGACGGCGAGGTGCCCGCCGGCGACAACCTGGACCCGCTGTTCGACGTGCTGATGGAGCACATTCCCCCGCCGTCGGGCGACCCCGAGGCGCCGCTGCAGGCGTTGGTGACCAACCTCGACGCGTCGGCCTTCCTCGGGCGGCTCGCCCTGATCCGCATCTACAACGGCAAGCTGCGCAAGGGCCAGCAGGTGGCCTGGATGCGCGAGGTCGACGGGCTGCCAGTCATCACCAGCGCCAAGATCACCGAGTTGCTCGCGACCGAGGGCGTCGAGCGCAGCGCGACCGACGAGGCGATCGCCGGCGACATCGTGGCGGTCGCCGGCCTGCCCGAGATCATGATCGGCGACACGCTGGCCGATCCCGATCACGCCCACGCGCTGCCCCGCATCACCGTCGACGAGCCGGCGATCTCGGTGACGATCGGTACCAACACCTCGCCGCTGGCGGGCAAGGTTTCGGGCCACAAGCTGACCGCGCGCATGGTCCGCAACCGCCTGGACCAAGAGCTGGTCGGCAACGTGTCGATCCGGGTCGTGGACATCGGCAGGCCCGACGCCTGGGAGGTGCAAGGCCGCGGCGAGCTCGCCCTGGCGGTCCTGGTCGAACAGATGCGCCGCGAGGGTTTCGAGCTCACCGTCGGCAAGCCGCAGGTGGTGACCCGCACGATCGACGGCAAGCTGCACGAGCCGTTCGAGGCGATGACCATCGACTGCCCCGAAGAGTTCGTCGGCGCGATCACCCAGCTGATGGCCGCCCGCAAGGGTCGCATGGAGGAGATGACCAACCACGCCGCCGGCTGGGTCCGGATGGACTTCATCGTGCCCAGTCGCGGGCTGATCGGGTTCCGCACCGATTTCCTGACCATCACGCGCGGCACCGGGATCGCCAACGCCGTGTTCGACGGCTACCGCCCGTGGGCGGGGGAGATCCGGGCCCGCCACACCGGGTCGCTGGTCTCCGACCGCAGCGGCACCATCACGCCGTTCGCGCTGATTCAGCTCGCCGATCGCGGACAGTTCTTCGTCGAACCCGGCCAGGACACCTACGAGGGCATGGTCGTCGGAATCAACCCGCGCGCAGAGGATCTCGACATCAACGTCACCCGGGAGAAGAAGCTCACCAACATGCGGTCGTCGACGGCGGACGTCATCGAGACTTTGGCCAAGCCGCTCGAGCTCGACCTCGAACAGGCCATGGAGTTCTGTGCGCAAGACGAATGCGTCGAGGTGACCCCGGAGATCGTCCGCGTCCGCAAGGTGGAGCTGGATGCCACGACCCGGGGCCGCAGCCGGGCGCGGGCCAAGGCCCGGGGTTAATCGCGCGTGCTTGGGCGGGCTGCTGGGCAGCTGCTCGATACCCTGATCGGCATGCCGAGACGAGTCCGCCGTTTCTTCGTGACGGTGGGTGTGGTCGTCTCGCTGGCCGGATTGGCGCTCGCGGCGTGCACGGTCAACCCCCCGCCGGCGCCGCAGAGCACCGACACTCCGCACAACTCCCCGCCCCCGCCGCCGCGGCCGACCCAGATCATCATGGGCATCGACTCGATCGGGGCCGGCTTCAACCCGCACCTGCTGTCCGACCTGTCCCCGGTGAACGCGGCGATCAGCGCGCTGGTGCTGCCCAGCGCGTTCCGGCCGGTGCCCGACCCCGGCACGCCGACGGGCTCACGCTGGGAGATGGACCCGACCCTGCTGGAGTCGGCCGAGGTCACCGGCCAGAACCCGTTCACGGTGACCTACAAGATCCGGCCGGAGGCGCAGTGGACCGACAACGCCCCGATCGCCGCCGACGACTTCTGGTACCTGTGGCGGCAGATGGTCAGCCAGCCCGGCGTCGTCGACCCCGCCGGGTACGACCTCATCACCGGCGTGCAGTCGCTCGAGGGCGGCAAGCAGGCGGTGGTCACCTTCGCCCAGCCCTACCCGTCGTGGAAAGAGCTGTTCAGCAACATCCTTCCGGCGCATATCGTCAAGGACGTGCCGGGCGGTTTCGCGGCCGGGCTGGCCCGAGCGCTCCCGGTGACCGGCGGCCAGTTCCGGGTGGAGAGCATCGATCCGCAGCGCGACGAGATCCTGGTGGCCCGCAACGACCGCTACTGGGGATCACCGGCCAAGCCCGCGCTCATCCTCTTCCGGCGTGCCGGGGCGCCGGCCGCGCTGGCCGACTCCGTGCGCAATGGGGACACCCAGGTCGCGCAGGTGCACGGCGGATCGGCGGCCTTCGCACAGCTGTCCGCCATCCCCGACGTGCGCACCGCGCGGATCGTGACGCCTCGGGTCATGCAGCTGACCCTGCGCGCCAACGAGCCCAAGCTGTCCGACACGCAGGTGCGCAAGGCGATCCTCGGGCTGCTCGACGTCGACCTGCTGGCGGCGGTGGGCGCGGGCAGCGACAACACCGTCACGCTGGACCAGGCCCAGATCCGGGCCCCCAGCGATCCCGGCTACGAGCCGACCGCGCCCCCCGCGATGACGACGCCGGCGGCGCTGGCGTTGCTGGAGGGATCCGGCTACAAGGTCGAGGGCAACTCGTCGGGGTCCCCGGCGCCGACACCGGCGAACACCGCGCCGCCCGAAGTCATCCGCGGCCGGATCAGCAAGGACGGTCAGCAGCTGGCGCTGGTCATCGGCGTGGCGGTCAACGACCCGACGTCCGTCGCGGTCGCCAACACCGCGGCCGACCAGTTGCGCAACGTCGGCATCGCCGCCAGCGTGCTGGCGCTCGACCCGGTGACGCTGTATCGCGACGCGCTGAACAACCACCAGGTGGACGCGATCGTCGGCTGGCACCAGGCGGGTGGCAATCTGGCGACGCGCTTGGCGTCGCGGTACGGCTGCCCGGCCCTGGAATCGACGCAGGTGCCGGCGTCCACCGGGCCGACGACCACCTCTTCTCCTCCGGTCTCGCCATCGACCACCGGACCGGGCACCTCCGCCACCACGCCGACGTCGACGCCGCCGCCCAGCCGCCCGGCTGACCCCAACGCCTTGGTGCAGGCGCCGTCCAACCTCACCGGGATCTGCGATCGCAGCGTTCAGTCCAACATCGATGCCGCGCTGAACGGCACCAAGAGCATCAACGACGTGATCACCGCGGTCGAGCCGCGCCTGTGGAACATGTCCACCGTATTGCCGATCCTGCAGGACACCACGATCGTCGGCGCCGGCCCTAGCGTGCAGAACGTCAGCCTGTCGGGCGCGGTGCCGGTCGGCATCGTCGGCGACGCCGGCCAGTGGATCAAGACCGGGCCGTAGCCCGCGTCGTCAGTCGGCCGCCCGCCCTGGTCGCGGCGGGATCACGGTGTCGACGATCAGCGCCAGCTCCCGGCGGTTCGGCGGCGATCCGGTCAGCAGGAAGTGCTGGTTGATCAAAGCCGGGCCGATGCGGGCAGTCAGCGGGGTGATCAGCGCCGGATCGAGCTCGCCCTCCGCGACGGCGGCCCGCAGGATCGATTCGATGATCTGCAGGCGGGGGGCCACCACGGCGTCGGCGAAGATGGCGCGCATCTCGGGTTCGTGCAGGAGCTGGTTGACGGTGGCCATGCCGGGGAAGGCGGTCTTCCCGGCGCAGACGTCGCGGTGGGCGCTGAACACCGTCAGCAGGTTCTCCCGGGCCGACCGGCCGGCACGCGCCTCCGGCAACGGCGGCAAGGTATGGACGAGTGCGGCGTGCACGAGCTCGCACTTGGTCGCCCACCGCCGGTACAGGGCCGCCTTGCCGGTGTGGGCGCGCGCCGCGATTCCCTCCATCGTCAGGCCGCCGTAGCCGACCTCGGCCAATTCGGCCAGGGTGGCCTCGTAGAGCGCCCGCTCGAGGACCTCGCCCCGTCGGCGGCTCCGGCCACCGGTCGGGGCGGTCTGGGTGAGCTGCGGCATCCCTCGATAGTAGCCGTATGCGTTCCTATCGGTGGCGACGAGACCGCCAACGGGCCTGCGCTGCGGGTAGGGTGCGTCCATGTCCGAGACGCCCCGGCTGCTGTTCGTCCACGCGCATCCCGACGACGAGAGCCTCAGCAACGGCGCCACCATCGCCCACTACACCGCCCGCGGGGCCGACGTGCGCGTCGTCACCTGCACACTCGGCGAAGAGGGTGAGGTCATCGGCGACCGCTGGGCCGGCCTGGCCGTCGATCACGCGGACCAGTTGGGGGGCTACCGCATCGGCGAGCTCACCGCGGCGCTGCGTGCGCTCGGCGTCGGTGCCCCCCACTACCTGGGCGGCGCCGGGCGCTGGCGCGACTCGGGCATGCAGGGGACGCCGGGGCGGGGGCGTCGGCGGTTCATCGACGCCGACGAGGGTGAGGCCGTCGGCGAGTTGGTCGCCGTCATTCGCGAGCACCGCCCGCACGTCGTGGTGACCTACGACCCGGGCGGCGGCTACGGCCACCCCGACCACGTCCACACCCATACCGTCACAACGGCCGCCGTGGCGGCTGCCGGCTCCGGCGACTTCCCCGGCGAGCCGTGGACCGTGCCGAAGTTCTACTGGTCGGTGTTCGCCACCCGCGCCTTCCTGGCGGGCATGCGTGCGCTCAATGGCGAGGACCTGCGGCCCGAGTGGGCGATCCCCCCGGAGGAAGAGTTCGGCTTCGGGTACGCGGACTCCGACATCGATGCCGTCGTCGAGCCCGGCCATGACGCCTGGGCGGCAAAGCGGGCGGCGCTCGCCGCGCACGCCACCCAGGTGGTCGTGGGACCAACCGGCCGGGCCTGCGCCCTGTCGAACAACATGGCTCTGCCGATCCTCGCCGAGGAGCACTACGTGCTGGCGGCCGGCGCGGCGGGGGAGCGCGACGAGCGCGGTTGGGAAACAGATCTGCTTGCGGGGCTTGATTTCACCGCGACCGGCACGGGGTAGGCTTGCCAATCAGGCAGCCACGGAAGGATTTCGCATGGACCCCGACCTGGACCCTAATCAGCAGCATTGGCAGGACCGGCTCGACAGCCTGCAGTGGGTTATCGGCTCGATACTCTCCAACATCGACAGCGTCCCGACCTGACCGAAACCAAGCCGCGCGCCGCATCTCTCGAAGACATCGGCGCGACAGACCCCGCGATACGGTTCGTTGTCTTGGCGTTGTTGGCCGTCGACGGGGTCCTTTCCGCACTGGCCGGGGCCCTGCTGCTGCCTTCCTATATCGGGTCGGTCCCGTTTCCCATCAGCGGCTTGATTTCTGGATTGGTCAACGCCGCGCTGGTGTGGGCCGCCGGCCGGTGGACCACATCGTCGCGGCTGGCCGCGCTGCCGTTGTGGACGTGGCTGCTCACGGTGGCGGTGATCAGCATGGGCGGCCCGGCCGACGACGTGATCCTGGGGGGTCGCGGCCTGATGGCCTACGGGGCGTTGCTGCTGATCGTGCTGGGTGTGGTCCCGCCGTTCTGGGTGCTGTGGCGGCGCGGGCGCCGGCCCTGAGGTTCATGCGGTCACGCGGGCCGGGATGTCCCCGCTGGCGGGTGTGGCACTGCCGCTACTGTTTGACTGTTGCGCAGACGGGGCCCGCACGGGTCGGAAGATAATTTCACATGTTGGGACACGCGGATGAAATTCGATCGTGGGGAAGTTACACGAAGGTGCCGCTGACTCCGGGCGAGGAGCCTACCGCTCTTCCTACTCCTGTGGTTTTGCCAAAGACCAGCGCCTCGGCGTTGCGACGAGTGTTGCGTCGCGCGCGAGACGGCGTTGCGCTCAACGTCGATGAGGCGGCCATTGCGATGACCGCGCGCGGTGCGGACCTCGCGGATCTGTGCGCCAGCGCGGCGCGGGTGCGCGACGCGGGCCTGGCATCGGCCGGCCGGCGCGGCCCCGGCGGCGGGTTGCCCGTCACCTATTCGCGCAAGGTGTTCATCCCGGTCACCCATCTGTGCCGCGACACTTGCCACTACTGCACCTTCGTCACCGTGCCGGGCAAGCTGCGCGCGCAGGGTGCGGGCATGTACCTCGAACCCGACGAGATTCTCGAAATCGCTGGCCGCGGAGCCGAATTGGGTTGCAAAGAAGCCCTTTTCACCCTTGGCGACCGGCCCGAGGATCGGTGGCCGGAGGCGGGGCAGTGGCTCAGCGAACGCGGCTACGACTCCACGCTGTCCTACGTGCGGGCCATGGCGATCCGGGTGCTGGAAGAGACCGGCCTGCTGCCGCACCTGAACCCCGGTGTGATGAGTTGGTCGGAGATGGCCCGGCTGAAGCCGGTGGCGCCGTCGATGGGCATGATGCTCGAGACCACGTCGCGGCGGTTGTTCGAGACGAAAGGGCTTGCCCACTACGGCAGCCCGGACAAAGACCCCGCGGTGCGGCTGCGCACACTCACCGATGCGGGCCGGCTCTCCATCCCGTTCACCACCGGCCTGCTGGTCGGCATTGGCGAGACGCTGACCGAACGTGCCGAAACCTTGCACGCGATTCGTAAGTCGCACAAGGAGTTCGGTCATGTGCAAGAAGTGATCGTGCAGAACTTCCGGGCCAAGGAACACACCGCGATGGCCGCCGTGCCCGACGCGGGGATCGACGACTACCTCGCGACGGTGGCGGTCGCCCGGCTGGTGCTCGGCCCCGGCATGCGCATTCAGGCGCCGCCCAACCTGGTGTCCCGCGACGAGTGCCTGGCGCTGGTCGGCGCCGGGGTCGACGACTGGGGCGGCGTATCACCGCTGACACCCGATCACGTCAACCCCGAGCGGCCGTGGCCCGCTCTCGACGACCTGGCCGACATCACCGCCGAGGCCGGATACGAACTGGTTCAGCGCCTTACCGCCCAGCCCAAGTATGTGCAAGCCGGGGCGGCGTGGATCGACCCGCGGGTGCGCGGACACGTGATGGCGCTGGCCGACCCGGCGACCGGCCTGGCCCGCGACGTCAATCCGGTGGGGCTGCCCTGGCAGGAGCCCGACGACGTCGCCTCCGCCGGGCGGACCGATCTCAACGCGGCGATCGACACCGAGGGCCGCGCCACCGAAGCGCGCAGCGATCTGGACAGCGCCTTCGGCGACTGGGAATCGATCCGCGCGCAGGTGCACGAGCTCGCCGCGCGGGCCCCCGAGCGCATCGACACCGATGTGCTCGCCGCGCTGCGGGCCGCCGAGCGCGACCCCGCCGGCTGCACCGACAGCGAGTACCTGGCGCTGGCGACCGCCGACGGACCTGCGCTGGAAGCCGTTGCCGCCCTCGCCAATTCGCTACGGCGCGACACGGTGGGCGACGACGTGACATTCGTGGTGAACCGCAACATCAACTTCACCAACATCTGCTACACCGGTTGCCGGTTCTGCGCCTTCGCGCAGCGCAAGGGTGACGCCGACGCGTATTCGTTGTCCACCGAAGAGGTGGCCGACCGCGCGTGGGAGGCCCACGTCGAAGGCGCCACCGAGGTGTGCATGCAGGGCGGGATCGACCCGGAGTTGCCGGTCACCGGCTACGCCGACCTGGTCCGCGCCGTCAAGGCGCGGGTGCCGTCGATGCACGTGCATGCCTTCTCGCCGATGGAGATTGCCAACGGCGTGACCAAGAGCGGGTTGAGCGTCCGCGAGTGGCTGATCAGCCTGCGCGAGGCCGGGCTGGACACGATCCCGGGCACGGCGGCCGAGATCCTGGACGACGAAGTGCGCTGGGTGCTGACCAAGGGCAAGCTGCCGACGTCGGAATGGATCGACATCGTGACCACCGCACACGAGGTGGGCCTGCGGTCGTCGTCGACGATGATGTACGGGCACGTCGACAGCCCCCAGCACTGGGTGGGTCATCTCAACGTGCTGCGCGGGATCCAGGACCGCACCGGCGGGTTCACCGAGTTCGTCCCGTTGCCGTTCGTACACCAGAGCTCGCCGTTGTACCTGGCGGGCGCGGCCCGGCCCGGGCCCACCCACCGCGACAACCGTGCCGTGCACGCGTTGGCACGAATCATGTTGCACGGCCGCATATCTCAGATTCAGACCAGCTGGGTCAAGCTCGGGGTCGAGCGCACACAGGTGATGCTCAACGGCGGTGCCAACGATCTGGGCGGCACGCTGATGGAGGAGACCATCTCGCGGATGGCCGGTTCGGAGTACGGGTCGGCCAAGAGCGTCGAAGAGCTGACCGCGATCGCCGAGGGGATCGGACGCCCCGCCCGCCAACGCACCACGACCTACGCCCCGCGGGCCGCTTAGCAGCCCGCGGCGGCGGGTATACCCGACGCCGTGAACCGACAGATCGACGATGACCGGTTCCCCGAGTGGAGGCCGTTCGTAGACGCGGTGCAGCGGCGCCGGCCCGACGCCGGCACCTGGTGCGAGGCCTGGACGGTGCGCGACATCGTCGTCCATCAGGCCGGGAACGCCGAGGAGATCGCCCGAGTGCTGGCCGCGCACCTCGACGGCGAACCCGTCGGCACGCGCGGCTTCGAGGAACGTGAGGGGCCACTGCGCGCGCTGAACGACGCGGACCTGTGGGACGCGCTGTTCGACCGGATGGCCACCCTCAACCGGATCGCGGAAGCGGCCGACGACGTGCCCCAGGACACCGACGTCGCGTGGACGGGCCGCACCATGAAGGTGCCCTGGTTCGCCGAACACATGCGCGAAGAGCTCGTGCTGCACGGTTGGGACATCACCGGGGACGCCGACATTCCGGCGGCCCTGAAGACCGGGCTGGCCGAGCCCTGGATGACCACGCACAGCGTCGTGGCGGTCGGAAAACCGCTGCTGGCCAAGGGCGTTAAGCAATTGCGGCCCGGCGAGCGCGTCGAGGCCAGGTTGCGGGCCGCCGGCACCGATGACGTCGTGATCAGCGCTGACGCCGACCGCACCGCCATCGGGCTCACCGAACCCGAACGCCCTGCCACCCTGGAAACCGACCCTGCCGCGCGCGTCCTGCTGCTTTGGGGGCGTAGGCCCGCAGACCCATCGCGAATCTGCAGCCGCGTCGGACCGGAGACCCTGGGCCGCGTGCGCGGCCTGCTCAGCGGTTACTGAGCGGCGTCCGTTCGGCTCAGAAGTTGTTGCAGGTGACGGCGACCTGGTTGATGTCGTCGTAGTACTTCTGCGCCGACGGCATGGCCTGAATCTGCTGGGCCATCTGCTGCCGCTTCGGCGGCGGCGAGGCCAAGAAGTTGCGGATGTAAGACTGCGCCACGGGCGAGCTGTTCAACTGCGTCGCGGCCGCCGGATCGGTGGCGTTGAGCGCGGCGATCACCTGTCCGTAGTTGCACGTGGTGTTGATGATTGCGTCCGTCGGGTCCGCGGACGCGATTCCGGCCGCGGCGGTCAACGCCACGGCCGCGCCGCCAAGCGCAACGGTCAATTTGGTCAACGACAGCCTCACCATGTGTGGACACCTTCCCCTATAAATGCACCGCTATCACGGCGACGACATTTGCCCAGCGGCTGTCGCCTCTCGTCGAGGTTACCAGGCGCCGCGCGCGTGCTTCCATCGCAATGCATATCGCGGAGCGCCGCTGAAGTGCGACTTTTCGCAGCTCAGCGGCCTGGGCGCCTTGTTCGCCATCGGCGAAACCGACCCCGATCGCGGCGTCCGAGACTGGCAGTCTTAAATCGTCAATTTAACGGGCGCGCCAAGTGGTTGACGTGTATGTGCAACGTCTAGTATCAGTAACCGAAAGCTTTGTCCCGGAGCGGCCGGAAGCACCGGGCGCGAGCCGAAGAGCAGCCCACACCGAAGCAGTACATGGAGGAGACGTCTGTGACCTACACGATCGCCGAGCCCTGTGTCGACATCAAAGACAAGGCATGTATCGAGGAGTGCCCGGTCGACTGCATCTACGAGGGCGCGCGGATGCTGTACATCCACCCCGACGAGTGCGTCGACTGCGGGGCGTGCGAGCCCGTCTGCCCCGTCGAAGCGATCTACTACGAAGACGACGTGCCCGAGCAGTGGAGCCAGTACACGCAGATCAACGCCGACTTCTTCACTGAGCTGGGATCGCCGGGCGGTGCCGCCAAGGTCGGCATGACCGAGAACGACCCGCAAGTCGTCAAGGACCTGCCGCCCCAGGGCGAGGGAGACTGAGCGGGCCGGTGCTGGATAGACCCGGGGTGAGGCCGCGCGCCCCACGCGGGCGAGTGTCGGCATCCCTGCCGGAATTTCCCTGGGACACGCTGGCCGACGCGAAAGCGCTGGCCGGTTCCCATCCCGACGGGATCGTCGACCTCTCCGTCGGCACCCCGGTGGACCCGGTCGCGCCGATCATCCAGGAGGCGCTGGCCGCCGCGGGTTCCGCGTCCGGATATCCCGCCACCGCCGGCACCCCGCGCCTGCGGGACTCGGCGGTCGCCGCGCTGGCCCGCCGCTTCGGCATCACCGGGCTCACCGAGGCAGCCGTGCTGCCGGTGATCGGCAGCAAGGAGCTCATCGCCTGGCTGCCGACCCTGCTGGGGCTGGGGCCCGCGGACGTGATCGTGGTGCCCGAGCTGGCGTATCCGACGTATGACGTCGGGGCGCGGCTGGCCGGAGCGACGGTGCTGCGGGCGGATTCGTTGACCCAGTTGGGCCCGCAATCGCCGGCGCTGGTCTACCTCAACTCCCCGAGCAACCCGACCGGGCGCGTGCTGGGCGTCGACCACCTGCGCAAAGTGGTCGGCTGGGCGCGCGAGCGGGGCAGCGTGGTGGCTTCCGACGAGTGTTACCTGGGCCTGGGCTGGGAGGCGCAGCCGCTGTCGATCCTGCATCCGTCGGTCTGCGACGGCGACCACGCTGGACTGCTCGCCATCCACTCGCTGTCGAAGAGCTCGTCGCTGGCCGGTTACCGCGCCGGATTCGTCGCCGGGGATGCCGATCTGGTGTCCGAGCTGCTGGCGGTGCGCAAGCACGCCGGGATGATGGTGCCGACGCCGGTGCAGGCGGCCATGGTCGCCGCCCTGGACGACGACGCCCACGAGCGAACGCAGCGCGAACGGTACGAGCGGCGGCGGGAAGCGTTGCTGCCGGCGCTGCGCTCGGCCGGATTCGTCGTCGACCATTCCGAGGCCGGCCTGTATCTGTGGGCGACCCGCGGCGAGCCGTGCGCGGACACCGTCACCTGGCTGGCCGAGCGCGGCATCCTGGTGGCGCCCGGCCACTTCTACGGCCCGCGCGGCGCGCAGCACGTGCGTGTCGCGCTGACGGCGACCGACGAGCGGATCTCCGCCGCCGTGCGGCGGCTCGCCTAACCGAAACCGACCAGCCGCCACCAATGGCGGGCGCCAGCGTGCACAATGCATCGAAGGTGTTTCGCCCGCTCAGTTAAGGACGGTGGTCGTGACGACTTCGGCCGGCAGGCTGCGCATCCCCCTTTCGGTCGGGGACATCGTCAAGCGGGTATTCCTGGGAAAGCCCCTGATCACGGAGGACATCGCCTCCGAGAAGTTGTCGAATCCGGTTGCCCTGGGCGCGCTTTCGCCGGATGCGGTGTCGTCCGTCGCCTATGGTCCTGAGCAGATCCTGATCGAACTGCTACCGCATGCCGGGCTGGCCGCCTTTCTGCTGTTGCTTCCCATCACCGGTGTCATCCTGCTCATCCTGGTCCTGGTGGCCGCCTCATACCGGCAGGTGGTGATGGCCTACACCCGGGCGGGCGGCTCCTACATCGTCGCCCGGGACAACTTCGGGCCCCGGGTCGCGCAAATCGCCGCCGCGGCGCTGCTGATCGACTACGTCGTCACCGTTGCGGTGCAATCGGCGGCCGGAACGGTCGCGGTGGTATCGGCGGTTCCCGCGCTGGGCCCGTACAGCCTCGAGCTCACGGTCGCGGTCGTGCTTGCTATCTGCTACGCGAACCTGCGTGGGCTGAAGGAGGCGGGACTGCCGTTCGCGGTGGCGACCTATTCATTCATCGTCATGGTTGGCCTGACCATCGTGGTCGGCGTCATTCGCGCATTCGCCGGGAACCTACCGGTTTACGATCCCGCGCACATGACCGGAACCGTGCCGGTACACCAGGGCAACGGGTTGGTGCTGGGCGCCACGATTTTGGTGTTGCTGCGCGCGTTCGCCAACGGAGGCTCGTCGCTGACCGGGGTCGAGGCCATCTCCAACACGGTCGACTACTTCCGAAAGCCGCAGGGCCGCAACGCGCGCCGCGTGCTCACCGCCATGGCCACCGTCCTCGGCCTCCTGCTGGCCGGCGTCGCCTACCTGGCGCACGTCACCCACGCCACGCCCTATCTCACGGAATACCCGTCGGTGCTGTCCCAGATCGGCCGAGCCGTCTTCGGCAACGGCGTGATCGGCGACGTCTTCTACATCCTGGTCCAGGCCGCGACCGCGGCCATCTTGTTCACCGGTGCGAATACCAGTTTCAACGGATTCCCGGCGCTGGCCAGTTTCGTCGCCGAGGACCGCTTCCTGCCGCGCCAACTCACCAAACGCGGTCACCGGTTGGTCTTTTCGAACGGCATCATCACCCTGACGGCGCTGTCGGTGCTGTTGTTGGTGGTGACCGGCGGGTCGGTCAACGCGCTGGTCCCGTTCTATGCGATCGGTGTGTTCACCGGGTTCTCGATGGCCGGCTACGGGATGACCAAACACCATCTGACACAGCGGGAACCGGGGTGGCGACGCCGCCTGGCGATCAACCTGTCCGCGGCCATCCTCTCGACGATCGTGGTGGGCATCTTCGCGGTGGCGAAATTCACCGAGGGCGCGTGGCTGGTGGTCGTCGTCTTCCCGCTACTGGTGTTCATGCTGATGCGGCTCAACCGCGAATACCGGGCTGAGGCAGCCATTCTCGAGATGTTCCGCACCGACCGTCCGGAGTTGGTGAAGTACGCGCGGCACCGGGTGTTCGTTCTTGTCGACTCCGTGGACCTGGCGGTGATCGAAGCGCTGCGCTACGGCAGGGGATTACGGGCCGACGAGTTGACCGCGGTGCACTTCATGGTCGACCCGGCCCACGCCGCGCAGCTGCGAAAGCGCTGGGACCACTTCGATCTCGACACCCCGCTGCGGGTGGTGGACTGCCCGGACCGCCGGATCATCCGGGCCGCCCAGCTGCTGGTCGCCAAGGCGCGCGAAGAACAACCGCACACCAACGTGACGGTGCTGTTGCCTCGCCGAACGTTCGCGCGGCTGCTGGGGAGGCTGCTGCACGACCGCACCGCGGACAAGATCTCCCGCGCGGTGAGCCTGATCCCCGATGCGGCGGCGACGATCGTGCCCTACGACGTGGAATCGCGCATCAAGGAGGCCTACCCCGACACCCTCGAGCAGCGGATCGCCCAGGAGATCGACAAGCTCGAGGCGTGGGTGTCCAAGGGCGAGGACGAGAAGGTGGACGCCTACGAGCACCCCGAGCGGCCGGCTTCGGTCATCCTGGTGGCCGGGCTGATCTCGGGGCAACGGGCCACCGTCGAAGGACGGGTCAACCAGGTCGAGGACGTCACCGACCGGGGGCGCACCTTCCGGCAGGTGGTCGTCGGGGACAACAGCGGGGAAATGACGGTCACGTTCCGTCCCGGTCATGGGGGCGCCGACATACAGCCCGGCCAGCTATTGCGGATCACCGGGAAGGCGCGCCAGACCGGCAACCGGCCCATCTCGATGATCGATCCGACGTATTGCGTGATCGAGGACCCCGCGACGGCCGTCGACTCAGGCGGATCCGGCGAATCCGGCGAATCGAGCAAAACTTAACGTCCCTCCGATCGCCGGGATTATTCCGCATGGGCAAACGCTGCTAGCCGGATTTCTTTGCGAAGCAGGACTATTCGTCGTTCTCGAGTGAGCCGCCATCGGCGTTCCGAGCGCCTGACGGAGCCAGAAATGGCTTCGGGGATGATGAGTCGAGTGCTGACGGTAAGCTGACACCCGCACGACCGCTGAACGCCGTTGGGGGAGAACAGAGGACTGCACTTTGCGTGCCGCAGCCGCCACACCCGTTGCTGTCATCGGTATGGCCTGCCGACTTCCCGGTGGGATCGATTCTCCGCAACGGCTGTGGGAAGAGTTGTTGCGCGGCGCGGATCTCGTGGGCGAGATTCCCGCCGATCGGTGGGACGCGGACCTGTACTACGACCCCGAACCCGGCGTGCCCGGCCGCTCGGTAACCCGGTGGGGGGCCTTCCTCGACGACGTCGGCGGCTTCGACTGCGACTTCTTCGGCATGACCGAGCGCGAGGCCACCGCGATCGACCCGCAGCACCGCTTGCTGTTGGAAACGTCCTGGGATGCCATCGAGGACGCGGGCCTCGATCCCGCGCGGTTGTCCCACTCGCAGACCGGGGTCTTCGTCGGACTGACGCACGGCGACTACGAACTGCTGTCCGCCGACTGCGGTGCCGCCGAGGGTCCGTACGGGTTCACCGGCACGAGCAACAGCTTTGCGTCGGGGCGGGTCGCCTACGCCCTGGGCCTGCACGGCCCGGCGGTCACCGTGGACACCGCGTGCTCGTCGGGCCTGATGGCCGTCCACCAGGCGTGCGGCAGCCTGAACAGCAGTGAAAGCGACTTCGCCCTGGCCGGTGGTGTCGTCGTGACGCTGGAACCGCGAAAGTCCGTCTCGGGGTCGCTGCAGGGCATGCTGTCGCCAACCGGCCGCTGCCACGCCTTCGACGAGAAGGCCGACGGCTTCGTGTCCGGCGAGGGCTGCGTCATGCTGCTGCTCAAACGGCTCGACGACGCGCAACGCGACGGCGATCGCATCCTTGCGGTGCTGCGCGGAACCGCGGCCAATCAGGACGGCCGCACCGTAAACATCGCGGCGCCGTCGGAAACCGCCCAGGTGGCCGTCTACCGAAAGGCCCTCGAAGTCGCCGGCGTCGACGCCACCACGGTCGGCTTCGTCGAGGCGCACGGGACCGGCACCCCCGTCGGGGACCCGATCGAGTATTCGAGCCTGGCCGCCGTGTACGGAACCGCCGGACCGTGCGCGCTGGGCTCGGTGAAGACGAACTTTGGCCACCTGCAATCGGCCTCCGGACCGTTGGGGTTGATCAAGACGGTCCTCGCGCTGCAGCACGGCACGGTGCCGCAGAATCTGCACTTCACCCGCCTGCCCGGCGAGATGGCCACGATCAAGACCGAACTGTTCGTGCCGCAGGCCAACACGCCCTGGCCCACCGACGGCCGGTACCCGCGGCGCGCCGCCGTGTCGTCCTACGGAATGTCGGGCACCAACGTGCACGTCGTGCTGGAGCAGGCCCCCCCACAGGTCTCCGCAGCGACGCCCGAAGAGGCGCCGGCCGCACCGAGCGCCCACGGGGCGTTGTTGTTTCCGGTGTCGGCCACTTCCGCGGAGCAGCTGCGCGGCACGGCCGCCCGGCTGGCGGCTTGGGTCGACGAACACGCCGGCGGGGCGGGCCTGTGGGATCTGGGTTACACCCTGGCTCGCCGGCGCGCGCACCGGCCGGTGCGAACGGTGTTGTCGGCCAGCACCTTCGGCGAGCTGAGCGCGGCCCTGCGTGAGTTGGCCGACAGCGACATGCCGTACGAGCCCGCCGTCGGGCAAGACGACCTCGGGCCGGTATGGGTGTTCTCGGGACAGGGGTCGCAGTGGCCGAAGATGGGCGCCGAACTGCTGGCGAAGGAGCCGGTGTTCGCGGCGACGATCGCCGAGCTGGAGCCGCTGATCGCCGAGGAATCGGGGTTCTCGGTCACCGAAGCCATGTCGGCGCCCGAGCTGGTGACCGGCATCGACCGCCTGCAGCCGGCGATCTTCGCGATGCAGGTCGCGCTGGCCGAGGCGGTGAGGTCCTACGGCGTGCGTCCCGGCGCCGTCATCGGGCATTCCCTCGGGGAATCCGCGGCGGCGGTCGTCGCCGGTGGGCTGTCGCCGGCGGACGGGGTGCGCGTCATCTGCCGCCGCTCGAGGCTGATGGCGGGGATCGCCGGCAGCGGCGCCATGGCGTCGGTGGAATTGCCCGGGGCGCAGGTGTTGTCGGAACTGTCCATCCGAGGGATCTCCAACGTCGTGCTCTCGGTGGTCGCCTCACCGACGTCGACGGTGATCGGCGGCGACACCCAGGCGATCCGCGACCTGGTCGCGGCCTGGCAGGAGCAGGACGTGCTGGCGCGCGAGGTGGCGGTGGACGTGGCCTCGCATTCGCCGCAGGTGGAGCCGATCCTCGACGAACTGGTCGCGGCCCTCGCCGGCCTCGAGCCTCGGGAGCCGGAGATTCCCTACTATTCGGCGACGCTGTGGAATCCCCGCGAACGGCCTTCGTTCGCCGGCGACTACTGGGCCGAAAACCTGCGCTACACGGTGCGATTCGCGGCGGCCGTGCAGGCCGCCCTCAAGGACGGCTTCCGGGTCTTCGCGGAATTGGCGCCGCACCCGCTGCTCACCCATGCGGTCGAGCAGAACGCAGCCAGTTTGGACATGCCCATCGCCGCGCTCGCCGCCATGCGCCGCGACCAAGAGCTGCCAATCGGTTTGCGGGGCTTCGTCGCCGACGTGCACAGCGCCGGGGCCGCGGTGGACTTCTCGGTGCAGTACCCGACCGGGCGCCTGGTGGACGCCCCGCTCCCGACGTGGACGCACCGCAGGCTCATGCTCAGCCGCGAGGCAAAAGAGCAGGCGCACGGCGCCTCGGTGCAGGCCGTGCATCCACTGCTCGGGGCCCACGTGCACCTGTACGAGGAGCCCGAGCGCCACGTCTGGCAGGGCGACGTCGGCACCGAGGCGCACCCATGGCTCGGAGACCACCAAATCCACCAGGTGGCCGCGCTTCCCGGCGCCGCCTACTGCGAGATGGCCCTCGCCGCCGCGCGCGCGGCCCTCGGCGAACGCTCGGAGGTCTGCGACATCACGTTCGAGCAGACGCTGTTGCTGGACGGCCGGACGCGGGCATCGTCGGCGGCGACGGTCACCGCGCCCGGAGTTCTCGAGTTCGCGGTGGACACCCACGACGAGGGCGAACGCGTTCGCCGGGCGGGTGCGGTCCTGCGGGCCCTCAACGAACCGGACGAGGGCGAGTTGCCGCAGCCGCCCGCCCATGACATGGCCACCCTGATCGCCAATCACCCGTCCGGCATGGACGGCGCCGAACTGCGAAAGGCCTTCGGCGCGATCGGGATTCAGTACGGTCCGGCCTTCTCCGGTCTGGCCGCCGCGCTCGTCGCCGGCGGGCACGCCGGCACCGTGCTCGCCGAGGTCGCGCTTCCCGGCGCGATCCGCTCGCAGCAGTCGGGGTACGCCATCCACCCCGCGCTGCTGGACGCCTGCTTCCAGTCGGTCGTCGTCCATCCCGAGGTGCAGAAGGCGAGCGCGGGCAGTCTGCTGTTGCCGGTCGGGGTGCGCAGGTTGCGCAGCTATTCCTCGACGCGCAACGCGCAATACTGCCTCGCCCGGGTTACGGCGTCGCGTCCGGGCGAGTGCGAGGCGGACCTCGACGTGCTGGACCAGTCCGGCGCCGTCCTGCTGACCGTCGAGGGGCTTCGGCTGGCCGGCGGCGCCTCCGAGCACGAGCGGGCGCAACGGCTGCTCAACGAGCGGTTGTTGACCATCGAATGGGAGCCACGGCAATTGCCGGAGGGGCCTCACGGCGAGCCGGGAGCGTGGCTGTTACTCAGCGCGTGTGAGGTGACGGATCCGCTGACCGAACAACTCGCCGAGGCATTGGGCGATGGCGCCCAATGCACCACGGTGTCCTGGTCGCTCGGATCGGCGGAAACCGCACAGCTGCGCACCCTGCTGTCGGGCAGCGGCCAGCTGGCCTCGAATGGGCACGGCCCGCTCAAGGGACTCACCGGTGTCGTCGTGGTGACCGCGCCACCAGCCGGCGGCGCCGAAGTGACGCGGCTCGGCCGCGACTACGTGTCCCATCTGGTGGCCATCGCCCGCGAGCTTTCCGAGCTGCCCGGGGAGTCGCCCCGGCTATTCGTGGTGACCAGGAACGCCGCCAACGTGGTCGCCGGCGACGTGGCCAACATCGAGCAGGCCGGGTTGCGCGGGCTGACGCGGGTGATCGATTCCGAGCACCCCCACCTGAGCGCCACCCAGATCGACATCGACGGGGCGGCCGAAGCCAAACACGTTGCACTGCAGTGTAAGAGCGGATCTGGGGAAGACGAGACGGCGTGGCGCGGCGGACAGTGGTACACCGCGCGGTTGCGGCCGGGTCCGTTGCGCCCGGCCGAACGGCAGACCACCGTCGTCGATCGCGAGCGGGACGGCATGCGCCTACAGATCCGCACGCCCGGTGACCTCGAATCGCTGGAGTTCATCGCGTTCGACCGCGTCCCGCCGGGTCCGGGGGAGATCGAGGTCGCGGTCACCGCGTCCACCATCAACTTCGCCGACGTGCTGGTCGCGTTCGGCCGTTATCCCACCTTCGAGGGCTACCAACAGCAGCTGGGTGGTGACTTCGCCGGTGTGGTGACCGCCGTCGGTCCCGGCGTCACCGAGCACCGGGTGGGTGACCGCGTAGGGGGCATGTCGCGCAACGGATGCTGGGGCACCTTCGTCATCGCCGACGCTCGGCACGCGGTCACCCTCCCGCCCGGCCTGCCGGTGGAAGCCGCCGCCGCGGTGCCCACCGCCTCGGCCACCGCCTGGTACGGGTTGCATGACCTGGCCCGGATTTCGCCAAGCGACAAGGTCCTCATCCACTCCGGCACCGGCGGGGTCGGACAGGCGGCCATCGCGATCGCCCGGGCCGCGGGTTGCGAGATCTTCGCGACCGCGGGCAGCCCGCAGCGCCGGCAATTGCTGCGGGACATGGGGATCGAGCACGTCTACGACTCGCGCAGCGCGGAATTCGCCGACCAGATCCGTGCCGACACCGGCGGATACGGCGTCGACGTGGTGCTCAACTCACTGCCCGGGGCCGCGCAGCGTGCGGGAATCGGCTTGCTGGCATTCGGCGGGCGATTCATCGAACTGGGCAAGCGCGACATCTACCGCGACACCCACCTCGGGTTGTTTCCCTTCCGGCGCAACCTGTCCCTGTTCGCGGTCGACCTGGCGTTGCTGACATTCAGTCACCCCGAGACGATTCGCCGCCTGTTGGCCACCGTGTACCAACGGACCGCCGACGGCGAGCTGCCGCTGCCGCGCACCACGCACTACCCGATCCACGACGCGGCCGCCGCGATCCGGTTGGTGGGCGGCGCGGGGCACACCGGCAAGGTGGTGCTGGACGTGCCGCGCGCGGGACGCAGTGTCGCGACGGTCCCCCCGGAGGAGGTGCGGCCGTTCCGCGCCGACGGCGCCTACATCGTCACCGGTGGCATCGGCGGCCTGGGGCTGTTCTTGGCCGGTGAGATGGCGTCCCGGGGCGCCGGGCGGATCGTGCTCAACTCCCGCTCGGCGCCCAACGAGCAAGCGCGCCAAGCCATCGAGCGTCTGCGCGCCGGCGGGGCGGACATCGCGGTGGAGTGTGGGGACATCGCCGAGCCGGCCACGGCCGACCGCCTGGTGGTGTCCGCGACCGCGACGGGGTTGCCGGTGCGTGGGGTGCTGCACGCGGCGGCGGTCGTGGAGGATGCCACGTTGGCCAACGTCACCGACGAACTGATCGACCGGTGTTGGGCGCCAAAGGTTTACGGAGCCTGGAACCTGCATCGAGCCACAGCGGGACAGCCGCTGGACTGGTTCTGTTCGTTCTCGTCGGCCGCCGCCCTGGTCGGATCGCCGGGGCAGGGCGCGTATGCCGCGGCCAACAGTTGGCTGGACGCGTTCGCTTACTGGCGCCGCTCCCAGGGCCTGCCCGGCAGCGCGATCGCCTGGGGCGCGTGGTCCGAGGTCGGCCGCGCCACGGTTCTCGCGCAAGACGCCGACATCGCGATCAAGCCGTCGGAGGGCTATTACGCGTTCGAGTCCCTGCTGCGCTACGACCGCCCTTACTCCGGTTACGCGCCGATCATGGGAACGCCGTGGCTGACCTCGTTCGCACAACGCAGCCGGTTCGCCGAGGCGTTCGGATCGACGGCGCAGGGCAACCCGGACGCGGGAAAATTCCTGGCCGAGTTGAAGGCGCTGCCCCGCGAAGAATGGCCCACCGCCATTCGTCGGCTGGTGTCCGGTCAGATCAGCCTATTGCTCCGGCGCACAATCGATCCCGACCGTCCGTTGTCCGACTATGGGTTGGATTCGCTCGGCAATCTCGAGCTGCGAACCCGCATCGAAACCGAAACGGGTGTGCGCATCAGCCCCACCAAGATCACCACGGTCCGCGATCTGGCGGAGCATTTGTGCGAGGAGCTGGCCGCGTCGGAAACGGCGGCGTCAGCATCCTGACGAGGCGGATGCGGCGGCCCTGTCCCGGGCGGGCGACGGCCGCAACGCCGAAAACCGCCCTAAACTGACCATCTTAACTTGTAGACTTGCCGAAGTCCGGTTTTACTCGTAGGTGATGCCGCGTGGGCGTTGCCACAGGAATGAGCGCGCCGGGGTGCCGGTTGAGAGGACCACGGGCCACGTAGAGATGACGCGTGAAAAGCCGACGAGGAGCTGAGGATGTCCACCAACATCACCTGGCATGACCACCAGATCTCTCGCGAGGCGCGCGAGCGGCTCAACGGCCACAAGGGCTGCGTTATCTGGTTCACCGGGCTGAGCGCCAGCGGCAAGAGCACGGTCGCGAACATCGTCGAGCAGAAGCTGTACGGGCGCGGCGTGCGGAGCTACCTGCTGGACGGCGACAACGTCCGCCACGGGCTCAACGCCGGCCCGACTCTCCTCGAAGAGCGCCACGGAGTCGAGTTCGCGAAGCGGTTCGGTCTGGGGTTCTCCGCCGAGGACCGCGAGGAGAACATCCGGCGCCTCGGGGCGGTCGCGAAGTTGTTCTGCGATGCCGGGGTCATCACCTTGACGGCCTTCATCAGCCCGTACCGGCACGACCGCGACGCGGTTCGCGCCACCCTCGCCGAGGGTGATTTCCTGGAGATCTTCGTCGATACGCCGATCGAGATTTGCGAGCAGCGTGATCCGAAAGGCTTGTACAAGAAGGCGAGGGCGGGCGAGATCCGGGGTTTCACCGGAATCGACGATCCGTACGAAGCGCCGCTGAGCCCGGAGCTGCGGCTCGAGGGTGGCACGAAGGATGCGGACACGCTGGCCGAGGAAGTGGTCTCGCACCTCGAGAAGGAGGGCGTCATTCCCGCCCGCGCCGCTGCCGCCCGAGGCTTCGACACACACCGCGAAGCGAGGTCATGAGATGAACTATCACGGTCACAACGGGAAACCGATCGTGGAAAGAGTGTCCACGGACGGCGCCGCCGAACAGATCAAAGGCCTGCCGCGCGTGCCCATTTCCAAGGCGACCGCGCACGAAGTGATCAGCCTGTCCTACGGATTCTTCACCCCGCTGTCCGGGTTCATGGGCCGGCAAGAGGTCGATGGAACCCTGGACAAATTGCGGCTTCCGGACGGAACGCTGTGGAGCATCCCGATCGTGTTCGACCTGTCCTCCGACGACGTCGAGAAGCTGGGCGTCAACGAGGGCGGCAGCGTCGTGCTGGAGTACCTCGGCGCACCGATCGCGATCCTCGACGTCAGCGAGATCTACGAGTACGACCTGCAGCGCTTCGCCGAGAAGACTTACGGCACAACCGATCCCAGGCACCCCGGGGTGAAGAAGGCGCTCGCGTACGCGAACCGGTTCATCGCCGGCGACGTCACGCTCATCAACGAGCCGGTGTTCAACGAGCCCTTCAAGAGCTTCTGGCTCACGCCCAGGCAGCACCGCGATGCGCTCGCAGCGAAGGACTGGAAGCACGTCGTCGCCCACCAGACCCGCAACGTCCCCCACACCGGCCACGAGGCGCTGATGAAGCAGGCGTGGCTGGCCGCGAACGAAGACATGCCCGTCGACAACCTCAACACCGGCGTGCTTGTCAACGCCATCATCGGGCAGAAGCGGGTGGGGGACTACATCGACGAGGCCATCCTGCTGGCGCAGGACGAGCTGAGGAAGAGCGGGTACTTCCGCGAGGACGTCCACAAGGTGACCTTCACGCTCTGGGACATGCGGTACGCGGGGCCCCGCGAGGCGATCTTCCACGCGATCCTGCGGACCAATCTCGGCTGCACGCACCACATGTTTGGCCGCGACCACGCCGGCGTCGGCGACTTCTACCACCCGTACGACTCGCAGAACCTGCTGCAGCAACATCGGTCGGAGCTGGGCATCAAACCGGTGTTCCTGCGGGAGAACTGGTACTGCCCGGAATGCCGGGAGGTGACCAACTCCGCGCTGTGCGGTCACGACGCCCAGGCGCAAAGCTTCAGCGGCAGCCTGATCCGCAGCATCCTCACCGACGAGGTGAAGCCCACCCAGCAGGTCATGCGCCACGAGGTGTTCGAGGTGGTTTTGGACTCCGCCGCCAAATACGGCCGAGGTTCGCCGTTCGTCACCGAGGATTACCTGAAGGACAGGCTGCCGGTGTTCACGCTGAACCAGTTGGAGGAAGCCACCCCATGAGCGGTGCCGAGAAGCACATCAAGGTCAACGTGTGGATCAACGAGGAACGGCTCGAGGCGCTGGCGAACGCCGGAATGGCCGGCTCGGCCAAGGATGCCTTCGCCGGTATGAAGCTGCTGGAGATCTACACCACCGAAGCGCAGAAGGACATTGTGCTGCAACGCTTCCCGGGAGCCAAATACGACTCCGCCACCACCAAGTCCATCGAGTTGCTGCCCAAGAAGGTAAAGGACAGGCTGTTGGAATTGTCCATCGCGCTGCACTCCACCGGGCCCGACGTGGTGGACCGCTTCCTTGCCGAAGCGCAACCCTAGCCGAAACTAACGCCGTTCAGGCGTCCAGCCGGGTGAACTGCTGCCGGCGGTAGTGCTCGACGCAGGCGGCCCGCCGGATCTTGCCGCTCGTCGTGGTGGGGATCGACCCCGGTGACACCAAGACGAGGTCGGCGACATTGAGGCCGTGCGTGCTCGAAATCGCCGCGGTGACATCGTTTTTGACAGCGGCGAGCCGGTCTAGCGCCTCCTCGTCGGAATCGCCGCGCTTCTTCAATTCGATGATGGTCACCAGCTTTTCGGTCTCATCCACCGGGACGGAGATCGCCGCGACCCGGCCCCCGGTGATCCCCTGGACCGTCGACTCGATGTCCTCGGGATAGTGGTTGCGCCCGTAGACGATCAACAGATCCTTCATCCGGCCCACGATGAACAGCTCGCCCTCGGAGACGAAGCCGAGATCGCCGGTGCGCAGCCATGGCCCTTCGGGTGTGCCGGGCGACGGGTCGGCCAGAATGCCGCCAAAGGTGCGCTCGGTCTCCTCCGGCTTCTGCCAGTAGCCGCCGGCCACGTTCTCGCCGTGGACCCAGATCTCGCCGACCGTTCCCGTTGGGCATTCCCTGCGGGTGTCGGGGTCCACGATCCGGATGGTCGGCGATTTCGGCATGCCGTAGCTGAGCAGTGGCGAGCCGGCATCCGCCGCACACGGTTGCGCGGTGCCTTCGGACAGCTTCCCGGGTTCGAAGTGCACGACTGCTGGTGCGGCCCTCACATTGCGGGTGGCGACATAGACGGTCGCTTCCGCCAGACCGTAGGACGGGCGCATCATGTGATCGCGAAAGTTGTACGGGGCGAATCGATTGCAGAACCGGTCCAGGGTGGCGGGGTGGATGCGTTCGGCACCGCTGACGATGCCCAGCACGTTGCTGAGATCGAGTCCGGCCATGTCGGCGTCGGTTGTCTTGCGGAGGGCCAGCTCCAAGGCGAAGTTCGGTCCCGCCGAGAAGCAGGGGCTGGGTTTGGCCAGCGCTTGGATCCACCTCGCGGGACGCTGCAGGAAAGCGATTGGACTGGTGAGCTCGCAGCGGTAACCGCTCAGGATCGGTATGACAACGCCTTGCATCAAGCCCATGTCGTGGTAGAAGGGCAACCACGACACGATGGTGGTGTCGGATGGCGCCATGCCATTCGAGTCCGGGAACAAGTCGAGCATCAGCTGCTGGAAGTTCACCTGAAGGTTCTGGTGCGAGATCATCACCCCGGCCGGAAGCCGGGTCGAGCCCGACGTGTACTGCAGGTACGCCGTTTCGGGGGCGCCGCTGATCCGGAGGCTCGGCGCGCCGGCGTCGTCCAAATCCAGGGTGTCGACCTCGACGATGGCCGGGGCGGGGGCCGAGTCCGTTTGGTGCAGGTACTGGGTGACGGCTTCGGCGGCCGCGGACGTGGTGAGGACGACGGTGGGCGTGGTGTCGGCCAGGACGGCGCTCACCCGTTCATCGTGCGAGCCCGCCGCCGGCACCGACAGCGGCACCGCGATCAGCCCGGCCTGCATCGCCCCCAGGAACGCCACGACGTAGGCCAGGCCCTGCGGAGCGAGGATCACCGCCCGGTCGCCGACGGCGCCGTGCCGCTTGAGCTCGTGCGCGACGTTAAGGGTCCGCCGGTAGAGCTGCGCCCACGTCAACGTCTCGGTGACGCCGCCCCAATCCTGCTCGTAGTCGGTGTACCGGAAGGCGACGTCGTCGGGCTGCAGACCCGCGCGTTCACGCAGCAGGGACACCACGGACGCGCTCGACATGGACGTTAGGTTACCGCCTTGCGCTAGGGCCCACCCGGGAGTCGCAAACTCAGCGAAAACAGCAGCCGCACCTCGGGATCGGCCAACGACGTCGTCAATAACTTCTCGATACGCCGAATGCGGTAGCGAACCGTGTTGGGGTGAACGTGTAGCGACTGCGCGGCGGCGGCGACGTCGCCGAAGCTGTCCAGATACACCCGCAGGGTTTCGGCCAGCACCGGCTCGCGGGCACGCAGGTAGACGATCCGCGGATCGACCGATCGCTCCTCGCGTCCAACCAAAGCGAGGATCTCGTCGAGCAGGACGGTGGTGCGCGCCTCGGCCAACGACGTCACCTGCGGAATCGAAATGGGATGGCGCGCAGCGCTGTCCAGCACGCGGTCCACCTCGGCTCGGGCGGCGGCGATGCCGGCGAGACCGGCGACGGGGGCGGCGATGGCGGCCCGCAGCTGCACCCCGAGTTCGCTGCGCATCGCCGCGATCGTGCCGCGGACCCACGAGGTGACCGAACGGGTCTGCGTCTTGGGCAGCAGCACATAGATTCGCGATCCACGGGAGGCGAGCTGGGCGTCCCGCCGAAAAGCGCTGGCACTCAGCGCCATTACGTCGGCCAATCGCGCCGGGCGGGCCGCACCCGCGGTGTCCGAGGCGTCCCAGCCGATCAGGGCGGCGTCCCCGTCGGCGGCGAGGCCGAGTTCGCGGGCGACGGCGGCCACGTCGGGCTCCCCCTCGATCAGGCCCAGCAGCTGTTGCACCCGCCGCGCGTGCGTGGAGGGGCGGGCCGCAAGTCGCGCCATGATGCGCCCGGCCAGTACGGCCGCGCCCCGCAACATCTCCTCGGCGTCGGCCGCCAGCGGTCGTGTGCCCTGCTGCACCCAAATGGTGCCGGCGAACGCAGGCGGCCGCCGAGCATCGGCCTCCTGATAGATCCCGACCGCCAGCCGCGGGCGCAGGCCAAGTTCGGGACGCTCGGCGACGCGCACCACTCCGTCGCTCGCGCGCAGCGCGTCGAAAATGCCCCACTGGCCGATCCATTCGAGGTGCTCGGGCGGCCCGGCCCGGCCGAGGATGGAAAGGCGGCGCAGCTCGTCGGCTTCGTCGTTGGAGGCCGAATAGGCCAGCACGTGCGATTGGGCGTTTTCGATGCTGACCATGCCGTGGATGCGGTGGGCCAGCGACTGCGCCAAACCGAACAGATCGGTGCCCGAGTCCTCCGTCGCATCGGCGCGGTCCCCGTGATGCTCCAGCACGTGGTTGACCAACTGGTAGAGCCGCTCCCAGCGGGCCCGCGGCTCGACGGCGACCATCGCCGACCCGTTGCCGACCGCCGCGCTCACCAACGCGGTGGACGGTTGCTTGGCGAAGATCGCCACTGGAACGCGCTCGCGGGCCTGCTTGTCCATCCACCGCAGCGCCTCGTCGTCGGCCACGCCCAGCAGGAAGAACACGTCGGCCGAGCTCGCGGCCGCCGCCAGCCCAAGGCGCACGTCGTCACTGTCGATCAACGCCGCCGAGCCGACGGGAAGGTCCAGGCCCCGCGGCGCTTCCACCAGGCGGACCAGGGTCGCGTCCAGCGCGAGTAAGAGCTGGCCCAGCCCCACACCGGCCATTGTCCGATCGTACTACCAACTGGCCACTATCCTGTCCGATCAGCTAACTCCGCTGGCGCCCATGGCGAGGATCCTGGCAGCATGGACGCGATAACCCAGGTGCCGCTGCCGGCCAACGAGCCGGTCCACGACTATGCGCCGCACTCCCCGGAACGCGGCCGGCTGCGCGCCGAATTGGCCGCGCAGGCCGATCACCCCATCGACCTCCCGCACGTCATCGGCGGTACGCACCGGATGGGCGACGGGGAACGGATCGACGTAGTCCAGCCGCACCGGCATGTCGCCAAGCTGGGCACCCTGACGAACGCCGTCCACGCCGATGCAGCGGCGGCGATCGACGCGGCAATGGCCGCGAAAACGGCCTGGGCGGCGATGCCGTTCGACGAGCGCGCGGCCGTATTCTTGCGCGCCGCCGACCTGCTGGCCGGGCCGTGGCGGGAGAAGATCGCCGCCGCGACGATGCTGGGCCAATCCAAGTCCGTCTACCAGGCCGAGATCGACTCGCCCTGCGAGCAGATCGACTTCTGGCGGTTCAATGTGGCGTTCGCGCGCCAGATCCTGGCGCAGCAGCCGATCAGCGGACCGGGGGAGTGGAATCGCAGCGACTACCGCCCGTTGGACGGATTCGTCTATGCGATCACGCCGTTCAACTTCACCTCGATCGCCGGCAACCTGCCGACCGCACCCGCGCTGATGGGCAACGCCGTCGTGTGGAAGCCGTCGATCACCCAGACGCTGTCGGCCTATCTGACCATGCAGCTGCTCGAGGCCGCTGGGCTGCCGCCCGGTGTGATCAACCTGGTCACCGGCGACGGCTTCGCGGTTTCGGACGTGGCCCTGGCCGATCCGCGGCTGGCCGGCATCCACTTCACCGGGTCGACGGCCACCTTCCAGCACCTCTGGCAGCAGGTGGGCGCCAATATCGGCCGTTACCACAGCTATCCGCGCCTGGTAGGCGAGACCGGTGGCAAAGACTTCGTGGTGGCACACCCCTCGGCTCAGCCGGATGTGCTGCGCACCGCGCTCATTCGCGGGGCGTTCGACTACCAGGGGCAGAAATGCTCGGCGGCGTCGCGGGCGTTCATCCCGCATTCGATGTGGCGGCGCATCGGCGACGACTTCCTCGGCCAGACCGCCGCACTGCGCTACGGCGACGTCACCGACCTGACCAACTACGGCGGCGCGCTGATCGACCGGCGCGCGTTCACCAAAAACGTCGACGCCCTCGAGCGAGCGAAGAGCGCGGCCCACGTCACCATCGCCGTCGGCGGCGAATACGACGACAGCGTCGGCTATTTCGTCCGCCCCACGGTGTTGCTCTCCGATGACCCGACCGACGAAGCGTTCGCCACCGAGTATTTCGGTCCGCTGCTGTCGGTGCACGTGTATCCCGACGACGACTACGAGCGGATCTTGGACGTGATCGACACCGGGTCGCGGTACGCGTTGACCGGCGCGGTCATCGCCGACGACCGCGACGCCGTGCTCACCGCCCAGGAGCGCCTGCGGTTCGCCGCGGGGAATTTCTACGTCAACGACAAGCCGACCGGCGCGGTCGTCGGACGTCAGCCGTTCGGGGGATCGCGCGGCTCGGGCACCAACGACAAGGCCGGGTCGGTGCTGAACTTGTTGCGCTGGACGTCGGCCCGCACCATCAAGGAGACGTTCGTCCCGGCGACCCACCACACCTACCCGCACATGGCGGCCGACTGATGGGCGGCGTGTTCGCCAGCACCATTCGGCCCGCGATCATGGCCGCGAGCCGGCGACCGGGGTTGCGCCGAGCCGCCGAAGGGATGCCGGTCACCCGTCGTGTGGTGCACCGCTTCGTGCCCGGCGAGACGATCGACAGCGCGCTGGACAGCGTTGCGGCCCTCCGCTCTTCGGGTCGCTATGTCAGCGTCGACTACCTGGGCGAAGACGTCACCGGCGCCGACGACGCCGGTGCGGCGGTGCGCGTTTACCTGGACCTGATCGAGCACCTGGCCCGCTTCGGCGACAACGCCGCGGTCCGCCCCCTCGAGGTGTCGCTGAAGTTGTCGGCCCTCGGGCAGTCGCTGGATCGCGACGGTGAGCAGATCGCCCGGAAAAACGCCTTCTTGATTTGCCAAGCGGCGCAGCGGGCGGGCGTGTGGGTAACGGTGGACGCCGAAGACCACACGACGACGGACTCGACGCTGGCGATCGTGCGCGACCTGCGGTGCGATTTCCCTTGGCTGGGCGTGGCTTTGCAGGCCTACCTGCGGCGCACGCTCGACGACTGCGAGGAACTCGCGGCGGCCGGGGCGCGGATCCGGCTGTGCAAGGGCGCCTACGACGAACCGGCCGCGGTGGCCTACCGCGACCCCGCCGGGGTGACCGATGCCTACCTGCGCTGCCTGCGGGTGTTGATGGCCGGCCCGGGCTACCCGATGGTGGCCTCACACGACCCGGCCATCATCGAGGCGGTGCCCGCGCTGGCCCGCGACGTGGGCCGGGGTGCAACCGATTTCGAGTATCAGATGCTGTACGGCATCCGCGAGGTCGAACAGCGGCGGCTGGCCGCGTCCGGCAATCAGGTGCGTGTCTACGTGCCGTTCGGCACCCAGTGGTACGGGTACTTCATGCGTCGGTTGGCCGAGCGGCCCGCCAACCTGACGTTCTTCCTGCGGGCGCTGGCGCAGCGCGGTCACTGAGTGTGCGCCCAGGGTGACGACACGCCGGCGATCACTGCCGTAGCCGCACAGTCAAAGCCCGCAGTGCACACGCGATGCGCCGGTCAATCACCGCGCGCAGGCGTAGCCTTTCGGCCATGAGCCTGGTCATCGAGGAGATGCCCGATCTCGGTATCACCCGGGTCTCGCGCTGGGTCTTCAACTGTTACGTCCTGCACGGCGGCGACGGCGCGGTGGTCGTCGATGCCGGACTGCCGCGGGTCGCCAGCGATCTGGCGGCCGTTCTGGGTCGTACCGGCGGCACCGTGCATGCCGTGGTGGCGACTCACGGACACAGCGACCATGTCGCCGGCGCGGCGGAACTGACGTCCCGCTATCCCGCACCAATCTGGTTGCCCGCCCGCACACTTACCTATCTGGGCGGAGCGAAACCGCGCACGCCGACCCCGGCCCGCGCCGCGCGTATCTGGCCCACCCTGATCGACCAGCCGCTCGATCGCATCGGTGTGGCGGGGCTACTCGGCGGCGCCCGGGTGGCCGGATACGGCACGCCGGCCGGTATGCGCTGGACGGGGCCATCCCCTAGCGGCGGTCTTGCCGACGGCCAGCCGCTGCCCGGTGCGCCGGATTGGACCGTGATCAACGCGGGCGGACACACCGACGACAGCATCGCGCTGTGGAATTCGACGACCCGAACGCTGCTGTCCGGCGACGCCGTGCTGACCGTTCGCGGCAAGGTTTGGCACACACCGGAGATCGTCGACCCGGCGAGCGCCGCCGCCACCCGCAGGCGTCTCGAAGAACTACCGGTCGCACACCTGCTGCCCGGCCATGGCCGACCGGTTCACGTCGCCGAAACCGTGTGGCCCGAACAGCGCCGTTGATGTTTCAAGAGCGATCGACTGTGCGCTCACGGCTTCGAGTGTGAACGCCGGGCGGCGACACGCCGGCAACCCCCACCCTGGACGCACACTCAACGCCGCCGCGGGCGGTCGCCCGCGAAACCGCGCACCACGTGCGCGCGCACAAACTCGGCCGCCACTTCGGGATCGTCCATGTCCCGGATCGAGGACGGCGTGCTGAACAGCGAGAAGAGGATGCGCGCAAACCATTCCGCGGCGGCCTCGATGTCGAGATCCTTGCGCACCTCGCCGGTCAGGCGGGCGGCCAACAGGTAGGGCGCGAAGAAATCGACGCATTCGCGCAGCAGCACGGCGGCGTCCTTGGTCAGCAACAGGCTGACGGCATCCTCGTCGAAGTACTTCTCGGAGGCGATGGACCGCCGGGCCTGGGTCACGAAAACAGCCGCCTGGCTTAACTTTTCTTCGAGCGAGCCGCCCCGATCCATGGCTCTGGACATCTCGCGATAGAACCACTCGGAAGCGTGTTCTGCGCACGCCTCGATGATGGCGCGCTTGTCGCTGAAGTACTCGTAGATGGTGCTGCGGGACACGCCGGCCGTCCGGGCGATGTCGACAATCGTCGCCTTCTGCAGCCCCTGCTTGCGAAAGCAGGCGTATGCGGATTCCACGATGAGCTCGCGCGTATCGGCCGCCTGTGTCAATGCGGAAGCTTCAGTCGTCATGGAAGATGTGCCTGTCGGACCCGCAGATGCCGGCCATCCGCAACTTGAGCGCCGCCGTCCCGGGTGCCGGGGTGGACAACGGAAATTCGGCCAGCTCGATGGGCCCGCCGTGGGCGGTCAGCAGCGCGAGCTTCGGCATGATGGTTCCCCTCAGTTGGCGGGCGCCAGGATCAGCCCACTGGTGGGTACCCCGGTGCCCGAGGTGACCAAGACGTGTTCGACGTTGTCGACCTGGTTGTAGGACGTGCCGCGCACCTGGCGCACCCCCTCGGTGATGCCGTTCATGCCGTGGATGTAGGCCTCGCCGAGCAGGCCGCCGTTGGTGTTGATCGGGAAATCCCCACCCAGCGACAGCCGCTCGACGGTGGCGAAGTCCTTCGCTTCGCCGCGCCCACAGAACCCGAGCTCCTCGAGCTGGGTGAACACGAACGGCGTGAAATGGTCGTAGATGAAGGCGGTTTGGATGTCTTGGGGCTTGAGCTCCGAGTCACGCCACAGCCTGTTCGCGACCACGCCCATCTCGGGCAGGCCGGTGATGTCGTCGCGGTAGTAGCTGGTCATCATCTCGCCGTTGGCGGCCGCGCCCTGGGCGGCCGCGGTGATGATCGCCGGCGGCTGCCGCAGGTCGCGTGCGCGCTCGGCGCTGGTGACGACGAGCGCGACCCCGCCGTCGCTTTCCTGACAGCAATCCAGCAGGCGCAGCACCGGTTCGATGATCCAGCGCGAATTCTGGTGGTCTTCCAGCGTGATCGGGCGCTGGTAGAACCAGGCATCGGGATTGCGCGCCGCGTGCGCGCGGTCGACCACCGCGATGCGGCCGAAGTCCTCGTTGGTGACCCCGTACGTCGACATGTAACGCTGTGCGTGCATGGCGACCCACGCTGCGGGAGTCAGCAATCCGAACGGCGCGTAGTGCGCCATGAACAACGGTGTTTCCGCCATGCTGCGTCCGCTGCCGCCGAACCGGAAACCGGACCGCTCGTTGAAGGCGCGCCAGCACACCACGACGTCGGCGACGCCCGTGGCGACGGCCATCGCGGCGTGCACCACGGTGCCGGCGGCGGCACCCCCGCCGTGGTGGACGCGGGAGAAGAAGCTCAGGTCGCCGATCCCCACGTTGCGCGCGATGTCGATCTCGTCGCTGGAGTCCATGGTGAACGTGACCATGCCGTCGACGTCACCGGGCGCCAGGCCGGCGTCGTCGAGGGCGGCACTGACCGCCTCGCACGCCAATTGCAGTTCGCTGCGGCCGGATTCCTTGGAGAACTCGGTCTGGCCGATCCCGACGATGGCGGCCGCACCGGGCAGCGAGCCGCTCACGCTTGACTCGTTTCGGGCGCCCCGTCGAGCAGGCTGAGGATCGCGGTGCCCGAGACGTGATCGCCCAAGCTGTTGGAGCCCTTGAGCGTCACCTCGACGAAGTTCTCACCCCCGGCGCCCTCGGTCTTTCCGGTGACGCTGCCGGTGAAGCGCAGCGGGTCGTCCGGAAAGCACGGCACGCCAAGGCGAATCGACAGCTTCTTGACCATCGCTTCGGGCCCGGCCCAGTCGGTGAGGAACCGCACGCAGTAGCCGTTGGTGGTCAGGATGTTCATGAACAGGTTGGGCGACCCCTGCTTGTTGGCGTAGTCGCGGTCGTGGTGCACGGGCATGAAGTCGCGGGTGGCGATCGCCCCGGCGACGATCATCGTCGTGGTGATCGGGACGTCAAGCGGGGTGACCTCGTCGCCGACGGAGATGTCCGCCCAGCGCAGGGTGCTGGTGCGGCTCGCGGTGGTCGTCATGGTAGTCCTTCCGAATAGGTCGCGCCGCGGTGGGCCAGCTTGCAGGTTGTTTCCTGCTCTTCGGTGAACGTGAAGTCCATGGCCCCCGCCTACGTGGCCGGCCGAAACTGGTGCAGTACCAGGTCGTTATCGAAACTCTGGTAGTAGACCTCGACCGGCATCCCCGTCCTCACGTCCGGCGGGTCGACACCGGTCAGGTTCGATACCAGCCGCACACCCTCCTCGAGTTCCACCAGCACGACGACATAGGGGTATTCGAAGAACGGGAACTTCGGTTCGTGCGGCATCACGTGGCTGTAGACGGTGCCGCGGCCCGACGACTCGACGGCGTCCCAGTCCAGGGAACGGCAATGGGGGCACATCGGGCGGGGTGGGTGGCGCAGCTGTCCGCATCCGCCGCAGCGTTGGATCAGAAGCTTGTTGTCCCGCAACCCGTTCCAGAAGAACTCGGTGTCCTTGGTGATGGCGGGCGCCAGTCTGGTGGCCATCAGCCCTCCGGCCGGAATCGCAGCACACGGAACCGCTGGCGCCCCAGAACTTCTCCGTTCTGGTCGGTGTAGGTCGTCAGCCAGGTCAGAAAGAAGCCGGTGCCCAGCGCCGTCTTCTTTTCGTCGGAGACCGATTCGTACACTGTCGTCGCGCTGATGACGTCGCCCAGGCGTGGGTAGCGCTCGATCTCGAACTCCGAGTTGGTGGCCACCGTGCTGGTGTAGCCGGCCTCGTCGAGGAAAGCCGTTGGGTTGCCCTTGATTTCGATGGGAGCGCCCCCGCGCTCGCCGATGCCTTCCAGGATCGGCGACGGCATGGTCCAGGTCTGCAGCATCACCGGCGGTGACACGATGCCGCCGAACCGTGATTTCCCGGCGAACCCGGGGTCGAGGTAGACGGGGTTCATGTCGGCCATCGCGTACGCCCAGTGCCGGATCATCGGCTGGTTGACCGGATCCGGCGCCACCGACGGTTTTCCGGTGCCGCCGGTCGGCTGGCCGACGAGGGCCCGCACCTTGGCGCTGACGGTTTCTGAGTCGGTCACTGGCTGCTGTCCTCCTAGGTTGTGGTGGCGCGAAGGTCACGCGGGGCGCTCGGCATGCCCAATCCGGCCATGGAGATGATGTCACGCTGAATTGCGTAGGCGCCGCCGCTCCAGCACACCGGCGCGGTCGCGCGCAGCTCGCGGTACGCCGGGTGCGGATCGCCGTCCTCGAAGTCGGGGGAGTGCAACCAAGAAGCGGGCAAAGTGGTCCGCACGGCGGCCTCCCTGGCCAGAAGATCAGACATATTAGCACGATGTGTCTTGCGGCCTTGTGTCTACCGCGCGCCGCCTGCTGGTGTCAATACCGACGCGGCACTGGGGAAATGGTGTGTAACTCGCGTGGTTAGTGATTGACGACGCCCGGCCATGGGTGTACACCAAGTGGTTAGATGACCGACGTTCGGGTGAGGAACCGCATGACCGAGCTGCAAACTCCGGGATCTCTTGTCGACACCTATCAGCTCTACATCGACGGCAGATGGGTCGAGCCGGAGGACGGTCGCTACGACGACATCAACCCGGCCACCGAAGAATCCATCGGCACCGCACCCGACGCCAGTGTCGCCCAGGTCGGCGCGGCGATCGCCGCCGCGCGGGCGGCCTTCGACAGCGGGCCGTGGGGCCGGATGAGCCCCGACGAGAGGGCCGGCTGCCTCAACCAGCTGGGTGCGGCCTTGCTCAAGCACGCCGACGAGATCTTCGCGCTGTCCCAGGTCGAGTGGGGCTGCGTCGGGGTCGAGCGCATGATGCAAATCGACGGCGCCGGCTACATGTCCATGCATGCGGCCCAGCTCGCGACGAAGTTGGTCGACGAGCCGGTCACCGGGATCGGTGCCGGGACGACGTTGCTGCGCCGCGAGCCGCTCGGAGTCGTGTCGATCCTGACGCCGTGGAACTTCCCGCACTGTCTCAACGTGATGAAGGTGAACAACGCCCTGGCCGCGGGCAACACCGTCGTGCTCAAGCCCTCGCCGCTGACGCCGCTCGCGGGCCTTGCGCTGGCGCGCATCATCGACGAAGAGACCGACATTCCGCCGGGCGTGGTCAATGTGGTCACGCCCTCGGGGCTCGAAGCCGCCAAATCGCTCACGACGGATCCTCGCATCGACATGATCAGCTTCACCGGGAGCTCCGCCGTCGGTTGCGAGGTCATGCGGGCCGCGGGCGACGCCATGAAGCGGCTGTTGCTGGAGTGCGGCGGGAAATCGGCGAGCATCATCCTCGACGACACGCAGCTGACCGACGAGATGCTGCGTCAGATGCTCTTCGATTGCTGCTCGTTGCACGCCGGGCAGGCCTGCATCCTGCACAGCCGGCTGCTGCTTCCCGATTCGTTGCACGACGACGTCGTGGACCGGCTCGTCGAGCTCGCCCGCGACGTCAAGGTCGGCGACCCCAGGGACCCGACGGTGGAGATGGGGCCGCTCATCAGCGCGGCGCAACGCGAGCGTGTGCAGGCGCACGTCGACGGCGCGGTCAACGAGGGAGCGAAGCTGGCGACCGGCGGCGGCCGCCCGGCCGACCTGGATACCGGCTTCTACTTCGAACCGACGATTCTCACTGGTGTGCAACCGAATTCGACGATCGCACAGGAGGAAGTGTTCGGGCCCGTGCTGTCGGTGCTGCGCTACCGCGACGACGACGACGCCGTCGCGATCGCGAACAACTCGTGCTACGGGCTTTCCGGCGCCGTGTGGGGCACCGACGTGGACCGGGCCGTCGCGGTGGCCCGGCGCATGCGCACCGGTCAGGTCGCGGTCAACGGCGTCGGGCCGGGCGATGCGCCGTTCGGCGGCTACAAGCTGAGCGGGTTCGGCCGGGAGAGTGGCGGAATCAGCGGACTGCACCAGTACATGGAGGTGAAGGCCATCGGGATCCCGGCATGACGGATCCCCTTGCCGGGCTCCATGTCGTCGAACTCGCCAACGAGATCTCAGGTCCTTACGCCGCAAAGCTTTTCGTCGACCTCGGTGCCGAGGTCACCAAAATAGAGCCGCCCGCCGGGGATTCGTTGCGCCGCTGGGGTCCGTTCCCCGGGGGAGTCTGCGACCCACAGCGCTCCGGACTGTTCGAGTACCTCAACGCCGGAAAGTGCGGCGTCACCCTCGATCTGGCCGAGCCGGGCGATCTGGCGGCGATCCGGGAGCTCATCACGCAGGCGCACGTGCTCATCGAGGACTTCGGTCCGGGAATATTGGAACGCCGGGGGCTGGGCCCGGACGCCTTGAGCCGGCTGAACCCAAACCTGGTGCTGCTGCGCATCTCTGGATTCGGTCAGTGCGGGCCCTGGCGTCAGCGGCAAGCCACACCCCTGACCGCGCAGGCGGCGTCGGGATGGATCAGCGCCCGGGATCCGGACCGCCCACCTGTGCAGGTCGGCGCCCGCATCTCCGAGTACGTCGCAGGTGTTTACGGCGCGCTGGGCGCGCTGACCGCGTTGCGGTTGCCGGCCGCCGGCGGGGTCAGAGAGGTGGACGTCTCCCAGCTCGAAGCGCTGCTGTCGACGCTGCCCTATCCGATGCTGATGGCACAGCGCATGAAAAGCCTCGGCTTGCCCGCGAACCTGCGGTCGGCACCCATGCTGGGTGTCGTCCGGGGCGCCGACGGCTGGGTGGGCATCAACTGCCTGACCGGCCAGCACTGGCTGGATGTGTGTGCCATGCTCGGCCTGCCCGAGTACGGCGAGCATCAGCTCTCGATCATGATGGGCGGCCCGGAGCGCGACGAATTCTTCCGCAAGGCGGAGCCGTTGCTCGCCCAGCAGACTGTCGCAGAGATCGTGGAACTCGCTCAGGCCCTGCGCATCCCGGCCGCCCCGGTCAACGACGGGGCCACCGTGTCGACCTGCCCGCAGTACGCCGAGCGCGGTTTCTTCGTGCAATCCGGTGGGCCCGGGTGGTCGTTCCAGCGACCCGGGCCGCCGTTCCGCTTCGCGAAAACCCCGGTGCCCCAACCCCGTCCGGCGCCGAACCTGGGCACGGGCCCCGAACCGTGGGCCACCAAGGCCCGCTCGCTCAACACGACCGAAGGGCCGCTGCCCTTTTCCGGCGTGCGCGTCCTCGACCTGACCACGTTCTGGGCCGGCGCCTACCTGACGTGCTACCTGGGCGCGTTCGGCGCCGACATCGTCAAGGTCGAGTCGATCCAGCGGCCTGACGGGCACCGCTACTCCGGCGCTTTCGCCTACGAGGGCGACGACTGGTACGAACGCAGCCCAATCTGGCAGGGTACCAACCTCAACAAGCGCGACCTCACCCTCGACCTGACCTCCGAGCGGGGCCTCGACATCGCCCGGCGGCTCGCCGCGGAGGCCGACGTGGTCGTGGAGAACTTCTCGCCCCGGGTGGTCGAGCAGTTCGGCCTGGACTACGACGCGCTGGTGGCACTGAACCCCGACGTGATCGTTGTGCGGATGCCGGGATACGGCCTGCGAGGCCCGTGGCGCGACTACGTCGGGTGGGCGCTGAACTTCGAGCAGACCTCGGGGATGTCGGCCGTGACCGGCTACCCCGACGGTCCGCCGTGCAACCCGCAGGGCCCCGCCGATCCCATCGTCGGCGTGCACGCGGGGGTGGCACTGCTTGCCGCCCTCGAGCACCGACGCCGAACGGGGGAGGGCCAGCTGATCGAGATCGCTCAGATCGAGGTCGCGGCCTGCGTGACCGCGGAACCGGTGATCGAGTATTCGATGACCGGCGTCGTGTCCCCGCGCCGGGGCGACCGGCAGCGCGGCTACCTGCAAGGCGTTTACCCGACCGCGGAGGACGGCGTATGGGTCGCGCTGTCGCTGCCCAACGACGGGCGGCTCGGCCACGAAGTGTTCGACGAGATGGTCGCCGCGTGGACGCGCACACAGACCGCATCAGCGGTCGTGGAAGCCCTTCAGACACAAGGTATCCCGGCCGAGCGGGTGATCACCGGCGACCGGATGTACGACGGCGTCCTTATTGGCGCCCAGCTCGACGCGCGCGGCTACTACGAGGAACTCCTGCACCCGATCACCGGACCGCACCGCTATCCCGGCTGGCCGTTTCGCATCACCCCCGGACCGGCCCGCCACCACAATGCCGCCCCGCCGACGCTGGGCCAGCACAACGGCGAAGTACTGGCCGGTCTGGGCCTGTCGGTGGCCGAGGTCGCGAGCCTGCGGGCCGGGCGGGTCATCGGGGAGCGGCCGCTGGGCGCCTGAGCAGGATGTCACGCAGCAGTGGGGGCGGCCCAACGGGCCTGAGGACGTCGGTCCTACTTTGCCGAAATTGGTAGAATTGGGTGACTTTCCCCAGTATGCGTCCAAAGAGCCCAGGAGTTTCAAATGCATGAGCATCGCCACGTCGAATGGGATCCTGACACGAGACGCATCCTGACCAACCGGCTCCTATTGCGCCCATGGCAGCTCGACGACGACATCGCCGCCTTTGGGATATACAGCGCGCCGGAGGTTTCGCGTTGGCTGTGTCCGGCGCTGCCAGTGATCACCGACGACGCTACGATGCGCCAACTCTTGGGCACATGGATCGCCGAAAGCGACGCGACCGGCCTCCCCCTCGGCCGATGGGCGATTACCGATAGACACTCTGGCGACTTGATCGGTGGAGTGGCGCTACTCCCCCTGCCGCCCGGCCGCACCGATCTCGAGATCGGCTGGCAGGTGGCACCCACGCGGTGGGGTCACGGTTACGGTGCGGAAGCCGGTCATGCAGTGGCCCATCAAGCATTCACAAACGTCGGTGTCAGTGAGGTATTCGCCGTCGTGCGGCCAGGCAATCGTCGCGGGGTGGCCACGGCGCGGCGAGTGGGAATGGAATGGGTCGGTGAGACCGACAAGTACTACAACCTGACCCTTGAGGTCTACCGTCTGAGCAAAGCTGATCTGGACCTGCCAGAGCCGGCCTGCGCGCCGGCGCCAGGATCGCAACAGTCCTGAACACCACAGCTGTGTTGCCCCCACGCGCCCGCCCGAACCGTAGTGGGGCGTGGACCCCAGGTCGGCAATCAACCCGTAATCTGATGGCATGCTCCCCGGCTGGCGACCAGCTGCCAGCGACGAGTCGCGGACGAGCGACGCGTGACCGCATCCTCAGCTGTGCCGCGGAATTGCTGGTGACGGAGGGGTTTCCGCGGTAAGTCAGGATCGGTTACGCGAAGCCGCCTCGGTCAGTGGATCACAGCTGCTTAGCGACTCAGTACACGATAGAAGGTGACCTGGGGCTTGCCGCCCTCGGCGAACTCGGCCAAGGCTTCTACGCTGAGCGCAAAATGATTGGTTTGAACGTGAAGGTCGACGGCGTGCTGATTCCGGAACCGCTGGTAAAGCGTGAAATGCCCCGGACGATCACGGTCTTCGTGGAGGCGGAAGGTGCTGACGTCGGCCTCGGCCAGCGACTGAGGGATCAACTCGACAAGCGCACGCCGCAGGTCGTCTCCTTTGCCCGGCAACGCCGTGGCATCGGTGATCAGCACCACTTCTTCATCTGGGCTGTACATGGTTGACACTCCTTCACCGTCGCCGAAGGCCGCGGGCAATCGCGATAATCCGTAAGTCCCTTGCAGGCCTTGCTATTTCATGTACACGTCGGCACATGCTTATTGTCCTGGACAGCGGACGAGCGTTCTGACTGAGCTGCAATGGCAGTCTGATGGCTGGGTCGCCTGCAGTAGACGTTGAAGCCCGTTGGCTGGGTGCGCGATATTTGCGACCGCTTTGTTCTCGTCCGCTTGTTCTGGGTACTCTAACCCACTTTCCTGGCTGGGTATACCGCCAAATATCGGGTTTGAGCAGTTGGCCATGGCGGCACACCAGAACTCACCCGGGTGAAACAAGGCCGGGGTGATGACAGCTCACCCCGCCGGGCAGGAGATTGATATCAGTTCGAGGTTGGTACGCATGGCACCGGATGTAATCGCCAGGGCGACAACTGTTCTTGCTAGACAAAGGTCCAGCAGGATCCACCGAGAGTGAGCAGCAGAAAGGTCCCACCATGCACTTTGATTCCAAGAAGGTCATCGTCGTCGGAGGCAGTGCCGGTATGGGCCGGCAAGCGGCCGTTGATATCGTGCGCCACGGCGGCAGCGCGGTGATCATCGGCCGGTCGAAAGATCGGGTCGATGACACCGTGACGGAGTTGACCGGCGAAGGTGGCCAAGCCTGGGGGATCACTGCGGAGTTGACCGATCGTGCCGCGGTCGCCGATGTGCAGCGCGCGCTTCCCGAGGATCACGGCGACGCGACGCTGCTCGTAAACGCGGCCGGATTCTTCGTCCCCAAACCGTTTCTAGAGTACGACGCTCTGACATATGACTCGTACATGGAGCTCAACTATGCCCTGTTCTTTCTGACGCAGACCGTCGTTGAGGGCATGATCGCCCGCGGTGAGGGCGGTTCCATCGTCAACATCGGCAGCATGTGGGCACATCAGGCGATCGGCCTGACCCCGTCGTCGGTGTACTCGATGCAGAAGGCCGGCCTGCATGCACTCACCCATAACCTCGCCATCGAGCTCGCCGAGCACAAGATCCGCGTCAACGCGGTGGCGCCGGCCGTCGTCAAAACGCCGCTCTACGAAGGCTTCATCCCGAAGGACGAGATCGACGCCACCTTGGCCACGTTCGCGCCGCTTCACCCATTGGGACGGGTCGGCACCCCGGCCGACGTGGCCAACGCCGTGACGTTCCTGCTCTCTGATGAGGCCAGTTGGGTCACCGGCGCGATTCTCAACGTCGATGGCGGCATCATGGCCGGCCGCAACTGAGCAACGACGCGGGACGATTCGAAATACCAAGCGCAGCACTTATAACGGTTGTGCGGATGAAGGAGATCAGGTGTCACACCAATACAGCAAGAACCCTGCCGCGGTCGACGCGCTAAGCCCCGAGGAATACCGCGTCACCCAGGAGAGCGGCACGGAGCCGCCGTTCACTGGAAAGTACTGCGACAACCATGAACCCGGCATCTACGTTGACATTGTTTCTGGCGAACCGCTTTTCGCCTCTGTCAACAAGTTCGACAGCGGAAGCGGCTGGCCCAGCTTCACCCGGCCCATCGACGCGGACTTCGTTGTTGAGAGGCGTGACCGCAGCCATTTCATGGATCGGGTCGAGGTGCGATCAGCCCACGCCGACAGCCATCTGGGCCACGTATTCCCGGACGGCCCCAGGGAGGCCGGCGGGTTGCGCTACTGCGTCAACTCGGCGTCGCTGCGATTCATTCACCGCGATGACCTGGAAGCCCAGGGTTACGGGCAATATCTGCCCTTGTTCGATGTGTCGGACCAACACCAGAGCGTCGGTGAGCAGAAGTCATGACTGACCACAACAAGATCGCCGTCCTCGCCGGCGGATGCTTCTGGGGCATGGAGGACCTGTTCCGCGAGCTGCCCGGTGTGGTGTCCACGCGGGTCGGCTATACCGGTGGCAGCAACACACATCCCACCTACCGCAATCACCCCGGCCACGCCGAGGCGCTCGAAATCACATACGACCCGGACGAGACCGACTATCGGACACTGCTGGAATTCTTTTTCCAGATCCACGACCCGACCACAAAGAACCGGCAAGGCAACGATGTCGGAACCAGTTATCGGTCAGCGATTTTCTATCTGGACGACGAGCAAAGGCAAATTGCCGCACAGACCATCGCCGACGTCGAAGGGTCGGACCGCTGGCCCGGCGCAGTCGTCACCGAGGTCAACCCGGCCGGCGAGTTTTGGGTAGCCGAAGCCGAGCACCAGAACTACCTGCAACGCTACCCGTCCGGCTACACCTGCCACTACATCCGTCCCGAGTGGGTGCTATCCAACCGCGGCGACGGTGCGGCCGACCCGCGAGCAGCCACGGCCGAACAGACCGGGTCGGCTCAATAACGACATGGGCTCGATAACAGAAGACAAGGACCTGGCAATTCCAGCTGATTGGCGGGTGCTGTTGAGCGCATACGCGCCATTGGTGCTCTATGGCACGGTTTGTGCTGAGGCGTGGGTTTCAGCGCTACCCGGCGACCGGGTAGCGGTGGTGACGGGATGACCCAGAACCCGAATTTGGCTGCCCTATCAGCGGCGGGGGTATCGGTCTGGCTGGATGACTTGTCGCGCAACCTGTTGCAGTCCGGCAAGCTGCGGGAGCTCATCGACACTAGAAGCGTTGTCGGCGTGACAACTAACCCGTCCACCTTTGAGCGCGCACTGACAAACGGCCGCGCCTACGATGGACAGATCGCCGAGCTGACGGGCCGCGGAACCGCTATCGATACTGCGGTCCGCACGGCGATCACCGACGACGTGCGGATGGCCTGCGATGTGCTGCACCCGCAGTGGAAGGCCTCGGACGGCATCGACGGAAGAGTCTCCATCGAGGTTGACCCCTCGCTGGCGCACAACACCGATGCGACAGTCATGCAGGCCGTCGAGCTGGCGAAGGTCGTCGACCGGCCCAACGTTTTCATCAAAATTCCGGCGACCGCAGCCGGACTGCCCGCGATCACCGCGGCGTTGGCCAAAGGTGTCTCGGTCAACGTCACGCTGATCTTTTCTGTCCAGCGACATCGATCGGTGATGGACGCCTATCTGGCCGGTATCGAAGCCGCCCGGCAGGCCGAGTTGGACATATCGCAAATCCACTCTGTGGCATCTCTTTTCGTGTCCCGGATCGACACCGAAGTCGACAAGCGACTGGAGGCGATCGGCACCGATGAGGCGCTCAGACTGCGTGGGCAGGCCGGCGTCGCCAACGCGCGATTGGCCTACGCGGGCTACCAGCAGGTCTTCGAGGCCGATCCGCGCTATGCCGCGCTGCGCGCCGCCGGCGCCCGCGTGCAACGGCCGTTATGGGCCTCCACCGGTGTCAAGAACGCCGCTTACCCCGACACCATGTACGTCACGGAACTGGTGGCGCCGAACACGGTCAGCACCATTCCTGAGGAGACCCTGGAGGCGGTGGCCGATCACGGCATCATCGCCGGTGAAACCGTGGCGGGCAAGGCGTTGCATGCGCAGGAAGTGTTCGACCGGCTGACCTCGGTCGGTATCGATCTGCCGGATGTATTCGATGTGCTCGAACACGACGGGGTATCCAAGTTCGCAGCGTCCTGGTCGCGGACACTGCAACGGTGAAGACTGCGCGGTTACCGCCTTCAATCCCGTGCCGATCGCGCTCGGCCTTCATCAATTGTTTGGGGTCCAATCCCAGCGCGGTCGCTGTCTTGATCCGAGCGGCCGCGAGATTTTCCGTTGCAGCTAGGCCTCTTCCAACGCCTCGCCAAGTGACTGTAGGACCTTGTTGTGCTGCGCGTTGACAAGCGTGTGGCCCACCAACAAGGCGGCGACCACGGGCCATTCCATGAGCCCGAACACGGCCATCGCACCTACGCCGGCATAGAACGCCAGATGTTCCGGTGCCGGTAGCATCAGGCCGACATTCCAACGCGACGACGGGGAAATTATACCCGCGCGCCGGGCTCTCGCTTTGTTCATAACGTCTCCTGATCTCCCAGGCATAATTTTCGACACTCGTGCGCGGAGCTTTTCGACGCGGGCCGGGGCGGTTGTCAGCCCCCGAGATGGCGCCGTGTAGCGGGATACGCAACGTCGGCGTTCCTCTCACCTTCGGCTGGGTTCGCCGCCGTTGACCATTGCAAGCTGTTGGATTGATCTGGTCGAGGTCTTGTCGATCGTCCTGCGCTCGCGGTCGACCGACGAGTCGAATAGTAGTTCGCGCAATTGCTTTCGCCCGCGGTTGAGCCTCGAACTGACGGTGCCCTGCCGGGTGTCCGTCATGGCGGCGATCTCCTTGTAGGAGTATCCCGCGATGTCGGCAAAATACACGACGGTGCGAAACGGCTCGGGCAAGAGCATCATTGCCGCCTTGAGGTAAGGATCTGGCAGCAGTTCGAGCGCCTGGTCTTCGGCCGACCGTAGGACCTCATGCGTGCGTGGCGTACCGGCCATCAGCTGCCGATCGGTGATCTCACCAGTTGGATGTTGTGTGGGACGGCGCTTTTGCTTCCGATAGCTGTTGATATGGGTGTTGGTCATGATCCGGCGCAGCCATGCTCTGAGGTTCGTTCCCGGTTCGAATGCCTGGAGACCGACATAAGCGTTGAGCAATGTTTCCTGCACCAGATCCTCCGCATCCAATCGATTCGAGGTCATCCGAAGAGCCTGCCGGAACAGAGGCTGAAGGAGAGGGATGACGGCGCTTTCAAATGCGACGCTCAACGGAACATCCGGAGTCATTGCGCATTCCGCGCTCACGCGGCCCACGCTACGGTCCTGCCATCGCGAAAAGTATCGGCACGCGTGGAGCTCGGGCACCGCTTGCCCGAGTCGGGTAGCGAACGTGCGAGAGGGAAGTCCTACCCTGATCGACGCACCAGCGTCTCGAGGAACCGGTGACGTCGCGTGTGGCGCGCATTTCGGCAACTGGTGTCGTCTTGGTTGCGCCGGCGTTCAAGCGCGTTGCTTTCAGGGCCGATCCCCGCCCGATGCGGGCATGGCCGTAGGTAGGGTATCTCGTCGTCTCCACAGCACCTCCTGTTACCGATCTGGTGCCAGCATCCAGCGCCGCGGGGTGAGTGGTCATCATCCGCTGAGGTAATTCATCCGGGTGAGCGCCCGCGCCACCTACGACATCAAGTTGGCGGTCATTGCCGTGGCCGCACATCGGGGACGCCATCCACACCTCCAACTATCACCCGGGTGAATGACGAAGGTGGGCGACGACAGTTCACCCCCCTTCGCGCGATGCTCTCAACGTCTACCCCCGCACAGCCGTGTTCTTGTAAGAAGCACAGCAACGGACTCGCGCACCCGCGGTGCCCTGGACGGGGAAGGCCCGCACCGAAGAGACAACCATCGCCCGGAGCAAGGAGGACATGGTGAGCGCCGCCAAGAGAATGCTGGAGACCTATCCACGAGATCTGGGCCGGATAGACATCGCCAAGCTAATCGCATGTATCGACGCCTGTTTCGAATGCGACCAAGCTTGCACAGCGTGTGCAGACGCCTGCCTCAGTGAAGAGGACGTCTATCACTTGACCAAATGCATCCGTACGTGCCTTGACTGCTCGGATGTCTGCGCGACAACCGGTCGCGTTCTATCCCGGCACACGGACTACGACGCGAACTTGACCAAGACGGTGCTCGAAACGTGCGCCGCCGCCTGTAAGACAAGCGCGGACGAGTGCGACAAGCATGCGCCGAAGCACGAGCATTGCCGCGTGTGCGCCGAGGTGTGCCGTCGCTGTGAACGCGCCTGCCGCGATCTTGTTGAGGCGCTCGGATGAGACCACCGCCGAGCGGGCGTCGACTGTCCGAGACCGCATGATGTCAATCTCTTGCCGAACTTCGCTGTGCGAATGCGAGCTTGGAGATACGGGACGGAGCCAGCGCTGATGGGGATATCTGAATTCGACGACGTGCAGGCCCATCTGCTTGAACCAGAAGAAAGCCTGGACTCAGAACAGACCGGCATCGACCTCGACGAGGGCTACTCGCCCCCGGAACGCCCGCGTGAACTGCGGGCCTGGGGTCTCACCACGAGGGAAGCGCGGACCCATGAAAGTCTGTCACGCCGGCTCGCCCGGGAGGTGCCCGACGTGACCGATCAGTGGGATGGCGACGGAATCGGTGACAGCGCCGACAGCGATGGTGAACCAATCGACGATCAGGTTGGCGACATGCGGGCAGGTCGGCTCGTCGCCTTCGCCTTCGATGCGACGGACCCGGGTGCGGAGTACCTAGCCCACGACGTTGGCATTGACGGCGGCGCTGCCTCGGCTGAGGAAGCCGCCATGCATATCGTCGTCGACGAAGACGCCGGCGACGTCGAGGGATGGCGCCTTCGATGACCTGTCGTCCGGCCACCCGGTGAAATTCCAGCTGTGGTGACCCGCATTCTGATCCTGGGTGGCGGCCCGGCCGGCTATGAGGCGGCATTGGTTGCGGCTGCACGAGGTCCCGCCGTAGCCCGCGTGACCGTCGTCGATTCCGACGGGGTCGGGGGCGCCGCGGTGCTCTGCGACTGCGTGCCATCGAAGACCTTTATCGCATCCACAGGGCTGCGCACCGAACTGCGACGGGCAACCCGCCTGGGTTTCGACATCCACATCGACGACGCCGAGATCCGCTTGTCAGAAATCCACCAGCGGATCAAGACGCTCGCTACCGAACAATCGGCGGACATCACCGCCCAGCTGCTGAGCGTGGGCGTCGAGTTGCTCGCGGGGCGCGGCGAGCTGGTCGACGCGGCTCCCGGTCTGGCGCGTCACCGCGTCAAGGTGACCCAGCGCGACGGCAGCACCACGATCCGCGATGCCGATGTGGTGTTGATCGCCACCGGCGCGAGCCCCCGGATCCTGCCGTCGGCGCCCCCCGACGGCGAGCGCATCCTGACCTGGCGCCAGCTCTACGACCTGGACTCGTTGCCCGACCACCTCATCGTGGTGGGTTGCGGGGCTACCGGCATCGAATTCGCCAACGCCTACACCGAACTCGGTGTAACGGTGACACTGGTGGCCAGCCGCGAGCGGGTGTTGCCGTACGAGGACGCCGACGCCGCGCAGGTCCTCGAGGAATCATTCGCCCAGCGCGGCGTCAAATTGATCAAGAACGCTCGCGCGCAGACCGTAAGGCGCACCGACGACGGGGTGCGGGTGAGGATGACCGACGGCCGCGCCGTTGAGGGCAGCCACGCATTGATGACACTTGGGTCGGTGCCCAACACCGGCAGGCTGGGTTTAGAGCGCGTGGGCATCGAAACCGGGCCCGGCAACCATATTGCGGTCGACCGGGTGTCGCGGACCTCGGTCGCGGGCATTTACGCTGCGGGGGACTGCACTGATGTACTGCCGTTAGCCTCGGTTGCCGCGATGCAGGGCCGGATCGCGATGTATCACGCGCTCGGTGAAGCCGTTAGTCCGCTCCGGTTGCGCACCGTCGCCGCGACGGTGTTCACCCACCCCGAGGTCGCGACGGTCGGCATCTCGCAGGCCGCGATCGACGATGGTTCTATTCGGGCCCGCATCATCATGCTGCCGTTGAAAACCAACGCGCGGGCGAAAATGTCGGAGCTGCGTCAGGGCTTCGTAAAGCTATTTTGCCGGCAGGACAGCGGCGTGGTAATTGGTGGCGTGGTCGTCGCGCCGATCGCTTCGGAATTGATACTGCCGATCGCGATGGCTGTTCAAAACCGAATCACCGTTGACGATCTAGCGCAGACGCTTGCGATCTATCCTTCGCTGTCCGGCTCGATCACCGAGGCGGCGCGCCGGCTCATAGCCCGCGATGATCTGAACTGATGCCCGAACGTAATTGGGCCGGCGAGTGCTCTGTGGTTCCGGGTTGATGCCAGATCGGGTCGCTCGACTGGCGATTGCGATGGTGGGACTGCCTGTGGCCCTGTGGTGGCTGCAACCGTGGAAGTTGTTGATCAGGACCACCGCCGATGACAGGCTGCCGCCTGGAGCGCAGACGACCCGCTGCGGCGAGTTCACCGGCCACATCCACCGAACCAGCGGGGTTGCGCGCCTGCTAACCGTGGGCGACGGGGCGCAGATTCTGCGGCTGGAAAATCTGCATACCATTTTGGGACCACGACTACGCGTGTGGCTCAGCGATGCACCGGTCGACCATGCCAGGTTCCCCTGGCGAAACCTTGGGCGTTGCAAACACATAGACCTCGGGAGCCTACGCGCCAACCGCGGCAACGCCGATTACGCCGTGCCCGACGCTGCCGACACCGGCGCGCTCGGCGCCGTAATCCTGTGGTGCGAGCGCTTCGGTGTGTCCTTCGGCGCGCCGCAACTGCGACCCGCGACCCAATGAGTCCCTCCGCCCGTCGCGGAAGCCGTTGAAGTCGCGCGCCCTGCGCCGCGACCCATGATTGCGCGCGCGGCAGCGCGGCGCTGACGCGTTCCTGAAGAGTGCGCCGCTCGGCGCCCGGGCAGCCGATCCGATGTAGCGGTGGCCGCAAGAGCGTTATCACCCGGGTGAATCGTGCTGAGGGGTGATGACAGATAGACCAGGGTCGGGCGACGCTCACTACCGACGAACCTGTGCAGCTTCGACCACGCGACTCATGCGCCAATGCCGTTTACCACGGCGCAGTCCGGGACGCCGTGGCCACCAAGGAACACCAAGGCCTCCGTGCGATCGACCCCCAATCCCATCTGAATACCCGAATACCAACCAGGAGAAGAGATATGAACGCGGTCCCACTTCACCGCCAACCGGAGAAGGCGGAACCCTCCACCTCGGTTGTGATCGTCGGCAGCGGGTTCGCCGCTTTCGAGTGTGCACGTGGCCTGGTCCGACGGTTAGACAGGGCGCGCGCCTCAGATGTGAGGATAACCATCGTCTCGCCAGTCGATTACCTGCAGTACACGCCATTGCTGGCGGATGTGGCCGGTGGGCTGGTCGACCCGCGGTTTGTCTGTATTCCGCTGGCGGGAACACTCAGGGGCGTGCGGGCGGTGCGCGGGCGGGTCGACGGCGTTGACTTCGATCGGCATATGCTCTCGTTGACCGATCCTGAGGGCCGGGTGAGGACGTTATCGTGGGATCGGCTGGTCTTGACACCAGGATCGGTGACGCGGCTGTTCGATACGCCCGGCTTGGCCACCCACGCGCACGGGCTGAAGTCGACGGCCGAGGCGCTGTATCTGCGTGATCATGTGATCGAGCAGTTGGAACTCGCTCACGTTGAGGAAAACGAGGCGCGCGCGGCCGCGCGGCGCACGATTGTCGTTGTCGGTGCTTCGTATTCCGGTTCCGAATTGACCGCGCAGCTGCGCGCACTCGCCGACGCAGCGGCGAAGCAGATAGGCTTCGACCGGGCCTCGGTGCGGTTTGTGTTGCTGGACTTGGCCAGCCACGTCATGCCCGAGCTGGGGCGGAAGCTCGGCGACGCGGCGATGGGTGTACTGCGCTCGCGTGGAATCGACGTGCGGTTGGGCACGACCCTCAAGGAGGTTCACGCCGATCATGTTGTCCTTACCGATGATTCGCGCATCGACACTTACACGGTAGCGTGGGTGGCTGGCGTGATCCCGTCACCGCTGATCGCCACGCTGGGCTTGGAAACCGAGCGGGGCCGGCTCAAGGTACAGACCGATTTGCAGGTGCCAGGTCACCCCGATGTGTTCGCCGCGGGCGACGCCGCCGCCGTTCCGGACCTGACCCAGCCCGGCAAGAACGCCCCGCCCACCGCTCAGCACGCGACCCGACAGGGTAAAACGTTGGCCCGCAACGTCGCCGCAAGCCTTGGGTACGGAGAGCGGAAGGACTACCGCCACAGCGACAAGGGCATGGTCGTCGACTTGGGCCCGCGCTACGCCGTCGCCAACCCGCTAGGCGTGCACCTATCGGGCTATCCCGCCAAGATTGTCGCCCGCGCCTACCACCTCTACGCACTTCCCCGTCTCGTCAACCGCTGGGCGGTCGCACTCGCATATCTCACCGACGTCTTCTTTCCTCGCACCGTGTTGTCAATGGGGTTCGTTTCCGGTCCCGACGCCCAATTCGCGGCCAACGAAGTCGTCCGGATACCGAAGGCCGTCGGAGCACAATGAGATTCAACGACACCACTCCTGTTTGTGGCGGCCGACGCACGGCCTGCTCCGCGCCAGCGAACAGATTGCGGCTTCCCACGGCGCTGCCGGCCGGGAGCAATACGGCGGCACCGTATGTGATCCCAGCGGTCCTAATCAACGACAGATCCAACGCCGGCTCTATTTGGGATGATCACCACCACGAAACGGAGCACCAATGAGCGTCGTCAACAAGGGCTTTCGCGGGCGACGCGGTGAGGCCGCCCGCGAGCTGCCACCCGGGCAACATCTGACCGCGGACTTCCCTGTCCTGCAAGCAGGACCGACTCCGCGGATCGATCTCGATGACTGGCGATTCACCATTCGCAACGAGCTCGGCGCCGAACAGTCGTGGACTTGGGCACAGCTCAAGCTCCTGCGCAGCGAGCGGCTCAGCGTGGACATCCACTGCGTCACCACCTGGTCCAAGCTTGACACCGAATGGGAAGGCGTTTCTCTGGACACACTTTTCGAATCAATCGACACCACTGCAGGATTCGCACTGGTCGGCTCCTACGGCGGCTACACCACCAACCTCCCGCTGCGCGATCTTCGTGGCGGGAGGGCTTGGATCGTTTACGCGTACCAGGGCGCACCGCTTAGCGCGATACACGGAGGTCCGGCGCGACTGTTGGTGCCACACCTGTATTTCTGGAAGTCGGCTAAGTGGGTTAGATCCATTGAGCTGCGCGACAGCGACGCACCTGGATTCTGGGAGTGTTTGGGCTACCACAGCTACGGCGACCCGTGGCGCGAACAACGCTACGCCGGGGATTGATGACGGCTGTGGACTCCCACGCGGAACCGAAGTTGCGCTGGCGGGTCGCGCGTGTGGTGCACTCTAAGCCCGAGACCGGGTCGGCGCAAACGATCGGGCTGGCCGTGCCGGGCTGGGGCGGCCACTTGTCCGGCCAGCACATTGATCTCAAGCTGACCGCTGAGGACGGGTACAGCGCGCAACGCAGCTATTCACTCAGCAGACCGGCCGACGGTGAGCGCATCGAGCTCACTGTGCAGCGGATTGACGACGGGGAAGTCTCGCCCTACCTCACCGGGCTTGTTGCCGGAGACGAGATCGAACTCCGCGGACCCATCGGCGGCTGGTTCGCCTGGCGGCCTGACGAGGACGTTCGGGTCCTGCTCGTCGGCGGCGGATCGGGAATCGTGCCATTGATGGCGATGCTGCGACAGCGGGTAGTGGTGGGCAGCGCCGACTTTCGGTTGGTCTATTCGGTTCGCAGTCCGGACGACGTGTACTACGCCCAAGAGCTGGAGCGGCTCGAGCGCGAATGTGACTGGCTGCAGATCGCGCTGGTCTACACCAGGGTGGCTGCGCCGCAGACCATCCGGCCGGCCGGCCGGGTCCGCCCCGCTGACCTCGCGCCGAAGGAGTGGGTGCCCGCCGACGGTGGGCACGTCTACGTCTGCGGTCCAACCGGATTTGTGGAATCGGTCACCGCGACGTTGATCGAGCAGGGGCATCAGCCGTCCGCCATCCGGACCGAGCGGTTCGGCCCGAGCAACGAACGAAGGAACGATAAGTCATGACCGAACCAACACACGTCGACGGTAACGCGGCCGCGGGCGCCTTCGCAGAAGTGCTGGGATTCGATGTCACCACCGTGACGTTGACATGCGGGAAATGTTGTCGCGCCAGGGTCTTCGCCGAAAGTCACGTCTATCACCGCGGGCCCGGCATCGTGGTGCGCTGCCCGTGCTGCGGAACCGTCCTGGCCCGGCTTGTGCAAACGCCCACCGGTGTGTGGCTCGACTTCCGCGGCGCCCAGTCCTGGCGTGTCCCGATCCAGAGCTGATGGAGTCCCTCGACGCACTCGCCGGTCGGGTGCGCACTGCCGACATCGTGGACGCCATGGGGCGGCTGCACCGACATCGGTGTCATCTCCTGGACCTGGTGAGTCCCACTCCCGGACGCCGGCTCTTCGGCCCCGCCGTGACCATCTCCTTCTTTCCCGCGTGCCGCGCCGCTCTCCCGCCCGAGCGCTACAACTTCAAGAGGTTGTTCTACGACGCGATCGAAGGCGGCGCCGACGGGCGCGTGCTGGTTCTGGCCAGCAACGGCTACACCGATGCGTCACTGGGCGGCGGGACAAAGCTATCCCGTGTCAGAAACCACCGGCTCGCCGGCATTCTGACCGACGGGCGGCTACGCGACTTCGCCGAGCTCGAACGCTTCGACCTGGCCATCTATTGCCGAGGCGAAACAACGCGGTGGGGCGGCGACACCGTCACTCCCTATGAGGTGAACCGTCCAGTCGTGATCGCCGGGGTGGCGGTCCGTCCCGGCGACTACGTCTTCGCCGATGGCTCCGGCGCCGCGGTCATACCCGCCGGCGATGTGCGCGCTGTCCTACGGGCCGCCAACCAGGTCGCGGTGGAGGACGCGGCGGCGATCGCCAGCATCAGAGACGAAACCTCAACCACGCTGGGAGGCAATGAGAATTGAGCGGTCTTCGGTCGGGGAACCATTGCAGTGTCCTGGGCGCTTCAACCGCAGATCCGTCTTCTCGCCGGCGTCCACCCGGGTGAATTGCACAGCCGGATGAGGACATCTCACCCGATGCGCACCGACAGTGGTCGTTGATCTGGGCAATGACCACCCAACGGCCGGACCGACGACGCTTCCCCGACAGCACATCAATCGCAACAACCATGGCTCCAAGAATCAATGATGAGAGGAAACCCCCGCATGGCCACGCCCGAATTCTTCGACACCCCTGGATACGGCGAGATCGCCCGTACCCGCAACCACTACAGCCAAGCTCTACGCATCGGCGATCGCATCGAGATCTCCGGCCAAGGCGGCTGGGACGCAGACTTCACCTTGTCGCCCACATCCCTGGAGGACGAGATCGTCAAGGCGTGCGAAAACGTTGAAAAGACCCTCGCTGAGGCGGGTGCCCGCTGGAGCGACGTCGTGAACATTCACTCCTACCATGTCCCCACGGCCGATGAATCCATCGGTGATGAGCACATGTCAGTGATGGTGGACCAGTTCGGCAAGCGGTTCGGCGAAAGGCTCCCGTTGTGGACCGCGGTGGGCGTCGAGGCGCTCGCACTGCCCAACCAGCGCGTCGAGATCGAGGTCGTCGCCATCGTCGGATCCGGCGGCAAGTAGACGTCGGCACCAGGTCGCGAAGCGCCGGACAGGCCGGCGCATAAGGCGGCAAAAGTCGATGACTCACCCCTGAAACGGAGGCAGGCGTGGACCGAATACTCCAAGCCCTGATCGGTGACCAGCTCGGTGCCGTCGATGCCGCGATCAAAGCCGCAGCGCTGTTCCTCACGGCTGCGATCCTGTTTCGGTTCATGGAGCGCCGCACCCTCGCCGAATTCGCGCCATTCGACTGGATCGCTGCAGTGGCCGCCGGAGCCGTCGTCGGTCGGGCTGCTACTGCCAGCGATACCTCGTGGCTCAACGCAACCGCGGCGCTCATTAGCCTTCTTGCCGCCCACGCGGTACTAGCGAGATTGCGCTTCATTCCGGCGATTCGACGTTTCATCGATCCGCTCCTGAAAGTGCTGATCCGCAACGGACACGTCGACCGACGCAACCTGCGTCGATGCGGACTAACCACTGCCGATCTCGAGGCTGTGCTACGACAGCACGGACACGAAAGCTCGGATCGTATTCACCTCGCGATCTTCGAAGCCAAAGGCGCGATCTCCATTCTGTTCAAGGATGAGAGGGTCACGGATCCCAACGCCGCCGCCCCGGATGCGCTGGTGGGAAGAGGGTGCGAATGACACACAGGGCCGGCCCGCGATTCCCCCCACGTGCGCTTGCCACCTCGACTGGGCTCAGCGGGCGAGCCGACCGGCCAGCACCGGCTGCCCTGGGCCCGCCAGCTCCCCGATGGCACTTCGCCGGCCGGTGATCGCCATCAGCACGGCTTCTGCCGGTCCTGTGACTTCCGGTCCCGAGCCGTGAGTCCAGTCCAGGTCGGTCGGGGTCAGGCGTATACCGCGGGCGAGGCGCCACGCCGGCAGTTCGGGGCTGCACAAGCTGGCCCCCAGGACCCACCGCAGCCGTTCAGCCGGGATCTGGCGAGGCATACCCAGCGGACGGCGGATGTCCTGATGATGGATGGTGACGTCGAGCAGGGCGAGTCGGCCCCCGAGAATAGTGGCCAGCCCCTGTGGCTTCAGATGAGCCCGCAGCCTGTGGAGGAGCTGTTCGGTAGTGAGGGATGCGAGTTCGTCAACAACCACCTGGTTGATGTGGAGGATCCGACCCCGGATGGCGCGGCGAAACATGCCGAGAAGACTGACCCCGTCGAAGCTCATGACGTGAGCGACCACGTCCCGTACCCGCCAGCCCTCACAAAGCGACGGCGCCTCCCACTGCCCGGGCGTCAGAGTCTCCAGAAGATCAGCTAGGTCCGTGCGTTCGGCGGTGGCCATCTCAAGACCATCCACGGCATCACTTCCTAAGCCCGTCGGTGGACAGCAGTCTGTCACTTGCGCGCGCCCTGTGTCCATGAGGGCAGCGCCGCCTTGACCGATCAGGCTGGCGAGCGGGTGTTCCGCTCCTACTTCATCAACGAGCCTGCTCATCGGGCTGGGGTTGGCGGCCTGCGAACAAGGCCGCGGGGCCCGCTACATCACCACCGCGCAACTGGTCACCGAACTCGTCGAAGCCGCCGACGAACGGATCCTGTCGCGCGTCGTGGCTGGCTACGGACGCCTGGATCTGCTCTGCCTCGACGAGATCGGATACGTCCAAATCGACTCTCGCGGAGCGGAATTGCTCTTCCAGATCATCACCGAACGCGAAGATCGCGCCTGGGTCTCGATCGTTACCAACCTGCCCTTCAGCGAATGGGGCACCGTCTTCCGACCCGCGCCTGGTCGCCGCCATCGTCGACCGCGTCACATTCAACGCCCACATCATCGACACCGGCACCAAGTCCTACCGACTACGCACCAGCAGAACCACCACCCGAGGCAAACGGGTCGGCTAGGCCGCAGACCGACATTGCGGGTAAGGCACGGATGGGCCGGCAGATGCCGTGGTAATCGGTCACGGTGATGGGCCGCGGTCCGATCATGAAGGGATCTTTCCCTTCCTGGCGATGGAATCCGATGGGAGACAATGCGGGTGACTCAGCCAGCGCTGGGCATCGAGTGCAGCCGCGCAGCCGCTGGCGGCGGCGGTGACTGCTTGGCGGTAGCGGCGGTCGATCAGGTCGCCGGCAGCGAATACGCCCTCCGCGGAGGTACATGTCGTAGCGCCTTTGGTCAGGATGTGGCCGCCGGCATCGAGGTCGACGAGTCCGATCAGGAGATCTGAGCACGGCGTCTGGCCGACAGCGACGAAGACGGCCGCGGCCGCGATGGTGGAATCGCCGGCGTGGCGCGTGCTGCGGATGCGCACCCCGCTGACGTGTGGGCCACCGAGTAGGGCCACTACCTCAATGGATGTCAGGATCGCGACGTTGGGATGATCCCGCAGCCGAGCGACGGCGATGGCTGATGCCCGGAGTCGGGGGCGATGGTGGATGAGGGTGACGTGGCGGGCCAGCGGCGCAAGGAAGAGCGCCTCTTCAACGGCACCGTCGCCCCCGCCGATGACGGCGACGTCACGTCCGGTGAACTGTGCGCCGTCGCGTTTCGCGCTGGTGCTTACGCCGATGAGCCCGCGTTCGCCCGGCACTTTGAGGGACCGGGGGGCCGAGCCCATGGCAAGAATCAGGGCACGGCCGTGGTGCCGGTCATCGCTCATGCTGACCGTCTTGGGCTCGTCGCCGAGAGCGAATCTGTCGACGTAGCCCGGGCGTAACTCTGCGCCGAAGTGCTGTGCTTGTCGCCGCATCGCGTCAGCCAGCGCCGGACCCGAGACGAATGGGCCCACACCGGGGTAGTTGTCTACCGGCCCGGCGGCCAGCAGGGCACCGCCGGGCTCGTGTCCTTCGATGACAAGGGTGTCCAGCCCGGCCCGAGCCGTGTAGATCGCCGCCGTGTACCCGGCTGGTCCCGACCCGACGATGATGACATCACGAACCCGGCTCGCTGTCGGCGTCACAGGTTGATGGCATGGCCGGTCAGAGCGTGAAAGCATTCCTGTAGTCCCTCGCCCAGCGTGGGGTGGGTGTGCACATTGCGGGCCAGCTCGGCCGCGGTCAGGTCCCAGAGTTGGGCGGCGGTGAGCTCGGGGAGTAGCTCGCTGACTTCGGCGCCGACGAGGTGGGCCCCAAGTAGCTCGCCGTGCGCGGTATCGGCGATGATTTTGATAAAGCCTGCGCGCTCGCCTAGTCCGTGTGCTTTGGCGCTGGCCTGCATGGGGAAAGTGGCTACCCGTATGTCGTAACCGCTGGCGCGGGCCTGGTCTTCGGTGTAGCCGAAGCTGGCGACTTGGGGTTGACAGAACGTCACGCGCGGCATCATGCGGTAGTCCAAGGGCATGGTCGGGGCGCCGGCGATGGTTTCGGCAGCGATGACTCCTTGGGCCGAGGCGACATGGGCGAGTTGAACTTTGGCGGTGACATCGCCGATCGCGAAGATATGGCGAGCCGAGGTGCGCATGCGGTCGTCGATGTCGATCGCCCCACCTGTCGTGAGTCGTACACCGAGCTTGTCGAGGCCAAGATTTTCGACGTTAGGACAAAATCCGATACAGATGAACGCGCGGGCGGCGTCGACTGAGGTGGTGTGGCCGTTGCGGTCATGGTGGGTAACGGTGACGTGGTTGCCGTGGTCGATCACCGAGCCCACCCGGGTGTTCGTACGGATGGGGATTCCGCGCCGTCGGTACTGACGGGTCAATTCCTTTGACACGTCGGCGTCTTCGTTGGGGAGTGCGCGATCGGCGTACTCGAGAATTTGGACGTCAACGCCATAGCTGTTGAGGATGTATGCAAACTCCATGCCTATTCCACCGGCGCCGATGATGATGATGGACTCGGGTGTTGTTGCGTCGAGGATCTGCTGCTCGTAGGTCACGATGTTGTCGCTGAGGGTGACCCCCGGCAGCATCCGCACCCGTGAGCCTGTGGCGATGATGGCGTTGTCGAAGCGGACGCTGGTGGTGCCGCCGTCACATAGCTGTACGTCGAGCGTGTGCGAGCTGCTGGAGTGGCCACGACCGTCGATTTCGGTGATCTTGTTTTTGCGCATCAGGAAGTGCACGCCCCGGACCCGGGCCTCGCTGACTTCGCGGCTGCGTGACACGGCACGGGCGTAGTCGAGTTGGATGTCGCCGCGGATACCGAACTCGTCTGCCTGATGGGTCAGGATGGAGGCGATCTCGGCATTGCGCAGCAGGGCTTTTGACGGTACACACCCGGTGTTGAGGCAAACCCCGCCCCAGTAGCGTTCTTCGATGATCGCGACGGTCATACCGAGTTGGGCCGCGCGAATGCCGGCGACGTATCCGCCCGAGCCGGCCCCCACGACCACCAGGTCATAATGGCGGGGGATTGGTGTGCTCATCGCTCGGCGCCTTCCTGTGGTGATGAGTAGAGCGGCTGCGCGGTTCATCTCTCGACAGCGGGGGCGCCGGCGCCGGTGCCCGCTGTGGTCGCGGGCCGAGAGTCAGGCCGACGTTGTCGAGTTGCGGCGATGGAGTCCGCCAACAGCCACAGGGCCAAGCCCAGCAGCGCGATGTCTTTCATGAGGAATTCACCATTGGCCGACAGGACGGGGAAGCCACCCGCGGTAGGTTCACCAATCCCGGGGGTGCTGACCATAAAACTGAGCGTGCCGAGGAAGAACGCCGTTGCCAACACAGCGCCGATCACCGAAGCCTTCGGATGCCACGGCCTCAACGCAAGCAACGCTGCCGTCACCAACTCTGCCGTCCCCAACACTCGGCCGAACGCGCTGATCGACATGATGTGATAGACCCAGCCTAAAAATGGGCTGTGGGCCACGAAGGGTGAAACGCCGTGGGATTCGTAGTAGGTGAATTTCATTGCGCCGAACCAGGATATGACGACGACCAGCCCGTACCGCGCGATGAGTGGTGCGGCTCCGACTCGTAACACACGATTTGTCCGTCGACTGGCCTCATTGGTCTCGCTCACAGCCATCAGATCCGTCTCCCTTCGTTAGCAATTACTGGGCCATACGCCACAATCGGCGGTTCCGCACGCGCACGCACATCGCCGCGGCCTGAGGTGTGCGTCCCACTCAGCTGGCCAACGCCGTCACGAAGTGCTCGGTGAGCACGACATTCCGACCGACTTCAGCGCTGAGGCGGCCTGTGCGGCTGGGCATATAGGTTGAACCGGGGACATCAGCGCCACCGACGACAACCACGTTCGATGCCGCCGCCATCAGATCACCAGCCAGTGTCCGCAGCGCCGGTTCGGGGTGGCGTTGTCGACGTGAAGGGCAACCCGACTCGTAAGCCGCCGGCGCGGCAACTGTCCTCCGCAAAGCCGCCGTGCTGTTCTCGGGTTCACCGACTGGAGCCCCTTCTTGGTTGTCCGACGTCGTCGTGGTTCGGCTACGGTGTCCTGCGACCCCGCCGGCGAGAACAGCAGCTCTGCCGGAGGGGGGTGCCTGCGCGGCAAGGATCCGCAACGCTTTGGCGACTACGAGCTTGCTGCCGGGCCGGGTGAGATGGGATCACCCTCGAAACCGATTCACCCGGGTGAAGACCACCGGGGGTCGGCGCCGAGGGGCGGCTTCGTGCCACAACTCGGTTGCTGCCTACCGAATGTCCGGCTCTCGCGATATGGGTGGCCCAGAAATCTCTCACGGAGATGACGGGGGTGTTGTCAGTGTCGGCGCGGGGAGGCCAGGTCGGCTCGACGCATAGCGCCAGCAGTGCGGTCTAGCGTGGTTCGGGGTGTACTCGCTCTTGCAGGTTCGGCCGGCTACGCGCAATACATCTTTTATTCTGCGCCAACATTTTCCAGAACCACTGCTACCGCCTGGCCCGAGCCGATACAGATACCAATCACCCCATAACGGGCGCTTCTCTCACGCAATTCGGTCGCCAGCGTCAACAAATAGCGAGTTCCCGTAGCCCCGAAGGGATGTCCGATCGCAACGGCGCCGCCATTGGGTGTCAGCTTGTCGTCGGGAACCGCGAAACCATTCAGCTGGTTTGGCAACTCCCGCAGTACGCCGAGCGCCTGGGCGCTGAACGCCTCGTGCACCTCCCACACGTCGATCTGCTCGGGAGATAGCCCTGCCCGGCGGATCGCGGCCGGGATCGCCCATGCGGGTGCCACGCCCATGATGAGGGGGTCGATGCCGTAGACCGCACTGGATACCACTCGGGCTAACGGCTCGATGCCGAGTTCGTTGGCTCGCTCCCCGGAAGCGATGACTACGGCACTGGCGCCATCACTTAGAGGCGAGGAGTTCGCCGCCGTCATTTGGGTCGTGCCGGGCTGGGCCGGCAAAGCTGCCAGCGCCTCGGCAGTCGTGTCATCGCGGATGAACTCATCATGCTCTGCCAGCCGGGCAGGTATCTTTTTCGTCGCCGGGATCGGCACGGGCATAATCTCTTTGGCCAGCCGACCTCGATCGCGAGCAGCCTTCGCATGTTGCTGGGATCGCACTGCGAAGGCGTCGATCTCGTTGCGGTTCAGGGAGTAGCGGTCGGCGATGTTCTGCGCGGTCTCGATCATGCTGATGTAGGCGTTGCGGGACAGCAGCACCGGGTTGGGCGGTCCTCCAGCGCCGCTCCACATGGTGTCAAGCATGAGAACCGGACCTCGGGGACTGAACGCGGCGTCGCCCTTCATCAGCGCCCACCCCGATCGAGACATCGACTCGACTCCACACGCGATACCTAACCCGAGGTCGCCGGCCTTGATCGCGTGGCTGATGGTCACCGCTGCGCTTAGTGATGATCCACAAAATCTGTTCACGGTGGATCCGGCCGCGGTGTCGGGAAATCCGGCAGCCAACGCCGCCCAACGGGCGACATCGCCCATGCCCTCGTGAGCAGGGTTCACGCAGCCTGCCACGATGTCTTCCACGGCATCGAGCGGCACACCCAGCCGGTCGCAGGCGCCATTCATCGTCATACCCAGCAAGTCATCGGCGCGAATGCCCGACAGCGTGCCGCCATAGCGGGTGAACGGGGTTCGTACACCGCCCAACACATATGCCTCAGTCATCGCGGCTCAACAACCTTGCCCGGGCCTGCGGCCTCATGGCGGCATCGCCGACCTTTTTGGTCTCGAAGCCCGTAAGCATGTCCCGGCTCCCTTCCCGGTTCCCCTGTCTGCGGCTGGGCCGTCGCTCTTCTATGAGGCTGCGCCCGCGTGGGGTGAACCGTCGTCACCCCAACCGTCTGTTCGCCCGGGTGAATAACGCGAGGCGTTCTCAGACACGACGATTCGTGACCGGCCGCATCTGGGGGGCGCCGGCGGACGAACTACAAGAGGCCGAGTTCTCGCGCTCGGCTGACCGCCGCGCTGCGGTGCTCGACGCGGAGCTTGCGGTACAGCGCGCGCTGGTGGGTCTTCACGGTATTGAGCGAGACGTAAAGCCGCGCACCGATCTCACGTCGCGATAACCAGGTGGCGAGCAGGCGAAGAACCTCAAGCTCCTTGGGGGTCAGTTCCTCATGGAACGCGTATCCCTCGTTTCGCGAAGGCACTGTGGCGCCGGCACTTCGCCCGGCCGATGCGAGCAACGTTGAGCAGATGCCAGCGTCCGCGCAATCGCGCACCAGGGTGCCGACCTCTTCGAGGATGGCTTTCGCGGTGTGGTGGTCGCCGTGATCCTTGAAGATCTCCGCTCTGGCCGACAGCGCCTTGGCCACCTCCAGGATTGCTCCACCTTGGCGGGCCGCCACGACGGCCATGTCGGCGGCGGCCACTGCTGCAGCCGCGTCACCGCGCATACGGAGGATCTCGGCCGTGGCGAGCGACACCATCACGTCCACGAGGTGTTCCGCATCCGCCAGGTCCCGTGAACTGCCGGACGCCCGGCGGATCTGACGTTCGGCGTCATCGAGCTGGCCATGTTCGGCCGAAATCAGTGCCAGATGGCCCAACGCATAGATTCGGGCGCGACGATCGCCCCCCTTCTCGGCCAGCTTTACGGCTCGCTCGAAGGCGGCTTGTGCCTCGGGGGTGCTGCCCGAAAAGTACAGCGCGGATCCATAAATGCAGTAGGCGCTCGATCGGCCCAGCGGCACTTCGCCGAGATCGAGGGTGATCGCCCGGCGAGCTGTCTCAAGCGCCGTGGCGACGTCAGCCGTCTTGAACGAGTGAACCGCGCGCAACACGACGACTTGAGCGCTGATGGCGCCGCCATCTTCGGTGTCGTCCGCGGCTCGGGTCTCGACTGCCTCGATCCACTCGGCAGCGTCATCGAGTTCACCGACGCTTAGGGCGATCCAGGCGCGGGCTACGCTGAGCCGCGGATCCTGTAGAACGGTCTCCTCGGGAAGCAGATCAAGCAAACCGGAGACGGTCGACACGCCGCCCCCGTTGAATTCGTCGGCCCAGTCCGCGGCGATCAGATCAGCACTGCGGGCGATGTCACCGCCGGCGACCAGGTGGCGCACCGCCTCGTCGATGAGGCCCTCGGCCTCGAACCAGGTCGCGGCTCGTCGGTGCAGATCAGCGACGAGCTCCGGCTCGGTGCGACGCAGCTCGGTGCGCAGCAACTCTCCGAACAGCTGGTGATATCGGTACCAGTGACGTGATGTGTCCAGCGGCGCCACAAACAGGTTTTCGCGTTCGATCTTCTCCAAGACCGAGGCCGAGCCGGAGGTTTGCAGCGTGGCGTCGCAGAGCGCACCGCTGAGCCGTCCCAAGACCGAGGTACGTAGCAAAAAGCTGCGCAGGTGCGGCGGCTGACCATCGAGCACCTCGGCCATCAAGTAGTCGACGATATGACGGTTGTCCCCCGCGAACGTTTTGATGAACGCGGCGGTGTCAGCACGCCCGGCCAGCGAGAGGGCGGCGAGGTAGAGCCCGGCCGCCCACCCCTCGGTGCGCCGATGCAAAAGTTCAATATCCGCCTGAGCCAGGTGCAACCCGAGCACATCCTTCAGCAGATGCTCCGCCTCACCGGCCCCGAAACGTAAATCGTCGGTTCGCACTTCGGCAAGGTCGCCGCTGGCCCTCAGCCGCGCTAACGGCAGTAAAGGATCCGACCGCGTTGCTAAGACCATGTGAAGGTTCGCCGGCAACCGGCTGATGAAAAATCCCAGCTGCTCATGAACTGCTCGATTTATGACCAGGTGGTAGTCATCCAGGATGAGCACCATCGGGCTGGCGATCGTGTCCAGATCATTGAGCAGGGTAGGCAGTACGACCTGCACCGGGTCGGCGCCCATCGCGAGGAGTTCGACCGCACGAATCCCCACCCCGGGACTGATCTTCTGCAGCGCGGCGATCACGTACATCCAAAACCACACCGGGTCGTTATCGGAGGGATCAACCGACAGCCAGCCAAACTGCTGGTCCTCGCTCGCGGCCAGGGCCCACTGCGCCAGCACGGTCGTCTTCCCCCAGCCCGCCGGCGCACTCAATAGGGTCAGCTTGCGCCGGCGACCCGCCGACAGTATGTCGAGCAGGGCGGGCCTGTGAACGAGCTGGGCCCCGATGGCCGGGACGTTCAGTTTCGTCGCGAGCAGAACTGCTCGCGCGGCGGCTTCTCCGGCGCGTTTGTCGTTGCGTCCGGCTGAGCCGGTCATGTCCGAACTCCGCGAATTCGTTGACCCCAGCGGCCGGGCGGGAAGCCTAGGCGTTGACGCGTCTTGGGTGGGCGCTGGCGTCTCGGCATCCCAGTTGTTCTCTGCAGGGTCGGGCGGGCTCGTTCTGCCCGGCAATCGCGGTGAACCTATTGAATCAGACCTGTTGTCTTCGATTACCTCCGGCGCACGCCCGCGGTGCCCGTTCCGGCTGGCGGGCCCAAGTGCCGCCAACGGCTCGAGGATTTTCTTGTGCGCCGCGCTCACGCTGTGCCCGCTCACCGTATTTCCCCTCTTTTCCCATCGATGGGATGACTCCTGCAACTGATGACACCGCGGTGCGCGGATGGTGAGCGTCTCAACATGAGGTGATCGGACGTCTCAAAGTGAGACGCCGTGGTAGCGCCGGAGGGTCTGCCCTTCGGCGTCGTCGCATGCTCACGGTCGTCGGTTCTCCAACACGTACCCCCCGACGCCGACCACCACTGGGATCAATCATCAACATTCCCAACACCGCGCTCATCGTCGTTACTCAATTCCTCTGTGTCATTGCTCTCCGGCGCCGGTTCCTGGTCGAGCGGCGGCGGTCGCGGCGATCCAGAGCTCAATGACTACGTTCGCAGCGCGGACAGCCCGTCACCATCACCCAGCGGGTGATCTTTAGGACCGGGTCGGTGTATAGCTAGTGACCTTGATAATTGACCGACTGGTCAATCCGAGCGGCGCATGAGTTGCGCCAATTGGGCGCGCGGATCGGATGTCGAGCTCGGCGACGCATTGTGCACGTGGGTCGCCAGCGTGTAGGGGGAGTGCAGTTCTCAGAAAGATCGCAAGCGGGTGACGCGATCAGAGTCATTGCCGGCCAGGAACTCTCGTCTGAGCGGCGAAAGAAGCGGTCTTCGCACTGAGTCCTTGCACATGGAATTCGGCGGGCTGGAACGCGCTCACGCAGCCCCAGCCCGCCGAACGGTCATGCTGCCGACGTGTAATCGCCTGCGAAGACTCCGAGTAGGGCGGAGGCCGTGCCTAGCCGGGTCATGACGCTCGCTCCTCAATGTCAACGGGCGAGGCCATGGCTGCCGAATCGCTATGGTCGATGCGGAAGTCGCCTGGCGGGCTTTCCGACGCCGCGGTCGCGGCGGGGTCACACGCTCCAGAACGACCATGGTCGATGCCGCGGGTAACGGCGTCGGACTGTGCCAACCGACTTACCTGGCTCCCGGCCGCGAGCGCCGGACTGCCGGCGGCGATGGCGGAGCTGATGGCTCCGGTGACCACTTGTGGGACTTCATGCAAAAGCGTATGCCCTGCGGTGGGCCGGTGGATGAGCGTCGCCCCGGGGATAGCGTCGGCCAGCTCGCGGGCGTGCCACATCGGCGTGAGTCTGTCCGCTCCTCCACTGATGATGGTTGTTTTGGCCGTGACAGAGCTCAGGGTTTGAGTGCAGTCGTACTCTTTCAGACCGCGCAGGAAGCCGACTTTGGTAGTTGACGGGGTGGCGTTGATGGCGGCAGCGGACATCGCGACCAACGATTTTGGCGCGGCTTCACCGTATCCGCCATATCGGGTCAGTGCCGCGCAGACTGGCCGGGCGAGGAATTGGACTACCTCATCGGTACCCGCGCGGGGCATGCGGTGTACGAGGTGGTAGAGCATGCTTGTCGCGGGGCTGCTCAGCAGCCGGCCCAGCCCATGCGAGCAGAGGTTTCCCGCAGCGGTCGCGACGAGAACAAGGTTCTCCGGCTCAACGGGACGCTTGCTGGCCGGCCGGCGAAGATAGGCCAAGGCCGCCATGCCTCCCATCGAGTGCCCGACCAGGGTGGCCGGGCCCGTAACACCAAGTGCGACAAGCAACTCGGCGAGGTCGTCGGCGAGTCGGTCGATCCGGTAGGTGTGCATTGACGCATTCCCGGAGTCGCCGTGACCACGGTGGTCGTAGCTGATGATTCGGATGCTGTTGCCCCAGCGACCGATCAGCTGGCTCATCTGGATGTTCCAAGACTGTTTGTTCAAGCAAAAGCCGTGGAGAAGTACGACTGTATGGCCGGCGGTGTCAGATTCCCAGTCACGAACCGACAGCGAGACGCCATCGCTCGTGGTAACTGAGCGGTCGCGGGCCAGCGATCGGCGTGTCCGCATTCGCCTACGGCCGCATCGCGTTGGCGGCGTCTGGGGCGTCATCGCTTCGTTACCGGGCATGGCAGTTTTTCGCGGGCGAGGAATCCAGCCAGGCATCGTCATTGCCGCTCAGCTAGCCCGGCACGGGTGCGCATCGAGATGTACGGTCCTGCTTGCTGGTTCGGCGAGCTGGCGTGACCGGCGGTCATCGGGACACCATCGCGTACCCAGCAAGACCGAAAGCCACTGGCACCATCGCCAGCATTCCAAGCACCGCGTTCAACATTGTTCGCTCATTCCCTTGTGTGCTCACCCGCACGGGGCGTGGCCCAGCAGGCCGTCGGTTTGGGTGAAAACGTGATCAGTTGTCGGCTACCACGGTCGTCGTGCGGGCCGCGCAAAACCATCGCCCGAGGATTGATGTTTAGGGCCGGATGGGTCTAGTACTAGGCGGCGCCCGTATTTGACGTGTTGGTCAATCAGCGCCGCGCATCAGCCGCGCCAATTGGGCGCGGGAGGCAATGCCCAGTTTGGCAAATGCGTTGTGCACGTGGGTCTTCACCGTGTGGGGGGACAGATGGAGTTGCTGTGCGACGGAGCGGTTGGTCGCGCCCTGTGCGATGAGATTGATGACCTTGAGTTCGGAGTCGGTGAGGCTGTCCCAGCCCGTTTTAGCCCGCTGTTGGCTGACGATGCGGCGCTCCACACCTAGTGGGCGCAGCGCGCGGCCGACCCGGCGAGCATCGGCGATGGCTTCGCACTCGATGTAGGCGTCGAATGCTGCGTTCAGCTGGTCGAGCGCTTCGGCATTGCGCTGTGCGCGACTCAGCTCGGCGCCGGCGTCCTCGGCAGCGCCCGCGTACAGAAGCGGCCGCGAAGACGAGTGAAGCAACTGCGCGGCAGCCACCAATGCGTCGGCATCACGCTCGAGTATCCCGCGGGCATATCCGGCGACCCCAGAGAACACGGGCACGGCGGGCCGCTCGCACTCCAGCATCTCGGTGGCCTGCAGGACCCGTGCGCGCAAGCCGGCATCACCGGCGGCCGAGGCCACCCGCGCACTCAAGATCAGCCGATCCAAGGCATAGACCTGCAGTGGCGTTCCGAGTAGGGCGATGTCGCCGCCGAGCCAGCGCACCGCTTCATGAACGTCGTCGCGCTGCCAAGCCGCCAGCGCGAGCACATACGCTGCTCCTCGACGGATGGCAGGTGAGCCGCTCGAGTAGGCATCATGTGCGTCATTAGTCATCTGCTGCAACATGTTTCGGTCATCCGTGCGCACCGCCACCGAAGCCATAATCACGATGCGCAGCAGGTCCGGCTCACTCACGCCTGTCGGCTGTGGGGACGGCAGGGGCTCAGCCGCGTCGCGGGCGGCCGACAACCGGCCCGCAGCGAGGTGAACAATCCCACCAATGACAGTCCACATATTTAGGACCATCGCGTTGCCTTCCCGGCGGGCCTGCACTGCGCCGTCGGCGATCCGGGTCGTCGCGTCGTCCAACCGGCCGACCACTGCCAGCAGGATTGCGAAGTACATTGCGGCATAGTGATGCGCCAAGGCCGCATCATTCGTGTAGCCCAGCGAACAAAGCTGTTCGAGACGGCCTAGGGCGCGGACCCTGTGCCCCTCACCAATGTCGAGCAAAGCGAGGGTGACCTCGGCCATGATCGTGGCCTCGAGATCATCGGTGGCTGCCGCGGCGGCGGCAGCCTCGTCGGCTGCCGTGCGCTGTTGCCCCCTTTTGTCCTGCAACACAAGGTTGTACGCCAGCCACGCCAGGTGCCGCGCGCGGGTGACCTCGCTGATGTCGCTCAACTCGAGCGCTCGGCGATTCTCCTCCGCCCGCCATTGGGTGGTGTGCTTGGTGTGCGCCGGGAGCCGGAGGCGGATCTCGGCCTCGACTTCGGGCGAGACCACCCCTGAGAGCGCCACGACTGCTATTTCTTCGGCCTCACCGTGGCGGCCGGCCCTATTGAGCCACTCCACCGTTTCGGCGACCAGCGATCCATGCTCAGCGTCGTCGGCTGGCAACAGCTCCAACGCGCGCCTGCTTAAGTCCGCGGCCCCACTCGCATCGCCGCGGCCAACCGATTGGGCGGCTTGCCGTAGCGCGTCGATCGCCTCCCGGTCCCCCGGCTCGGCGCTACGCGCCAGCTGGGTGGCCACCTCGGCCGGGGCTGCGCCGATACTCAGCATGACCGACGCCGACTGGCGTTCCATCGCCCGCCGCAGCGACTGCGGCAAGCACTGGCGGGTGGCCTCACGCAGCAGGTCGTGCCGAAACCTCAACTGCTCACCGTCTTCGACGAACAGGTCCGCGCGCACCGCCTCCTCGAGCGCCGACAACAACGCGACCGGCCGACGGTCCAGCATCGCGGCCAGCAAGCCCGCCGAGAACCGGTCGGGCAGCACTGCGGCCACCCGCACCACCTCCGAAGCACCCTCGGAGAGCAGGTCCAGTCGCTGCTGCATACCGACGCCCAGCCGGCGCGGCAGCGCATCTCCGGTGGCCATCGCCCGTCCGCCGCTGACTTTCAGGCGGTTCTCCTCGCCCAAACCCTGCACAAGCTCGCTGACAAGGAATGGATTGCCGTGCGCTTTGGCGGCCAGCGTCAATAGAGACTCATCCGCCGTCGCCCGCACCGCGTCTTGAACCATGTCGGCGACCGCATCCGGCGCCATGGCCCCCAATCGTACGAATGTGGCGTTCGCGCGGTGCAGCACCGACAAGGTTTCCTGCACCGCCGGCCCACCGGCCCCGGTGCGGGCAGTCAAGACCCACAAAACCGCTGCATCCGGGCCTGCGGCGGCCAGCGACCGCAGTGCCAACAGCGTGCCCGTATCGGCCCAGTGAAGGTCCTCCAACACGATCACCAGCGGAGTTTCCGCCGCCGCGGCATTGATCGCATTGTGCAGATCGTTGACCACCCAATAGCCCAGATCCGCCGAGCCGCCCAGTTCGCGCAGTGCCTCGGCGTCTCCAACCGGGGGATCGGCGCGCAGCGTCGCCATGAACAGCGAGAAGAACGGCACCGTTTGCTGATACTCGAAGGCCTCGCCGAATAGTGCCCGAACACCGGCTTTCTCGGCGCGTGCCAAAACCTCGGTCAGCAAGCGGCTCTTCCCGATTCCCGGTGGCCCCTCGATGACCAGTACGCCCCCGTGCCCCTGGGCGACCGCAGCGAGCAGCGCGCCGATCACCTTCAGCTCGTCTGCCCGCCCGCGAATCGGCGGAGTGACCAGGCGCTGGCCGCCGACGTCGAATAGGCCGGTCGAAGACCCCATCGGGTGTCCTGTCTAGCGGATTGTCCACCGCACTGTGCATTGCAGTGCACGTCATTGTAGGCCGTGCACTGCATCGACCAGATTTGCTGTCGGTCAATCCGAAGGCCGCATGAGCTGCGTCAATTGGGCGCGGGATGTGATGCCGAGTTTGGCGAATGCGTTGTGGACGTGGGTCTTGACGGTGTGGGGCGAGAGGTGCAGTGCAGTGGCGACGTCGCGGTTGGTCGCGCCTTGTGCGATGAGGTTGATGACCTTGAGTTCGGAGTCGGTGAGGCTGTCCCAGCCGGTTGCTGCGCGCTGGTGGGTGACGATGCGCCGTTCCACGCCTTGTCGGCGCAGCGCGCGGCCGACCCGGCGGGCATCGGAAATCGCTTCGTGCTCGACGTAGGTGTCGAATGCCGCGTTGAGATGGTCGAGCGCCTCAGCGTTGCGTTGTTCATGGCTCAGCTCGCCGCCGGCATCCTCGGCCGCGCTTGCGTAAAGGAGCGGCCGCGCCGACGAGTGAAGCAACTCCGCGGCCGCCACCAATGCGTCGACGTCGCGTTCGAGGATTCCGCGGGCATATCCGGCCACCCCCGAGAACAGCGGCACCGGTGACCGCTCACGCTCCAGTGCCTCGGTGGCCTGCAGGACACGTGCGCGTAAACCGGCATCGCCGCCGGCCGAGGCCACCCGCGCACCCAAGGCAACCAGATCCAAGACCTCAGGCGTGAGTGGTGTCCCGAGTAGGGTGATGTCGCCGAGCCAGCGCATCGCGTCATGGACGTTGTCGCGCTGCCACGCTGCCAGCGCGAGCACGTGTGCCGCTGCCCGACGTACGGTAGATGCGCCGGTTGGGTACGCGTTACGAGCGTCATTGGCCGTCTGCTGCAGCAAGTTTCGGTCATCGGTGTGCGCCGCCACTTTGGCCAGAAGCGCCATGCGGATCACGTCCAGGTCGGTCGCGCCTGTCCGCCGCGGGCGTGGCAGGGATTCAACCTCGGCGCGAGCTGCGGACAACCGGCCCGCGGCGAGATGAACCCAGGCGTCGATGTCGGCCCAGATATCAAGGGCCATCGCGTTGCGTTCCCGGCGGGCTTGCTCCATTCCGTTGGCGATCTGGGCTGCGGCGTCGTCCAACCGGCCGACCACCGCCAGCAGGTTCGCGTGGTGCGCCGCAAGCAAGTCATGGGCCGGTGTCGGATCACTCGCGCGGGCGAGCGCGCCGGCCTCCTCGAGGCGGCGAAGGGCGCGGCCCGCATAGCCGTCCGCACAGTCGAGACAAGCGAGGGCGACATCGGCCACGATCTTGGACTCGATATCGCCGGTCGCTGCCGCAGCCGCAGCGGCCTCGTCGGCCGCCGCGCGCTCTTGCCCACGCTGGTCGTAGAGCAGGTTGTAGGCCAGCAAGGCCAGATGCCGCGCCCGGGTGACCTCGCTGACGCCGCCCAACTGCAGCGCTCGGCGATTCTCCTCGACCCGCCGCTGGGCACTGTGCATATTGATCGTCGGGAACCGGAGGCGAATCTCCGCCTCCTCCTCCGGCGACGCCGCCTCCGAGAGCGCGGTGACCGCCAATTCTTCGGCCTCGCCGTAGCGGCTGGCCCGGTTGAGCAACTCCACCGTTTCAGCTACCAGTGAGCCGTGCTCAGCGTCATCGTCGGGCAACAAATCCAACGCACGCTTGCACAAGTCCGCGGCCGCACTCGCATCGCCGCGGCCCACCGACTGAGCGGCCTGCCGCAGGGCACCGACCGCCTCCCTGTCCCCGGGCTCCGCGCTTCGGGCCAGCTGGGTGGCGACCTCGGCCGGGGCCGCGCCCATGCCCAGCATGACCGAGGCCGACTGGCGCTCCATCGCTCGCCGCAGCGACTGGGGTAACGACTGCCGGGTGGCCTCACGCAGCAAGTCATGCCGAAACCTCAGCCGCTCACCATCTTCCACGAGCAGATCCGCGCGCACCGCCTCCTCGAGCGCCGAGAGCAACGACGCGGGCGACCGTTCCAGCATCGCGGCCAGCAAGCCCGCCGAAAACCGGTCGGGCAGCACCGCGGCCACCCGCACCACCTCGGAAGCACCCTCGGAGAGCAGGTCGAGCCGCTGATGCATCGTTGCGCCCAGGCGCCGCGGCAACCCGTCTCCGGTGACCATCGCACGGCCCCCGGAGAGATTGAGCCGGCCTTCCTCGCCCAGACCCCCGATCAGCTCGGTGACCAAAAACGGATTGCCGTGCGCCTTGGCGGCCAGATCCAATAGCGATGCATCTGCCCTCGCCCGCACGGCGTCGCAGACCATGTCGGCGACGGCGTCCGGCGCCATGGCGGCCAATCGCACGAACGTGGCGTTCGCGCGGTCCAGCACCGACAAGGTCTCCTGCACCGCAGGCCCGCCAGCCCCGGCGCGGGCGGTCAGCACCCACAAAACAGGCACATCCGGGCGCATTGTGGCGAGCGACCGCAGCGCCAACGCCGTGCCGGTATCGGCCCAGTGGATGTCCTCCAGCACAATCGCCAGCGGGATTTCCGCAGCTGCCGCATGAATCGCGTCGGCCAGATCGTGTACCACCCAGTAACGCAGATCGGCCGAGCCGCCTAGGCGGCGCAACGCTTCCGCATCGCCGACAGGGGGATCCGCGCGCAGGGTTGCCATGAAGAGCGAGAAAAACGGCACCGTCTGCTGGTACTCGAACGCCTCGCCGAATAGTGTCCGAACACCGGCTTCCTCGGCGCGCGCCAAGACCTCGGTCAACAAGCGGCTCTTCCCGATGCCCGGCGGCCCCTCGATGACCAGGACGCCCCCGCGCCCCTGAGCCAGCGCCGCGACCAGCGCGTCGATCACCTTCAGCTCGCCCGTTCGCCCACGAATCGGCGGTATGCGCACGTTCCCCGACGTCCTGGCGGTGCTCACGCGAACAGCCGCCCCCCGACGTGAAGCAGGTGGGCGGAAGGCCTCCCCGTTGTATCGTCCACAGTTGTCGCGACCATTAGCGCTGGTAGCCAGTGTAGGCGTGTTACCGCGCCCCACCTCCTGTGAAACGGCTTCGACCATTTGTTGCGACGCACCTGGCACATTCACGCGCTCGGGTGGGCGCTGACGATCCACGGGAACACAAGGGGCAGAAGTTGGTGGCCTGACCGTCATCGGAGCCCGCCCCTACACGGTGCGGGGGCGTTAGCCTCGCTGGCCCACCACCGCAACGCGAAGTCGCCAGACTGGCTCCGGCGACCCTCGATCGCGAGCGAATGGCGGCGATCGGGATTCTGGATGTCCACCGCGGTGGGTGACCGGCGATCAAAGTTGTCGAAGGCGGTCTGAAACAGCGGCCTCGTCGGTGAGGGGATCGAGCCTGCCTCAAAAAGCGGTTCCGACTCCCCCCGCGACGTCATGCTGCCACCTGGACTTCGACCGACAGATAGTCCGCTATCTCGTGCGTTGCAGGCCAGTCACCATCGCGCACCGCTCGACTGAGCAGCTCTACTAATGGACTGCAGGCGCCCAGCTCGGCCAGCCATGACGCCACTGTCGCCGCGATTTGATCTGCTTGGACGCGTACGGTGCGGCCGTCGTGTAGGCGATCGGTCAGCTGATAGATGGTCATTTCTCCACGCCTTTCGCTGCATCACCGCTGTGGTTGTCGCGCTGCATCGGGTGACTCGAGCGGGGATGGCCGGCCTTGGATCGCCCGGCGGCCAAGCCGCCGTTGCGTTTCGGCGCTGCATCCGCCGCGGCCTCACCATCACTCTTCCGATCCGTCCGATGTGTTAGCTGACATGACCCATGACACCGCCGCGGGCGTACACTGAACGTCTCAATCTGAGCAGGGTTGGCCGTCTCAATCTGAGACGCCAGTATTGGGGGGCGGCTGCACCGCTCTGTCGGGAGCGAGGTCCATGCGTCGATGATCTTGCGGGCCGGCGTCCAAACCGATGTTCGCCGGGTGAGGGAACGGTTCTTGTGCGAGGGGTCCTTGGAGGCGGAGACCTTGCCCCCAAGCGTGCTGGATTCCTGGCGTCGGTCCGAGGCCCTGCACGTTCACCCGGACCGGGTCGAGCTGCCGTATGTGCGTGAACCAAATATGGGTTCGCGGTTGGCGCGTGCGGCCGCGCCGGTGCTGCGGTGCGTCACCGATGACCTGGCTGCGCAAGCTGTCAGCGTCATCCTGACATCAACCGACGCGGTGGTGGTTGAACGGACCGCCGCAGAAGTGTCCATCCTCAACGCGTTGGACAGGGTGAGCCTCATACCGGGCTATAGCTTGGCTGAAGAGGTGGCGGGCACCAACGGGATTGGCACCGCGCTCGAGACCGGGCGGCCCGCGTTCATTTGCGGCGGCGAGCATTTCGTCGCTATGTTCACCGGTTTCGCGTGCGCGGGTTCGCCGATCCGGGATCCGATAACGCGCAGGGTAATCGGCACCGTCAATCTGAGTTGTCTGGCCGACGAATCCGACCCACTGTTGCTCGCGCTGGCTACCAGCGCCGGTCGTCAAATTGAGGATCGCATGCGGGCGGTGGCCCATCAGGGTGAGACTGCGCTGTTGGAGGCGTATCTGCAGCAGGCACGGCGGTCTTCGAGCGGTGTGCTCGCGATTGGTGGCGATGTGGTGTTGATCAACCCCTATCTGCGTCGGGCACTGGACGGCAACGAGCAGACCGCGCTGCTCGAACACGCCTCGGATCTGCTCAGCTCCAAGCTGTCGGGCACGGCGCTGGCTGTTCTGCCAAGCGGGCGCATCGCCAAAATCACTGCCGCCGACCGCTCGACGATACGCAGCGGCCGGACCAATGTCGTTTTCCACGTTGATCTTTCCGCCGAGACGAGCTCGCGCCCGGCGCCAGTCGGCCACTCGTCGTACACCCAAATCCCTGGTCTGGCAGGTCGCAACAGCGCGTGGTTGCGCTGCTGCCAGCAGGTGCGGCAGTGCTGCCGCGACCGAGACTGGGTAATGCTCGAAGGAGAGAAAGGATCCGGCCGGGCACGGTTGGCCCAGGCGGTGGGGCGGGACGTGAAACCGGGCCGAACTGTCCGGGTGATGCGCGCCGAGACCTTCCCCAACGCGACGCGTCTCGTTGCCGAGCTGGCGGCTGCGTCCGGCGATGAGGACTTCGCGGTGGTGATCGGCGACGTGGATGACATCGACAAGGACACACTCGAATCGATCACCTCGATGCTGGCCACGCGCGCAGGCCGGGGATGGATCGCGGCGACCAGGAGTTCCGGGCCTCCTTCAGCACCGATCAAGCAGCTGCTGCCGCTGTTCACCCATACCGTCACAGTGCCGGCGCTGCGACACAGGATTGACGACCTCGAGGAATTGGTGCCTCTGTTGCTGCGTGAGATCACCCGGGGTGCTGATGTGAAGCTTGCACCCGATGCCATGCGCCAACTCAGCAGGCTGCCGTGGCCGGGCAACGTCTCGCAGCTGCGGCGCGTTCTGACCGAAACCGTTGCCCGCCAACGATCGGGAACCATCAGCGCCGACAAGTTGCCACCGGAGTGCCGCTCCATCACGCGGCGGAAGCTGACCCAAATGGAAGCCCTCGAGCGCGACGCGATCGTCCGTAGCCTCCAAGACAACCGTGGCAACAAGCAAGAGGCGGCGCGCGCCCTGGGAATGTCGCGGGCGACCATCTACCGCAAGATAAACGACTACGGCATCGCGTAATCCCCGACGCTTGTCGGCCCAAAAGCATTGGCCCACAGTCATCCCGCGTAGCGCCGCGGCCCCCGTCATTTGCTGTCGCTGCCTCCGGATAGCCAAAGCAGAGGACTGCAGCGCACCGCGGCGTCTTAAAATGACGCGCTCAGCTTTGATTCACCCCGCGCTCGGTGGTGAACCCCGGTTGCCGGGAATTCGGAGAATCACCCGGGTGAATCGGCGACTCGGACGATGACAACTGACCCCGACTAGGCCCAGGATGTGCCCATGGCAACAACGGTTGACCACCCGGCAGCCATCGGCTCGCGGTTGGCTTCGCGCGACCCAGAGCTGACCTGCGCGGTTCGTCAACGACGCGCTCCCGTATCTGAACCAACTCGACGACTCGATGCACTGGATGCGTTGCCCGAGATCGAACTCGCGGACGCGTTGGCGACATTGCCATGAGACAAGTCGTCTTGTGGGCAGTTGTGCTGCTGGCATCGTGGGCGATCGGACTACTGATTGCGGCCTGGATCGTTCCTGCAGTTTCGTTGTCGGCATCGGGGTTCGTCGTCGCCGTAGTGGTGTTCGCGGCAGCGCAGGCGGTCCTGTCATTGTGGATCTTGAAGTTGCCCCATCCGTACGCGTCGCTGTTTCTTGGGGGCACCGGTTTGGCATTGACGATCGTCGCGTTGATCCTCGCGTCGGTCTTGACGCACGGGCTAATTATTGACGGCGTGCCATCCTGGCTGGCCACGACGGTTGTGGTGTGGCTGGTGACAACGATTGGGGCGATTACGCTGCCCGAGTTGCTCATCCGCGACGGGGCCGGCTCCGCTTGACCAAATATTTTGATATCTCATCCGACGACGGAGGGAGCCGTGATGGGAGACACCCATGACGATCCGACGGATCACGCCCGGACCACGCAACCGCACGCGGGTATTGCGATGAAGGATAACTTCTTCTGGCCAGGGCTGATCCTGCTGGTCGTGGCGATGTTCGGCCTGATCAGCACGGCGGCAGCCGCTGCCTATCGACATTACGAATGGCTTTCCACCACGGTGCTCATCGCCGTCCTCGGCGCGGTCGCCGGAGCGCTCTGGCTCATCATCGAGAACCACCGTGTGACCCGCATCGATGCGCAGTGGGACGCCGCACACCCAGGCAGTCGGACGCACCCGCGCACTCGCTGATCACACAGCGGAGCGCCCCGTCGACAATGACGTTCACGGACGTGCAAGCCGTAACGCCTGCGCACCTATTATGATGTTGCACTCCAACATATTTCGTATTTCTGCTTGTGAGTGAATCGCCCCCGCCCCGTTTCCAGGCGCTTCTTCCGTGATCGCCATTGCCGCAATCGCAAACCGATTACTGCCTTACCGCTAGCGATACTCGCCAAATCGCCCGGGTGAATCAGTTTGCGGGGTGATGTCCACTCATCCCACCTCACTGAATGCTGGCTTAACAGATCGCAGCCGAGGATACGTGGAACCGAACCTTGTACCCGGTCTGCGTTCGGAGCCGCATAAGTGAGCAACGGGTCGCGGTGGTGGTGGACACCTTGCTGCGTTAGCCACCGCAGAAACCATCGCCACAAATTGGAGAAATCAGATGAGGCGTCGCCAATTTCAACGACCGGCTGCTGAATGCGCATCCGGCGCCGCGCGAACACCATGGCTGCCGCATCGAATCCGGGACGCCGCCGCGTCTGCCCGGCGTTGGGCCCATCGGAAAGGAGATGCCGTCATGGAGACCGTGCCGACGATCGAAGATCAACTACACGCGCTGCAGCCCATCTGTAGTGCCCAGGGCGTGTCGACCGGCATTGCGTGCGGTGCGCCGGCGGTCGCGGTCGCCGAGATACACGCCGTCGACGGATGTGACCAGATGGGGCTAACCCCAGACGGCGACCTCATCGAGACGCTCTGTCAACCCTGTCTGGCTACCGTGCAGTGGGCGATGGCGACCTACGTCGGCGATAAACGCGAGGTGGCGTCCCGATGCGGCACACATCCGATGTGCGCCACATGCGGGCGTCCCACTGGATACCTGCGCAGCATCTTTGCCGTCCGCTCGATCGGGCTCGACGGGCTGGCGCCATGACGCGATTACGCATTGCCTCCCTGTTTGTGGCTGTGGCGGCCGGTGATTATGCGGTCCTCGTGTTGATCAATGGTCAGCTGGTCGATTTCGGCGTCGCCGCCGCCGTTTGTGCGGGATCCTTGGTTGCGGCCGGGATGATCGCCTGCGGGGGTAGGCGACGCCGCAAGGCGTTGGGGCGGGGACGAGCGGCCGTCTGGGAGCGCCGTGACCATCAGGCGGCTGCCGCCGGCCAAGAGTGCCCGGTGTGCGGAGGTGCATGTCAAAGACTGAGTGCATCACCAAGATTCGCCGACCGCCAGAGTGCGCGCTTATGCCGGGCATGCGCGTCGGCCGTCAAACCAGAGCTGGCACAATGAGCCCGGGGCCTGGCTCGGCGCCAGTGCACCATGACTGTGACACCGCGGCCGCGAGATGGCGGCGACTGGCGCTGACACCGCGCTGGCTGCGGTGGAACGCTGAACCTCGCCGTCTTGGGTAAGGGCAGCAGCGCTTGAGATGTGAACCCAGAGTCCTCCTGTCGCCGGCCTGATGCTCGCCGATCCGCCCAGTGATGCCTATGCATTCACCCGGGTGAATTAGCTCGCCGGGTGATGACGACTCACCCCGCGTCGGTGAACGCTGAATCATCAGCTGGCGAGCGGAGGATCAAGTGCAGCCGACGATGTACCGGATCTGCATTCGGGGCAGCCTGAGCGAGCGGCTCGGGTCCGCGCTAGAAGGGATGAGCCTGCAGGCCGGTCCGGCCGGAACCGAATTTACCGGTGAAATCCGCGACCAGTCACAGCTTTACGGGCTCCTGGACCGGGTCCGTGATCTGGGCCTTGAGCTCGTCAGCGTACAACCGCAACCCACGGCTGACCCGGCGACAACACCCAACATCAGGAAGGACGTGTAATGCAAGCCATCACTGTTTCAGATCGGGACGCCGGTGTCGCTGGCCTGTCGCTGACCGACCTGCCTTATCCCCAGGCCGCCGACAACGATGTCGTCGTGCGGGTACACGCCGCGGGTTTCACACGCGGGGAGCTTGACTGGCCGCACACCTGGATCGACCGCGCAGGCCATGACCGGATGCCGAGTGTGCCCGGCCACGAGCTTTCGGGCGTCGTGGTTGAGTTGGGCTACGGCACAACACTTTTAAGCATCGGTCAGCGGGTGTTCGGGCTCGCCGATTGGGCCCGCAACGGCTCGCTTGCGGAGTACACCGCTGTGGAAGCCCGCAATCTGGCACCGCTGCCGATGGACATCGACCATGTTGTGGCGGCGGCGCTGCCGATCTCTGGATTAGCCGCCTGGCAGGGCCTGTTCGACCACGGCCGCCTCGTACCCGGACAAACGGTTCTGATCCACGGTGCCGCGGGTGGGGTTGGGTCGATAGCGGTGCAGCTGGCTCGCGAGGTCGGTGCGCGCGTCATCGGTACCGGCCGGACCGCAGACCGAGACCGGGCGCGGGAGGTCGGCGTCCACACCTTCGTCGATCTGGAGACCGAAAAGCTAGAGGACGCCGGCGAAGTCGACGTGGTGTTTGACGTGATAGGCGGAGAGGTCCTCGACCGATCGGCTGCTTTGGTGCGGGCCGGCGGAACGCTCGTCACCATCGCCGAGCCGCCAAAGACCCAGCCGCGCGACGGGCGGGCAGTTTTCTTCCTGGTCGAAGCCGATCGCGCCCAGCTGGCCGAGCTCGCCGTGCGAGTACGCGATGGACGCCTCAAACCGGTGGTGGGTGCCGTGCTGCCATTGGCCGAAGCTGCCACCGCATTCGCTAACGGCAAGCGCGTCCCTGGCAAGACGATCCTGCGCGTCGCAGAAGATTGAAATGGAACCTTTCGTGATTGGAGTGCGTGCACGCGTGCATACACTCGTTTGCTCGCGTGTTACTGGGAGGCGTCTTACCCCCACGTCGGTCCACCGAACCCTTTGGGGTACAACAGAAACAAGCGACCGCGCGCCGTCGCTGCCAGCTACCGGTGCCGGTTACGGGGTGCGATCCGTCTCCGGGCGTGCGCGGGTCAGCCCAGATCGTGCAATCACCTCAGCTAGTCGTCAAGACATCCGAAGCGAAGGCAAGTCAAAAATGGTCTTAAAAATACCACTCGCCGCTCTCACTATTGCGGTGTTGCTCGCGCCCGCGGCCCATGCCGAACCGGCGCCAGAGAACTCTGATCAAAACCCGGTTGTCCGAACAGTTTTCAATCAACCGACCAACGTTCCGGGCAAATCATTTGAAGCAGTGACCGTGAGCTATCCGCCCGGAGCAAGAAGCGGAGCTCACCACCACGCGAAATCGGCGTTCATCATGGCCTACGTGATCTCCGGAGCGATCCGCAGCCAAGTCGAAGGTGAGCCTGCACGCATCTATCACGCCGGTGAGACTTGGAGTGAAGCCCCCGGCGCACACCACACGATCAGTGAAAATGCCAGCGCCACCGAACCTGCTGAACTTCTCGCCGTCTTCCTACTCGATACGGGCGACGCCCCGCTCACCACGGCCGACAACGCGAGAACTGAGCCGACGCGTTAGCGATCCAGAAGTTTGGATTGCTCGACATGAACGAATTTGACGACAATCATCCATCGCCGCAATACGACACAGCGGGAGCAGTCCATGCGCACGCGTGATTCGAGCCAGCTTGTCCAGATAGCCCTACGGTTGTCGCTCGCGGCGGCCTTTCTGTCCGCTGTTGCCGACCGATTCGGTTGGTGGAAGCCGTTTGGGCAGGGTAGCTGGGGGAGCATGGGAGCTTTCGCCGGCTATGTCCACAGGCTTGTTCCGTTTGCTTCCGGATGGCTATTGACCGTCATTGTCTGGGCCGCCACCGTGACCGAAGCGACCCTGGGCGTTTTGCTCCTGACCGGCTGGCGGCCAAGACTCATCGGCGCGGCGACTTGCTTGGTGCTCATAGTATTTGGAACCGCGATGGCCGTATCCCTGGGCGCAGAATCACCCCTTAGCTACAGCGTCTTCTCCGCTGCAAGCGCAGCCGCAGCCTATGCAACACTTGGCACAGCCACCGTTAACAACCGCCCCTGGCGCCGTGTCGAATCCGCACATTCGACGCATGCCGACTGGTGCCGTTGCAGCCGGCCAACGTTGCCGATTATTGGACGTGACGGTAGATGAAAGCCGGCCAAGACTTCGACGTGGTCGTCATGGGCGGCGGGGTGGGCGGCGTGGCCGCCGTGCGAAAGCTTGCGTCGGCAGGCTTTGCGGTAGCGCTCATCGAGGATCGTCTAGTCGCTGGGGAGTGCCATTACTGGGGCTGCAACCCGAGCAAAACACTGCTTCGTCCGATCGAGGTGTTCAACCTAGCGAAGGCCGTCCCCGGGGTGCGAGAGACCGTTTCGGACGAAGGACTGGACATTGCGGCCGTCTTCGCCAAACGCGACGCGATCATCGAGCACCTCTCGGACCAAGACCGAACAGCATCACTGCGGCAAGCGGGTGTAGCGGTGTTTCATGGGTTCGGCCGGTTGAGCGGCGAGCGAACAGTGCGGGTGGCGTGTGCCGATAACACCCAAGCCGTTTTGGAGGCACGCCACGCGGTCGTGGTGGCCACCGGCACACGTCCTAACGTGCCGGAGATACCTGGGTTGGCGCAAGCACGCCCGTGGACCAATCGGGACTTGACGACCATGACGGCAGTGCCGCCTCGCGCGCTGGTGGTGGGTGGCGGCCCCGTCGGTGTGGAGTTCGCGACAATCCTCACCGGTTTGGGCTCGGCGGTAACACTTCTGGTACGCGGGAATGCTCTGCTTCCCGGCTGCGAACCCGAAGCCCGCGACCTGGTCGCGCAGTCGCTGCGAAGCAAAGGCCTCACGATCCACTTTGACACGGAGTTGTCGGCGGTAGCCCGCCCCGTGGCGGGCGGGCCCGTCACCGCAACTTTCGACGGCCAGACCATCGAGGTAGACGAGGTCGTCCTGGCTGCCGGACGGCGCACCAACACAGACGACATCGGACTGGAAACCCTTGGCCTGCCGAGCGGCGGATTCGTCGCTGTTAACGACCATCTCCAGGCGGTCGGCGTCACAGGCCACTGGCTGTACGCCTTAGGCGATACCACCGGGCGCGCTCGGTTGTCGCATATCTCCACCTATCACGGCCATCTCGTGGCCGACATCATCGCGGCGCGGGCCGCGGGGCGAGAACTCAGGGAGAACGAGTTGGCCGCCCGTGATGCGGGCAGCCTCGCGCAGGTTATCTTCACCGAGCCTCAAGTCGTCAGGGCGGGGCGCTCCGAAAGTCAAGCCCTAGCAGAGGGGTTCGTGGTGCGGACGCGAACTGCCTGTTACCCCGGCACACTGTCGTTCCTGGCCCTTTTCCGGGATGGTTTCCAGGGATGGGCGAAGTTGGTCATCGACGCCGAGACGAACACACTGCTCGGGGCGACATTTGTCGGCCCGGAGTTCTCCGAACTAGTGCAAGCAGCCACCCTGGCTATTGTCGCGAAAGTTCCAGTCAGTCTCCTGCGCCATGCGGTCGCGCCACATCCGACGGTCAATCAGGTCTGGGATCTGCTACTCGACCAAGAGTCCGAACTTGCCCCGTTACCGGAAAACGCGGGGCAGAAAACACAAGACAGCGATCAAGCGAATCACCTTGCTTACCAGACTGGTTAGACAACGATTCTTGAGAGGAACCAAAATGATGTGCGCCTGGTTGGTCGTCTCACCGTGACCATGCTCGCAGCGGGGGTCCGAGCTTTCGGTGGCGAAGTGGAGACGATCGAAGTTGACGAACCGCGGCCGTTGGCTAACGACGAGGTTCTCATCGACGTTCGCAGCTCAGGAGTCGGCAATTGGGACGACATCATTCGCACCGGTGGCTGGGACGTCGGCATCAGCCCTCCGCTGGCGCTCGGTGTCGAGGCCGCCGGGGTCATCGCGGCCGTGGGTGCCCACGCGAAGGGATTCAGTGTGGGTGATGAGGTGCTGTGTCACCCGGTGCCGCTGCGCGACCAAGGTACGTGGGCGCCCTTTTTGATCGCAGCCGTGGGATCGCTAGCCCGTAAACCGCAAGGGATTTCGTGGGAGACCGCAGCGATCTTTCCGGTGCCGGCGTTGACCGCCGAGCAGGTGGTCGGCGAGACGTTGGCCCTTCACGCTGGAGAAAGGTTGCTCGTTCACGGCGCGGGCGGAATCACCGGCGGGCTCATCGTGCAGCTCGCCGCCCTGCGCGGCGTCGACGTGCTCGCCACCGCCAGCCCGCGGAGCGCCGACCGAGTCCGGGGGTATGGCGCGCGCGAAGTAATCGACTACCGCGATCGGATGTGGCCACAACAGGCAAGGGGATTGGCGAAGAACCCCATCAACACCGTCGCTAACGCAGCCCCCAGCGGTGCCGCTGCGGCGATGACCGCGCTTGCCGACGGCGGCCGGCTGGCCACCATCACTCCCGACCCGCCCGCATCCACTCGCGGCATCGGCGTGACCGCGGTTTACGTCCGTTCCGACGGCGCTCAACTCGACCGCCTGACCGCGCTACTCGCCTCGCATCGGCTGAGTATGCCAACCCCGCGTTCCTGCGGCCTGGATCAGGCCGCCTACGCCCTCGCACAAGTGGTCGCAGGCCACGAGCCCAGCGGAGTGGTCATCAAGACAGACACCTGACGAAGATGCCATCACACACCGAAAAACCTCACACTACCAAGGAGTCTCGAGATGACCACCATTACCCGGATCCGCACCGGAGTGGCCGATCACATCGGCCAATACGCCGACGCTGTCGCCGTATCCGGCGGCGGCACAGAGATTTTCGTCTCCGGAACGCCCGGGGTGCGCGAAGACGGTACTTTGCCCGAGGACTTCGCCGACGAAGCCCGGCAGTGCTGGGCCAATGTCGAAAAGGCGCTCGCCAAGGCCGGCGCCAAGCTCACCGATATCGTCTACATGCGTCAATGGGTCACCAGCCGTGACAACGCGTCCGCCTACCTGGCGGTGAGCAAAGAGATCATCCGCCACGAACCCGCCGCAATGTTCAGCATCATCGAAGGGCTGGTGTGGCCAAACATCCGCGTGGAAGTCGAAGTCACGGCCATCCTACCGGCATGAGCGATTACCCCATCATCGACTTGTCCACTGACGCACTGCTGACCACGACCCGCTCCGTGCGCAAACGTCTCGATTTGACCAAACCTGTTCCCATCGGCCTGATCCGGGAATGCCTGGGGATCGCGGTGCAGGCACCCGCTGCAACTACACCGGGACGACCTTCCGCCGTGCCTCGGCGGATTCCGGTCGGCGATGTGGTGCATATCGATCGGTGGTGAGCAAGCCAATGACTGACGCACACAACGGTTCTGACGCTCGGTCATCGCCACTCGCCGAACGGTGGCGGCAGTGACGTTGCGCGATGCGGCACCGACCAACCGTGCGATGGTGGTTGCGGTGATGGTGTCAATGGTCGCGTTCCTCGACTCCACGGTCATCAACCTGGCTTTGCCGGCCATCGAGCACGACCTCGGCGGCGGTCTGGCGTTGCAGCAATGGATCATCGATGGCTACCTTCTGGCAACGGCGGCCGCGATTCTTCCCGGCGGGTCCATTTCGGATTTGTTCGGACGCGTTCCGGTGATGAGGTTCGGGCTGTTGGCGTTCGGGGCGGGCTCGGTTCTGGCGGCGGCTGCCACCTCACCGGCGATGCTGGTCACCGCGCGCCTCATCCAGGGGCTGGGTGCGGCTTTCCTCGTGCCGGGTTCGCTGGCGCTGATCAACACGGTGTTCGACAAGGCACGCCAGTCCGCGGCGATCGGCGTCTGGACCGGGTGGACGGGAACGGCCTTTGCGTTAGGCCCCCTGCTGGGCGGGATGTGCGTCGATTTCTTGGGTTGGCGTTGGATTTTCGTGTTGTCATCGATACCAATGGCGGTCGCGTATGCACTCACGTTCTGGCTGTGTCCGATGTCGGGGCGCGTCGAAGGCGCCCGTGTTGATACCCCCGGGGTGGGCTTGTCGGCGGTAGGGTTGGCGGCGACCGTATACGCGTTGATCGAATCGCAACGCGACGGCTGGACCGTCCCGACGGTCTTCACACCAGCGGTGATCGGGATCGCCGCACTGGCCGGCTTCGTGAGTTGGCAGCACCGCAGCAGGTCTCCGATGCTTCCGTTGCCGCTGTTCAACTTTCGTAACTTCGCTGCCGCCAACCTCGTCACCGCGTTCGTCTACGGCGGGTTGACGCTGGGATCACTGGCGATCGCCCTCTACACCCAAGAAATCGGCGGATACTCAGCCACCGCGGCCGGACTGGCCACCCTGCCGATCCCGGCGCTGTCGTTCCTATTCGCCCGCCATGTCGGCCGCATTGCCGCCCGGCTGGGACCACGTGCGTTCCTGATTGTCGGCCCCGCTTTGGCGGGGATCGGGCTGCTCCTGATCCGCCCGAAACCTATTTGTTTCCAAGCGATCACCGACCTGGTTCCCGGGATGACCGTGCTGGCCATCGGGCTGGTCGTGACGATCACACCGCTGACGTCGGTGACACTGGCGTCGGTGCCGACCGAGAACAGCGGGGTGGCGTCGGCGATCAACAACGGCGTCTCGCGTTTGGCCGCGCTGGTATCGATCGGGTCCCTGGGCCTGATCAGCACTGGTACGGCGAGCGCCATCGGATTCGCCCACGTGTTAGAGCTGAGCGCGGCACTCTTCGGCCTTGGCGCATTATGCGCCGCGCTGTTGATAACCAATCTCCCTGCGTGTCAACCTGTGCCCTGCGACATCGCGGCGCTATGCCGCGACCGGCCCGGTGTGCAACCCGCCCTGGCCAGCAGCCCCTCAGCCGCGACTGAACCATCACCTCCGCAGTAATCGTTCACCCGACCGACCCAATCACGCTTCGGTTCACGGCGGCGTACTACTCACCCCGGGTGAATAGGTGGTTGGGGTGATGACAACTCACCCCGCCTCGCTTCATGCTCAGTACGACCAGACCCGGGCGGGATCGTCACTTCCTTTGCGGGGCGCCTCATCACGGGCCGTATGCGGCGTCGATACGAAGAGCCCATCGGTGAGACTACCGACTTTCGGCGGTTCGAACGGCGGCGGAAGGCACGAAACCGAAGTGACCAATCAAACGCAACTCTGAAAGGTTCATCATGAAGATCGTAGTCATGGGCGGGCGCGGGCTGATCGGCTCGAAAGTAGTTTCCAAACTCAGCGTGCAGGGGCACGACGTGATCCCCGCCTCACGCCGATCAGGTGTCGATTCACTCACCGGTGAAGGCCTTGCCAACGCCGTCGCCGGCGCGGATGTCCTGGTCGACGTGGCCGATTCACCACTGTTCGACGACGGACCTGTGATGCATTTCTTCACAACCACGACCACGAATCTTCTTTCTGCTGAACGGGAAGCGGGAGTCAAGCACCATGTCGCATTGTCCGTAGTGGGCGCGCAGACCATGCCAGATAGCGGTTACAACACCGCGAAAGCAGCTCAGGAAGACCTGATCAAGGACTCGGGCCGGCCCTATTCGATCGTGCGGGCAACTCCGTTCTACGAATTCGCGGTTGGCTTGGCCGATTCCGCGACAGACGGAGACATTGTCAGGTTGCCCCACGCGTTGTTCCGTCCTATCGCGGCCGACGATGTCGCCACCGCCGTGGCCCGCGCGGCGGTCGGGCATCCCATCAACGGAGTAACGGAGATCGCTGGACCCGAAGCAATGGGAATGGACGACTTCGTCCGCACGGGCCTTGCCGCCATTGGTGATCAACGTCAGGTCGTGACTGACGCCCAGGCGCCATACTTCGGTGCCGTGATCGACGATCACGCCCTCGCCCCCGACGAGAACGCCACCATCTTCACTACTCGGTACTCCGACTGGATCGAAGCACATTTCAGCCGCCGCGTTTAGGGACATTGGATGGCAACAGGAGTGATCCCAATCGCGCAGGTCTGCTTGCGTTCGCAACAGGCAGGTTTTCAAGTCTCCATCGTCGACTCCGGGCATTGCCTTGCTTCGCAAGCTTGCGCCAAAGCTTCTATTCGAAGTCGCGAGCCTGCGGGCCGAACACGTCATCGGAGAGCGCCCGCTCAACGCCTGACCCGTGAGCCTTTGGTAAACGGCTTGTCACATGCGAGGCTGCTGACATGGTCATCCAGATCGCCCGCCCCAAGCTCGAAGGAAACGTCGCCGTGGGCGAGGACCGCCAGATCGGGTTCGCCGAATTCGGCGACCCGCAGGGGCGCGCGATGTTCTGGTTGCACGGCACCCCCGGCGCTCGCCGGCAGATCCCGGTCGAGGCCCGCCTCTACGCCGAAAACAACAAGATCCGGCTGATCGGCCTGGACCGCCCCGGAATCGGCTCGTCGACACCCCATCGGTACGAGAACATCCGGGCGTTCGCCGACGACCTGCGGACGATCGCGGACACGCTCGGCATCAACGACATGGCCGTCATCGGCCTGTCCGGCGGCGGTCCGTACGCCCTCGCGTCCGCCGCGGCGCTGCACGAAAGGGTCGTGGCGGCCGGCGTGCTCGGCGGCGTCGCGCCCTTCCTCGGCGAGGAGGGGATCACCAGCGGCCTGATGAACCTGGGCAAGCGGGTGGCGCCGCTGCTGAAGCTGGGCGGTGACCCGCTGCGGATCGGCGCGAGCCTGGTGGTCCGCGCGATCCGGCCGGTCGCCAATCCCGCGCTGTATCTGTATGCCGCGATATCGCCCGAAGGCGACCGGCGCCTGCTCACCCGGCCCGAGTTCGGAGCGATGTTCCTCGACGACCTGCTCAACGGCAGCCGCAAGCAACTCGCGGCCCCCTTCAACGACGTCATCCTGTTCACCCAGGACTGGGGATTCCGGCTCGACGAGGTCAAGGTCCCGGTGCGCTGGTGGCACGGCGACAGCGACCACATCGTCCCGTTCGCACACGGCGAGCACGTCGTGTCGCTGCTGCCCGACGCCGAGCTGCTCGTGCTGCACGGCGAGAGCCACCTCGGCGGGCTGGGGCGCGGCGAGGAGATCCTGTCCACCCTGATGAAGATCTGGGACGAGCGGGACTGACCCGGTGGCCGCCGGGTAGCCTGCTCACGTGCTGCTGGCGTCCCTGAATCCCGCGGCGGTCACCGCCACCGACATCGCCGACGCGGTACGCATCGACGGGGCCGTGTTGAGTCGCAGCGACCTGGTCGGCGCCGCGACATCGGTGGCCGAGCGGGTCGCCGGCGCGACCCGGGTCGCGATCCTGGCCACGCCCAGCGCGGCGACGGTGCTCGCGGTGACCGGGTGCCTGATCGCCGGCGTGCCCTTCGTCCCGGTGCCCGCCGACGTGGGAGCGGCCGAACGCCGGCACATGCTCACCGATTCGGGAGTGCAGGCCTGGCTGGGCCCCGTCCCGGACGAGCCGGAGGGACTGCCGCACATCCCGGTGCGATTACACGCCCGGTCCTGGCACCGCTACGCCGAGCCGTCGCCCGATGCCACCGCGATGATCATCTACACCTCCGGCACCACCGGCCTACCCAAGGGCGTGGTGCTGAGCCGCCGCGCGATCGCGGCCGACCTCGACGCCCTGGCGCAGGCCTGGCAGTGGACTGCCGACGACGTGTTGGTGCACGGGCTGCCGCTGTTTCACGTCCACGGGTTGGTGCTGGGACTGCTCGGGTCGCTGCGGGTGGGAAATCGCTTCGTGCACACCGGAAAACCGACGCCGGCGGGCTACGCCCACGCAGGGGGCACCCTGTACTTCGGGGTGCCGACCGTGTGGTCGCGGGTGGTGGCCGACGAGGCCGCCGCCCGGGCGCTGCGCCCGGCGCGGCTGCTGGTCTCCGGGAGCGCGCCGCTGCCGGTGCCGGTGTTCGAGGGGCTGGCCCGGCTCACCGGGCACCGGCCCATCGAACGGTACGGCGCCTCCGAATCGTTGATCACGCTGTCGACCCGCGCGGACGGCGAGCGACGCGCCGGATGGGTGGGCCTACCGCTCACCGGCGTGCAAACCCGACTGCTCGACGACACCGGCGGCGAGGTGGCGCACGACGGGGAAACCGTTGGCAAGCTTGAGGTTCGGGGCCCGATGATGTTCGACGGTTACCTGAACCGCCCCGAGGCCACCGCCGAAGCCTTCGACGCCGACGGCTGGTATCGCACCGGCGATGTCGCCGTCATCGACGGCGGGGGCATGCATCGCATCGTGGGCCGCGAGTCGGTCGACCTGATCAAGTCCGGCGGCTACCGGATCGGCGCCGGCGAAATCGAAACGGCGCTGCTCGGGCATCCCGGGGTGCGGGAGGCCGCGGTCGTCGGGATGCCGGACCCGGACCTGGGCCAGCGCATCGTCGCGTTCATCGTCGGCGCGGCCGACCTGAACGCCGACGACCTGATCAACCACGTCGCCCAAGAACTCTCGGTGCACAAACGGCCACGCGAGGTGCGCCTGGTCGACGCGCTGCCCCGCAACGCGATGGGCAAGGTGCTCAAGAAGCAGCTGCTGTCCGACGGCTGACACGCAGGAAGTTGCCAGCTTCAGCGAAGAGCGTGACCGCGGAGCTTCACCTACCGTCGTAACCGTGAATCGGCCTGCCACGCCCATGCGGCGGATAGCGGCGGCCTGTCTCGTGGGCTCGGCCATCGAGTTCTACGACTTCCTGATCTACGGGACCGCGGCCGCCTTGGTGTTTCCCACCGTGTTCTTCCCGCGCCTCGGCCCGACGCTGGCCACCGTCGCCTCCATGGCGACGTTCGCGACGGCGTTCCTGTCCCGTCCGTTGGGCGCGGCCGTCTTCGGATACTTCGGGGACCGGCTGGGCCGCAAGAAGACGCTGGTCGCCACCCTGCTGATCATGGGCGCGTCGACCGTGAGCGTGGGCATGGTCCCCAGCACAGCGTCGATCGGCATCGCGGCGCCGTTGATTCTCATCGTTCTGCGGTTGCTACAGGGATTCGCGGTCGGCGGCGAGTGGGCGGGGTCGGTCTTGCTCAGCGCCGAGTACGCGCCGTCCGGCAAACGCGGCTGGTACGGCATGTTCACCCTGTTGGGCGGTGGCACCGCCGGGATCCTGGCCAGCCTGACCTTTCTCGCCGTCGACCTCACCATGGGTGAGAAGAGCACCGCGTTCATGGAATGGGGATGGCGGGTGCCCTTCCTGATCAGCAGCGCGCTCATCGGTATCGCTCTCTACGTCCGACTCAACATCGACGAGACCCCGCTGTTCGTGGAGGAGAAGGCCCGCGACGAGCTGCCCAAGGCGCCGCTGGCGGAGCTTTTGCGGTTCCAGCGGCGCGAGATCGTGCTCGTCGCGGGCGCCTTCCTGGGCGGCATGGGCTTCGTGTACCTGGGCAACACCTTCCTGGTCATGTACGCCCACAACCATCTCGGCTATTCGCGGAGCTTCATCTGGGGCGTCGGCGCGCTGGGCGGCCTGACCAGCATGGCGTGCGTGTCGTTCTCGGCGTGGATCTCCGATCGGGTCGGCCGCCGCCGGGTGATGCTGTGCGGGCTCGCGGCATGCCTGCCGTGGGCGTTCGCGGTCATCCCGCTGCTGGACACCCGCAAGCCGGTGTTGTACGCGGTCGCCGTCCTGGGCATGTTCGGGGCCGCGGCGGTGGCCAACGGGCCGACGGCGGCGTTCGTTCCCGAACTGTTCGCCACCCGCTACCGCTACAGCGGAGCGGCGGTGGCGATGAACCTGGCCGGCATTCTCGGTGCCGCCGTGCCGCCGCTAGTCGCCGGCACGCTGCTGGCCACCTACGGCAGCTGGGCGATCGGGCTCATGATGGCCACCCTGGTCGTGGCCAGTTTCGTCTCCGTGTATCTGCTGCCAGAAACCATGGGCAAGGCGCTGCGCGCCGCCCCGGCCGCCGTGAAGGTCGCCGCCGACGTATAGCTGCGCTCAGTTGGCGTGCAGGTCCTCGTTGAGGGCGATGCCCTGACCGCCGCGGGGCACCACTTCGACGGCGCCGCTGACCGAGTTGCGGCGGAACAGCAGGTTGTTGCCGCCGGACAGCTCCAGGGCTTTGAGCACCTGGCCGTCGGGAGTGGCGACCTTGGTGCCTGCGGTCACGTACAGGCCCGCTTCGACGACGCAGTCGTCGCCCAGCGAGATGCCCAGCCCCGCGTTGGCGCCGAGCAGGCACCGCTTGCCGATCGAGATGACTTCCGTGCCGCCCCCGGACAGGGTGCCCATGATGGAGGCGCCGCCGCCGACATCCGACCCGTCACCCACCACCACGCCGGCCGAGATGCGGCCCTCGACCATCGACGCGCCCAGCGTGCCGGCGTTGTAGTTGACGAAGCCCTCGTGCATGACCGTGGTACCCGGCGCCAGGTGGGCGCCCAGCCGCACCCGGTCGGCGTCGGCGATGCGGACCCCGGTCGGCACCACGTAGTCGGCCATCCGCGGGAACTTGTCGATGCCGTAGACGGTCACGGGTCCGTGCCGGCGCAGCCGCGCCCGGACCGCCTCAAACCCTTCGATCGCGCACGGGCCGCGGTTAGTCCACACGACATTGGTCAATACCCCGAACAGGCCGCCGGCGTTCAGCCCGTGCGGCGCCACCAACCGATGCGACAGCAGATGCAGCCGAAGGTAGGCGTCGTAGGCGTCGGCGGCCACGTCGTCGAGCGAGCCGATCACCGTGCGCACGGCGATGCTCTCGGTGCCGCGGTCGTCGTCCCGGCCGACCAGTGCGACCAGCTCCGGGGGGATGTCCGACAGGGCGAGCCGCGACGTGCCCCCGGTGCCCGATTCGGTCAGTTCCGGTGCGGGAAACCACGTGTCGAGGATCGATCCGTCGGCGGCCAGCGTCGCCAGCCCGATGCCTACAGCTCCAGTCACGGCGGTCAGGTTACTTGCCGCTCGGCAGCGGATAACCTGGGACCCGTGCTGGACTTGCGCGGGGATCCGATCGAGCTGACCGCTGCGTTGGTCGACATCCCCAGCGAATCGCGAGACGAGGCGCGCCTGGCCGACGAAGTGGAGGCCGCGCTGCGCGCCCAGACGTCCGGCTTCGAGATCGTTCGCAACGGCAACGCCGTGCTCGCCCGCACCCGGCACCAGCGCCCGTCGCGGGTCCTGCTGGCGGGGCACCTCGACACCGTCCCGGTGGCCGGCAATTTGCCCAGCCGCCGCGCGAACGGCGACCTGTACGGCTGCGGCACCACGGACATGAAATCGGGTGACGCCGTCTTCCTTCATCTGGCCGCGACCGTCGCCGAGCCGGTTCACGACCTGACGCTGGTGTTCTACGACTGCGAGGAAATCGAGGCGGCGGCAAACGGTTTGGGCCGCATCGAGCGTGAGCTGCCGGACTGGCTGTCCGCCGACGTGGCCATCCTGGGCGAACCCACCGGCGGCTACATCGAAGCCGGTTGCCAGGGGACGCTGCGCGTCGTGATCTCGGCAACCGGCACCCGCGCCCACTCGGCGCGACCATGGTTGGGCGACAACGCTATTCACAAGCTAGGGGCCGTCCTGGATCGGCTGGCCGCATACTCCGCCCGCACCGTGGATATCGACGGTTGCGAATATCGCGAGGGGTTGTCGGCGGTGCGCATCGAGGGCGGCGTGGCGGGCAACGTGATTCCCGACGCCGCCGCGGTCACGGTGAACTTCCGCTTTGCTCCCGACCGGTCGGTGGCCGCGGCGCTCGAGCACGTGCACGAGGTGTTCGACGGGCTCGACGTGCGGATCGAGCAGACCGATGCGGCCGCGGGCGCGCTGCCCGGGCTGTCTCAGCCGGCGGCCAAGGCGCTGGTCGAGGCGGCCGGGGGGCAGGTCCGGGCCAAGTACGGGTGGACCGATGTCGCACGTTTCGCCGCGTTGGGCATACCAGCGGTGAACTTCGGGCCGGGCGATCCCAACCTCGCGCATACGCGCGACGAGCGCGTCGCCGTCGGCAACATCACCGCCGCGGTGGCCATGCTGCGCGGCTACCTGGGCTAGTCTTCGCCGGCCGGTCACACTGGCGTGACGCTCGGCGCCGCCGGTCACGCTGGCGTGACGCTGGGCGGCTAGGCGGCCCCGCACCGCTGCGCCTGCGCGGCGGCGTCGGCGGATGCCGCGCGCATGCCGACCTCCGCCAGGTCGCCCGACACCGTCAGCAGCGCCGCGCCGTCGCCGGCCGCCAGCGCCTGGGCGTGGGAGAGTGCGAGTTTCCCTGCGGCGCAGTCGATCTCGTCACAGAGCCGGGCCAGCGGATCCGCCGCTCGGATGTCACCGAGCCGCACGGCCTCGTGCCAGGCGCGCACCGCCACCGCCCGCTGCCCCCCGCGCTCGGCCATCCGGGCGGCGTCACGGGCGGCCGCCACCGCGCCGTGGCCGTCGCGCATCGACGCCAGCCGCCATGCCCGCGCGACACCGAGTTCCGGTGCGAACAGCGCCGACTTGGTTCCGTGCCGGGATTCGGCCCGGCCCAACGCCTTTCCCGCGGCGGCGATATCGCCCTGCTGGGCCAGCGCGGTGGCCAGCAGCGTCAACGACAGCGGACCCCACGAATAGCCGGTGCGTTGCAACGTTGCGGCCGCCGGGCCCAGGAGCGCTGCAGCTTGGGCGAATTCGCCGTCGGCGAGCAGCACGTGGGCCAGCAGCACGTCACCGATCGCGCGGCCCGGCTGCTGCAACTCGGCGAAATCGGTGAATTGCTGGGCGAGTTCGCGGGCGGCGTCGAGCCGGCCCGCCATCAACAACGCGGTGGTCTGCCCCAGCCCGATCGTGAAGCGCAGCAACCCGGGATGTTCGGCGGCCAGGGCGCGCTGGGCCAGCGGCTCGACGTCGCCGAAGCGGCCCTGGCGCGCCGCGCACAACGCCGCCGCGCTGGCCGCCCACGCCACCGCCTGGTCGTCGGCTTCTGGGGCGGCGAGCACCTCGTCCGCGACTTTCACGGCGTGCCCGACGTTGCCGGCGTTCATCGCGAACGTGGCGCTCAACGCGTCCAGCGTGGTGCGCGCGCCCGGATCCGAGACGCGATTGCGGATCGTCCGCAAGAACGCGGTGGCCCGCTCGGGCTCGCTGAGCATCCAGAACTGGTTGGCCGCGCGCAACAGCGTCCAGTCCATCAGGGCGGCTTCGGTCAACGCGGCGGGGTCCACGCCGGCCAGCACCGCGTCCGCCTCGCGGCCGCGACCCTGCCACGCCAGCGCGTGTGCCAGCGCCAGCCGCGCCGCCAACCCGCCCGAGCGCTCCAGCGCGGAGGAGGCCAACCGTTCGCCGAGGGCCAGGTCGCCCAGCCGCAGCGCCTCCTGCGCGGCGCCGACCACCTCGGCCGTCGGCTGGCGTGCGTCGCTGTCCAGGGCGAGGGCCGCCAACCGGAGCCGGTCGCTGAGGTGGTCCGACGGATGCTGCGACAGCAGCCGCACCAACTCGGTGCGTCGTTGCCGGGCGCCGTCGCCGCCGAGCGCGGCCCGCGCTCGCTCGGCGAACAGCGGGTGGGCCGTGTACACCACCGGGTCGTCCGACGCTCCGCCGCGCGCCCGCGTTTCCGCCGCCCCGCAATCCGTCGCCTCGCCGATCGCGTCCGCGCCGGTGAGGACGCTCAGATCGGCGAGCGACAGCGGCTCCGCGACGGCGAGATAGTCCAGCACCGACCGGGCCCCCGGTGGCATTTCGGCGAGGAAAGCGTCGACCTCGGCCGGTGTGGTCATCCCGCCCGGCGGTTCGATGTCGATCCGGGGGAGCAGCCCGTCTGCCCACAGCGCCGCGATGGCTTCGGGAGCCGAGTCGGCGCGGCCGGTGACGATCATCCTGGCCGAGCCCGCCAGCGCGAGCTGGTACACCAGCGTGGCCGACAGGATGTCCAGGTCGTGGGCGTCGTCGACGACCAGCAGCAGGTCGTCACCGTCCAGCGACGCCCGGGCCGCGCGCAACAGCGCGGCCGGTTTGCCGAGGTCGGCGATCCGTACCAGGTGGCTGAACGCGCCGAACGGCACCGCCCGTTCGGTCGGGGTGCCGGTGACCCAGCGGATGCGCGTGCCGGGGTGCCGGTGGCCGAAGCCTTCGGCGGCCGTTCGGGCCAACGTGGATTTGCCGCAGCCGTCCGGCCCCAGCACGGCGGCGCCCCGCCCGTCCGTCAGCGCGGCGTTGAGCCGCTCGAGGGCCGACGCGTGCTGGGGAACGTTCCATCGAATCGGCATCGCCGGATTTTATTGCGCGCGGTGTGCGGCCCGCAGCAAGCTTGGTCTACGTTTCGTTGTATGCGCTCGGAACGCGAGTCGTCAGGCGACTGGGCGGTGTGTGTGTACTGCGCGTCCGGCCCGGAGCATCCCGAATTGCTCGCGGTCGCTGCCGAACTCGGCGAGGCGATCGCCGAGCGCGGCTGGACGCTGGTGTGGGGCGGCGGCCGGGTGTCGGCGATGGGCGCGGTGGCAACCGCGGCGCGCGCCCGCGGCGGCCGGACCGTCGGCGTCATCCCGCAGGTTCTGATGCGCGTCGAGATCGCCGACCCCGAAGCGGACGAGCTGATCGTCACCGAGACGATGCATGAGCGCAAACACGTGATGGAAGAGCGCGCCGACGCGTTCATCGTGCTGCCCGGGGGCGTCGGCACCCTCGACGAGTTGCTGGACTCGTGGACCACGGGCTACCTCGGCCTGCACCGCAAACCCGTCGTCATGCTCGATCCCCTGGGGCATTACGAAGGCCTGTGGCTCTGGCTGTGCGGACTGCTCGACAGCGGGTACATCTCGCAGCAGGCGATGGACCGGTTGATGCTGGTCGACAAGGTGAGCGCCGCCGTGGAGGCGTGTGCGCCCGATTGAGCCCGCCGGCAATCTGGTGATCCCTACTAGGCTGTCCGCCGAGTTGCTTACAGGAAACGAGGGATGACTTGTCCGATCACGACGGCGGAGCGCGCACGGCGGTCAAACTGACCGATATCGCATCTCGGGCGCCGGGCCTGCTGGCCGACATGCCGGTGATCATGCGCGGGGCGATGACCGGCCTCCTGGCCCAGCCGGGTTCGAAGAAATCCATCGGAACGGTGTTTCAGGAACGCGCGGCCCGCTACGGCGATCGGATCTTCTTGCGGTTCGGCGACCAGCAGCTGACCTACCGCGACGCCAACGCCGCCGCAAACCGGTACGCCGCGGTGCTGGCGGCGCACGGCGTCGGCCACGGCGACGTCGTCGCGATCATGCTGCGCAACTCGCCCAACGCGGTGCTGACCATGCTGGCCGCGGTCAAGTGCGGCGCGGTCGCCGGGATGCTGAACTACCACCAGCGCGGTGAGGTGCTGGCGCACAGCCTGGGCCTGCTCAAGGCCAAGGTGTTGGTCGCGGAGACGGACCTGGTCAGCGCGGTGGCCGAGTGCGGCGGGTCGGGCGACACCGAGACCATGACCGTGGAGGACCTGGAGCGCTTCGCCGCCAGCGCACCGGCCACCAACCCCGCGTCGGTATCGGCCGTGCAGGCCAGGGACACCGCCTTCTACATCTTCACCTCGGGCACAACGGGATTCCCCAAGGCCAGCGTGATGACCCACTTGCGGTGGCTGAAGGCGCTCGCGGCGTTCGGGGGCATCGGGCTGCGATTGAAGAGCTCCGACACGCTCTACAGCTGCCTGCCGCTGTACCACAACAACGCGCTGACGGTCGCGCTGTCGTCGGTGATCAACTCCGGGGCGACGCTGGCGCTGGGCAAGTCGTTCTCGGCGTCGAAGTTTTGGGACGAGGTCATCGCCGCCGAAGCCACGGCGTTCATTTACATCGGCGAGATCTGCCGGTACCTGCTCAACCAGCCGCGCAAGGCCACCGACCGAGCGCACCAGGTGCGGGTGATCGCCGGCAACGGGCTGCGACCCGAGATCTGGGACGAGTTCACGAATCGGTTCGACATCCCGCGCGTCTGCGAGTTCTACGCCTCCAGCGAGGGCAACACCGCGTTCATCAACGTCTTCAACGTGCCCCGGACGACCGGCGTCTTCCCGATGCCGTTGGCCTACGTGGAGTACGACCCCGACACCGGCGCCCCGTTGCGCGACGACGACGGGCGGGTACGCCGGGTGCCCCCCGGGGAGCCCGGCCTGCTGCTCAGCCGCGTCAATCGGCTGCAGCCGTTCGACGGCTACACCGACAAGGAGTCGAGCGAAAAGAAGCTGGTGCGCAACGCGTTCCGTGAGGGCGACGTGTGGTTCAACTCCGGTGACGTGATGAGCCCGCAGGGCATGGGGCACGCCGCGTTCGTCGACCGCCTCGGCGACACGTTCCGATGGAAAGGCGAGAACGTCGCCACCACGCAGGTGGAGGCGGCGCTGGCGTCCGACGAATCCGTGGAGGAATGCACGGTGTTCGGGGTCGAAATCCCCCGCACCGGCGGCCGCGCCGGCATGGCCGCGGTCAAGCTGCGCGACGGCGCGGAGTTCGACGGCAAGTCGCTGGCCCGCGCCGTGTACGGCCAGCTGCCCGCCTACGCACTGCCGCTGTTCGTGCGGGTGGTCAAGTCGCTGGAGCACACCACGACGTTCAAGAGCCGCAAGGTGGAGCTGCGCGAGCAGGCCTACGGGCCCGACATCAAGGACCCGCTGTACGTGCTGGCCGGCCGCGACGAGGGTTACGTGCCGTACTACGACGAATACCCCGACGAAGTGGCCGACGGGAAGCGCCCGCAGGGCTGAGCCCGCGTCGAGTGTGCGGCCTGCCGCACGTTCGGCGTCCAGTGTGCGGCTGGCCGCACGCTCGCGGACCAGACCAGGCACCATAGACAAGTGCAATCGACCTTGTGTGGCCGTCCGGTCGCCGGTGATCGCCCGCTGATCATGGCGATCGTCAACCGCACCCCCGACTCGTTCTACGACAAGGGTGCGACCTTCGGCGACGAGGCCGCCCGGGCCGCAGCGCACCGCGCCATCGCCGAGGGCGCCGACGTCATCGACGTCGGCGGGGTCAAGGCGGGCCCGGGCCAGGAGGTCGATGCCGAAACCGAGCTGACCCGTCTGGTCCCGTTCATCGAATGGTTGCGCGGCGCCTATCCGGACCAGCTGATCAGCGTCGACACCTGGCGCTCCGAGGTGGCCAGGGTGGCCTGCGCGGCCGGGGCGGACCTGATCAACGACACCTGGGGCGGCATCGACCCGGGCCTGGCCGAGGTCGCCGCGGAGTTCGGTGCGGGCCTGGTGTGCTCGCACACCGGCGGGGCGCTGCCCCGCACGCGACCGTTCCGGGTGAGCTACGGAACCACCACCCGCGGCGTGGTCGACGACGTTATTCGCCAGGTCACCGGCGCCGCGGAGCGCGCGGTCGCCTGCGGGGTGGCCCGCGACCGGGTGCTGATCGACCCGGCCCACGACTTCGGCAAGAACACCTTCCACGGGCTGCTGCTGTTGCGCCGCCTGGGCGATCTTGTTAACACCGGATGGCCCGTTCTCATGGCTTTGAGTAACAAGGACTTCGTCGGGGAGACTTTGGGGGTGGAATTGACCGAGCGGCTCGAGGGAACGTTGGCGGCCACCGCGCTGGCGGCCGCCACCGGTGCCCGCATGTTTCGCGTGCACGAGGTCGCCGCTACCCGACGGGTGCTGGAGATGGTGGCCTCCATCCAGGGATCCCGCCCGCCGGCCCGCACGGTGAGGGGGCTGGCATGACGGCATCCGACCTGGTCGGCGACCTCACCGACGACGCGGTGCTGGCCGCCCGGCCCGGTGATACCTGGCTGTCCGATCGCAGCTGGAACCGTCCGAGCTGGACGGTCGCCGAGCTCGAGGCCGCGAAGGCGGGGCGAACCATCTCGGTGGTGCTGCCGGCCCTCAACGAAGAACAAACCATCCAATCCGTGGTCGAAAGCATCTCGCCCCTGGTCAAAGGCTCTGGGGGGCTGGTGGACGAGCTGATCGTGCTGGATTCCGGCTCGACGGACGACACCGAGATCCGCGCCGTCGCCGCCGGCGCCCGGGTCGTCAGCCGCGAGCAGGCGTTGCCCGAGGTGCCGATCCGGCCCGGAAAAGGCGAGGCGCTGTGGCGCTCGCTGGCGGCCACCAGCGGTGACATCGTCGTGTTCGTCGACTCCGACCTGATCAACCCGAACCCGATGTTCGTGCCCTGGCTGGTCGGGCCGCTGCTCATGGGCGACGGCGTCCACCTGGTCAAGAGCTTCTACCGGCGGCCGCTACAGGTCGGCGACGTCGGGGGCGCCGCGGGCGCCACCGGCGGCGGGCGGGTCACCGAGCTGGTGGCCCGGCCGCTGCTCGCGGCGCTGCGGCCGGAGCTGGGTTGCATCCTGCAGCCGCTCGGCGGGGAGTACGCGGCGACCCGCGAATTACTGACGTCGGTGCCGTTCGCTCCGGGCTACGGCGTCGAGATCGGCCTGCTGCTGGACACTTTCGACCGGTTGGGCCTGGGCGCCATCGCCCAGGTCAACTTGGGAGTGCGCGCGCACCGCAACCGGCCGCTGGCCGAGTTGGGTGCGATGAGCCGCCAGGTCATCGCGACCCTGCTCTCGCGCTGCGGGATTCCCGATTCCGGGGTCGGATTGACGCAGTTCTTCGCCGTTGGCCCCGAGGGGCCCGATGGTCAGAGCTACGCCCAGCACACATCGCCGGTGTCGCTGGCGGACCGTCCGCCGATGAAGGTCCTGAGGCCGCGCTAAAGCCGCGCTGCATGGTCGCGCTGTCGGTGGCATAGGGCAGGATCGACGACGTGGCGTTGGTGTTGCTTTACCTGGTGGTGCTGGTGCTGGTTGCGATCGTGCTGTTCGGCGCGGCGAGTCTGCTGTTCGGTCGCGGTGAGCAGCTGCCGCCCCTGCCCCGCGGGACGACCGCGACCGTCTTGCCCGCCTACGGGGTGACCGGCGCGGACGTCGACGCAGTCAAGTTCACCCAGGCGTTGCGCGGATACAAGACCAGCGAGGTGGACTGGGTGCTGGACCGGCTCGCCCGAGAGCTCGAGGCGCTACGCGGCCAGCTCGCCGCCGTGCCCGCCCCCGCGGCCGCCGAGGACGATTCCCAACCCGTGGAACCCGAGGACGGCGAGGATCGTCAGGACTAGATGTGAGCGATGACGGGCTGGTTCGGTGCAGCTGGGCGGCCATTCGGCCCGGACCTGATTTCGAGTTGTACCGCGACTACCACGACCAGGAGTGGGGCCGCCCGGTGCACGACGGGGTGGCGCTGTTCGAGCGGATGAGCCTGGAGGCGTTCCAGAGCGGGCTGTCGTGGCTGATCATCTTGCGCAAACGGGAGAATTTCCGGCGCGCATTCGCGGGGTTCGATTTCGAGCAGGTCGCCGGCTTCACCGATGCGGACGTGCAGCGGTTGATGGCGGACACCGGAATCGTGCGCAACCGGGCCAAGATCGACGCGACCATCGCCAACGCGCGTGCCGCCGCCGAGCTGGGAACCTCGGCGCAGCTCGCGGACCTGCTGTGGTCTTTTGCGCCCGCACCGCGCCCCAGGCCGGCGGATGGCTCCGAAGTTCCCTCGGCGACACCGGAATCGAAGGCCATGGCGCGCGAGCTCAAGCGGCGCGGGTTCCGCTTCGTCGGGCCCACCACCGCTTATGCGCTGATGCAGGCGACCGGCATGGTCGACGACCATATCCGGGGTTGTTGGGTGCCTTCCCCCCGGTGACACGCGGCCGGGCAATCGGCGTTCAGCGGCCCCCAGGCCCGCAGAACCGGGTCTTTGTTCAACTCGTGACCTGGATAGGGAACAATAGAGGGGTGATTTGGCAGTTCGATGTCGGGTATGGCTGGAAAATCGCTGGCGGGGCATGCTCGGCGCCGACCAGGTCCGCAACGGCGGACCAGCTCGAATTTGGAGGGAGCACTCGATGGCGGCGATGAAGCCCCGGACCGGCGACGGTCCTCTGGAAGCAACCAAGGAGGGGCGCGGCATCGTGATGCGGGTACCACTTGAGGGAGGTGGTCGACTAGTCGTCGAGCTGACGCCCGACGAAGCCGCCGCCCTCGGTGACGAACTCAAGGGTGTCACGAGCTCCAGCTAAGGCCTGCCAGCGGACCGCGGGGCTACGCACACACCTTTCGGTAGATATCCAGGGTTTGCTCGGCGACGCGGGCCCAGGAGAATTCCTCTATGCAGCGTTGGCGTCCCGCCTCGCCGTAACGCCTCGCCTTTTCCGGGTCGGCGACGAGCGCGTTAACCGCTTCGGCCAGTCTGGTCTGGTAACCCGCCGGGTCACCGGCGTCGTAATGCGCCAGCGAACCGGTCACCCCGTTGAGGACCACCTCGGGTATCCCGCCGACATCGGATGCCACCACGGCCGTCGCGCATGCCATCGCCTCCAGGTTCACGATGCCCAGCGGCTCGTACACCGAGGGGCAGACGAAAACCGTTGCCGCCGACAATATTTCACGTATCTCGCCGATCGGTAGCATCTCTCTGATCCAGAACACGCCCTGCCGATCGTGGGCCAGCCGCGCCACCGCGGACCGAATTTCCTCGGCAATCTCGGGGGTGTCGGGGGCGCCCGCGCACAACACCACCTGGACCTCGGGGTCGAACTGGTGCGCCGCCGCCACCAAGTGGGCGACGCCCTTCTGGCGGGTGATCCGGCCGACGAATGCCACCGTGGGCCGGTCGGGGTCGACGCCGAGTTCGGCCAGCACAGACCCGGTATGCGTCGGCCCGGCGGGATGCCAGACGTCGGTGTCCACCCCATTGCGGATGACGTGCACGACGCTGGGATCCAGGGCGGGGTAGACGCGCAGGATGTCTTCGCGCATCGCGGAGCTGACCGCGATGACGGCGTCCGCCGCCTGCACCGCGGTGCGCTCCGCCCACGTCGACACCTGGTAGCCGCCGCCGAGCTGTTCGGCCTTCCACGGCCGCAGCGGCTCGAGCGAATGCGCCGTCAGAACATGGGGGATGTCGTAGAGCAGCGCCGCCAGGTGACCGGCCATGCCGGTGTACCAAGTGTGCGAATGCACGACGGTGGCCGCCGACGCGGCGTTGGCCATCATCAGGTCCGCGGACAATGTCGACAGCGCCGGGTTGGCGCTGTGCAAGCGCGGATCGGACTGGTGCACGATGGCGTTCGGCCGCGGCGCACCCATGCAATGCACGTCGACCGCGCACAATCGGCGCAGCTGGGCGACCAGTTCCGTGACATGTACACCGGCTCCCCCGTAGACCTCTGGTGGGTATTCCCGAGTCATCATCGCCACCCGCATACCCGCACGGTAGTTCGGTCGCAACGAGGAGCGCGAGTCGGGGGCCGGGCAATCGGTGAGCGGCCCGGCGGACCAAATACCTTGACGGACAGCCGCAGAACACCGCCAATAGCGCCGTCCCTCTGGCAGCGCCTCGCGACGGCCGATAGGTTTGAACCATGAGGGAAGCGCCACACGTGCTGGGCATTGTCCTGGCCGGCGGTGAGGGCAAGCGGCTGTATCCGCTGACCGCGGATCGGGCCAAGCCCGCGGTTCCCTTCGGCGGCGCCTATCGGCTGATCGACTTCGTGCTCTCCAACCTCGTCAACGCGCGCTACTTGAGGATCTGCGTTCTCACCCAGTACAAGTCGCATTCACTGGACCGTCACATTTCGCAGAACTGGCGGCTTTCCGGTCTGGCCGGTGAGTACATCACCCCCGTGCCCGCGCAGCAGCGCCTGGGCCCCCGCTGGTACACCGGCTCCGCCGACGCGATCTACCAATCGCTCAATCTGATCTACGACGAAGACCCCGACTACATAGTCGTTTTCGGCGCCGACCACGTTTATCGGATGGACCCCGAGCAGATGGTCCACTTCCACATCGAAAGCGGGGCCGGCGCGACGGTGGCCGGCATCCGCGTGCCGCGCGGAGAGGCCACCGCATTCGGGTGTATCGACGCCGACGATTCCGGCCGCATCCGCGAATTCGTGGAGAAGCCGTTGGACCCGCCCGGCACACCGGATGACCCCGAGGCGACGTTCGTGTCGATGGGCAACTACATCTTCACCACCAAGGTGCTCATCGACGCGATTCGCGCCGACGCCGACGACGACCATTCGGATCACGACATGGGCGGTGACATCATTCCGCGCTTGGTGGGCGACGGGATGGCCGCGGTTTACGACTTCAAGGACAACGAGGTGCCGGGCGCGACCGATCGCGACCGGGGTTACTGGCGTGACGTGGGGACGCTGGACGCGTTCTACGACGCGCACATGGACCTGGTCTCGGTGCATCCAGTGTTCAACCTCTACAACAAGCGCTGGCCGATCCGCGGTGAGTCGGAGAACCTGGCACCGGCCAAGTTCGTCAACGGCGGCTCGGCCCAGGAGTCGGTCGTCGGCGCCGGCAGCATTATTTCGGCGGCTTCGGTGCGCAACTCGGTGCTGTCGTCCAACGTCGTGGTCGATGACGGCGCGATCGTGGAGGGCAGCGTGATCATGCCCGGCGCCCGGGTCGGCCGGGGCGCGGTGGTACGCCACGCCATCCTGGACAAGAACGTCGTCGTCGGGCCCGGCGAGATGGTCGGCGTGGACCTCGAGAAGGACCGGGAGCGCTTCGCGATAAGCGCGGGCGGTGTGGTCGCGGTGGGCAAGGGCGTCTGGATTTAGTGCCCCGTGCTACCCGGGGATCTCCGGGATCAGCAGATGCGCGTCGTAGCGCGGGCCCCAGTGCAGCTTGACGCGGCCGCGCGGCGAGCCGGCATAGGCCGCGGGGAGCTGGCCGGTGAGCGGGTTCCTCGGGGACAACCAGCGCCCTGCGACCACCAAGCGCAGCTGCTCACCGGCGCGGAACAGTGTCGCGGACGGGCCCAGCGCCACGTTGACCTCGACGACCTCGTGCGCGGCGACGGGTCGCGGGTTTGTGCACGCCGCGACGGGTTCCCACGGCCGCGAAAGATCGGCGTCCAGCGCACGCAGCGAGACTCGCTGCCAACCGGTGCTCACCCGATCGCGGCCGTAGCCATAGGAGCCTTCGAATGCGACAAACCGTCCGTCACGCCACTTCTCCACGCCGACGAACAGGTTGGCGTCGTCGCAGCCGTCCAGCTCGATCCACAGCCGCGCCGCCATCGGGCCGGTCAGCTCGATATCCGCCGGGACGGTCCAGCTGAAAGCTGCTGCGCCGGAGCGGGTTCCGAACGTGATGCCACTTTCCTCCGATGACCGCTGGGCGGTCAGCAGTCCACCCTCGGCCAAATACATTGGGCGCCAATGGGTGCGCGCCAGCGGCCATTCGGCCTCTTCGCGCACTGCTGCGACGGTGTCGCGGTCTTCGCGGACCTCGAGGCGGACGCTGCGGGAAGCGGGCACCCCGTCCAGCACTCCGCGGAAGAACCGCAATTGCTCGGTCAGCGCGGGCTTGGAGTAAAAGGTCGCCCACTTGCCGGCGCGGTGGGTGTAGAGGCGGGCGTGGCTGGAGCCGGCGTGCGTGAACGCGCGGATGGAGCCGCGGCTGTGCAGGTTGTTGTCGGAGAAGCTGCCGCACACCAGCATGGGCACCTTGATCGCGGAGAGGTCCGGGACCAGCGAACGCCAGAACTCATCGCGCAAGAGGTGGGCGTCCTGCATCCGTTCCAGGTCGTAGGCCTGCCGGGTGTCGCGTCGCACGTTTCGCGACCACACCCTGGTGAACCCGGTCTCGCGAACGCCGCCCGGGAAGGTCAGGTCACGGTAGGCGTCGGTGAAGCCTTCCCACGGGCAGATCGCCCGTAGTGCCGGCGGCTGCAGCGCGGCGACCGCGTACTGGCTGATGGCCAGGTACGACACCCCGAGCATGACGACGCGTCCATCGCTCCATGGCTGTCCGGCGATCCACTGCACCAGGTCGTAGGTGTCCTCGGCCTCCTGGCGCGACAACAGGCGCCCGTTTCCGTCGGAGCGACCACAGCCGCGCGAATCGGCATTCACCATGACGAAGCCCTGCGCTGTCCACCACGCGGGATCGGGCGCCTCCCAGCCGGTCAGCGCCGAGAAGCGCACCGGTCGCGGCTGGCGCAGGATCCGGTACTGCATGGAGAACGTCCACCTGTTGCCGCGCCGCCTCGGCAGATTGTCCTTGCCGTAGGGGTGGATGCTCAGAATCACCGGTCGAGCACCGGTATCGCACTGCCGGAAAACGTTGACCCGCAATACCGTTCCGTCGCGCGTCGGCACGCCTACATCGCGTTCGACGTCAAGGTCGGCCGGTGGATCGGTCACCGTGACGGGTGGCTTGGCGACGCCGCGTATCCGGCTCATCGCGTACCGGAGCGCGCCGGGGCGTCGCCACGGCCGATCTCGCGCGGGCGCGGGATTTCGGGCCACGCGAATACCCTAGGCGCGTCGGCCCGGCCGTTACCAGATGTAGGGAACCAACCGATAGCGCACCCGTTGCCGGTATTCGCGATACCCGGTCAACTCCTGGGTGAGGAGCGTTTCCTCGTCGAGGATGCGGAGGGCGAGCAGGATGCAGCCCGGGATGACCAAGAGCAACGCCCAGTAGGAGCCGAGCCCCAACGGCATGCCGATCATCATGACCACGTTCCCGACATACATGGGGTGGCGCACGAATCGATAGAAGCCATCGGACACCAGTGTCTGGCCTGACTCCACTGTGATAGTGGCCGCGGCGTAACCGTTTTGGACGATCACCAGCATGGCGATCCCGAGCCCCGCCGCCACCAGGACATCGCCGAGCACGGACAGCCACGCCGGCACGGACGACCAGCCGAACCGGTGATCGACCGCGCTGAGCACCATCGCCGCGAATAGGACCAGGAACGAGCCGGTGATGATGAATTTCTGGGCCGCCCGGGGTTCGGCCCGCGGGCCCGCCTTCATGCGGCGCTGCAGGGCCGCGGGATTGTTGCGCGCCAGGTAGACGACGGGGACGATCGTTGCCGCCATGAACACGGCGATGAAAACCCATGCCTGCCAATAACGCAACGTGCCGGCGGGCAGGAAGAGGATCAAGCCGAAAGAGAGGATTCCCCAGATCGATTGCACCGTCACGCGAAGACCGGTTTTCACAGCGCTCCTAACCACGCAGATCGCGGCGTCGGAAGCCCATGACACCGAGGGTAACGAGTGCGGCGTCAATGGCCAATAGCCACAGCAGTGACGTGGCGGTGAAACCCGCGCCGACCCGGGGAATGTGGGCGAACGGTTCCAGGTCGAGCAACCATTGCGAGAACCCGGCCAACGAACCGATCAGGTATAGGGCGATGAATCCCACCAGAACACCCCAAGCCACGGGCGTGAATCGTGGTGCCAGGCCGAATAAGCCGACCGTCACCGCGGACAACAACCAGACTGCGGGCAGTTGCACGGCCGCGCTTGCCACCACGACAGCCACCTTGCCGCCGACGTCGCCGGCGGCGGCGCCGTAGACCAGGCCGCCGGCCAAACCGCTGACCAGCATCGCCACCGAGGATCCGACCAATGCCGCCAGCAGGTGGCTCGCCAGCCAGCGGGCTCTCGACACCGCACCGGCCAGCGTCGCTTCGGCGCGTTGGCCCGCTTCCTCCTGGTGCAATCGCAGCGTCAGCGAGACGGCGAATGCGGCGGCCGCCATCCCCATCATCGTGAACGCGACGGCGATGAAGGCCTCCTCCAAGGCGCTGGTACCGCCCATCCGGACGACGATGTCGCGGGCGGCGTCGCTGCCTCCGAGCTCGTCGCCGATGCCGTGCACCACACTGCCCATCAAGACGCCATACAGACACAGCCCCACGGTCCAGAGCAGGAGCGCACCACGGTCCAATCGCCAGGCCAGCCCGAACACATTGCCCAGCGCGGGCGCGGCCGAGCCGGGGCCGGGGCGTTCGGCAAAGAGCCCGGCACCGACGTCACGGCCGGCGAGCAGCCGGTATGCCACCGCGGTGAGCGCCACGGCTGTCGTCAGATGCAGCGTCAATACGGACCAGTGATCGCCGGCGTACGGCCGGACCTGCAAGGACCACCCCAGTGGCGAAAGCCACGACAGCGCACCGGAACCGGCGTCACCGACGGCGCGCAGCGTGAAGGCGGCCGCCAGAACCGCGAACGCGGCGCCGCGCGCGAACCGCGCGCTCGGGGACAGTTGCGCGGTCACCGCGGCGACGGCGGCGAACACCAGGCCGGAGCAGGCCAGCGCCGCACCGAACGCGAGCGACCCACCGGCGGGGACGTCGGTGGTGAGCAGTCCCGCCGCACCGATCACGCCGGTGGCGATGGAGGCCCCGAACGACAACAGCAGCGCGGCGGTGAGGCTGGCATAGCGGCCGACGGCGGTCGAGTCCACGAGTTCGGTTCGGCCCGCCTCCTCGTCGGCCCGGGTGTGCCGGATGACGGTCAGGATGACGGCCACCGCGATCAGCAGGTGGAACATCCCTGCCTTCCAAATGCCAACGGCGCCAAGGCTGTCGTTGTAGACCTGTCCGTAGAGCGCGCGCTGCGCCGGGCTGGCCATGATGGAAGCGGCGAAGCCGGCCCGGGCGGCCTGGGTGGGGTAGACCTTTTCGATGCTGCCGACGTACACCGTTGCCAGCGGCACCGACAGCAGGAACACCCACAGCGGCAGCGAGATTCGGTCGCGGCGCAAGTAGAGCCGCAGCATCCCCAGCGTTCCGGCGAAGTTCGAACCGCGTTGCGGCGCGGGGTACGCCGGGCGGTTTGAGCGATCCAAGGTTGCGGTGCTCATGATGCGGAAACCTGGTCCGCCGTGTCGTAGTGGCGCAGGAAGAGTTCCTCGAGCGTCGGCGGCTGGCTGACGAGGCTGCGCACGCCGGCGTCGCCGAGTGCCCGGATGAGTTCCCCGAGGCTTTCGCCGTCGACCTGAGCGCGCAGGATGGTGCCCTCGACGGTGACGTCCTCGACCCCCTTGATGCGAGTGAGGTCCCCGGGATCGCCGGTCATTTCGGCCTTGATCGAGGTGCGGCTGAGATGCCGCATCGAGTCCAGGGTCCCGCTCTCGACGGCTTTGCCGGCCCGGATGATGGTCACCCTTTCGCACAGCGCTTCGGTCTCGGCGAGGATGTGACTGGACAACAACACCGTCGCGCCGCGGTCGCGCGCCTCGGCAACGCACTGCTGAAAGACGTTCTCCATCAAGGGGTCCAGGCCGCTGCTGGGCTCGTCCAACAGCAAAAGGCGGGCCCGCGACGAGAAGGCGGAGATCAGCGAGACCTTTTGCCGGTTGCCCTTCGAATAGGTCCGCGCCTTCTTGTGTGGATCGAGGGCGAAGCGCTCGATCAGCTCGTCGCGACGCTTGCGGTCGATGCCGCCGCGCATCCGGGCCAGCAGGTCGATGGTCTCACCACCGGTCAGCGTCGGCCACAGCGTGACATCGCCGGGCACATAGGCGATCTGGCGGTGCAGGGCGACCGCGTCGGTCCACGGGTCGCCGCCCAGCAGCCGCACGCTGCCGCCGTCCGCCTTGACCAGACCCAGCAGGATGCGGATGGTCGTCGACTTCCCGGCGCCGTTGGGGCCGAGGAAGCCGTGCACTTCGCCTTCGCCCACGGTGAGGTCCAGGCCGTCCAGCGCCCGCACCGCTCCGAAGTTCTTTGTCAGATGGTGAATTTCGATGGGCGCGATCTTGTCAACTGGCATGGTTTTCTCCTTGATCATCTGCGGCCAGGAATGCGTCATACATGGTGCGGTCGACCATCAGTCCTTCGGTGTAGATCTCGAGCGCGGGCAGGATCATGTCTCTGGAGTAGTCACGCAGGACCGCGCGCAAATCGGTTGGTGTGTCGTGCATCTGCAGATAGAGCAGGAAGCCCCCGCCTCCGGTGATGCCGAGATACTTGGCCCTGGCTTTCGGATCGCGGCTGGGCTTGATCGTCCCGGCCCGCACGCCTTCCTCCATGTACTCCTCGGCGTTGTCGATCATCCTGCGCCACAACATCTTCGCGAGGTCGCCACCGGTCTGCATGCTGCGTACCAGGTACGCCATCATCGGGGCGTAACTCTCGATCTCGGCCATTTGCGCGAACCAGGTTGCCGGGTCGTTCGACCTGATCGTCTCGGACTTGCTGTTGCGGATCTCGTCGGCGATGTAATCGTCACACGCCTTGCGCAGTCCCTCCTTGGAGCCGAAGTGGTGAATGACCAGCGCGGCGCTCACCCCCGCCGCCTCGGCGATCGCGCGCAGCCCCACGCCGAACCCGGACTCGCCGAACTGCTCGATGGCCGCGTCCCGGATCCGGGCGGCGGCGGTCAGGTCGGCTGAACGCATGTTCAGGACATTAAACGCACGTTCAGTCTCAAGTCAAGGAGGTAGCGAGTCAAGAATTCATAAAGGCGATCGCAAGCGCGGCGTCGCCGGGCGCGGCGGGTCGCCACCATCGGGTCAGTGGCGATCGCAAGCGCGGCGTCGCCGGGCGCGGCGGGTCGCCACCATCGGGTCAGTGGCGATCGCGAGCGCGGCGTCGCCGGGCGCGGCGGGTCGCCACCGCCAGATCAGTCGCGCACGGCGGCCAAAATGCCGTCGCCGAGCGGAACCAGGGCCGGGGTGAGCCGCTCGTCCTCGGCGATGAGTCGCGCAGCTTCCCGCACCGCGACCACCTCGGCGTCGCGGGCGGCGGGATCGCCGGCTCGCCCGCCGAGGGCCGCGCGGTGTACCACGATGACGCCGCCGGGTCGCAGCAGCCGCACGCCCTCGACGACGTAGTCCGGCTGGTCAACCGGGTCCGCGTCCACGAACACCAGGTCGTAGGACTCGTCGGCGAGGCGGGTGAGGACATCTTGGGCCCGGCCGCTGATCAGCCGGGTGCGCGACGGCCCGATGCCGGCTTCGGAGAAGGCTTGCTTGGCGAGCCGCAGATACTCGGGCTCGATGTCGATCGTCGTCAAGACGCCGTCGTCGCTCATGCCGGAGAGCAACCACAACCCACTGACCCCGGCGCCGGTGCCCACCTCCGCGACGGCCTTCCCGCCGCTGAGCTTGGTCAGCAGGCTCAGCAGCGCACCCACCGCGGGCGTCACCGCGCCCGCGCCGATGTCCACGGCACGCTCGCGAGCGGCCGCCAGCAACGAGTCTTCGGAGATCGACCCCTCGGCGTGCGCGAACAGGGATTCGGCTCGACTGGGCGCCGGCTGGCCGGGGGTTTCTGCGTCGGTGCCGTCCATGCCCGCAGCGTATTCCACTTCGGTGCGCACCCCGGCATGGCGCGCCTAAGCTGCACCGTTACGACACGCCCGGCGAGGTCGCTGCGTTTAAGCTCACGCCGCGGCGGATATCTCCTGGACAGCGCTGGTAACGATACGGTTTCTCAGCCTCAGCTCAGACTGTTCATATACCGCACATACGCCGATACGCGACGGTGTCCCTATGGATCGCGGAGCGCGTGCGCACGGGAATACGGACTGGCGGCTACGTGTTGCCGCCGGTGACGATTTGTCGCTCTTCGGCAGGACGGATTCGGAGGATTCGATCATCACCACGCTTTTGGGCCCGACCAGCATGCCGCACGCGCAGGACTGCCCCACGGACGAGTGGGTGGAGGCGTCCGACGGCTTGCAGGGCACCGCGGTATTCGACGCGACCGGGGACAAGTCCACGATGCCCTCGTGGGACGAGTTGGTGCGTCAGCATGCCGACCGGGTATACCGGCTGGCCTACCGCCTCTCCGGCAATCAGCACGACGCCGAGGACCTCACCCAGGAGACCTTCATCCGGGTGTTCCGGTCCGTGCAGAACTATCAGCCCGGAACGTTCGAAGGCTGGTTGCACCGCATCACCACCAACCTGTTCCTCGACATGGTCCGCCGGCGCGCCCGGATCCGGATGGAGGCGCTGCCCGAGGATTACGAGCGGGTGCCCGCGGACGAGCCCAACCCCGAGCAGATCTACCACGATTCACGGCTCGGGCCGGACCTGCAGGCGGCTTTGGATTCGCTGCCGCCGGAGTTCCGCGCCGCCGTCGTGCTGTGCGACATCGAAGGCCTGTCCTATGAGGAGATCGGCGCGACGCTGGGCGTGAAGCTCGGGACCGTACGCAGCCGCATCCACCGCGGACGTCAGGCGCTTCGCGACTACCTGGCCGCCCATCCAGGCGCCGGCCGGGGTGCACTGCACGCGGAGCCGGCGTAGCCGGCGAACTCCCGAATCGACACAGCGGGTCGCCGCCCGGATGTGAGCCAGCGGTTTTGTGGTCTTGAGATGCGCTATTGCGCACCCCTCGCGCTACATTCGAGGGGTAGGCGCTACGAAAGGACCCGGTGATGCCCGATCGAGGAGGACATCTCTTCCGCCGCGCGTTCTCCTGGCTTCCCGCACAGTTCGCCTCCCAGAGCGATGCGCCCGTCGGCGCGCCGCGCCAGTTCGGTTCGACCGAGCACCTTTCCGTCGAAGCCATCGCGGCGTTCGTCGACGGTGAGCTGCGGATGAACGCGCACCTTCGGGCGGCGCACCACCTGTCGCTGTGCCCCGAGTGCGCGGCCGAGGTCGACGATCAGAGCCGGGCCCGTGCGGCGCTGCGCGACTCGCATCCGATCCGTATACCCAGCACGCTGCTCGGAATGCTCGCTGAGATTCCCTATGATTCGCCCGATGACATGACCACCAGGTCGTCCGACCGTTTTGCTGAGCGCGACGCCCGTGAGCAGCGCAAGCGTCCGTAGCTCGACACCCTCTGGCCGAACTCCCCATGGTTGATCCCGCCGACTTTTGCGCACCCCGCCCGCGCGCTCATGGGCGGCCGGCGCCGAACCGTGGATACTAGGGTGGACACGGCCACGCCGGTGTCGGGTATATCGCCCGGTGAAGGGCCTGTCTCGAGCGCTCAAGAAGAGGATCCAAAGGGGTAACGTGACCTCCGATCAAGGCAACGACAGCGGCAAGAACAGCGGCAACCGCTTAGCGCCGCGCCCCATCTCCCGTCCGCCGGTCGACCCCGCATCGCGTCAACTGTTCAGCCGTCCCGACGGGCTGCGCGGATCCTTCGTGGCCGACCGCGTCCGCCCGCAGAAGTATCGCGAACAGACCGACTTCCGGCCGCACGAAGAACCGGCTGATCCGGTCCTGCAGGAGGCGTTCAGTCGCCCGGTCGGCAGTCCCGACTCGCTGCAGCGCCACCCGGTCGACGCCGGTGCGCTGGCGGCGGAGAAAAACGGTGCCGAGACGGACGAGCTCGACGATCCCTGGCGAGACCCGTCGGCGGCCGCGGCGCTGGGCACTCCGGCCGTCGCCCCATCGGGGCCGCGAGGGCCGCGGGGCTACGGCGGCAAGCTCGGCGTGCGCGACGTGCTCTTCGGCGGCAAGGTGTCCTACCTGGCGCTGCTGGTCTTGCTGCTGATCGCGCTGCTCATCGGGGTGATCGGCGGGGTGGTCGGCCGCAAGACGGCCGAGGTCGCCGAGGCGTTCACCACCTCGAAGGTGACGCTGTCGACCAACGGCAACGGTGAAGGGCCGGCGGGTCGCTTCGCCAAGGTGGCCGCGGCGACCGCCAACGCGGTGGTGACCATCGAGTCCAAGAGCGACCAGGAGGGCTTGCAGGGCTCCGGCGTGGTGGTCGACGGTCGCGGCTACATCATCACCAATAACCACGTGATCTCCGAGGCGGCCAACAACCCCAGCCAGTTCAAGACGACCGTCGTGTTCAACGACGGCAAGGAAGTGCCCGCCAATCTGGTGGGGCGCGACCCCAAGACCGACCTTGCCGTGCTCAAGGTCGACAACGTCGACAATCTGAGCGTGGCCCGGTTCGGTGACTCGGACAAGGTGCGCGTCGGCGACGAGGTCCTTGCGGCGGGTGCGCCGCTCGGTCTGCGCAGCACCGTGACCCACGGCATCATCAGTGCGCTGCACCGTCCCGTCCCGCTATCGGGCGAGGGCTCCGACACCGACACCGTCATCGACGCTCTGCAGACCGACGCGTCGATCAATCACGGCAACTCCGGAGGCCCGCTGATCGACATGGATTCGCAGGTGATCGGCATCAACACCGCGGGTAAGTCCTTGTCCGACAGCGCAAGTGGGCTGGGTTTCGCGATTCCGATCGACGAGGCGAAGACGGTGGCCGACACGCTTATCAAAGACGGCAAGATCGTGCACCCGACGCTCGGCATCAGCACCCGGTCGGTGAGCAACGCCATCGCCTCCGGCGCCCAGGTTGCCAACGTGAAGGCGGGAAGCCCCGCGCAGAAGGGCGGCATCCTGGAGAACGACGTCATCGTCAAGGTCGGTAACCGCGGGGTCGCCGACTCCGACGAGTTCGTCGTCGCCGTGCGCCAGCTGACCATCGGCCAGGACTCACCGATCGAGGTAGTCCGCGACGGCCGGCATGTCACCCTGACCGTCAAGCCCGACCCCGACGGCAGCTAAATGTTCGGCAGCCTGAGCTGGGAGCACATCCTGGTCCTCGTCGTGGTCGGGCTGGTGGTCCTCGGGCCGGAGCGACTTCCCGGGGCCATCCGCTGGACGTCGACCGCGCTGCGGCAGGCCCGGGACTACCTCAGCGGGGTGACCACCCAGCTGCGCGAAGACCTCGGGCCCGAGTTCGACGATCTGCGCGTTCCGCTGAGCGAATTGCAGAGGCTGCGGGGGATGACGCCGCGCGCCGCGCTGACCAAGCACCTGCTGGACGGCGACGATTCCTTCCTCACCGGGAACTTTGACAGGCCGGGCCCGGCGGTCAATGGGGTGCCCGCCGCTCCGTCGGAGCCGTCGACAGCGCCCCAGACGCACGCCCCGGGACCGGCACCCTTCGACGCCGACGCGACCTAGCGCGGCGATCGCAGCGCGCAGCGAAGCCGGGCGATGGGTCGCCCCGTGGCCTAGCGCCGCGTCGGATCGAGCCCGAGCGACACGCCTGCCAATCCGCGCCGTCGCGACGACAGGTTGTCGGCCACGCTGCGCAGTTCCTTGCCCGCCGGGGAGTCCGGCGCGCTCAAAACGATCGGGGTCCCCGAATCGCCCGCGGCCACCAACGCGGGGTCCAGCGGGATCTGACCCAGCAGCGGCACGTCGGCACCGACCGCGCGGGACAACCGTTCGGCCACCTGACGGCCGCCGCCCTCGCCGAACACCTGCATCGTCGAGCCATCCGGCAGCGTGAGGCCCGACATGTTCTCCACCACGCCGGCGATGCGCTGCCGGGTTTGCATCGCGATGCTGCCCGCCCGCTCGGCGACCTCGGCGGCGGCCAGCTGCGGCGTCGTCACGACCATGAGCTCGGCGCTCGGGATCAGCTGAGCCACCGAGATGGCGATGTCGCCGGTGCCCGGCGGCAGATCCAGCAACAGGACATCCAGGTCGCCCCAGTAGACGTCGGCCAGGAACTGTTGCAACGCCCGGTGCAGCATGGGCCCGCGCCACACCACGGGTGTGTTGCCCTCGGTGAACTGGGCGATCGAGATGACCTTCACCTCGTGGGCGATCGGCGGCAGGATCATCGACTCGACCTGGGTCGGGCGGTCGGTGGTGCCCATCATGCGGGGGATGGAATGGCCGTGGATGTCGGCGTCGAGTACGCCGACGGACAGTCCACGGGCCGCCATCGCGGCGGCGAGGTTGACCGTGACGGTGGACTTGCCCACCCCGCCCTTCCCGGACGCGACCGCATAGACCCGCGTCAGCGAGTTCGGCTGGGCGAAGGGGATGACGGGCTCGCGGGCGTCGCCGCGCAACTGCTTGCGCAGTTCGGTGCGCTGCTCGTCGTTCATCACGTCGAGGGTGACTTTCACGGCCCCGGTGCCTGGAACGTCGGAGACGGCCTGGGTGACCCGCTCGCTGATTTCGGTCTTCTTCGGACAGGCGGCGGTGGTCAGGTAGATCGCCACGTGCACGCCGCCGTCGGGCTCGGTGTCAATGCTCTTGACCATTCCGAGTTCGGTGATCGGGCGCCGTAACTCGGGGTCGATCACCTTCCCCAGTGCGGTGCGGATTGCTGCGCTCAGGTCGGCAGTGTCATGAGGGGACATCACCGCCGAGTGTAGGCGCGTGACGTTGTCGGCTGGTCAGCCGCCCGTAGCGGGACCCGGCTGCTTCGGCGCCGCCGCGTTTGGCGGGCCGGCCGGCTTGGGCGCCGGTGCGGCCGGGGGTGCAACGGCGGGCGGGGCCGCCTGCGGGTCCGGGGCAGGCGGTGGGCCCTGCGGCGGGGGGGGGGGTGGGGCCTGCGGCGGCGCCCACGGTGGGGCGGCGGGCGGCGGGTTCTGGGAGCCGACGCAGATCACCGTGCAGCCGGGCTGCCGCGTCGGGGCCTGCTGTTGGGTGGGGGTCATCCACGGGAACATCGGCGGTGGACCGGCGCTCTGCGGTTGGCCGAGGTCGATCAGCGGCACGCGCGCCAGGGGATCGTCCACCGGCAGCCCGTTGACGTTCATCGGCAGGTTGGGGCCGAGTCCCTCGGGGTGCTCGAGGAAGCCGTCGCCGAGCGGAGGCGGCGGACCCGTCATCGGAGGCAGGTCGACCGGAACCACCCCGGTGGCGTACGCCGAGGCCCAGCCCAGCACGTTCTGCGCGTAGGCCATCGAGTTGTTGTAGCGAAGGATCGCGGCCATCACTTGCGACGGGTCGCGGAGATTGAGGCCGCCGCTGCACAGGTAGCGGGCCGCCGCCAGGGTGGAGTCGAACAGGTTCTGCGGATCGGCCACGCCGTCGCCTTTGCCGTCGGACGCGTATCGCGCCCAGGTGCCCGGCAAGAATTGCATCGGTCCCATCGCGCGGGCATAGGTGGGGCGGTTGCCGGTGCTGCTCTGCAGGATGACCTCGTTGCCCGGCAGCGTGCCGTCCAACGAGGGGCCGTAGATCGGGACGACGGCGGTGCCGCGCGCGTCAACGGCGCCGCCGCCCGCATGCCCCGACTCGATGCGTCCGATCCCCGCCAGCAAGTTCCAGCTGACGCCGCAGTTCGGGGCGGCCACGGCCATCTTTTGCTCGGCACTGCGATAGGCCGCCAGCGCGATGCTCGGGATGCCAAGCGCCCCAGGCGCATTCACGATCATCGCTGGCGGTGGTGCCGACAAGGCGGGTTCGGCTACGTGGAAAGCGGCCGGGGAACGGTCGATGGGGACGACGGCGGGCCCGGAGAGGTCGGGGATGCTAGGGGACACCGCGGCCACCGGGGTGATGTTCGCGTGCACCGGAGGGAGTTTTTCGGGAAGCGAAGGCGCCGCTCCGCTCACTGCTCCGGCGAAAATCAACGGGGTGATGGTCGCGACCCCGAACGCACGCGTGCGTGTTACCTGAAGTGCTCGTTGCCGCTCCGCCGCGGCGGCCGGGTGTGCACCCCGGCGTCCCCCTATGCGCACTCGACCGTCCTAGGTATGTGAGCTGGTCAACTGCTTCTCAGCCGTGAACTAGATCACCATACATAACTCTTGTGACCAGAGTGGCGCAATGGTCGGAACTGATTACGCCCCTATTTCCTTGCGTTTCGGTCGACGCTGTCACCGCCCTGCGCCGCCTCAAAGCCCTCGGATTCGATGTCCAAATTCGCCAGCAGCGAGCGTAGGTCCTCGAGCTCGTGACGCAGATATTCGCGGGTCACGACCTCACCGACCGCCAGTCGCACGGCTGCGAGTTCGCGGGCCAGAAACTCGGTGTCGGCCTTGGTCTGCGCGGCGCGATGGCGATCCTGTTCGAGCGCGACCCGATCGCGATTTTCCTGACGATTCTGGGCGAGCAGAATCAGCGGCGCCGCGTAGGCGGCCTGCGTGGAGAAGGCCAGGTTGAGCAGGATGAAGGGGTACGGGTCCCACCGCAGACTCACCGCGGACAGGTTCAGCGCAATCCAGGCCACCACGAGGATGGTCTGCACCAGCAGGTAGCGGCCGGTGCCGAAGAAGCGTGCGATCGACTCGGTGATCTGGCCGACGGCCTCGGGGTCGAGGCGAGGCGAGTACCTGCGCGACGTCCGCGGGGTGTAGAGCCGGCGCGGGGTCGAGGACGTGCTCACGCGGATCCTCCCAGTTCTTCGAGCCGGCCGGTGACGTCGAGCGCCTGCACATCGACCCGCCAGTCGTGCGGCAACAGGTGATCGAGAAGATCGTCCACCGTCACCGCGCCCAGTAGGTGGTTCTGGTCATCGAGGACCGGTCCGCACACCAGGTTGTAGGCGGCCAGGTAGCGGGTCACCGCCCCCAGCGGCGTTTCCGGCGTCAGGGTGAGCAGGTCGTTGTCGACTATCCCACCGACCAGCGCCGCCGGTGGTTCGCGCAGCAGCCGCTGCAGCTGCACACAGCCCAGGTACCGCCCCGTGGGTGTGGACGTGGGCGGGCGCACCACGAACACCATGGACGACAGGGCGGGGGTGAGGTCGGGGTCGCGGACCCGGGCCAGCGCCTCGGCGACCGACGTGTCGGGTGTCAGCACCACCGGATCCGACGTCATCAGGCCGCCCGCGGTGTCGGGCGAATGTGCCAGCAGCCGACGTACCGGGGCCGACTCGCCCGGGTCCATCCGGGTCAGGAGCATCTCGGCGTCGGTCGGATTCAGCACGCCGAGCAGGTCGGCGGCGTCGTCGGGATCCATCTCCTCGAGCACGTCGGCCGAGCGTTCGGTGCCCAGCTCGGACAGCACGTCGGCCTGGTCCAGCTCGGGCAGTTCCTGCAGGACATCCGCCAGCCGGTCGTCGTCGAGCGCTTTGAGCACCTCGTAGCGCCGCTTGGGCGGCAGCCCGCGGATGGCGTCGGCCACATCGACCGCCTTCCAGCCCTCGAACTGGTTCAGCAGCTGCGCCACCCCCTGGCCCGGCAGCGCCAGCGCCGACGGGGTGAGGCCCTGCACGTTTTGCCAATCCACGACGTGCACGGGGCCGCGCCGGCCCAGCCGCCGCTGACTGCGGACCGCTACCCGGCTCACCATCCAGTCGCGGGTGCGCATTTGTTCGATGCCCAGGTCGGTGACGACGACATCGAGACCGGCCAGCTCGGGCAGCGCGGGGTCGTTGACCCTGACCTGAGTGTCGAGCACCTGGCCGATCGCCAGCACCTCGCCCGGACGCTGTTCGAAATGGCGCAGGGACACGCTGCCGGTGTTGAGCGTGACCGCCTCAGGTTCGATCGAGGTAACCCGGAGCATCGGGATGAAGATGCTGCGCCGCGTCGCCAAATCGACGACCAACCCCAGCACGCGCGGCTGCTGACGCACGATGCTGATGCTGATCACCACATCGCGGATCCGGCCGAAGGACTCGCCGAGTGGACCCAGCACCAACATCCGCGAGAGCCGGGCGATGTAGACCCTGTTGACCGATGCCATGGGGAAAGCCTAGGCAGCGCCGGGCGGCAGGGCAGATGGCGGCGGTGTTCGCTCGCTTACGCGATGGTGCTAACGCGAGTGCATCGCGAATATCGCGAAGATCAGGCCCACCACCAGGGTTGCGACGCCGATGACGATGCCGGCGACCGCGAGGCCGTAGCCGTCCTGCTGGGTGCGCTTGATCTGATTGAGCGCGACCACTCCCATCACGATGCCCGCGATCGAGCCGAGGCAGCAGCAGAACACACCGGTGAACGACGAGATGAGCGACGCGATAGCGAGCTTGTTCGTGCCCGGCTTGAGTCCGCTCGGCAACCCGTAGCCGCCCAGGTAGTCCGGCGCGGGGTAGTAGCCGCCCGGATAAGACGGTGGCCCGTAGCCGGCGGGCGGCCCGCCGAATTGCGGAGGCACCGGCTGGTACGGCGGCGGGCCGTAGCCCGGCGGCTGTTCGTAGCCCGGCGGCTGCCCGTATCCGGGTGGCGGCGGCGGGTATTGGCTCCCGTAACCCGGGTGGTGCTCGGTGGGATACGCCGGCGGCGGATAGGCCGGGGGCGGATATTCCGGCGTCGGCGCCGATGCGGGCGGCTCCCACGGCGCCTCGGGCTGTTCCGGAGCCCCGCTGCCGGCGGGCGTCGGTTTGGCCTGGTCATCGTGGGCGCGTTCGCCGAAGTCATCGCCGGGCGCTGTCATGCTGTTCAACCTAGCCGATGCTCAAGTGCGGGATTGGTGGCGAATCGCCGCGGACCTGCGGACCGCGGGGTCTTGTCTTCGCAGGTTGGCGTGCGGTCGCTGGATAGGCTATGAGGGCCCGAGATGTGACCTCGGCCAGGGCGGAGCAGAATGAGCACCAATGACTAGTCCTTTCCAGCCCGGTCAAGTTCCAGGCGCCACGCCCGCCGGTGCGGCGGCCGCCCGGCGCGGCGTGCCCTCGTTACCGACCCCGCCCAAGGGCTGGCCGGTCGGCTCCTATCCGACCTACGCCGAGGCGCAGCGAGCCGTCGACTACCTTTCCGAGCAACAGTTCCCGGTGCAGCAAGTGATCATCGTCGGCGTCGACCTTATGCAGGTCGAACGAGTGACCGGTCGGCTGACGTGGCCAAAGGTTCTCGGCGGCGGTGTGCTCAGCGGGGCCTGGCTGGGCTTGTTCATCGGGCTGGTGCTCGGGTTCTTCAGCCCGAATCCGTGGGCTGCGCTGGCCACCGGCCTGGTCGCCGGTGTCTTCTTCGGTTTGATCACCTCCGCGGTCCCGTACGCGATGGCCCGTGGCACAAGGGATTTCAGCTCGACCATGCAGCTGGTGGCCGGCCGCTACGACGTGCTCTGCGATCCGCAGAACGCGGAGAAGGCACGGGATCTGTTGGCGCGCTTAGCGATTTGAGGCCGCGCGCGAGAGGTGTGAATCGGTGGTGAAACGTCCCGGGCGCCTGCGCCGGATGGGCGTCATCGCGCTGGCGACGGTGACCACCACGGCGGCGCTCTCTAGCTGCGGGTCCGCCGGAAACGGGCTGGTGATCACTTTCTTCACGCCGGCCACCGACTCGGCCACGTTCACGGCGGTGTCACAAGAGTGCACCAGGCAATCGCGGGGACGGTTCACCGTCCAGCACGTGAGCCTGCCGCGGGGTCCCGGGGAGCAGCGAGTGCAGCTGGCGCGGCGGCTGAGCGCCCATGACCGCGGGCTGGACGTGATGGCGCTGGACGTGGTGTGGACCGCGGAGTTCGCCGAGGCGGGCTGGGCGCTGCCGTTATCCGACGACCCCGAGGGGCGGGCCGACGCGGACGCCGCCGTTGACACGTTGCCCGGCCCGCTGGCGACGGCCCGCTGGAAGCACAGGCTGTATGCCGAACCCGTCATAACCAACACGCAATTGCTTTGGTACCGGCCCGATTTGGTGAGCCAACCGCCGCAGGACTGGGATGCGATGGTGGGCGAGGCCGCCCGGTTGCACGCCGCGGGTCAGCCCGCCTGGATCGCCGTGCAGGCGAACGAGGGTGAGGGCCTGGTTGTGTGGTTCAACACGCTGCTGGTGAGCGGCGGAGGTCAGGTGCTCTCCGAGGACGGCCGCCAGGTCACGCTGACCGACACGCCCGCACACCGGGCCGCGACCGTCAACGCGCTGCGCATCCTCAAGTCCGTCGGTACCGCCCCCGGGGCCGACCCGTCGATCAGCCGGACCGATGAAGGCACGGCGCGCCTGGCGGTCGAACAGGGCAAGGCCGCATTGGAAGTCAACTGGCCGTATGTGCTGGCCTCCATGCTGGAGAACGCGGTGAAGGGCGGTGTCCCCTTTCTGCCGCTGAACCGCGACCCGGCCCTGGCGGGCAGCATCAACGACGTCGGGACGTTCGTGCCCAGCGACGAGCAGTTCCGCATCGCCTACGACGCCAGCCGGCGGGTCTTCGGATTCGCGCCGTATCCCGGTGTGGCGCCGGGCCGGCCAGCCAAGGTGACGCTCGGCGGGTTGAACCTCGCCGTGGCCAGCACTACCCGCCACCGTGCGGAGGCCTTCGAAGCCGTGCGCTGCCTGCGCAGCCTGCAGAGCCAGAAATACGTTTCGATGGCGGGTGGCCTGCCCGCGGTCCGGACGTCGTTGTACTCCGACCCGCAATTCCAGACCAAATATCCGATGTACACGATCATTCGGCAACAGCTCACCGATGCCGCCGTGCGGCCGGCCACGCCGGTGTATCAGGCGCTGTCGCTACGGCTGTCGGCGGTGCTGAGCCCGATCGCCGAAATCGACCCGGAGCGGACGGCCGACGAACTCACCGCGCAGGCGCAGAAGGCCATCGACGGCAAGGGGCTGTTGCCGTGACCCGCGCCGGCGACGATGCAGTGGGGGTACCGCCCGCTCGCGGGGGAGAGCGACGCTGATGACCGTAGCCGCCGCGCCACGCCCTCGGGCCCGAAACCAGCTGCCGGAACGGCGACTTGCCTTTGTGCTCGTCGCGCCTGCGGCGATCCTGATGCTGGCGGTGACGGCCTACCCGATCGGCTATGCGGTGTGGCTGAGCCTGCAGCGCAACAACCTCGCCACCCCCAACGACACCGCATTCGTCGGGTTGAGCAACTACCAAACGATCTTGACCGACCGCTATTGGTGGACCGCTCTGGCCGTAACCCTGGGAATAGCAGCGGTTTCGGTGTCGCTCGAGTTCGTGTTGGGCCTGGCGCTGGCACTGGTGATGCACCGCACGTTGGTCGGTAGGGGCCTGGTGCGCACCGCGGTGCTCATTCCGTACGGCATCGTCACCGTGGTCGCGTCCTACAGCTGGTACTACGCTTGGACGCCGGGAACCGGCTATCTGGCCAACCTTCTGCCGCAGGGCAGCGCCCCCCTGACCGCCCAGATCCCGTCGCTCGGCATCGTCGTCCTGGCCGAGGTTTGGAAGACGACCCCCTTCATGTCGCTGCTCCTGCTGGCCGGGCTGGCGCTGGTGCCCGAAGACTTGCTGAAGGCCGCCCAGGTCGACGGCGCCGGGCCGTGGCGGCGGCTGATGCGCATCACCCTGCCCATCATCAAGCCAGCGGTGGTGGTCGCGTTACTCTTCCGAACGCTGGACGCCTTTCGCATCTTCGACAGCATCTACGTGCTGACCGACGGCGCCAACAACACCGACTCGGTGTCAATCCTGGGTTACGACAACCTTTTCAAGGGGTTCAACGTCGGATTGGGCTCGGCGATCAGCGTGCTCATCTTCCTCTGTGTGGGCATCATCGCGCTGGTCTACATCAAGGCGTTCGGCGCCGCGGCGCCCGGTGGTGACGTCGATGGCCGCTAACAAAGCGGGCCCCGGGCGGGCCTGGGCCGGCTGGGTCCTGCTAGACACCGTGGTGGTGGTGTACGCACTGGTTCCGGTGTTGTGGATCCTCAGCCTCTCGCTCAAGCCGACGTCAACGGTCAAGGACGGCAAGCTGATTCCGTCGTCGGTGTCCCTCGAGAACTACCGTGGCATCTTCCGCGGTGACTTGTTCAGCTCGGCGCTGGTCAACTCGATCGGGATCGGGTTGATCACCACCGCGATCGCGGTGGGGCTCGGCGCGATGGCGGCCTACGCGATCGCCAGGCTGAACTTCCCGGGCAAGCGGATGCTGATCGGTGCCACCCTGCTGGTCACCATGTTCCCGGCGATCTCGCTGGTCACCCCGCTGTTCAACATCGAACGCTTCGTCGGCCTGTTCGATACCTGGCCCGGGCTGATCCTGCCCTACATCACGTTCGCTCTGCCGCTCGCCATCTACACGCTGTCGGCGTATTTCCGGGAGATTCCGTGGGATCTGGAGAAGGCGGCGAAAATGGACGGTGCCACACCGGCCCAGGCGTTCCGCAAGGTGATCGTCCCGCTGGCCGCGCCCGGGGTGGTCACCGCGGCGATTCTGGTGTTCATCTTCGCCTGGAACGACCTGCTGCTTGCGCTGTCGCTGACCGCCACCAAGGCGGCGATCACCGCCCCGGTGGCCATCGCGAACTTCGGTGGCAGTTCGCAATTCGAGGAACCCACCGGGTCGATCGCGGCCGGTGCCGTCGTGATCACGGTCCCGATCGTCCTCTTTGTTCTAATCTTCCAACGAAGAATCATCGCCGGGTTGACCTCCGGCGCTGTGAAGGGATAGCGCGATGGCCGAGATTGTGCTGGACCATGTCACCAAGAGCTACCCGGACGGCGCCACCCCGGTAAAAGACCTCAGCATCACCATCGCCGACGGCGAGTTCCTGATTCTGGTCGGCCCGTCGGGGTGCGGTAAGACGACAACGCTGAACATGATTGCCGGCCTTGAGGACATCTCGTCGGGCGAGCTGCGCATCGGTGGCGAGCGCATGAACGAGAAGGCGCCCAAGGATCGGGACATCGCGATGGTGTTCCAGTCGTACGCGCTGTATCCGCACATGACCGTGCGGCAGAACATCGCGTTTCCGCTGACGCTGGCCAAGATGAAGAAGGCCGAGATCGCCCAGAAGGTCGAGGAGACCGCCAAAACCCTTGACCTGACTGAACTGCTCGACCGCAAGCCCTCCCAGTTGTCGGGCGGGCAGCGACAGCGGGTCGCGATGGGCCGGGCGATCGTGCGCCACCCCAAAGCCTTCTTGATGGACGAGCCGCTGTCCAACCTGGACGCCAAGCTGCGCGTCCAGATGCGCGGCGAGATCGCACGGCTGCAGAAGCGGCTGGGCACCACGACCGTCTACGTCACCCACGACCAGACCGAGGCCATGACGCTGGGAGACCGGGTGGTGGTGATGCGCGGCGGCGTCGCGCAGCAGATCGGCACCCCCGACGAGCTCTACGAACATCCCGCCAACCTGTTCGTCGCGGGGTTCATCGGCTCGCCGGCCATGAACTTCTTCCCGGCCACGTTGACGCCCACCGGGCTGACGCTGCCGTTCGGGGAAGTGGTGGTGACACCGGAAGTGCAACGGGCGATCGCCCGGCACCCCGCGCCGGAGAACGTCATCGTCGGGGTACGGCCCGAGCATCTGCACGACGCCGCTTTGATCGATGGATACCAGCGCATCCGGGCGCTCACCTTCGAGGTGAAGGTGGACTTGGTTGAGTCGCTGGGTGCCGACAAGTTCGTCTACTTTTCCACCGCGGGGTGGGCGGCGCACTCAGCCCAGCTCGACGAGCTGGCCGCCGCCGCCCACGCACACGAAAACCAGTTCGTGGCAAGGGTTCCCACGGAGTCCAAAGCGGCAATGGGGCAGTCTCTCGAGCTCGCGTTCGACACCGCGAAGCTCGCCGTTTTCGACCCCGGCACCGGGGCGAACCTGACCAACGCGGCGTCTGGGTAGCGGTGAGTGGGATCCTGGACCGGGTGCGGGCCCACCTGCGCCGCCATTTCGCCGGCGCCGAGCCCGATTCGGCGAGCGTGACATTCCTGGGCACCGAACCCATTGAGGTACTGCGCTTCCGCGGGACCGACGGGCTGCTGCACTACGTGTCGCTGGGCTGTTCGCGTTATCCGATGACCGACCCGACACAGATCGTCGATGACCGGACGCGGGGCCCGCGCGCCGAAGTCGTGCTGAGCCTGCGGAATCCGGGGCCGGTCAGCGGAATTGCCCGCAGCCTGGCGGTATTGGCCGCGACACCGGCCGTCGAGGGGTTGGTGCTGACCGCCGACGCGTTGGTCGATCTCGGCTCGCCGCTGTGGACGCGACCCGCGGGGCGAGTGCCGTTCACCGCGGTGTTGTTGGGCCCCAGCGACATCGACGATCTACCGCTGGAACCGCCCCGCGACCCGGTGCGATTCCTCGCGGCGACTCCCATCACCGCGACCGAAGCGGCGTGGGTGCGGTTGAAGGGCGCCGAAGCCATGCGACAGGCGTGGCAGAACGACGGCGTCGATGTACTGAACCCGAATCGCTCTGCCGCGCAACCTAATTGATCGAGCGGCTAGAGCCAGTTGAGCCTGCGGAAGCTGAAGTACAGGGTCAGGCACGCGGTGGCCATTATCCCGACCACCACCGGATAGCCCCAGTGCCACTTCAGCTCAGGCATGAACTCGAAATTCATGCCATAGATGCCCGCGAACATGGTCGGCACCGCGACGATGCCGGCCCAGGCCGATATCTTGCGCATATCGGAGTTCTGCTGCATGCCCACACGGGCCAATGCCGCCTGTATGAGCGAGTTGAGCATGTCGTCGTAGCTGTTGATGTGGTCCGCGGCCTCGGACTGGTGGTCGGCGACGTCGCGCAGGTAGCGCCGCACTTCTTTGGAGATCAGGTCCTTGTTTTCTACCTGCATTCGGTGGAACGCGCCGGACAGCGGGTTGACGCACCGGCGCAGTTCGACGACCTCGCGTTTGAGGAGATAGATCGGTTCGACGTCGAGCTTGCGGCCCGGCGCAAACGCCACCTCCTCGATGCTGTCGATGTCGGACTCGACCAGGCCGCTCACCTCGAGGTAATGGTCGACCACGTCGTCGGCGATGGCGTGCATCACCGCGTACGGTCCCAGGCGCATCTGCTCCGGGTCGGCTTCCATGCGCTTGCGCACCTCCGATAGCCCGCCGTGTTCACCATGGCGGACGGTGACCACGAAGTCCTTGCCAACGAAGACCATGATCTCGCCGGTTTCGACGATCTGGCGGGCCTTCGTCACCGATTCGTGCGCGACGTAGGTAACGGTCTTCAAGACAAGGAACACCGTGTCGTCGTACCGCTCAAGCTTGGGCCGCTGATGCGCGCAGACCGCGTCCTCGACGGCCAACGGGTGCAGCCCGAAAACGTCCGCGACGTCCTGCATCTCGGTTTGGTCGGGTTCGCGCAGGCCGACCCAGACGAACGCTTCGTGTCCGAGCATTTCGATCTGGCGCACCTTGTCCCGGGCCGCGGCGTAGCTGAATTTCCCGGGCAGCCGGTGGCCGTCGGCGTAGACGGCGCAGTCGACCAACGTCTCGTTGGGGGAGTGGGGTGGGGGATCGGGATGCGGCGGACGCGGCTCGTGGGCGAGCGGCCGAAGCGCTTCGGGCAATGCGTCAAAACCCTGGAACACATCCACCTCCGATCGCTGCGCAGGTCTGACCGGGCGGTGCTTCATGCTACGCGCCCTGGCTTCGCAAAGCGCGCCGATCGGAGCGCGGCGGAGTGGGCCGGGTGTCGGACCGGAGGTTGGCAGCCGAGAGGGGTGCGCTAGTTTCGTGCCGAGACCCGAATCTGCATGACTATCTCCACAAGGAGCATTTCGACGTGAGCGCAAGTCCTCTCAAGGTCGCCGTCACCGGCGCCGCCGGCCAGATCGGCTACAGCCTGTTGTTCCGCCTGGCGAGCGGTGCACTGCTGGGCCCCGACCGCCCGATCGAGCTGCGGCTGCTCGAGATCGAGCCGGCGCTCAAGGCGCTCGAGGGCCTCGTGATGGAGCTGGACGACTGCGCGTTCCCGCTGCTGTCCGGGGTGGAGATCGGTGCGGACGCGAACAAGATCTTCGACGGCGCCAACCTCGCCCTGCTGGTCGGCGCCCGCCCGCGCGGCCCGGGCATGGAGCGCAGCGACCTGCTGGAGGCCAACGGCGCGATCTTCACCGCGCAGGGCAAGGCGCTGAACTCCGTCGCCGCCGACGACATCCGCATCGGCGTGACCGGCAATCCGGCCAACACCAACGCGCTGATCGCGCTGAGCAACGCGCCCGACATCCCGAAGGAACGGTTCTCGGCGCTGACCCGTTTGGACCACAACCGGGCCATATCGCAGCTGGCCAAGAAGACCGGCGCGAAGGTCACCGACATCAAGAAGATGACGATCTGGGGCAATCACTCCGCCACCCAGTACCCCGACATCTTCCACGCCGAGGTGGGCGGCAAGAACGCCGCGGAGGTCGTTGGTGACCAGAACTGGATCGAGAACGACTTCATCCCGACCGTGGCCAAGCGCGGCGCGGCGATCATCGACGCGCGCGGTGCCTCCTCGGCCGCCTCGGCCGCGTCGGCGACCATCGACGCCGCCCGCTCGTGGCTGCTGGGCAGCCCGGACGGTGACTGGGTGTCGATGGCGGTCTACTCCGACGGCTCCTATGGCGTGCCGGAGGGAATCATGTCGTCGTTCCCGGTGACCACCAAGGACGGCAACTGGTCGATCGTGCAGGGGCTGGAGATCGACGACTTCTCCCGCAGCCGCATCGACAAGACCACCGCCGAGCTGGTCGACGAGCGCAACGCGGTGACCGAGCTGAAACTGATCTGACGCCACCCGGCCGTCGCGAAACGTCACCCCGCGCAGATTAGGCCTACTAATCGGTAGTCAGTACCCTGGGGCGCGTGTCCGAGTTGATTGAATCGATACAGATACGCGCCGAACAGGGCGCGATCACCGACGCGGAGATCTTCGAGGCACACGTAGGCGGCAAGCTTTCCGTAGGCCTGACGGCCCCCCTGGACACCCAGCGGGCATTGTCGATCGCCTACACCCCGGGTGTGGCGCAGGTCAGTCGCGCGATAGCCGCCGATCGCGCCAAGGCCGCCCGGTACACGTGGGCGAACCGGCTGGTCGCCGTCGTCAGCGACGGCAGCGCCGTGCTGGGCCTCGGCGACATCGGCCCCGCCGCGTCGCTGCCGGTGATGGAGGGCAAGTGCGCCCTGTTTCAGGCGTACGGCGGGCTGAACGCGATCCCGATCGTGCTGGACACCAAGGATCCCGACGAGATCGTCGAAACCCTGGTGCGCCTGCGCCCGACGTTCGGCGCGGTCAACCTCGAGGACATCTCCGCTCCGCGCTGTTTCGAGATCGAACGGCGCGTCATCGAAGCGCTGGACTGCCCTGTGATGCACGACGACCAGCACGGGACGGCGATCGTCGCGTTGGCCGCACTGATGGGCGCCACCAAGTTGCTCGGCCGCGACATGACGTCGCTGCGGGTAGTGGTTTCCGGCGCCGGGGCAGCGGGTGTCGCGTGCACGAATCTCCTTCTGGCGATGGGTGTTTCCGACATCACCGTGCTGGATTCGCGGGGGATCCTGCACACCGGGCGCGGCGACATGAACAGCGTGAAGAGTGTTCTGGCGCAGCGCACGAACCCTGACGGTCTCACGGGAAGCATGGCGGAAGCGCTGCGCGGCGCCGATCTGTTTCTCGGGGTCTCGGGTGGTGTGGTGCCCGAGGAGATGATCGCCACGATGGCGCCCGACGCGATCGTCTTCGCGCTGTCCAACCCCGATCCGGAGATCCATCCGCAGGTGGCGGCCAAGTACGCCGCGGTGGTGGCCACCGGCCGCAGCGACTTCCCCAACCAGATCAACAACGTGCTGGCCTTCCCCGGCGTTTTTCGGGGGGCGCTGGATGTCGGGGCGCGCCGGATCACGGAAAAGATGATGGTCGCCGCGGCCGAGGCGATCTTCTCGGTCGTGAGCGACGACCTGGCGTTCGACCGGATCGTCCCGAGCCCGCTGGACCTGCGCGTCGGGGATGCGGTCGCCACGGCGGTGGCCCTGGCCGCGGACCCCGCAGACATCGCGGGGTGAGGACCGGCTGGCTGGCGGTGCCGCTGCTCGCCGCCCTACTCGTTGTGGCGGGTTGCGGGACCGACACCGGCGACCACCGCGCCCGTCCGGAACTGGTGGTCGGCTCCGGGACGGATCCCGAGTCGGCGCTGCTGGCCGGCGTCTACGTGGCCGCGCTGCGGTCCTACGGTTTCGCGGCGCGCGCCGAGACCGCCGACGATCCGATGGCGCGCCTGGACTCGGGCGCGTTCACTGTCGTCCCGGCCCTGACCGGCCGCAAGCTGGAGAGTTTGCAGCCCGGCACGGTGGCGATCTCCGACGCGGATGTCTACCGCGCGATGGTGGCCGCGCTGCCCGAGGGAGTCGCCGCGGGCGACTATACGACCGCCGCGGAAGACAAACCCGTGCTGCTGGTGACGGGAGCCACCGCCAAGGCGTGGGGCGGCAGCGATGTCAGCGCCGACTTGAGCACGCTGCCGAAGCACTGCGCCGGCCTGGTCGTGGGCACCGTCACCGGCCGTCGGGCCCCGTCGAGCGTGGGCACCTGCCGGCTTCCCGCTCCGCGCGAATTGCCCGATGAGGCAACGATGTTCGCCGCGGTTCGGGCCGGGCAGCTGACCGCGGGGTGGACGACGACCGCCGACCCCGGCCTCCCCGCCGACCTCGTCACGCTCGTCGACGGCAAACCCGCTCTGATCCGGGCCGAGAACGTGGTGCCGCTGTATCGCCGCAACGCGCTGAGCGATCGGCAGCTGCTGGCGATCAACGAGGTCGCCGGCGTGCTGGACACGGCGGCCCTGGTCGACATGCGCCGCCAGGTGGCCGGTGGAGCCGACCCGCAGGCGGTCGCCGGCGGGTGGTTGGCGGAGCATCCGCTGGGGCGGTAAGGCGGGCGTCAGCGCTTGGGCATGAGCTGGTGTACCACCTGCTGCACGCGTGCCATGACCGGCCCGCCCAGCAGCCGCTCAGGTCTCGAACCGGTCAGCCGAACCACCAGGTCCATCGCCTTCACGTCCGGTCCGACCAGCACCCTGGCCTTGTTCTTCTGCACGGCGCCCAGGATGATCTGGGCCGCCCGCTGTGGTGTGGTCTTGGCCTGCTGTTCCTCGAACTTCTCGGCCAGGCCGTCCTGGTCGAGCCCGTCGGCGAAGATGGCGTTGCGGGCGAACCCCGTCTTGACCCCGCCCGGGTGCACCGTCGTGACCCGCACCGGATGGCCGGCCCGCACCATCTCCTGTCGCAGCGCCTCGCTGAATCCGCGTACCGCGAACTTGGCGGAAACGTACGCCGCCTGGCCGGGAGCCGAAAACAGACCGAGCGCGCTCGAGACGTTGATGACGTGGCCGTCGCCGGAGGCGATCAGGTGCGGGAGGAATGCCTTCGTGCCGTTCACGACGCCCCAATAGTCGACGTCCATCACCCGTTCGATGTCCTCGAACCGGCTGTCTTCGATGGATCCGACGAACGTGATGCCGGCGTTGTTGTAGACCTGGTTGACCCGCCCGAAATGCTCGCCGACCGCGTCCGCGTAGGCCAGAAAAGCCTCGCGCTCGGTCACGTCGAGCCGATCCGCCTTGACTTCCGTTCCGATCGCCTTCAACTGCGCCTCGGTCTCGGCGAGACCGTCGACGCCGACGTCGCTGATCGCGAGCCTGGCACCCGCGCGCCCCAGTTCGAGCGCCAATGCCTGGCCGATCCCCGAACCCGCGCCGGTCACCACAGCGACCTTGCCGGCGAACCCATGCATGCGTACTCCCTCGTGATGGCGTGCTGCGTCAGGCTATCCGTTACCGGCGGCCATCACTGCTTGGGCATCAGCCGGCCCATGACGGGCCCGAAGAGCTGCTGATATCCGGGGCCGGTCAGCCGCACCAAGGCGTCCAACACCTTGGCGTCCGTGCCGACCAGGACCCGGGCCTTCTTCTTGCGCACGGCCTCCAGGATGATCTGGGCGGCTCGTTGCGGGCTGGTCTTGGCGAGCCGTTTGTCGAACAGGCTGGCCAGCTGGGCCTGGTCGAGCCCCTCGGCGGCGGTGGCATTGCGGGCGATCGCGGTCTTGATGCCGCCGGGGTGGACCGTGGTCACCGCCACCGGGTGTCCGGCCGCCACCATTTCCTGTCGCAGCGCCTCGGTGAATCCCCTGACCGCGAACTTGGCCGAGTTGTAGGCCGCCTGCCCGGGCACCGAGAACAACCCGAACACGCTGGAGACGTTGATGACGTGGCCGTCGCCGGAGGCGATCAGGTGCGGCAGGAATGCCTTGGTGCCGTTGACCACGCCCCAGAAGTCGACGTCCATCACCCGTTCGATGTCCTTGAACTGGCTGACTTCGACGTCACCGGTGAAGGCGATGCCGGCGTTGTTGTAGATCTGGTTGACCTTGCCGAAGTGCTCCTTGACCGCGTCGGCGTAGGCCAGGAAAGCCTCGCGCTCGGTCACGTCGAGCCGGTCCGACTTGACCTCGGCACCGATCGCCTTCAGCTGCGCCTCGGTTTCGGCCAGGCCTTCGACGTCGACGTCGCTGATCGCGACCTTGGCGCCCGAGCGGGCCAGCTCAACGGCCAGCGCCCGTCCGATGCCCGAACCCGCGCCCGTCACCACGGCCACCTTGCCGGCGAACCCCTGCATGAGCACCCTTCCTTGTCGGCTCGTTTGCGTCGAGGCTAGCCGGTACCAGCGGTCACTCGTACCGGCGGGTATTGCGGGACCGCCCCGTCTAGCGGAACGCGGTGTCGAGGATCTCCTGCTGTTCGACCGCGTGCACCTTCGACGAGCCCGACGACGGGGCCGACATGGCCCGGCGCGAGATCCGCTTGAGCCCGGTCAGTTTGTCGGGCAGCAGTTCGGGCAGCTCGAGGCCGAACCGCGGCCAGGCACCCTGGTTGGCCGGCTCCTCTTGCACCCAGAAGAACTCGTTGGCGCCGGGGTAGCGGTCGAGCGTCTCGTTGAGCCGGCGCTTGGGCAGCGGGGCGAGCTGCTCGATGCGCACGATCGCGACGTCGTCCCGGTTGTCCTTGGCCTTGCGCGCCACCAGCTCGTAGTAGATCTTGCCGCTGGTCAGCAGGATCCTGGTGACCTTGGTGCGGTCACCGATGCCGTCCTCGTAGGTCGGCTCTTCGAGCACGGAGCGGAACTTGATCTCGGTGAAGTCCCTGACGTCGCTGACGGCGGCCTTATTGCGCAGCATCGACTTCGGCGTGAAGACGATCAGCGGCCGCTGAACCCCGTCGAGTGCGTGGCGGCGCAGGAGATGGAAATAGTTCGACGGCGTCGACGGCACCGCGATGGTCATCGAACCCTCCGCCCACAGCTGCAGGAAGCGTTCGATGCGGCCGGAGGTGTGGTCGGGGCCCTGACCTTCGTGGCCGTGCGGGAGCAGCAGCACCACGTTGGACAGCTGGCCCCACTTGGCCTCGCCGGAGCTGATGAACTCGTCGATGATCGACTGCGCGCCGTTGACGAAGTCGCCGAACTGCGCCTCCCACAGCACCAGGGCGTCCGGGTTGCCCACGGTGTAGCCGTATTCGAATCCGACGGCGGCGTACTCCGACAGCGGTGAGTCGTACACCAGGAACTTGCCGCCGGTGGGCGTCCCGTCGGTGTTCGTGGCCAGCAGTTGCAGCGGGGTGAACTCTTCGCCGGTGTTGCGGTCGATGATCACGGAATGCCGCTGGGAGAAGGTCCCGCGCCGGGTGTCCTGGCCGGAAAGCCGTACCAGCTTGCCCTCGGCCACCAGCGAACCCAGCGCCAGCAGCTCGCCGAAGGCCCAGTCGATCTTGCCTTCGTAGGCCATCTCCCGGCGCTTTTCCAGCACCGGCTGCACCCGCGGGTGCGGGCTGAAGCCCTCCGGCAGGGCGAGGAACGCGTCACCGATGCGGGACAGCAACGCCTTGTCCACCGCGGTCGACAGGCCCGCAGGAAGCATCTGGTCGGCCTCGACGGATGCGCTCGGCTGGACGCCGTGTTTCTCCAGGTCCCGGACCTCGTTGAACACCCGTTCCAGCTGGCCCTGGTAGTCGCGCAGCGCGTCCTCGGCCTCCTTCAGCGAGATGTCGCCGCGGCCGATCAGGGCCTCGGTGTAGCTCTTGCGGACCCCACGCTTGGTGTCGACGACGTCGTACATGGCGGGGTTGGTCATCGACGGGTCGTCGCCTTCGTTGTGGCCGCGCTTGCGGTAGCACAGCATGTCGATGATGACGTCCTTCTTGAACTTCTGCCGGAAGTCCACGGCCAGCTGTGCCACCCACACGCAGGCTTCCGGGTCGTCGCCGTTGACGTGGAAGATCGGCGCGCCGATCATCTTGGCGACGTCGGTGCAGTATTCGCTGGACCGCGAATACTCCGGCGCGGTGGTGAAGCCGATCTGGTTGTTGACGATGATGTGGATGGTGCCGCCGACCCGGTAACCGGGCAGGTCCGCCATGTTCAGCGTCTCGGCGACGATGCCCTGGCCGGCAAAGGCGGCGTCACCGTGCAGCATCATCGGCACCACCGAGAAGGCCTTCTCGTCCCCATCGTCGTGCGCGCCGCGGTTCAGCAGGTCCTGCTTGGCCCGGACGAGGCCCTCGAGCACCGGGTCCACGGCCTCGAGGTGCGACGGGTTGGCGGTCAAGGAGACCTGAATGTCGTTGTCGCCGAACATCTGCAGGTAGACGCCGGTGGCGCCGAGGTGGTACTTGACGTCACCGGAGCCGTGCGCCTGCGACGGGTTGAGGTTGCCCTCGAACTCGCTGAAGATCTGCGAGTACGGCTTGCCGACGATGTTGGCCAGCACATTGAGCCGCCCGCGGTGCGGCATCCCGATGACTACTTCGTCGAGGCCGTGCTCGGCGCACTGGTCGATCGCCGCGTCCATCATCGGGATCACGCTCTCGGCGCCCTCCAGCGAGAACCGTTTCTGCCCAACGTATTTCGTCTGCAAGAACGTCTCGAATGCCTCGGCGGCGTTCAGCTTGCTCAAGATGAATTTCTGCTCGGCCACCGTCGGTTTGACATGTTTGGTCTCGACGCGCTGCTGCAGCCACTCTTGCTGCGAGGGCTCGAGGATGTGGGTGTATTCCACGCCGATGTGGCGGCAGTAGGCGTCGCGCAGCAGGCCCAGCACGTCGCGCAGCTTCTTGTACTCGCAGCCGGCAAAGCCGTTGACCTTGAACACCCGGTCCAGATCCCACAGCGTCAGCCCGTGGTTGAGGATCTCCAGGTCGGGGTGGCTGCGGAATCGGCTGCCGTCCAGCCGCAGCGGGTCGATGTCGGCCATCAGGTGGCCGCGGTTGCGGTAGGCCGCGATCAACTCCATCACCCGGGCGTTCTTGTCGACGATCGAGTCCGGGTTGTCGGTGCTCCACCGCACCGGCAGGTACGGGTTGCCCAGTTCGCGGAAGATGTCGTCCCAGAACGCGTCCGACAGCAGCATCTCGTGGATGGTGCGCAGGAAGTCCCCGGATTCCGCGCCCTGAATGATCCGGTGGTCATACGTCGAGGTCAGCGTGATCAGCTTGCCGATTCCCAGCTCGGCGATGCGCTCCTCGCTGGCGCCCTGGAACTCGGCGGGGTATTCCATCGCGCCGACGCCGATGATGGCGCCCTGGCCGGCCATCAGCCGCGGCACCGAGTGCACCGTGCCGATGGTGCCCGGGTTGGTCAGCGAAATCGTGACGCCCGCAAAGTCTTCGGCGGTCAGCTTGCCGTCGCGGGCCCGGCGCACGATGTCCTCGTACGCGGAGACGAATTCCGCGAAGCGCATCGTCTCGCAACCCTTGATGCCCGCCACCACCAGCGAACGCTTGCCGTCCTTGCCCTGCAGGTCGATGGCCAGGCCCAGGTTGGTGTGAGCCGGGGTGACCGCGGTGGGTTTGCCGTCGACCTCGGCGTAGTGCCGATTCATGTTCGGGAACTGCTTGATCGCCTGCACCAGCGCGTAGCCCAGCAGGTGGGTGAAGGAGATCTTGCCGCCGCGGGTGCGCTTGAGCTGGTTGTTGATGACGATGCGGTTGTCGATCATCAGCTTGGCCGGGACGGCCCGGACGCTGGTGGCGGTCGGCACGTCCAGCGAGGCTGACATGTTCTTGACGACGGCGGCCGCGGCGCCGCGCAGCGTCTGCAACTCGTCGCCTTCCGCGGGCGGGGGAGTCGGGGCTTTGGCTTTGGCCGGTGCTGCCGCGGGGACGCTGGCGGCACCGTTGCCGGCGGCCGGTTGGGCCGGCGCCGCGGTCTGGGCGGACGGCTGGGCGACCGGCGCGGGTTGTGCTTGCGGGGCGCTCGCGGCGGCGCGGCCGTCGCCGGCGGCCGGGGCGCTCGAAGCCGAGTCGTTGGTCGGCTCGGGGTTGTAGTCGACTAGGAACTCGTGCCAGCTCGGATCCACCGACGAGGGGTCATCGCGGAACTTGCGGTACATCTCCTCGACCAGCCATTCGTTCTGCCCGAATGGTGAACTTATGTTGCTCACGACCGCTGTTCGCCTCAATTCCTCTGTCCTGCAAGCGCTTACACAGCTCTTGCACGGCGCCTGTACGTTTCTCGGGCCCCGGATTGTGCAGCATGTCACAGTCGTGGCGATGCTCCACGTTTCCCGCCCTATAAAGGCTAACCTTTCGCCAGCAATTCGCCAGGGAGACGGGGTCCGGAGGGGGCGCTAGCCGGCTTCGTGGAACGGCGGCACCAGGTGCAGGGCGCGCGGCCACCGCACGGGCGCGGCGCCGAATGCCCGGTCGGCATTGCGGACGATCTTCTTGCCCGCGAAGTAGTTGCCCACGGCCCCGACGACGACCCCGATGCCCACCGGGAGCAGTTTGCCGAACACCAGGGCGCCGCGCCGCAGCGCGTACCGCTTGACCCACGACTTGAATAATCGCGAGTTCAGCCCTGAGATCGACGACAGTGGCACGGCGGCCACGCTCTCGGAAATCCAGCCACCGTTGGTGCGGCTCGGGCCGAACAGTTGGGTGACCGCTTCCTTACTGTTGTCGCCGACTAGCACCGACAGCACCAGGGCGCGGCGGCGTTCCCGGTGATCGGCGGGGATGTCGTAGACCACCGCGACGGCCAACACGAAGAACGCGGTGGCCTCCAGGAACGTCACCGTTTCCGCCGCGGCGGCAGACAGCGCGCTCAAGGTGCCGATGCCGGGGATCGTCGCCGCCGCGCCCACCGCCATGCCGCTGGCCGTCACCATGCCCACGTAGCGCTTCTGCAGCTTGGCGAGGATGTCGGCCGGGCTGCTGCTCGGGTGCGCGTTGCGCAGCCGGGACACATAGGCCTCGGCCGCCGGTCCTTGGATCCGCGAGCTCCGCTCGATGACCTGGGCCAAAGCCCGCGCGGACGTCTTGGGCCGGCCGTTGGTGGGCGTCGGCGCCTGCTCCGCGTGCGACATGCTAAAAAACCGGTTCGAAGACCGCTTCCGTCGGGCCCGCATCTTGCCTCTCCTGCAAATGGCGTCCTACCAGGCTAACCTGCGCGCTGCAGAACGCACGAAACCTTCGCGTGATGTACCCGGATCGGGTCAGTCGCTGCCCTCAATTGCGTCAGCGGCCATAATGCAGGCTGGATGTCCGTGACGGTCCGGGCCCGCCGACGAGACGGCCCCGTGCAGCCGGCCATCCACGGAAGCTGAAACGAGGTGGGTAGATGACCGCGGCGACGCCTCCGTCGTCCGGGATGACCCGGCGCGCTGCGCCGAACCCAGCCCACCTCACCAAGCGCTGGAACTTCCTCACCCAGAATTCCCCGCAATCCCAGAAGCCCCGGAACGCGCTCTGGGCGATGATGATCGGCTTTTTCATGATCATGGTCGACTCGACCATCGTCGCCATCGCGAACCCGACGATCATGACCAAGTTGCACATCGGCTACGACACCGTGGTCTGGGTGACCAGCGCCTACCTGCTGGGTTATGCGGTCGTGTTGCTGGTGGCCGGGCGGCTCGGTGACCGATTCGGCCCCAAGAACCTGTACCTGATCGGTCTGGTGGTGTTCACCGTCGCCTCGGTGTGGTGCGGGCTGTCGGGCAGCGCCGCCATGCTGATCGCCGCCCGGGTGGTGCAGGGAGTCGGCGCCGGGGTGCTCACCCCGCAGACCTTGTCGACGATCACCCGGATCTTCCCGGCGGAGCGGCGCGGCGTCGCGGTGAGCCTTTGGGGAGCCACCGCCGGGGTCGCCAGCCTGGTGGGCCCGCTGGCCGGCGGCGTGCTGGTCGACGGGCTGGGGTGGCAGTGGATCTTCTTCGTCAACGTCCCCATCGGCGTGGCCGGGCTCGCGCTGGCGTACTGGCTGGTGCCGGTGCTGCCCACCCAGTCGCACCGGTTCGACGTGGTCGGCGTCGCGCTGTCCGGCGTGGGGATCTTCCTGATCGTGTTCGGGCTGCAACAGGGCCAGGCCGCGCACTGGCAGCCGTGGATCTGGGCGATGCTGGTCGCCGGAGCCGGGTTCATGACGGTGTTCGTGTTCTGGCAGTCGATGAACACCGACGAGCCGCTGATTCCCCTGGTGATCTTCCGCGACCGCGACTTCGGCCTGTGCAACGTCGGGGTGGCCATCGTCTCGTTCGCCGCGACGGCGATGATGCTGCCGCTGACGTTCTACGCGCAGGCCGTGTGCGGGCTGTCGCCGACGCGCTCGGCCCTGCTGATCGCGCCGATGGCGATCGCCAACGGTGTGTTCGCCCCGTTCGTCGGCAGGATGGTCGACAAATACCATCCACGGCCGGTCCTCGGGTTCGGCTTCTCGGTGCTGGCGATAGCGCTGACCTGGCTCACCTTCGAGATGTCACCGGCGACGCCGATCTGGCGGCTGGTGTTGCCGTTCTTTGCGTCGGGCGTCGGGATGGCGTTCGTGTGGTCGCCGCTGACCGCCACCGCGACGCGCAACCTGCCGCCGCGCCTGGCCGGCGCGGGCTCCGCCGTGTACAACTCCGTCCGCCAGCTCGGCGCGGTGCTCGGAAGCGCCGGCATGGCCGCGTTCATGACCGCACGGATCGGCGCCGAGATGCCGCCGCAGCCGTCCGGCGGTGTCGGCGAGGAGGCGCCCGCCACGCTGCAACTGCCCGAGTTCCTGCGCGACCCGTTCGCGGCCGCCATGTCGCAATCGGTGCTGTTGCCCGCGTTCATTGCGCTGTTCGGGATCGTGGCCGCCTTGTTCTTGATCGGTTACGTTCCGTCGGCCGCGGCCGGCGGGCCGCCCGGGGTGGGCGATTTGGTTGGCGATGATTATGACGACGACGACTACGTCGAATTCATCCTTGGTGAACCGGAGGCCGCCCCCGCATCGCGCGCGGCGTACGGGCGCGCAAGCGGTGCCGGGACTCCGGCCGATCGTCCCGCCCGCCCGCGCCCGCCGTCGGCATGGCACAGCCGGCGCGACGACCCCGTTCCGAACGGTGGCCCAATCGGTTTCGCGCACAACGGCTCCCATGTCGACGCCCGTCAGCGGTTCCGTCCGGTAACCGAACTGTCTGCGCGCGCCTACCGGTCCGCCCCCCGCGATCGGCCCGCGCCGCCGCCCCCGCGGCCGCAGAACGGCTCGGCGCGCGGTCATCGGCACCGCCGCGATGCCGACGAAGACCCGACCGGTTACGGTCGCCACTCGTCCGGCAACTAGGCCCGGGCCGGTTGTCACGTCCGCTGCGTCAGCGCCAGAAATGCGCCCAGGTCGATCAACCCCGCGGGCGTGGTGGGCAGGTACTCGGTCAGCGACCCCGAGCGCACGATAACCGCCGCAAACTGAGCCCGGCTGATGGCGACGTTGAGCCGGTTCCTGTTGAGCAGGAACGACATTCCGCGCGGCACCACGTCCGCGGAAGAGGCCGTCATCGAGATGAACACCACCGGCGCCTGCCCGCCCTGGAACTTGTCGACCGTGCCAACCCGGGCCTCGCCGAGCCCGCCGGCGGTCAACCGGCGGCGCAGCAGCGCCACCTGGGCGTTGTAGGGCGCCAGCACCAACACGTCGGAAGCGGTCAGGGGCCGGGTGCCGTGCTCATCGGTCCACGGTGTTCCGAGCAGTCGATCGATCTCGGCGGCGATCGCTTCCGCCTCCTCGGGGCTCTCCGTCGAGTTGCCGTGGTGCCCGACGGTGAGCGTCCGGACGCCGGGCCGGTATCCGGCCAGGCGTCGGGCGGCGGTGCACTCGTGGGAACGCAGCCTGCCCTCGTAGGACAGGGCGGACACCGCGGCGCACACCGCCGGGTGCATCCGGTACGACAGGTCCAGGAAATAGCCCCGTTCGTCGGGCAGCGTGCGCTGGCCGTCCACCAGCCAGTCGAGGGCGGACGTGTCAACCGGGTCGGGATGGGTTCCCTGGCTGACCTGCGGCAGCTGCTGGGGGTCGCCGAGCAGCAACAGGTTCGCCGCGGCCGGCGCCACGGCGATGGTGTTGGCCAGACAGAATTGGCCCGCCTCGTCGATCACCAGCAGGTCCAGGCTGTCGCGCGGGACCCGATTGGCGTTGGCGAAATCCCATGCGGTTCCGCCCACCACGCAGCCCGCGGTGTCAGCGATGAAACTGGCGTAAGCGCCGCCGTCGATCTCCTGCCAGCGCGGGGCGTTGTGGTCATTGCGTTTCTTCGCCACCCGCGCCGGCTCCAGCCCGGCGTCGATGACGCAGTCCAACAGGTTCTCCACCGCGGCATGCGACTGCGCGACCACGCCGACGCGCCAGCCGTGGACGGTGACCAGGCGCTGGATCACGCGGGCGGCGGTATGTGTTTTGCCGGTGCCCGGCGGTCCATGCACTGCCAGGTACGACGAATCCAAATCCAGTACCGCGGCGGCGATGTCGGCTGCGGTGTCGGTGCCACGCGGCGGCGCGGTCCCGCTGAGCGTGCGGGGCGCGCGGCGCAGCAGGATGTCGGCGACGGCGTTGCGGGGTAGCTGCGGCAAGCCGGCCGCCACGGCGGTGGCCGTCGTTTCGATCGATTCGCGCAGTGCGGTCGTCGGAATCGGCGGGCCCGGGGTGAGCGCGAACGGGAGTTGGTGGAATGGCTTGCCGTCGTTGCCCACTCGCTCAACGATGGTCACCTCGGTGGGCAGCGCCGGGTCGTCGGCCTCGACGACAGTGGCGCGTCCGGCCGCCCGCCGGTCGGGATCGTCGGACATCCCCGGTGGGGCCGGCGGGTCGTAGAGCGCGAAGACGTCGGCCACCAGCTCCCCGCGTGCCAGCTCACCGCGCAGTCGGACCCGTCGCTGCCGCTTGCGCGCGCGGGGCGGCGTGTTCCAGTCGACGGCAAGCGACGCGTTCTCCGCGATGAAGACGTCGGTGTTGTCCGCCCATTCCTCGACGGGGAAGTTCAGCCGGTCAAAGTGGGCCCACCAGAACGGTTTGTCCTCGCGCCGGTGGTAGCCGCGCGCCGCGGCCAGCACTGCGACCGCCGTCTGCTCGGGAGTGCGCTCACCGATGGCGGGGTCACCGGTGAACCCCGACAAGGTCACCGCCAACTGGTCGTGGTCCTCGACGGTGTTGCCGCCCCGCACGGGCTGGGCGCCGACCGGTACGACGCCGGATTCGTAGGCGCGCAACATCAACCAGTTACGCAGTTCCTGGGTCGAGCGGCAGTCGTAGTGGTTGTAGTCCTCGATCTCCTTGAGCACGGAGGCGGCCTCGTCGCGTCGGCCGTCGGCCTGCAGTTCGCAGTACCGCGCGTAGGAGGTGATCGAACCGGTGGCCGTGGTCACGTCGCCGGCCCGCAGCTGCGCTCCCATGTAGAGCGGTTCCAGCGCCTTCAGGCTGAACGATTCCGCGCCCACGCGAATACTCTTGCGTACCAACGGGTAAAGGTCTACGAGCGTTCCGCTGCGCAGCAATTCGTCAACCTGGTCCTCGCCGGCCCCGTAGCGGCCGGCGAGCTTCAGCAGCGCGGTCTTCTCGTACGGCGCGTAGTGGTAGATGTGCATGTTCGGACGGCGCTTGCGGCGCTTGGCCACCATCGCCAGGAAATCGGTCAGGGCCTTGCGTTCGTCCACCCGGTTGTGCGCCCATAAGGGGCGAAAGCCGCCGGCCGGCCCCGCTTCCAGGACGCCGAACAGGTATTCCAAACCCCACTCCCGTCCGTCGACGGTCCACAGCGGGTCGCCCTCGAAGTCGAAGAACAGGTCGCCCGGGTCCGGTTCGGGTAGCAGCGTCAGCGGCTGCGGGTCGACGATCTCGAAAAGCGGTGTGCCGGTTTCGCGTTGGCGAACTTGAAGGCTCGCCTGGGCGGTCAGTTTGCCGAGTGTGCCGGACGCGATCTCCGGTACCGGGCCGGTGTGCCGGGCGAGCTCGGACACCGTGGTGATTCCGGCGTCGATCAACTTGTCCCGCTGGCCCACTCGCATGCCGGCGACCAGCAGCAGGTCGTCGGTGGCCCGCAGTTGCCCGGTGCACAACGGGCAACGCAAGCAGGCGCCCACGCCCTCGTCATCCCAGCGAACCGCGGCGCCCCCGGCGTGGTGCTCGTCCAGGAGCCGCTGCAATCGGGCGCGCTGGGAGCGGTAGACGGGAACGAGGTCGCGGACGCGGTAGCGCGCCGCCGTCCCGTCGCCCAGGTGCAGTTCGGCCTCGGGGGCCACCGGCACACCGGAGGCGGCCAGCGCGTCGGCGTAGGCGGCCAGCTGGAGCAGCGCGGTGACGTTGGCCGAACGGGCCAGCTTGGTGTCGATCACTCGGTAGTGCTCGTCGTCTCGCACCAAAAAGTCGGCGAAGCCGAGGAAGCGGCCGTCGAACATGGCGGCTTGATACACCGCGGGCGCGCCGCCGGCGATGGCGCGCCGGGTTGCCTCGGCGGCCGCCGCGAGGCCGGCGAGCGTGTAGGCCGGGCGGCCGATGACCGCAACGCCATCACCGAACTTCTCGCGTAGCCGGTCCAATTCGCGTCGCTCGTGCTCGTTCCCGAGGACCGCGGTCCGCGCGAGCAAATCATCCTCGACCGTGGCGGCGGGTCCCCGGCCCAGCTTCGCGTCGAAATCCCGCAACAGGGCGTACTCGCAGCGGGCTGCGGCGGCGAGGTCCGACGCGCTGTACACGATGCTGTCGCCGGTGACGAACACAGCAGCAACTGTAGGTGAGGGGACTGACGGAAACGGAGGCTCAGTGACCCGGTGCGTTACCGATCAGCTCCACGCCGTTGCCGTTCCAGTGGAATCGCACATCGGTGTTCAACCCGTTGATGCCGCTGGGGTAGGTCAGCGCCACCGTGTCGCCGGTGGTTTGCGACGCGTCGATGCCATTGAACCCGTAGGTGTCGGGGACCCCCTGCGGGATGAACTGCCCGAGATGGAACAGCACCGCCCGGGTGGTGGGATTGACGGCGTTGGTATTGGCCTTGATGATCACCGCCGACAGCTGGGCGCACTGGTTGTAGTTGCCGGCCAGTGGCTCGGGGTTCCAGCCTTGCTGGCTGCGCGGGTCGCGCGGGAGCTCAGAGACCACCTTCGCGATCGTGGGGGAGGCGAGGTTGATCGCGCATGGGTCCGCCGGCGCGGTGCTGCCGGGCGGTGCGGCGGCGCCGGAGGGCTGAGCCGGGGCGGTGATGGACGGGGTGTCCGTAGTCGTCGTAGCCTGCGGCGTCTTCGCGACCGTGGAGTCTCCCGAACCACAGCCGGTCAACGTCATGGCGATCAACGCGAGAGCGGCCGAGCCGGTCAGTGGCTCGGTACGGCGGGGTATCGACCACACATCGCGCACCGTACCGTCATCGCGCGCGCAGGTGTGACAGGCATGGCCGGGCCCGGCGCGGCTGTGCTCATGATCACGGGGCCTCGCGATCGGGGCCCGATGGTGGTGACCCGCAGCGCTCAGCTCCCGCTGAGCTCGCGATCACCACGGGGCCCGATGGTGGTGACCCGCAGCGCTCAGCTCCCGCTGAGCTCGCGATCACCACTAGACTCCTTGGACGATGACCCTCCCGGACACCTCGCCTGAGGCTGCCTCTCCGACGTTTGCCGACCTGCAGATCCATCCCTCGGTCCTGCGGGCGATCGCCGACGTCGGCTACGAGTCACCCACGGGCATCCAAGCCGCGACGATTCCGGCGCTGATGGAGGGCTCGGACGTCGTCGGGCTCGCGCAGACCGGCACCGGCAAGACCGCGGCGTTCGCGATCCCGATCCTGTCCAAGATCGACGCCGCCAGCAGGGCGACTCAGGCGCTGGTGCTGGCCCCCACCCGGGAGCTGGCGCTGCAGGTGGCCGAGGCGTTCAGCCGTTACGGGGCCCACCTGCCGAAGATCAACGTGCTGCCGATCTACGGCGGTTCCTCCTACACGGTTCAGCTGGCCGGGCTGCGGCGCGGCGCCCAGGTGGTGGTCGGCACCCCCGGCCGGGTCATCGACCATCTCGAACGCGGGACGCTGGACCTGTCGCACGTCGACTACCTGGTGCTTGACGAGGCCGACGAGATGCTCACCATGGGCTTCGCCGAGGACGTCGAACGCATCTTGGCCGACACCCCCGAGTACAAACAGGTCGCCCTCTTCTCGGCGACCATGCCGGCGGCGATCCGCAAGCTCACCACCAAGTACCTGCACGATCCGCTCGAGGTCTCCACCAAGGCGAAAACCGCTACCGCGGAGAACATTTCACAGCGCTACATCCAGGTCGCCGGTCCGCGAAAGATGGACGCGCTGACCCGGGTGCTGGAAGTCGAGCCGTTCGAGGCGATGATCGTCTTCGTGCGCACCAAGCAGGCTACCGAAGAAGTCGCGGAAAAACTAAGGGCCCGAGGCTTTTCCGCGGCCGCCATCAACGGGGACATTCCTCAGGGCCAGCGGGAGCGGACCGTCGCCGCGCTGAAGGACGGTGGCATCGACATCCTGGTCGCCACCGACGTGGCCGCACGCGGGCTGGATGTGGAGCGGATATCGCACGTCCTCAACTACGACATCCCGCACGACACCGAGTCCTACGTGCACCGCATCGGACGCACCGGCCGGGCCGGCCGCTCGGGGACCGCGCTGCTGTTCGTCTCCCCGCGGGAGCGCCACCTGCTCAAGGCGATCGAGAAGGCGACTCGGCAAACGCTCACCGAGGCCGAGCTGCCCACCGTCGAGGACGTCAATGCCCAGCGGGTGGCGAAGTTCGCCGATTCCATCACCAACGCGCTGGGCCGTCCGGGAATCGAGCTGTTCCGCAAGCTGGTCGAGGACTACGAACGCGAGCATGATGTCCCGCTGGCCGACATAGCCGCGGCCCTGGCGCTGCAGTCCCGCGATGGCGAAGAATTCCTCATGTCGCCCGAGCCGCCGCGCGAGCGGCGCGAGCGGCACACCGAACATCGGGAGCGTCCCGAAAAGCCAAGACAGACCAGACCCTTCACCACTTACCGCATCGCGGTGGGCAAGCGGCACAAGATCGGCCCCGGCTCCATCGTCGGTGCCATCGCCAACGAGGGCGGCCTGCATCGCAGCGATTTCGGCCACATCGCGATCGGCCCGGACTTCTCGCTGGTGGAGTTGCCGGCCAAGCTGCCGACGTCGACCCTGAAAAAGCTCGAGCACACCCGCATTTCGGGAGTGCTGATCAACCTTCAGCCGGACCGTTCGGCGACCAAGCCACGCAGCCGGGATGGCGGAAAGCCGCGCAGGAAACACACCGGATGACCCTGTCCGAAGAACAAGACGCCCAGGGCGGACTCGAGCAGACCGCCCACGTCGACCGGGTCGCCTCCCTGACCGGAATCCGTGCCGTCGCCGCACTTCTCGTCGTCGGCACCCACGCGGCCTACACCACCGGCAAGTACACCCACGGTTATTGGGGCCTGGTCGGCTCCCGGATGGAGATCGGCGTGCCGATCTTTTTCGTGCTCTCCGGCTTCCTGCTGTTCCGGCCGTGGTTGAAATCAGCGGCCACCGGCGGGCCGCCACCGTCGCTGAGTCGCTATGCGTGGCATCGGGTTCGGCGCATCATGCCGGCCTACGTCATCACCGTGCTGTTCGCTTACGTGCTGTACCACTTCCGCGAGGCGGGACCCAACCCCGGGCACACATGGCTCGGCCTGGCGCGCAACCTGACGCTGACGCAGATCTACTGCAACGGCTACCTGGGGAAGTACCTGCATCAGGGCCTGACCCAGATGTGGAGCCTCGCGGTGGAGGCTTCCTTCTACGTGCTGCTTCCGTTGCTGGCATACCTGCTGTTGGTGCTCGTCTGCCGGCGGCGGTGGCAGCCGAGGCTGCTGCTGGGCGCGCTGGCCGCGCTGACGCTGATCAGCCCGGCGTGGCTGATCCTCGTGCACACCGATCACTGGTTCCCCGACGGCGCGCGGCTCTGGCTGCCCACCTATCTGGCCTGGTTCCTCGCCGGGATGCTGCTGGCCGTGCTGCAGGCGATGGGCGTGCGCGGGTACGCGTTCGTGGCCATACCGCTCGCCACGATCTGCTACTTCATCGTCTCGACTCCCATCGCCGGCGCGCCCACCACGTCGCCGGCGACGCTGAGCGAGGCCCTGTTCAAGACTTGTTTCTATGCCGTGATCGCCGCGCTCGCGGTGGCGCCGCTGGCCCTGGGGGACCAGGGCTGGTACTGGCGGATGCTGGCGACGCGGCCGATGGTGTGGCTGGGGGAGATCTCCTACGAAATCTTCCTCATCCACCTGATCACCATGGAATTCGCCATGGTGTACATCGTCCGCGCCCACGTGTACACCGGTTCGATGCCGGGCCTGTTCGTCGCGACGATGGCGCTGACCATCCCCTTGGCCTGGCTGCTGCACCGCTTCACGCGCGTGCGAACCTGAGCGCCCGGGTCGTTGGGGCCCGGTCTGGTGAAACGGGCGCCTAACTCCGGGCGGGAACCGGTGTCACGATCGGCACGACGAACTCTTCGATCATCGCCCGCTCGTCGGCGTCGTCTCGGCCCGGGAACTGCAGCAGTGAAGTGATCACTCGCACCACCCAACGTGCCCGGCGTTCCACCACGGCGGGATCTTCGGGCCCGAGTGAGCCGACGAACGCGGCCGCCAGGGCGGTGATCACCTCGGACTGCCCGGCCACCTCGGCGCCGATCGGCGGCCGGGTGATGGCGAACCACGACGCCAACGCGCGGCTGCCGCGAACCATCCGCAGCGTGGCGGTGATGCTCGCGACGAGCCGTTCCCGGGGATCGTCGATGCCGCCGATCCGCTCCTTGATCGCGCGGCTGAGTCGACGGGTTTCGCGGTGTACGTAGGCGGTTCGCAGCGCCTCGCGGTTCTCGAAGTACCGGTACAGCGTGGCGCGGGAACAGCCGGCGGCCCTGGCGATGTCGTTCATGCCGATCGACGCCTGGTCGCGCTCGGTATAGAGCTGCTCGGCCGCGTCGAGGATCCGGTCCGCGGCCGCTTCGGTGCGGTGCGTGCCCAGCCAGTCGTTCGGCATCAGCGCTTCACCCGCATCGGTACCGACAGCGGGCGCCGCACGTAGCTTCCCCCCGACCAGACGACCGCGGACTCGTCGACCTCGAAATCCGGGCAGCGGGTGAGCAGTTCGGTCAGGGCGACCCGGGATTGCATGCGCGCCGCCGCCGCGCCAAGGCAGTGGTGCGCACCGTGGCTGAAGGTCATGATGTTGCGCGGGCGTCGCGTCACGTCGAGTTCGCCGGCGTCCGGACCATATTGGCGCTCGTCGCGGTTGGCCGACCCGTACAGCAGGAAAACTTTGCGACCGGCGGGGATGGTGGTGTCGCCGATCGTCGCGTCGCGGGTGGTCGTGCGGGCCAATCCCTGCACCGGCGAGGTCAGCCTGAGCAGCTCCTCGACCGCGTCGGGGATCAGCCCGAGATCGTCGGCAAGCAGCCGGCGCTGGTCGGGGCGTTGATGCAGCAAAGGCATTGAGCCGCCGAGCATTCCAGTGGTGGTGTCGTTGCCGCCGGTGACCATGGTGAACGTGAACGCCAGCACCGACAGCGTGCCGGCGATATCACCGTCGGCGCCCACGCCGGCGGCCACCAGGTGCGAGATGGTGTCGTCTTCGGGCTCGGTCCGACGGCGCTCGATCAAGGCGGTGAAGTAGGCCATCATCGACCCGACGGCATCACCGACCGTTTCCAGCGCACCGGCGACGCCGCCCTCAACGGTGTTGGCCGCGACGATCACGTCGGTCCATCCATCGAATTGCGCCCGATCTTCCTCGGGGACACCGAGGTAGTGCGCGACCACCATCGACGGCAGGGGTTTGAACAACTCGGTGACGATGTCGCCGCCGCCGTTCGCGCGCAGCCGCTCGATGCGCTCGACGACGAACTCGCGCACCTTGGGCTCCACCGCCTCCACCTGTCGTGGCGTGAAGCCGCGCGATACGAGTTTCCGAAACTCGGTGTGCACCGGCGGATCCTGCATGACGAACGGTGGGTTGTCCTGCAGCCCAATCATTTCCAGGTCGCCGTAATTGACAGTCAATCCCTGCGCGGAGGAAAACGTCTCATGGTCGCGGGCGGCGGCCCACACGTCGGCGTGCCGGGACAGCACGTAGTAGTCGTGGTCGGGCCGCTTGGCCGGCACGACGTGGTGCACCGGATCCTGGTCGCGGAGCGCGCGGTACATCGGCCACGGATCCCGCCAGGTGTCGGCGGTCGCCAGCTCGAACGTGACCGGTGCATCGTGAGACATAACCGTGGACATGTCTCATTCGTACGACACTCAGGCCAGGATGTCAACGCGGTCGCCGGCGAGTGTGCGCCTAGCCGCACGCTGAGCACCGAGTGTGCGGCCAGCCGCACACTCGAGTAGATACAAAGCCCTAGATCCCCGCGCCCGGGTTGAGGATGCCCCGCGGGTCCAGGGCCTGCTTGATCCGCCGGTTGAGGTCCATCACCTCGGGCCCGAGGTAGCCGGCCAGCCACGGCCGCTTCAACCGGCCGACGCCGTGCTCGCCGGTGATCGTCCCGCCGAGGCCGACGGCCAAATCCATGATCTCGCCGAACGCGAGATGGGCCCGCTCGGTCATCGCGGCATCCCCGGGGTCGTACACGATCAACGGGTGGGTGTTGCCGTCGCCGGCGTGGGCGATCACCGAGATCGTCAGGTCACGCTCGGCCGCGATGTCCGCGATGCCGGTGACCAGCTGGCCCAGCGCCGGGAGCGGGACCCCGACATCCTCGAGCAGTAGCGATCCCTTCGCCTCCACCGCGGGGATGCAGAACCTGCGGGCAGCGACGAACGCCTCGCCCTCGTCGGGGTCGTCGGTCGAAAATACCTCCGCCGCACCACATTCCGCGAACACCGCGGCCATCACCGAAGCGTCTTCTGAGCCCGCGCGCCCCCTTTCGTCGGACCCGGCCACCAGCATCGCGGCCGCCCCCCGGTCCAGGTCCATGCGCAAGGTGTCCTCGACGGCGTTGATGGCCACCGAATCCATGAACTCCAGCATCGACGGGCGCAACCGCGCGGTGACCCCGAGCACCGCTTCGACGGCCGCCTCGACCGTCGCGAAAGAGGCCACCACGATGCTGGACGCGTTCTGCTTGGGCACCAGGCGCAGCGTTACCTCGGTGACGACGCCGAGGGTGCCTTCGCTGCCGACGAAAAGCTTCGTCAGCGACAGCCCCGCGACGTCCTTGAGCCTTGGGCCGCCGAGCCGGACCGCCGTGCCGTCGGCCAGCACCACCTGCATCCCCAGCACATAGTCGGTGGTGACGCCGTACTTGACGCAGCACAGGCCGCCGGCGTTGGTGGCGATGTTGCCGCCGATGCTGCAGATCTCGAACGACGACGGATCGGGGGGATACCACAGGCCGTGCTCGGCGGCGGCCTTCTTGACCTCGGCGTTGAACAGACCCGGCTGGCACACCGCGGTGCGGGTGACCGGGTCGACGGTGATGTCGCGCATCTTCTCCGTCGACAGGACGATCCCGTTGTCCAGTGCCGTGGCCCCACCGGACAGGCCGCTGCCGGCGCCCCGGGTCACCACCGGGACCGAATGAGCACACGCCCAGCGCAACACGGTTTGCACTTCTTCGGTGCGCCGCGGCCGGACCACGGCCAACGGTTTGCCGGCCGACGGGTCGAAGGCGCGGTCCTGGCGGTAGCCCTCGGTCACGGTCGGGTCGGTGACGACCATGCCGTCGGGCAGGCCGGCGATGAGCTCGGCCAGGACATCAGCGGTCACGGACCGATCCTACGGGCCGGGGGGCGCTGTACAGTTGAGCGATTCTGGCGAAAGGCGGGTCAGAGATGTTCGGACGGCGAGATCTCAGCAAAGTCGGCATCCGTGCGTTTGCGGAGGTCCTCGCCGCCGAGCAGTCGGCGATTTCCGTCACGATCGGCAACCCGAACCTGGTTGGCAACACCGAAGTTCGTTGGAAACTGCTGCTGCGGGTCACGCCGGACGCCGAACCGCCGTTCGAGGCCAGCCTCACCGCGCTGCTACCTCAGTTGAGCCCACCGCGTCCGGGCATGAGACTGCCGGTGCTCTACGACCCGAAGGACCACAGCCGCATCCAAATGGACCGCCAGCCGGCCGCCACGGCCGATGTGGCGGTCGACGCCGTGACCTCGGCCCGTCCCGACCTGGCGGGCGCTCAGGTCATGGGTATGCCGATGGCCGACGTCATTCGCCAAGCCATTGCCGATCCGACCGCGTTCCGGGATGAAATGATGCGGCGCGGCTCCGAGATGCAGCAGCAGGCGCTCGGCGCCATGCAGGCGGCGCAGACCCAACAGGGTGCGGACCCGATCGAGCGGCTCGAGCGGCTGGCCGCGCTGAAAGACCGGGGATTGCTCACCGATGAGGAATTCGAGCAGCAAAAGCGCAAGATCCTCGGCGACTGACGGATCACAGCGGCGACTGCCGACTTGCCTCCAAGTCCAACTCCCGCAGCGACGGCAGCCGGATGGCCAACAAGCCGATCAGCAGAATCGGCACCGCGAGCGCCAGGAAGGTGACGTTCAACCCGGCGGCGTCGGCGAGCGGACCGGCCACCAGCAGGCCCAACGGCCCGGCGGCGTAGGTCAGCCCCGCCATCACCCCGACCACCCTGCCGCGCAGATGATGCGGCGCGCGGGTCTGCATGACGTAGTTGTAGATGGGCTGGATCGGCCCGTAGACCAGGCCGGTCACCGCGCAGAGCACCAAGATCACCGGCAGCGGCGGCAGGAACGCGATGCCCACCGTCGCCGCGCCAAAGGTCAGGGTCGCCGTCAGAACGGCCGTACGCCGCCGGGTGTATTTCGAGAGCGCCGCATAGCCCAGCGCGCCCGCCACGCCACCGACCGCGAGGGCCATCAGCGCCCAACCCAACTCCGCGGGCTGGTCCCGCTCGGCGAAATACTTTGGGAAGAGCACGCTTTCCATCGGCAGGTACAACGCGGTGACGGCCAGGTCGATCAGGCCGAGCGTCCGGAGCACCCGCAGAGTCCAGACGAACCGCAGGCCCTCGACGATGCCGGACACCAAACCGCCGCGGCGGGTCGCGTGGTGGGGCTTGCCGGTGCCTTCGAGCCGCAGCGCACCAATCGCCAACAACGACAACCCGAAACAACCCGCCGTGACCCACATGGTGTTGACGCCGCCGACCGTGGCGATCATCAGGCCGCCGATGCCGGGGCCCACCATGAAACCGAGGTTGAGGATCGCCTCGTAGAGGCTGTTGGTGCGGTCCAGCGACCAGCCCGCGCGGGCGGCGGCCTCGGGCAGCATCGACTGGCGCGCCGTGGTCCCCGCGGGGTCGAAGGCCGCCGCGCAGAAGGCCAATCCGGCCAGCTCGGCGACGTTGATCGCGTCGACGCCGAACACCCAGGTGATCAGCGGGACGGCGCTCACCGCCGCGCCGGAGAGCGAGTCGGAAACGAGCGAGATCCGGCGGCGCCCGAAGAAGTCGACCGCGGTGCCGGCGACCAGGGTGGACAGCACCAGTGGCAGCGTCATGGCCGCGGCCACGATCGACGCGTCGCGCGCGCGGTCATGATGCTGCAACGCCAGCCACGGAAACGCGATCACCGAGATGCCGGTACCGGCCGTCGCCATCAGCGTGGCGGACAAGATGAGAAGCGCCGGGCCGCGGCTCGTATGGCTCATGAAATATCCCGGGCAGAATTTAGCCGTTGATTTGCGGCGAGACCACCGAATATTTCGGGGCGTTCGGCCGCCGCCTACCGGCTGACTGCAGGATGTTCATGTGCTCCTCCACCCCCGTACCGGCCAGGCGTTCGATTCCCCAGTGGTCCCCGGCACCGGATGGCCGGGTGATCCGGCGACCCCGCAGACCACCGTGGCCGCCGACGCCGCACAGGTCGCCGCGCTCGCGCCGCACGCCGCGTCGATCCCCGAACTCGACGCCCTGATCAGCGTCTGCCGGGCCTGCCCGCGGCTGGTCGAATGGCGCGAAGACGTGGCCGTCATCAAGCGCCGCGCGTTCGCCGACCAGCCGTATTGGGGCCGGCCCGTGCCGGGCTGGGGGTCGGAGCGGCCGCGGCTGTTGATCGTCGGGTTGGCCCCCGCCGCGCACGGGGCCAACCGGACCGGACGCATGTTCACCGGCGACCGGTCCGGCGATCAGCTTTACGCGGCGCTGCACCGGGCCGGGCTCGTTAACCAACCCACCAGCGTGGATGCCGCGGATGGGTTGCGGGCCAACGGGGTTCGCATCGCGGCACCGGTGCGGTGCGCGCCCCCGGCCAACGCCCCGACGCCGGCGGAGCGCGACACCTGCTGGTCCTGGCTGGAGGCCGAATGGCGGCTGGTATCCGAGCATGTGCGCACGATCGTGGCGTTGGGCGGCTTCGCCTGGCAAATCGCGCTGCGCCTGCCGGGAGCGTCCGCCATGCGCAAACCGCGGTTCGGCCACGGGGTGGTGGCGCAATTCGCCCCTGGTGTGCGGTTACTCGGCTGCTACCACCCGAGCCAGCAAAACATGTTTACCGGTAGGTTGACACCAGCAATGCTCGACGACGTTTTCCGAGACGCGAAAAGGCTGGCAGGGATCAAGTGACTGACGTTCTGATTTCCGGCGCGAGCGTGGCCGGTGCAACGGCGGCTTATTGGCTTGGACGGCACGGTTATTCGGTCACCGTGGTGGAGCGCCACCCCGGGCCGCGGCCGGGCGGTCAGGCGATCGACGTGCGCGGGCCGGCGCTGGGAGTGCTGGAACGCATGGGGCTGCTGGCCGCCGCCCAAAAACGGAAGACGCAAATTCGGGGCGCTTCCGTCGTCGACCGCGACGGCAACGAGCTCTCCCGCGACACGGAGTCGACGCCCACCGGCGGGCCCATCGACAGCCCCGATATCGAGCTCTTGCGTGACGACCTCGTCGAATTGTTGTACGGCGCAAGCCAATGGACGGCCGAATACATCTTCGATGACACCATCATCGGCTTGGAGGACGACGGCACGGCCGTCAATGTGACGTTCGAACGTGCCCCTGCGCGCAGCTTCGACCTGGTCGTCGGGGCAGACGGACTGCACTCGAACGTGCGCCGATTGGTGTTCGGCCCCGAGGACCAATTCATCGAGCGGCTGGGCACTTACGCGGCGATCTTCACCGTGCCCAATTTTCTCGACTTGGACTATTGGCAGACGTGGCATTACGGGGACTCCACGATGGCCGGGGTGTACAGCGCCCGCAACAACAGCGAGGCCCGGGCCATGCTGGGTTTCATGGACACCGATCTGCGCATCGACTACCGCGATACCGAGGCGCAGTTCGCCGAGCTGGAGCGGCGGATGGCCGACGACGGGTGGGTGCGTCCCCAACTGCTGGAATACCTGCGCGGCGCACCGGATTTCTACTTCGACGAGATGTCCCAGATCAAGATGGATCGCTGGTCGAAGGGCCGGGTGGCGCTGGTCGGCGATGCCGGATATTGCTGTTCGCCGTTGTCGGGCCAGGGAACCAGCGTCGCTCTCCTGGGCGCCTACATCTTGGCCGGCGAGCTCGCCACCGCGGGTGATGACTACGAACTCGGCTTCGCCAACTACCACAAGGAGTTCAACGACTACGTCAGCCGCAACCAATGGCTTGTCGTTGACAACATTCCGGGCGGGGCGCCGATCCCGCAGGAGGTCTTCGACCGCATCGTCAGTTCGATCACGCTGAAGGACTACTGAGATACGAAGGACCGTTGACGCAAGGGAACGTTCGCACGCCATCAGACGTTGACGCGAACGTGCGTCTTTCCGTCCTTGATCTCGTCCCGGTGCGCACCGACCAGACGACCAGCGATGCGCTCGCCGCGACCGTGCAGCTGGCACAGGCCGCGGATCGCCTGGGTTTCACGCGCTACTGGGTCGCCGAGCACCACAACATGCCGTCGGTCGGCGCCACCAGCCCGCCGGTCCTGATCGCCTATCTGGCCGCGCAGACCACGCAGGTGCGGCTGGGGTCCGGCGGTGTGATGCTGCCCAATCACGCGCCGCTGGCGGTGGCCGAGCAGTTCGCGCTGCTGGAGGCCGCCGCCCCGGGCCGCATCGACCTGGGCATCGGTCGGGCGCCCGGGTCCGACCCGGTGACCTCCTACGCGCTGCGCGGCGGCCGGGACGACCGTGACATCGAAAACTTTCCGGAGTACCTCGACGACGTGGCGGCGCTGATGAGCGCGCGCGGCGTGGTGGTACCGCTGCGCTCGGGGGACTATCGCCTCAAGGCGACTCCGGCGGCGGCCGGTGAGCCACGCTTGTGGCTACTGGGCTCGTCGATGTACTCGGCGCATCTGGCCGCCGCCAAGGGGCTGCCGTACGTCTTCGCGCATCACTTCTCGGGCAGCGGAACCGAAGAGGCGCTCGAGCTCTATCGCTCCCGATTCAGGCCCAGCCCCCTAACCCCCGAACCGCTGACGTTCCTGACCGTGAACGCCGCGGTGGCCGAAACACGCGACGAGGCAACGGCATTGATGCTGCCCAACCTACAGATCATGGCGAAGCTGCGCACCGGACAGCCCCTGGGCCCGGTGCCCCTGGTTGAGGAAGCCCAAGACGCCGAGCTGACGCCGCAGCAGGAGCGCATCGTGGAGAGCGGGCTGCAACGAGCGGTCCTCGGTACACCGGCCGAGGCCGCCGACCAGTTGCGAGCGCTTGCGCAGCGGTTCGACGTCGACGAGGTGATGGTGCACCCGGTCGCCTCGGCTCGCCGCGGCATCGACCCGGCCACCGCTCCGGCACGGGTGCTGACGCTGGAATTGCTGGCCAAGGAGTTGTTTTAACCGTCCGTCATAGCCGATCGTTCGGATTCGATGCCCGCGATCGCGCTCCGGGTTGTGATCCAGCGTTGCAGTTCGTCCGGCGGCAACGGCGCGCTGTGCACGAACCCTTGGGTGATGGTGCAGCCGTAGCGCCGCAGCGCGCTCAGGGTGACCTCGTCTTCGACCCCCTCGGCGACCAGGTCGGCGCCCAGGTTCTGGGCCAAGTCCACGGTGGACTGCACAATGGCAACCGACCGCGGGTCCTGGGCCAGCCGCGCTACGAACCTTCGGTCGAGTTTGAGTTCGTCGACCGAGACATCCTGCAGGCGCGCCAGAGACGACCATCCGGTGCCGTAGTCGTCCAGCGAGATCCGAACGCCGAGAAGCTGCAGGGCGGCGACGGTGTTGCGGGAGCGCTCCGAATCGACGAGGGCGCTCTCGGTGATCTCGACGATCAGCGCTTCGGGGGGTAGGCCGTGGACCCGCAGCAGCCGCTCGATGGTGACGGCGAGGTCGAGGTCGAGCAGGTTCGTCGTCGACAGGTTCACCGCGACTGTCAGCGGAATGCCCTGGTCGCGCCAGGACCGAACTTGCTCGAGCGTGAGGTTGATGGTGCGATTGGCGATCGTGCGCATCAAGCCGGCCCGCTCCGCGGCCGGAAGGAATTCCTCTGGCAGCAGCAACCCGCGGGTGGGATGTCGCCAGCGCAGCAACGCCTCGACGCTGTGGACGTTTCCGTCACTCGCGTTCACCTTGGGCTGGTAGTGCACCGTCAACTGGTCGCCATCGATCAGCGCGGCCCGCAACTCCCCGACGAGGTTGGGGTCGTGATCACGGTCAATCTCAAAGGCGGACTCGTACACCGCGATCCTGCTGAGGGCGGACTTGGCGTGCGGGATCGCCGCCTCGGCGCGATTCAACAGCTCCTGCGGATGGTCGCAGTGATCGGGGTAGAGCGCGATGGCGATGCAAGCATCGATCTGCACGCTGATGGCGTCGAGTTCGAATGGGATGCTGACGCCTTCGAGCAACCGCCCCGCCTGGGCGCGTGCGGCGACCAGATCCGATCCCTCACCGAGCAGGATGGCGAATTCTTCGTCGCTCACGCGCGCAAGCAGGTCATCGCGACGAACGCTGTGCGCCAGTCGGTTTGCGATGTGCCACACCAGCTCATCACCGAAGTGGCGACCGACGGAGTCGTTGATCTCGCGCAGCTTATGCAGATTCAGCAAGAGCAGCGAACGACGCGACGACGTCCCGACGGGTGACGCGGAAGCCGACAGCTCGGTCAGCGCCGTCGCGAGTGATCGCCGATTGGGCAGGGTGGTCAATTCGTCCGTCATGGCCTGCTGGTGGCTTTCGGCCAGCATGCTGATATCCCGGAAGGTCACCGAGAATCGGGCGGCGACCGCAACGAGGCTCAGCGCGGCGAGCGTCGACGCGAGCCGCGAATCGTGCCCCAGGATGGTGACGCCCAGTGCTACGACGGTGCAGGTCACCGGAACCGCGTAGGAGGCGAGTCCACGCCGTGCCGCCGGCGCCGCCGACGACCCACGCGCCCAGCTGGCCATCGCCACCAGCAGCGACGAAGCCGGCCAGAGCGCGTCCAGCGTGGTGCCGACCCGGTATGAGCCCGCCGAGGTTTGAAAGAGGTAGGCCGTGTCGGCGACCGCGAAGCCAACCAGCCCGACCACCAGAAAACCCCAGCGAAATTCGCTGCGCCAACCGAGGATTGGCAGCATGCCGACGGCCAGCGCCAGCAGGACCAGATCGCCCCACGGGTAGACCAGACCCACCAGCACGGTGGCGGGTGTCCGTGCGGCGGCGCCATGCATGGGCCCGGCCCGCAGCGCCGCGGCCAGTGCGGCGACGGCCAACGCGCACACCAGGGAATCGAGGCGGATGGGCATCGGCACCCGCTTGAGGCGCGATCGCATCAGCAGCAGAATCCCGGCATAGACGAGCGGATAGAAAGCCAGGTATTCGGGATCGGCAACCGAGGGCGACTGGGCGTTCGGGACCCATAAGGCATAGGCGACGTCACCTAGCGCCGACAACGTCATGCCCGCCGCGATCAAAGACCACGCAATGCGGTCGGCCTTGAGGCGGCACGCGCGCACGGCAATCAGCCCGGCCGCCAGCAGGTTCAACGCCGAGTACAGGGATTTGGCGAAGAAGACGCTGTGGCTGGCGTTCGGGTAGAGGGCGCTGGTCGCAGTGAACGCGACCACGCCAATGATCAAGAGGGCCAATGCAATCCGGATGGCTGTCGGGGGCCACCGGACGCCGTCGATACCTTCCTGCGGTTGCACCGGCCGTGACGTCCCTACGTCAGCGGCGCGCCTGAACATCGGTGCGGCGCCCGGCTTGGCGACCTTTACTGCCGCCGGGATGGGCCCCGCCGGCTGCGCGGTCGAGAACGAGAGGGACAGATCCGGCACGAAGCTCCGAATGCATTGGCCGCCTTCGCGTTTAGCGGTGTACATGGCCAGGTCTGCATGCCTGAGGAGCTGCTCGACGCTGCACTCCGACGAGGCGGTGGCGACCGTGTAACCGACACTCGGTCGGACCGGTATCGGAACGCCATCGACCAGAATCGGGGCGTTGAACGCCTCGAGAACCCGCCGCGCCGCTCCTTGTGATTCTTCGATGGACCCCTCGATGAGCACTGCGAACTCATCACCACCGAGGCGAGCGGTGACGCACCTGTCGTCCAAGGCGGCGGTGAGCCGCCCGGCGACCCGGATCAGCAATTCGTCACCGGCAGGGTGGCCGAGGGCGTCGTTGACCGATTTGAAATTGTCGAGGTCGAGGCACAACACCGCAATGGGCGAAATTTCGCAGCTTCGCCGGGCGACGGCCTGCTCGAGCCGATCGAGGAAGTAGGCCCGATTGGCCAGCCCCGTCAGGCTGTCACGGAACGCTTCCCGCGCCACCTCGGACAACAACCTCTGGTTCTCCATCAGCATGACGAACTGCCGGACGAGCACCGCGGCCACCAGGATCCCCAGCGCGATCAGCAGAGGTCCGTGCGCCATCAACCTGACCGCGCGGGTCAGCCCGACTGCGGCGGCCACCAGCAGCGGCAGGTACGGCAGCCACAGCCGGGTGCGCGACCGTATTTCGTCGTCACGCGCCCCCGGCACCGGCACCTCGTAGACGCTCGACAGCGCGGCGAGCGCGATCATGGCGAGTCCGCCCACTCTGCCGAGGTCCACGAGATCGCTGACCTGGTAGCTGCCGATCCCGCTCTTGAACACCATCGTGATGTCGGCAATGCTGATCGTCGTCACGCCCCCGGCCAGCAGGTTGCGGCTCGGCGGGTCGCCGCGACGAACCCGGGACAGCATCAGGATCGAGGTCGTCAGCAGGAGGACGTCGTTGAAGACTTCGGCGATCGTCGTCGCCTGCGAACCGCTGTCCTCGCGCAGTTGTTTCTCGAGGACGAAGACCCACGACACCACGAACAGCGACGTCGCCACGATGAGGCCGTCCAGCACCAGTCGCCGCGGGCTTTGCCGCGAGAAGCGCGACAACAGCACCAGCGATGCGTACGCGCCGAACGGCCATAGCAACAGCACGATCTCCGCGGCGGCGGGATGGGTGGCGTGGGCCAGTCCCGGACGCACGTCGTACACGGCCCAGATGACCTCGCCCGCCGCCCAGCCCAGCTGGGCCGTCACCATTGCCAGCCACCCGGCCCTTTGCCGACCGGCCGCCGACCGGGCCGCGTAGCCGGCACACCCCGCCCCGAACAGCAGGCACACCGCCAGGGCGATTTCGTCGACCGGTCGGGTTGCGTAGGCGCCCTCCCAGCCGCCGATCGAGGAAGCCACCACCAGGGCGGCCGCCAAACCGTATGCACCGACGAAGAGCCAACCGAGCCGCGGGGGCAGCCTGAATCGCCGCCAAGGGTTTCCCGCCCACGGACTCATACCCGCTCCAGCCGATCCCGCGCCGTTTGGTGAGCCATCGAGTAATTCACCGCGCGCTAGTGGAGAATAAACCTCCGCGTCAGGTTCAGGGTCGACGTCGCGCGAGTACCACGACGGGAATCGGTCGCGAGGTCTTCTGCTGGTAGGCCGTGTACCGGTTGCCGTTGTTCTTGTTGACGATCTGCCACAGCCGGGCGTAGTCGGGATCGTCCGGCAGCACCGCGCGGGCGGTCATCGCCAAACGCTTTGGCCCGACGTTGATCTCCACGTCCGGATGCTTGCGCAGGTTGTGATACCAGCCGGGCGCGCGCGGGTCGCCGCCCTTGGAAGCGACGATCAGGTAGTCGTCGCCGTCCCGGGCATAGGTGAGCGCCGCTGTTCGCGCCTGGCCCGTCTTGGCGCCCACGGTATGGAGCAGCAGGCTGGGTATCAGCAGCATGCGATGACCGATCCAGCCGTTCGTCCTGCGATAGACGGTGTCGTGTACGCGCAGGACCTGAGGCAGCAACCGCTGCTCGACCCAGGACGGAAGTGCCATCCGCCCAGTATTACTGGCTGGCGTCGATGCGGGCCAGAGCCGAGCGCAGGATTTCCGCGGTGGCGTCCCGGTCGGGGTCGCGCCGCAGCAACATTCCCTTGGCGACCGACAGTTTGTCGCCGTTGCGCCGGGGCAGCACGTGTAGGTGGATGTGGAACACCGTCTGAAAGGCGGCGCTGCCGTCGTTGATCGCGATGTTGGTCGCGTCGGCCAACTCCGTCGCGCGGGCGGCGCGGGCGATCCGTTGGCCGATGGTGACCAGCCCAGCCAGCGTCTCCGGCGGCGTGTCGGTGAGATCCACGCTGTGCCTCTTGGGGATCACCAGGGTGTGGCCGCGGGTGAACGGGCGGATGTCGAGGATCGCCAGGTAGTCGTCGTCTTCATGGATCCGGATGGCCGGGGCCTCGCCGGCGACGATCGCACAGAACACGCAGGGCATGTCGCCCACGGTACTGGCCGGCCCGGTGCGGGGGATACGCTGCCGCAGTGGACGCTCGCGACGTGGCCTTTGCCGGCGCGGCGGCTCAGGCACGAATGCTGGCCGACGGCGAACTGACCGCGCCCGAGCTGCTCGAAATCTACCTGGAACGGATCGCGCGGCTGGACAGCCAGCTGCGCTGCTATCGCGTGGTGCTCTCGGACAGCGCGCGTTACGAGGCCGCCGTCGCGCAGGACCGCCTCGACGCCGGCGAGCGGCTCCCGCTGCTCGGGGTGCCGATCGCGATCAAAGACGATGTCGACGTCGCCGGCGAGGTGACGACCTATGGCAGCGGCGGACACCGCCCCGCCGCGACCTCCGACGCGGAGGTGGTCCGCCGGCTACGCGCCGCGGGCGCCGTCATCCTCGGCAAGACCAATGTGCCCGAGCTGATGATGTTTCCCTACACCGAATCGCTGACGTTCGGTGCGACCCGCAACCCATGGAATCCCAGGCGAACTCCAGGCGGCAGCAGTGGCGGCAGCGCCGCCGCGGTGGCCGCCGGACTCGCTCCGCTGGCGCTGGGGTCCGACGGTGGCGGGTCGATTCGCATCCCGGCGATCTGGTGCGGACTGTTCGGCGTCAAACCACAACGGGATCGAGTGTCGTTGGAGCCGCACGACGATGCGTGGTACGGGCTGAGTGTCAACGGCCCGCTCGCCCGGTCGGTCCTGGACGCGGCGCTTTTCCTCGATGCGACGTCGACCGTGCCGGGGCCCGAGGGCGAGTTCGCGGCCGCGGCGACGCGTCACCCCGGCAAGCTGCGAATTGCCTTGAGCACCAAGTCGCCAACGCCGCTGCCCGTCAGGATCGGCAAGCATCAGCTCACGGCGGTAGAACAGGCCGGCGCGTTGCTCCGCGATCTCGGTCATGACGTGATCACCGCCGACCCCGACTATCCGCCGTCGGCCATCATGACCAATTACCTGCCCCGCTACCTGCGCGGTATCAGTGACGACGCCGATTCGCTCGCTTACCCCGAACGTCTCGAAGCGCGCACCCGCAACCTGGCGCGCGCCGGTTCGTTTTTCTCGGACCGCCGAATGACCGCCCTTCGCGACGCGGAGCCGGCAGCGGCCGCCCGGATCCAAGCGATCTTCGACGACGTCGATGTCGTCGTCACGCCCGGCAACGCGACGGGCCCGTCTCGCATCGGCGCCTACCAGCGCCGCGGCGCGGTATGGACGCTGCTGGCGGTGGCGCAACAGGTGCCCTACCAGCAGGTCTGGAACCTGACCGGACAGCCTGCGGCGGCCGTGCCGTGGGACTTCGACGGTGACGGTCTGCCGATCGCCGTGCAGCTGGTGGGCAGGCCGTACGACGAAGCGACGCTGTTGTCGCTGGCCGCGCAGATCGAATCCGCCAGGCCGTGGGCACACCGGCAACCGCCGGTGTCATAAAGAGCGCCTCATCTATTGCGCCGACCCGCTTCGCCCGGCTTCGCCGCGCTCGCGATCGACGTGATCTCGCGCCACGCGGCCAGCTTGGCGCCCGGTCGGATGGCGTTTGCCGGGCTCGTCGACGGTAGCCGCCGGTACTCGACCCGCTCGTCGGCCTCGGCGAGCCTGCGGTACAGCTCCGCAGCCTTGGCGCCGTTGAAGTAGACCCGCGCGATCGTTGGGTACCGCGCGAACAGTCCATCGAAGTCGTTGACCGCCAGGCTTTTCGGCTCGATTGCCGCATCCGCGCTGCCGGCGCGGCGACATGCGCGCAAGACGTCCCAGAGGGCCACGCCCGCCGTTTGCAGCGCGACCAGCCGTGCTTCGTACGGCGCCGTCGCGTCGAACCCGAACAGCTCGCCGGTGATCGGCCAGAACGCATTTCGGGGATTGCCGTAGTACTGACCGACTGCCAGGGATTGTGCGCTGGGAAATGACCCCAGGATCAGCACACTCGCGTGCTCATCGACGATCGGCGGAAATCCCCGCAGCAGAGGTGTGCTCATCGTTTTCCATCATGGCTCGCGATCGGCGCCCGTTGTACGTTGACGAAGTGGACGAGGACCTACTCGACGGACTCGAGGGCAGCGCACGCGCCGAACGGGCCGAATTGGTGGAGTGGCTGCTCGAGCAGGGCATCACCGCCGAGGAGATCAGGACGACCAATCCGCCGCTGCTGCTGGCCACCCGCCACCTCATCGGTGACGACGGCAGTTACGTGTCCGCCCGAGAGATCAGCGAGACCCACGGCATCGAACTGGACCTTCTGCAGCAGTTGCAACGCGCCATCGGTCTGGCCCGAATCGAGGACCCCGATGCCGTCGTGCACATGCGCGCCGACGGTGAAGCCGCCGCCTACGCCCGGCGTTTCGTCGAGCTGGGCCTGGATCCCGAGCAGGTGGTGCTGGTGGTCCGGGTGCTCGCGGAAGGCCTGTCCCGGGCCGCCGAGGTCATGCGCTACTCCGCGCTTTCGGCGATCATGCGGCCGGGGGCAACCGAACTGGAAATCGCCAAGGCGTCAAAGGCATTAGTCAGCCAAATCGCGCCCGAACTCGGCCCGCTGCTGCGGCACATGATGTTCATGCAGCTGCGCCACATGATGGAGACCGAAGCGGTCAACGCCGCCGAGCGCGCCGCCGGCCAGCCGCTGCCGGGAGCGCGTCAGATCACGGTGGCCTTCGCCGACCTCGTCGGCTTCACCCGGATCGGCGAAGCGGTGTCGGCGGAGGAGCTGGGTCATCTGGCCAACCGGCTGGCGGTCCTGGCCCGAGACGTCACCGTCCCGCCCGTGCGGTTCATCAAGACGATCGGCGACGCGGTCATGTTCGTCTGCCCCGATCCGCTGCCCATGCTCGACGTGGTGGTGAAGCTCGTGGACGCCGTCGACACCGACGCCGACTTCCCGCGGCTGAGAGCGGGGGTGGCCTCCGGCATGGCGGTGAGCCGGGCGGGAGACTGGTTCGGCAGCCCGGTCAACGTCGCGAGCCGGGTCACCAGTGTGGCGCGCCCGGGCACGGTGCTGGCGGCGGACTCGGTCTGGGAGACGATCGGCGACGCCGGCCGATTCGATGCGTCGTTCGCCGGTGCGCGCCGCCTCAAGGGCATCAAGAACGAGGTCAAGCTCTTCCGGATCCGCCGCGGGGTCGGTTCTGGCGGCAACTGACCGGGGAAATCCTGCGGACATGGGCAGGCCCGGACGACGCTAGGGGGCGTTGGGCTCCGTCATGCGCGGGTCCTACGCGGCCGGTTTTCTACCCTGACATCCGGCGCTTGGGAATTGGTCGTTTCCGGGCCTGCTTCGCTACCAAAAATACAACTTTGAACTGCCCATATCAACGGGTTTTCCGCACCCGACGCGCCTTCTGCGCGCGGGCCGGTGCGGGGCTGCGTTCGCCGGCGGTGAACGCCATTCCATTGCGGCTGTAACGATGTAATCATGTAATTATGAAATCTCACCACACGCACGGCCGGCGCTACGGCCGCCCCGGCGGCTGGCAGCAGGCACAGCAACCCGACGCGAGCGACGCCGCCGAATGGTTCGCCGGGCGCCTGCCCGAAAGCTGGTTCGACGGCGACCCGACGGTCATCGTCGACCGCGAAGAGATCACGGTCATCGGGAGACTGCCCGAACCGCAGGGCTCGGAGAAAGAGACCGAGGCCCGCGCGGAAGGGCGCGCGTCGCGCTTCCGCGAGGAAACCCGTTCGGAGCGAATGCGCATCGCCGACGAGGCGCAGGATCGCTACGGCCGCAAGGTTTCCTGGGGCGTCGAGATCGGCTCCAGCACCGGCGCGGAGCGAATCCTCTTCACTCACATCGCAGTACCTGTGATGACGCGCTTGAAGCAACCGGAGCGTCAGGTGCTCGACACATTGGTCGACGCCGGCGTCGCGCGGTCCCGCGCGGACGCGCTCGCGTGGTCGGTCAAGCTCGTCGGCGAACATGCCGAGGAATGGTTGGCCAAGTTGCGTAGCGCCATGTCGGCGGTCGACGATCTGCGCGCCGAGGGCCCCGACCTTCAGTCGTAATTCAAAGTCACAGTGCGGCTAAAGGTTTGGATCCGATCAGCCACCGTAATTGGTCCACCAGGTATGCAGGTCCTCGATGGCCGGGGGATCCCCGTAGACGTCACAGAGCATGAGTTTCGCCTCGTTGGTCCATATCACGTTGGGGTGGTTTTTATAGGTGCCGCAAGCGATCATGCCCGCGGTCACCGACGGCGTGCTGTCGTGGTGCCAGCCATCCGGTGACGTGCCGGCTCCGGGGCAATTCATCAGCTGCACGGCGGCCACGTCGTCGTCGAACGCCTTCTTGAGCAGGTCCGTGTTGGCGAACAGGCCGTAGACCGCGCGGGATGGGCCACCCTGATTGGTGTTCTGGTCGCAGTCGACCATGGCCAGCGCATTCACCCAAATGCTGTTGGACTTCGGGGTCGCGGGCGTGCAAGCGCCACTGGGATACCCGGCGGGCAGCATGCCCAGCAGCTTGCCCTGCGGGTTGGCGGGCCGAGTAGTTGTCGTGGTGGTGGGGACGGTCCTGGTGGTGGTCGTCGTCGACGTGCGGTTCGCCTGCGGGTTGCTGTCGTCGCCTCCCATGAATATCGCGATGCCCACGGCAGCCAGGACCACGACGATCACCAGCGCGGCGACGGCGGCGACGATGGGCCAGGGGTTGCGTCGTTTCGGTGGGGGTTGGTTCCAGGCGGGTGGGCCGCCGAATTGTTGTGGTGCACTGCCCCAATTGGCGTTGGCGGCTTGGTAATAGGGCGGCGTGACCGGGGGCTGGGCGGCGGCCGGAATGGGCCCACTGTCGGGCCGCCAGGGCGGAGCGCTTTGCCCGGGAACCGGAGTCGAGCCGAGCGCCGGGGTGGGTGTCGGTGCATTCTGGCCCGGCGACGGTGGCGGGGTGTTGGCCGCCGGACGCGGCGGCGGGGGAGGCACCATCACGGTGCCCGGCAGGGTGGCTTCTTGGCTGCGGCGCAAGATGGTGGCGGCGTGGTCCTGGTCGGGGTCGCTGAGCGCGTCGTGGGCGGCCAGGGCCAGGTCGCCGGCGCTGGCGTAGCGGTCCTCGGGTTTCTTGGCCATCCCGCGGGTGACTACCGCGTCGAAGCCCTTGGGGATGCCCGGGCGCACCGCGGTGGGCTGGGGGATGGGGTTCATGGTGTGGGCGGTAACCAGTGCGCCCGCGCTGCTGGATGTGTAGGGCGGCGAGCCGGTGAGGCATTCGTAGAGCACGCAGGCCAGCGCGTAGATGTCGGCGCGGTAAGTGACTTCGGCATTGGAAAAGCGTTCGGGCGCCATGTATTTCCAGGTGCCGACCGCGGTGCCCAACTGGGTGAGCTTCTCGTCGGTGGTGGCGCTGGCGATGCCGAAGTCGACCAGGTAGGCGAAGTCGTCGCGAGTGACCAGGATGTTCTGCGGTTTGACGTCGCGATGCATCACTCCCGCGGCATGGGCGGCATCGAGCGCCGAGGCGATCTGGGTGATGATGGCCACCGCGCGCGGCGGGGCCAGCGGGCCAAAGCGTTTGAGCACGCTGTCTAGGTCGGTGCCCTCGATCAGGCGCATCTCCAAGAACATCTGCCCATCGATTTCGCCGTAGTCGTGAATGGGCACCACGTGCGGCTCCTGCAAACGACCGGCGGTGCGGGCTTCACGTTTCATCCGCTCGCGAAAGACCGGGTCCCTGCTGAACGTCTCCGAGAGCAGCTTGACCGCCACCGTCCACTCCTTGACGGTGTGCTCGGCCTCGTAAACCTCCCCCATCCCACCCCGGCCCAGCAGCCGCTTTAGGTGATAAGGCCCAAATTCCGTCCCCGCCCGCGAGGCCTGCTCATCACTCATCGCCGATCCTTCACCCAGCCACCACACCGTCGACAACCCAACAATCGCCGGGCACACGGGTCAGCCGCAACCCCCTGGCCCAGCAACCATGACCGTAAGCCCCCGCCCAGCCCGACGCATGACAATCAACCGATTAGCCCGGTGTGCTCTCGCCGTCCGTGGCGATCTGAAACGTGAATTCGTGGTCGCAGATGCGGACGTGGTCGCCGTCGCGCAGCGTGGCGGCGGAGCGGATTCGCTCATGCTGCACGTGCACCCCGTTGGAAGAGCGGAGGTCGTTGATGATGAAGCTGGTGCCCGTGTCGACGATGACCGCATGGTGGCGGCTGACTTTGGGGCTGTCGAGGACGATGTCGTTGTCGCTGAGCCGCCCGATCCGGGTCGCCGCCGCTCGCAGCGGATAGCTGCGTCCCGAGATCTCGTGCAGATACGCGATGGCCTGCTGGCCGGACACCATGGTGTGCTGTTCGAGGACCGTGACCGTATCGACGGCGGCGGTCTTGGCGGTTCGCTTCACGTCTAGCGGTTCCTGCCGCAGGATCTGCTCATTGAGCGACCGCAGTGTCGGTCCCGGATCGATCCCCAGGTCGTCCGCGAGAGTGGTTTTGACGCGGCGGTAGGCGGCCAACGCGTCAGATTGGCGGTCGGTCAGATAGTATGCCGTGATCAACTGGGCCCACAGCGGCTCGCGGTAGGGATGTTCCGCGGTCAGCGTCTCCAGCTCGGTGATCACGGCGAACGCACGCCCGCAAGCAATTTCGGCCTCCGCCTTTGCGCCATGGACCAGGATCTTTTCCTCGACAAGGGAAGTGGCGAAGGTGTCGACGAATTGGAACTCGCGCAGGTCCTCGAGCACCGGCCCGCGCCACTGCGCCAATGCCGCCGCCAAGTGCTGGCCGGCCTCTTCGAATCTGCCCGTGGCGGCGGCATGCACGCCCGCCGTCTTCTCGGCGATGAACCGCCCCAGATCGCAATCGTTTTCGGCGATGTTGAGCCGGTATCCGGGAGGCGCCGCGGCCAACACCGCCCGCGGGTCGATGCCGGCGCCGCTGAGCAGCTTACGCAGGTTGGACACGTAGGAATGAATGCTGGCGCGTGCCCCCGACGGCGGCTCGTCGTCCCACAGAGCCGTGATGAGCCGGTCCACCCCCACCGGACTGTTGCGGTTCATCAGCAGCATGGCCAGCACCGCCCGCTGTTTGGGGGTGCCCAGGGGCACCAGCGTGCCGTCGACGCTCATCTCCAGCGGTCCGAGCAGGCCGAGTTCGAGACGCTTGTCCACCATCGCCTATCGGTCCTTCCGGTCACTACCGTTGCCATTCTGCTGCAACCCCCACGGAGCCGACGCAGTGACACTAACTTTTGGCACCGGGAGTGAAATGCGTTCCCCGCGACGCGATTGCGGCCAGGCCACGCGGCGGGATGTTGCGCTACGCCCGCGTCATGGCGTAGTAGGCGCCTTGGCGGGCCAACAGCTCGGCGTGGCTGCCTTGTTCGACGATGCGGCCCGCCTCGACCACCACGATGCGGTCGGCGTCGCGGATCGTCGAAAGGCGGTGCGCGATAATGAAGCTCGTTCGATCCCGGCGAAGCTCAGACATGGCCCGGGCGATGAGCGCTTCGGTGCGGGTGTCGACCGAGCTGGTCGCCTCGTCCAGGATCAGTAGCCGCGGCCTGGCCAGAAATGCGCGCGCGATGGTGATGAGCTGCTTCTCGCCGGCGCTGATATTGCCGCCCCCGCCGCTGACGCGCGTCTGGTAGCCGGCTGGCAGGGTGTGTACAAACCGGTCGACATAAGCCGCCTTGGCGGCCTGCACCACCTCGTCCGCACTGGCCTCGGGCCGCCCGTAGGCGATGTTCTCAGCGATCGTCCCGTCGAAGAGCCAGGTGTCCTGCAAGACCATGCCGATTCGCGACCGGAGCGCCTGCCTGTTCACCGTGGTGATGTCGATCCCGTCGACCAGGATCCGGCCGGAATCGACGTCGTAGAACCGCATGAGCAGGTTCACCAGAGTGGTCTTGCCGGCTCCGGTGGGCCCGACGATCGCCACGGTGCTACCCGGCTCGGCCACCATCGACAGGTCGTGGATCACCGGGGCGTTCGGGTGGTAACCGAAGCTCACGTGCTGGAACTCCACCCGCCCGGCCGGGCGTCCGTCGAGCCCCGGCAGAGCGGGCTCGGGGTCCGGCGATTCCTCGGGCTCGTCGAGCAGATCGAACACCCGCTCAGCGCTGGCCACCCCGGACTGCAGGGTGTTGTACATCCCGGCCACCTGGCTAAGCGGGGCGTTGAACTGCCGGACATATTGGATGAAGGCCTGGATACCTCCGAGAGTGATGTGGCCGGTGGCCACCTGCAGGCCGCCCACCACGGCGACCGCCACGTAGCCGAGGTTGCCGATGAATGCGGTCGCCGGTGCCACCAGGCCGGAGAACATTTGGGCGCCGAAACTGGCGTGATAAACGTCGTCGTTGCAATCGCGGAATTGCTTGCGAGCCGCGGCCTGGTGGCCGAACGTCTTGACCACCGTGAAGCCACTGTAGGTCTCCTCGATGTGGGCGTTGAGGCGACCGATGCTCGTCCACTGCGCGACGAACAGCCGCTGCGCGCGCCGCGCGATCGCGCGCGTCGCCACCAACGACAGCGGCACCGTCGCCACCGCGATCAGGGTCAACAGCGGCGAGATGGACACCATCATCGCCAGTACCGCCACCACGGTCAGGATCGACGTCACCAGCTGGCTGATGGTCATCGACAGCGACGACTGCACATTGTCGATATCGTTGGTGACCCGGCTCAGCAGCTCGCCACGTTGGCGGCCATCGAAGTACGACAACGGCAGCCGGTGGATCTTGTCCTCGACATCGGAACGCAGCGCGACCATGGCGCGTTGCACGGTGACGTTGAGCAGCCGCGCTTGCGCCCAAATCAACAGGGCCGAAATCAGATACAAGCCCAGCGCCACGGCCAAGGTCCGGGCCACCGCGCCGAAGTCCACGCCCTTGCCCGGCACCACATTCATCCCCGACAGCAGGTCGGCGAAGGTGCCCTCGCCCCGGGCCCGGGCCGCGGCGACGGCCTGGGCCTTGGTGATGCCCGCGGGGAGCTGTCGACCGAGCACCCCGTTGAACAGCAGATCCGTGGCGTGCCCGAGGATTCGCGGGACGACAACTCCGATCGCCGTCCCCGTGATACCCAGGATGATCACCGCAATGCTCAGCCGGCGTTGCGGCGCAAGTCGTTTCACCAGTCGGGCAGCCGAACCCCAGAAGTCGCGCGACCGCCCGGCCGGGGCCGGGGTCAAACCTCGGGTGGCCGCCGCGGTCATGGCGCGCCCCCGACCCGACCCGATCGCAAGGCGCTCACCGACTGCGAGTCGGCGAACTCCGCGTAGGTGGCGCAGTCGGTCAGCAGCGTTTCGTGCGTGCCGGTGCCCACCAGCTTCCCGCCGTCGATGACGATAACCTGGTCGGCCTGGGCGGCGGTCGAAACCCGTTGGGTGACAACGATGACGGTGGCCTCGCCCGCTATCTGCTGGAGCGATGCCCGTACCCGCGCGTCGGTGTGCACGTCGAGAGCCCCGAACGAGTCGTCGAAGAGGTAGATGGTCGGGCGGCGGATGACCGCCCGCGCGATCGCCAGTCGCTGCCGCTGGCCGCCGGAGAAGTTGATTCCGCCCTGGGCCACCCGCATTCGCAGCCCGTCATCGTGTGCGCGGACGAATCCTTCGGCGTCGGCCACCCGCAACGCGTCCCACATCTCGTCGTCAGTCGCGTCCGCCTTGCCGTAGCGCAGGTTATCGGCCACGGTCCCGGAGAACAGATAGCCGCGCTGGGGAACCAGCCCGATCGCGGACCAGAGCCGCTCTGTGTGGTAATCGCGGACATCGACATCGTCGACGAGGACGGCGCCGCCGGTCACGTCGTAGAGCCGGCAGATCAGCGACACCAGCGTCGACTTTCCCGAACCGGTGCTACCGACGATGGCCGTGGTGGTGCCGGGCCGTGCCGTCAACGAAATGTCCTGCAGCACCGGGCTGTCGGCGCCCGGATAGGTGAACGTCGCACCCGCCACGCGCACCACCCCGGTGATCCCGCCGCCCGGAAACACCGGCCGCGGCGGGTCGGTGACCGCGGCCTGGGTGGCGAGCACCTCGGTGATCCGTTCGGCGCACACGGACGCTCGCGGCAGCACCACCAGCGTCATGGTCGCCATCAACACCGCCATGAGGATCTGGGTGAAGTAGGCCAGAAAGGCGGTCAGCGAGCCGACCTGCATTTGGCCACGATCGATGCGCAGCCCACCGAACCAGATCAGCGCGACGCTGGAAACGTTGACGGTCAGCGTGGTCACCGGCAGCATCACCGCCTGCCAATTGCCGGCGGTCAGCGCGGTGTTCGACAGGGCGGCATTGGCGCGGGCGAATCGGTCGCGCTCGTAGGCCTCGCGGGCGAACGCCCGCACGACCCGGACGCCGGAAAGCTGGTCGCGCATTACCCGATTGATGCCGTCGATCAGGCCTTGCATCCGGCGGAACAGGGGCAGCATGTGCGACATCACCCAGTAGTTGGCCACGGCCATGATGGGAACGCTCACCAGCAGCAGCCAGGTCAGCGCCGCCTCTTGGTGGATGGCCATGAAGATTCCGCCGATGCACATGATGGGCGCGGTGACCAGCACGGTGCTCGATATCTGAACCAAGTACTGAATCTGGCGGACGTCGTTGGTGCTGCGCGTCAACAGCGTGGGTGCGCCGAAGCGGGCGGTCTCATGCTCGGAGAAGGTGGTGATGTGGTTGAACATCGCGGCACGCAGGTCGCGGCCGAAGCCCATCCCGGTTCGCGAGCCGAAGTACACCGCCGCGACCGCGCACAACGCCTGCAACCCGGTGACCGAAAGCATCACCATGCCGAGCCGGACGATGGTGGCCGTGTCGCCCTTGGCGACGCCCTCGTCGATGATTGCGGCGTTGACCGTCGGCAGGTACAGCGAGGCCAGCGTGCTGGTCAGCTGGAGCGCCATCAGCACTGCGACCAGCCGCCGGTACGGCTGGATGTACTGGCGCAGCAGTGCCAGGAGCATTTCGTAAGGGTCGCATACGGCGCGTCCCGCGGTGGGCAGCAGCCGCCGGATGGCCCAACCCGCGTGGGGGCGACTGAAACGCCTGCTCAGGCGCGTCGGTGGTTGACCCGCTGAGCTGCCGCTACAGTGCATCGTGTGGACCGGCAGCAGGCTGAGCAGAAGCAGGGTAGCGGTGCGGCGTAACTCGAGGGCGCTGGCCGGTGCGGCATTAGCCTTGGCGATCTTGGTTCCCGCGGTTGCGGCCTGCTCCGATTCGGGCGGCAACAAACCGGGGGCGACGTCGTCGACAGCGCCGGGGAATTCGGAGGGACACCACGGGCCGATGTTCCCCCAGTGCGGCGGCATCAGCGATCAGACGGTGGCCGAGCTGACCAAGGTAACCGGGCTGATCAACACGGCCCGGAACTCCGTCGGCTGCCAATGGCTGGCGGGCGGCGGCATCCTCGGTCCGCACTTCTCCTTCTCCTGGTATCGCGGCAGCCCGATCGGACGCGAGCGCAAGACCGAGGAACTCTCGCGCGCCAGCGTCGATGACATCAACATCAACGGACACGGCGGCTTCATCGCGATAGGAAACGAACCGAACCTCGGTGACTCGCTATGCGAGGTGGGCATCCAATTTCAGGACGACTTCATCGAGTGGTCGATCAGCTTCAGCCAAAAGCCGTTTCCGCCGCCATGCGACATAGCCAAAGAATTGGCGCGTCAGTCGATTGCGAACTCCAAATGACCAGAAGAAACGTCCGCCCCGTGGTAGCCGTCTTGATCGCGGCGTTACTGGTGTTGACCGGATGTTCGAGGTCCGTCGCGGGCAACGCCGTGAAGGCGGGTGGCCCCACGCGCAACAACAACTCCCAGCAGCAGTATCCGAACCTGCTCAAGGAGTGTGAGGTGCTCACCAGCGACATCCTGGCCAAGACCGTGGGTGCCGACCCGCTCGACATCCAGAGCACGTTCGTCGGCGCCATCTGTAGGTGGCAGGCGGCCAACCCGGCCGGGCTCATCGACATCACCCGGTTCTGGTTCGAGCAGGGCAGCCTGAGCAACGAACGCAAGGTCGCCGACTTCCTGAAGTACAAGGTCGAGACGCGCAACATCGCGGGAATCGATTCGATCGTGATGCGCCCGGATGACCCGAACGGTGCATGCGGAGTGGCCAGCGACGCGGCCGGAGTGGTCGGCTGGTGGGTCAACCCCCAGGCACCCGGCATCGACGCCTGCGGTCAGGCCCTCAAGCTGATGGAACTCACGCTGGCCACGAACTCGTAGCTCAGCGCGGCACCTCGAACCCGATCAACTGCGCGCGACCGAGTTCGAGGTCTCCCCATCCGGACGGCACGGCCAGCACCGCGATCGCCGACGTCGGGAACTTGGCCGAAATTCCCTCGGCCGCAGCGGTATCGGTACCACTGCCGGCCAGGCCGAGGGCCAGGGCGGACATCGTCGGCTCATGTCCGACGACCAGCAGCGTCTTGACGTCGTCGGCGACGGTGTTGATCTCCTCGATCATGGTGCCGGGTGTTGCGCCGTAGAGCCGCTCGCTATACCGCACCGGGGCATCGATGCGCGTGTTGGCCAACGTCTCCCGGGCGCGCTTCGCGGTGGAGCACAGGACGGCGTCGATGGCCGGCGCGTTGGCGCGCAGCCAATCACCGGCGAGTCCGGCCTGCTTGATGCCGCGGGATGCCAGCGGCCGGTCGTGGTCGGTGACCCCCGCCGGGTAGTCGGATTTCGCGTGGCGCATCAACAGCAACGTGCGCTGGTCTTTCACGGAAGCCACGCTAACCCCTATGCCGCGTCGTGGTCATCGTCGTCGTCACGCAGGAGCCTTTTTTGGGGTGGCGGAACGTGTTGGTGCGGGGTCGGCCCAGGCCGCCGAGCACCACTGATTGATCAACCTCTCGACGAGCGCGCGGCGGCGTACCCGCTCGGAGACCTGCCGGGCGAGGTCCCGCGTCTTGTCGGTGTGCGGACTTAAGCTCGCAATGCCCTGGTAACCACGCAGTTCGAAAGGAGGCCACCGCCATGCGATTCCTGCACACCGCCGACTGGCAGCTCGGGATGACCCGGCATTTCCTCGCCGGCGACGCCCAGCCGCGATACTCCGCGGCCCGGCGGGATGCGGTGGCCGGGTTGGGGGCGCTGGCGGCGGAGGTGGGTGCCGAGTTCGTCGTGGTGTCCGGTGATGTCTTCGAACACAACCAGCTTCCCCCGCAGGTTGTCGGGCAGTCCCTGGAAGCCATGCGCGCCATCGGGATTCCCGTCTACCTGCTGCCGGGCAACCACGATCCGCTGGACGCGTCCTCGGTGTACACCAGCGCGCTGTTCACCGCCGAACGCCCCGACAGCGTGGTGGTGCTCGACCGGGCAGGCGTGCACCAGGTCAGGCCCGGGCTGGAGATCGTCGCCGCGCCTTGGCGGTCCAAGGCCCCGACCACCGACCTGGTCGCGGAAGTCCTTGAAGCCCTGACGCCGGAACCGGTCACCCGGATCCTGGTCGCCCACGGCGGGGTCGACGTGCTGGACCCCGATCGCGACAAGCCCTCCCTGATCCGGCTCGCCGCGCTCGACGACGCGCTGGTGACCGGCACGGTGCACTATGTGGCACTGGGGGACAAGCATTCCCGCACGCACGTCGGGAACAGCGGCCGGGTCTGGTACTCCGGGGCGCCCGAAGTCACCAACTTCGACGACGTGGAATCGGACCCAGGCCACGTCCTCATCGTCGAGATCGACGAAGCCGATCCGCGCCGGGCCGTCACGGTGGAATCGCGACATGTCGGCCGCTGGCGCTTCGTCACCATGCACCGACAGGTCGACACTCGGCGCGACATCGCCGACCTGGACGTCAACTTGGACTTGATGACCGAAAAGGACCGCACCGTGGTGCGGTTGGCGCTCACCGGGTCGCTGACGGTCACCGACCGCGCCGCGCTGGACGCGTGCCTGGACAAGTACGCGCGGCTGTACGCCTGGCTCGGCCTGTGGGAACGCCGCACCGACCTGGCGGTCATTCCGGCCGATGGCGAATTCAGCGATCTCGGTATCGGGGGATTCGCCGCCGCGGCGGTGGACGAGCTCGTGGCAACGGCGCGCGAAGGTGATTCCGAGACCGCCGTTGACGCGCAGGCGGCGCTGGCGCTGTTACTACGGCTCACCGATCGGGGTGCCGCATGAAGTTGCACCGCCTGATCCTGACGAACTACCGCGGCATCACGCACCGGGAGATCGAGTTTCCCGATCATGGCGTCGTCGTGGTGTTCGGCGCCAACGAGATCGGCAAGTCGTCGATGGTCGAAGCCCTGGACCTACTGCTGGAGTCCAGGGACCGCTCGACGAAGAAGGAAGTCAAGCAGGTCAAGCCCACCAACAGTGATGTCGGCTCCGAGGTGAGCGCCGAATTGAGCTGCGGCCCTTATCGATTCATCTATCGGAAGCGGTTCCATAAGAAATGTGAAACCGAGCTGACGATTCAGGCCCCGCACCGCGAGCAGCTCACCGGCGACGAGGCGCACGAACGTGTCCGCGCGATGCTGGCCGAGACGGTGGACAGCGACCTGTGGCATGCCCAGCGGGTGCTGCAGTCCGCATCAACCGCCGCGGTGGATCTCTCGGGCTGCGATGCACTCTCACGCGCGCTCGATGTGGCGGCCGGCGACACCGGGGCGCTGTCGGGCACCGAACCGTTGCTCATCGAGCGAATCGACGCGGAATATGGACGCTATTTCACCGCAACCGGGCGTCCGACGGGCGAATGGGCTGCGGCGATCGCGCGACTGGCCGACGCAGAAGCCGCGGTCGCCGAGTACGCGGCGGCGGTCGCCGAGGTCGACGAGCGGGTGTGCCGGCATGCCGCCCTGACCGAACGGGTCGCGGAGTTGTCCCAGCAGCGCATCGCTGCCCGCCCCCGGCTCGCCGCCGCGCAGGAGGCCGCGGAGAAGATCGACGAACTCACCGGCCAGGCGCGGGAGGCCGAGTTGATCGCCGCCGCGGCAGCGGCGACGAGCGCCGCCGCGACAACCGCCCACCACTCACGCCTGCAACTGCTCGCCGAAATCAGCACCCGCACAGCCGTTGTCGCTACCGCCGAGGCCGAAGCGCAGGCCGCCGCCGACGCGCGCGACGCGGCGCGCGCCGGGGCCGACGCCGCCGACGCCGCGACCCAAGAGGCCGCCGCGGCCCTCGCTGCCTTGCAACTCGGCGTCGAATCCGCCCGGCGTGCCGTCGCTGAGCAAACCGACCGCGAAGAAGCCGACCGGTTGAGCGCCCGAGTGGACAAGGTCGAGGCAATCCGGCGGGACCGCGATCAAGTGTGCGCGGCACTCAGCGAGATCGCCATCACCGAGCAGCTGCTGCGGCGAATCGAGAACGCCGCCGCCGCTGCCGATCGCATCGGCGACCAGTTGGCGTCGACGTCCGCCGCGGTCGAGTTCACCGCCGCCGCGGACATCGAACTCTCCATCGGCGAGCAACGTGTGTCGCTGTCCGCGGGCCAAACCTGGTCCATCACGGCCACCGGACCCACCTCGGTCCAGGTTCCCGGCATACTGACCGCGCGGGTCAGTCCGGGCGCGACGGCGCTCGATGTTCAAGCGAAACACACTGCCGCACAAGAAGAATTGGCCGCCGCGTTATCCGCTGCCCGGGTGGTCGACCTCGCCGCCGCTCGATCCGCCGATCAGCGTCGCCGAGAACTGCAGGGCAACCGCGACCAGCTGAGCGCAACCCTGGCCGGCCTGTGCGGCGACCAGGAGATCGACCAACTGCGCGCGCGACTCGCGGAGCTGCGTGCCGCGCAACCGGCCGAGGCCGGCTTCCCCCCGGCGGACGTCGGCGCGGCCCGCGACGAACTCGATGCCCTCGAGAAGGCTCACCTGGCCGCGCTGGCGGAGTGCGACGACCGCCGTCGGACCGCCACCGCCGAATCCGCCCGGCTCACCGAGTTGGCAACCCGCGCAACGGTTCTCCACAACACGTTGCAGACGCAACGCGGCGAGCTCGACGCCGCCACCGACCGGCTGGCCCGGGAGCGGGCATCGGCCGGCGATGACGAGCTCGCGGCCTCGGCGGACGCGGCGCTGCAAGCGGCGCGGGCCGCCGAACGTCGCCACGCCGAGTTCGCCGACGGCCTTGCAGCGGCGAATCCGGACGCGGTGCACAGCGAATTGACCTCTGCTACCAAGGAAGCTGAGGAACTTCGCGAACGCTACGAAGAGGCCGCGCGCGCATTGCGCGAGATCACCATCGAACTCTCGGTGTTCGGCAGCGAGGGACGCCAGGGGAAGCTCGATGCCGCGGAGACCGAACGTGAGCATGCCGCCAGCGAGCACATCCGGGTCGGCAGCCGGGCCCGTGCGGCGCGGCTGTTGCGCTCGGTGATGACGCGCCACCGTGACACCACCCGGCAGCGCTACGTCGAGCCCTACCGCGCGGAACTGGAAAGGCTCGGCCGGCCGGTGTTCGGGCCCACGTTCGAGGTCGACATCGACAGCGACCTGTGCATCCGCAGCCGCACCCTCGACGGCGTCACGGTGCCCTACGAATCCCTCTCCGGCGGAGCCAAGGAGCAGCTCGGCATCCTGGCGCGGCTGGCCGGCGCCGCCCTGGTCGCCAAGGAGGACGCCGTTCCGGTGGTGGTCGACGACGCGCTGGGGTTCACCGATCCCGACCGGCTGGCGAAGATGGGGGAGGTGTTCGACACGGTCGGCACGCACGGTCAGGTAATCGTGCTCACCTGCAGTCCGGACCGGTACGACGGCGTCAAGGGCGCGCACCGCATCGATCTCAGCGCTTAGCGCGAACCCGCTGAGCTGCGTCGAACCCCCGCCTGTGGACCGGCGCGGCGAAGCCCGCCGGCCGTCCCGGCAGAATGGGATCATGGCGGGCCGACACCGATGACGATGAATGCGAAACGGCGCCGGGTGCAGGAGAAGCTCGCGGCGTTGCCCGGGGTGCGGCCCGTGCGTCGGCCGATCTCGCCGGAAACCAGCGAAGAGTTCGATCTGTACTACGTGCGCACCGGCCGCAAGTCGGCGCACCCGCTGGTCATCATCCCGGGCGGTCCCGGCGTGGCGTCGGTGCAGATGTACAAGGGCCTGCGAGGCCGCGCCGCCGCTGCCGGCCTGGACGTCATCATGATCGAACACCGCGGGGTGGGTATGTCGCGCCACGACGACGCGGGCGCAGACCTGCCCCCCGGAGCGATCACCGTGAACCAGGTTGTCGACGACATCGCCGCCGTGCTCGACGACGCCCACGTCGACTCGGCCGACATCTACGGCGCGTCGTACGGCACCTACATCGCCTCCGGGTTCGGTGTGCGCCATCCCGGCCGGGTGCGGGCGATGATCCTGGACTCTCCGTTGCTGTCGCGGCATGACATTGTGATCGTGCGCCGCGCGATTCGTCGGCTCCTGCTCAGGGGCGATAGCCCCGAAACCGCCGCGCTGGCGCCCAAAATGCGCAAGCTCGTCGACGCCGGGGTGATGACCGCGGCGGCCACCCAGGTGGTCGCGACGATCTACGGCTACGGCGGCGCCGGCCTGCTCGAGCGCGAACTCGACCTGCTGCTGGATGGCCGAAAGCTGTTGTGGTGGGTGATGTCCCGGTTCACCACCCTGAGCAACCTGCCATATCGCTACGAGGAAGACCTGGTGAGCCGCATCGCGTTCCGCGAACTCGACTACGCCGCCGAACCCGACGGGCTTCCGCTGGACCCGGCCGTGGCGGAACGCGAGGCGCGCACGCAGACGGCGACATTCGAGGACGAGCCCTATGACCTGGTGGCCGAGATGCCGCATTTCGGCTGGCCCACCGCGGTGGTTTCCGGCGGTCGCGACCTCATCACCCCGCCGGCGGTCGCCGAGCGCGTCGCCGCACTGCTGCCGCACGCGGTGCTGTTGAAGCTGCCCACCATGGCGCACAGCGCGCTGGACTTCCGTGAGCCCGCCGCGATCGCCATCGCCCAGGCGGTGTCGCGGGGCGAATTCGACGGGCTCGCCGCGAAAGCCCCGGCGCTCGACGCGCTTCCGCCGCGCCCCGAGCTGCGCCTGCTGTGGAAGGCGATCGGGGTGGCGGCCGCGGTGGAGGGCATCCTGCCGATCCCGGCGCCGCTACGCCGGGTCAGCCGCGCATGAATCCGATGGCGGTGTAGCGCAGGTCGCCGAGCCCGGCGGCGCCGAAATTGGCCAGCGTGCTGCGTACCGCGACGTCGCCCGGCGATTGTGTCAGCGGCAGGCTGAACCCCTCGGCCCAGATGAGTTTGTCGAGATCGTTGGCCAACGCCCGCGCCTTGCCGGGGTCGAGTTCTTCGAGGGTCCGTTCGATCGCCGCGTCGATCTGCGGGCTGCCGATCTTGCCGAAGTTGCTTTCCCCGCCGGATAGGTAGATCTGGGTCAGCGCCGAGAGCGGGAAAGCGTCACCGAGCCAACCGAATTGGGCGATGTCGAAATCCCCGACGTTGATGTAGTTGGTGAAGAAACCGCTGCCGGACCTGGACACCAGTTCGAGCTTGACGCCGATCTGGGCGAGACTGTGCTGCGCGATCTGGGCGAACTGCCGGCTGCCCTGGGCGTCATAGAACAGATCGCGGATGACCAGCGGGCGACCGTCCTTCTCGCGGAACTGGCCGTTGAGCTTCCAGCCCAACGCGTCGAGCTCCCGCTTGGCCTCGTCCGGGTCGTACGGGACGACCGCGCTGTTGTCCTGGTAGCCCTTCTGCCCGGCGACATAGATGTGGTTGCCCAACGCCACCGGATCACTGGTGAGGCCGTATTGGACGACCTTGGCGATGGTGCGCCGGTCGATGCCCTTGGCGACCGCGAGGCGCAGCGCCTTGTCGGCGAGGATCGACCCGGGCGCACCGTTGAACGTGAAGTGAGACCACGCGGGTGCCGGGGCCCGCCGGATCGAGATCCCTTTCGTACGCTGCGCGATGGTCAGCTGGTCGACCGTACCGACACCCGACGCGTCGATGGTGTTGTTCTGCAGCGCGGGCAGCCGCGCGGCGTCATCCAGCACCAGGTAGGTGATGTTGTCCAGGCGCGGACGGGCGCCCCACCATTTCGGGTTGCGGGACAACACGATCCGTTGGGTGGTCCGGTCCAGCGACGTGACGATGAAGGGGCCGGCCGACGGGCCGGGCGCATCCAGTTGGCCCTTGTTGAACGCCTCCGGCGTGGCCGTGACGCTCTTGGGGAGCAGCATGCCGTTGCCGGCGAACATGCCGCGCCACTCGGCATACGGTTTGGCGAAGGTCATGACGGCCTGCCGGTCATCGACGCCCCGGGTGACCGACGCGACCCGGTCGGCGCCGCTGGGTCCCGCGATTTCGAACGTCTTGTCCGCTCCGCTCAGCGCGTGGATTTGGCTGGCGATGTCTTCCCACGTGATCGGGGTGCCGTCGGACCACACCGCCTTCGGGTTGATCGTGTAGGTCACCACCTGCGGTGCGGTGCCGGTGAGTGCGACGCTGGTGAAGTAGTCGGTGTCGACCGTGGTCGAACCGTCGGCGCCGATGATGAATGCCCGTGGCAAGGTGGCCTTCATCATGGCGGCCACTTCGGCCGAATTGCCGTCGATGTGCAGGATGTTGAAGTTGGGCGGAAAATCACTGAGCGCCAGCCGCAGGCTGCCGCCGTCCCGCAATGTGGCGGGATCCTGGGGGTTGATATCGCTGCTGGTGCCGATCTCGGCGGCGTTGTGGCCGGTTTCCGGCATGACGTTGATGGCCGGTGAGCATCCGGAAACCGTAAGCGCTACAACGAAAAGCGCCGTCGCGACCCGCCTAGACACGTTTGCCCAGATCCGCTCGTGGCACGGCGCCCAAAAGTTGCCGGGTGTAATCGTGCTGCGGACTGCCGAACACCTGCCGGCTGTCGCCCTGCTCCACGATCGCGCCGGCATACATCACCACCACCTGGTGAGCGAGGTGTTTGACCACCGAAAGGTCATGGGACACGAACAGATACGACAGGCCGAACCGCTCCTGCAGGTCGAGCAGCAGGTTGATGATGCCGGCCTGGATGGAGACGTCGAGGGCGGACACCGGCTCGTCGAGCGCCAGGATCTTCGGTTGCAATGCCAGCGCCCGGGCGATGCCGATGCGCTGCTTCTGCCCACCGGAGAACTCGGCCGGATAGCGGGCGGCGTCGGCCCGGCGCAACCCCACGATGTCGAGCAGCTCTGCGACGCGCGCGTTCGTCCGGTCTTTGTCGAAGCCGTTGGCCAGCAACGGTTCAGCGATCAGGTCGAACACCGGCAGGCGGGGGTCCAGCGCGGCCACCGGGTCTTGGAACACCACCTGGATGTCGCGTCGCAACGATCGCCGGCGGGAGGCGCTCAGGGTCGCGACATCGGTACCGAGCACTTCGATCGAACCCGATTGCGGTGCAACGAGTTCGAGGATCTCGTGCAGGGTGGTCGACTTGCCGGAGCCGGACTCGCCGACGATGCCCAGCGTGCGGCCCTGGCGCAGCTCGAAACTGACGCCGTCGACCGCGCGGACCTCACCGACGGTGCGGCGCAACACCACCCCCTTCGTGAGCCGGTACGTCTTGACCAGATCGCGCACGCGCACGACGACCGACGAGTCGCCGGATTCGGTTCGGGGGGCCTCGGTGTTAACCCCGTAGATGTCCGCGGCGCTGCGCCCGTTCACCCGGTCGGTGCGGATGCAGGCCGCGCGGTGATCCACCCCGACTGGGAGCAACTCCGGTTCGTCCGCTCGGCATTCGTCGATGACCAGAGGGCAGCGCGGCGCGAAGGGGCAGCCGGGCTCCAGCCCCACCAACGACGGGGGGGCGCCGGGGATGGGGACCAGCCGGGTGCCCTGGGCCGCGTCCAGTCGCGGAACGGAGCCCAATAGCCCAACGGTGTAGGGCATTTGGCGATCGCGGTAAAGGCCTTGCACCCCGGCGGATTCGACGACCCGGCCGGCGTACATCACCAGCGCCCGGTCGGCGAACTCGGCGACAACACCCAGGTCATGGGTGATGATCAGCACTCCCGCGCCGGTGACGTCGCGCGCCGTCTTGAGCACCTCGAGAATCTGCGCCTGCACGGTGACGTCCAGTGCGGTGGTGGGTTCGTCACAGATCAGCAGATCCGGGTCGTTGGCGATCGCGATCGCGATGACCACCCGCTGCCGTTCGCCGCCGGACAGCTCGTGCGGAAACGCCCGCGCGCGCCGTTCCGGCTGCGCGATGCCCACCAGCTCGAGCAGCTCCACCGCGCGCCGGCGGGCGGCGCTCTTGCCCACGTGCGGCTGGTGAATTTCGATCGCCTCGGCGATCTGGTCGCCGACGGTGTAAACGGGCGTCAGCGCCGACATCGGATCCTGGAACACCATGCCGACCGTCTTGCCGCGGAACCGCGACATCGCGTCGTCGCCGAGGCCCAGCAGCTCGGTGTCGTGCAGCCGCACCGAGCCGTGCACCCGCGCGTACTCCGGCAGCAGGCCCACCACCGCCATCGCCGAAACCGACTTGCCGGAGCCCGATTCGCCGACCATGGCCACGACCTCACCCGGGGCGATGCTGTAACTGATCCCGCGCACCGCGGTCACCGGTTCGCCGTCCGTCGGAAAGGTGACGGCCAGGTCGGTCACCTCCAGCAGCGCGCTCACCGGGCGCCGCCTCGCAGCATGCCGCTGCCGGGGTCCAGGGCGTCGCGCAGGCCGTCGCCGGTCACGTTGGCGCACACCAGGATCAAAACCAGCACGCCCGCCGGGAACAGGAACACCCACGGAAAGGTGGTCGCGGACTGGGTGCCATTGGCGATCAACGTGCCCAACGACACATCGGGCGGCTGAATGCCGAATCCGAGAAAGCTGAGCCCGGTCTCGGCCAGGATGGCCGAGGCGACGTTGAGGGCGGCATCGATGATCAAGATGGAGGCCACGTTCGGTACCACGTGGCCGAGGATGATCCGACGGCTGGAAACCCCCATGTACCTTGCGGCCCTGATGAATTCGCGTTCGCGCAGACTCATGGTCATGCCGCGCACCATGCGCGAGCTGATCATCCACCCGAATCCGGCCAGCAGCAAGACGAGCATCAGGATGTTGGCCGAGCTCTTGGTTCGCGGTGTGACGATGGCGATGAGGATGAAGCTGGGCACCACCAGCAGCAGGTCAACCAGCCACATCAGCGCCCGGTCGCGCCAGCCACCGAAATAACCGGCGATCGACCCGACCGTGGCGGCGATGCCGGTCGAGATGACCGCCACGCAGACACCGATCAGCATCGACTTCTGCATGCCCCGCAGGATCTGCGCCAACAAGTCCTGCCCCAGCGCGTTGGTCCCCAACCAGTGCCGGCTGTTCGGTGGTTGCAGCAGCGCGTCGAAGTCGAGGTCGTCATAGGAATAGGGCAGCACCGCAGGCAGCGCGTAGCAGCCGACGAACAGCAGCACCAGCAGCGTTAGTGACACGACCGCCAAGCGGTTGCGGAGGAACCTGCGCAGCACGAGTTTCCGGCGCGAGGTGAACTCCGTTGCCTTGGGTGCCGAGAGGCCCTGAGCGCCTTCCACTTTGGGTTCGGTCGTCATGACACCCGCACCCTCGGATCGAGCGCGGCGTAGAAGACGTCGGACAGCAGGCCGGCCAGCAGCACCACCGTGCCCGAGAACAGCGTGATCGCGGCGATGATGTAGGTGTCCTGTGTGGCGATGCCCTGTACCAGCCATTCACCCATGCCGTGCCAGCCGAAGATCTTTTCCACGAACACCGCACCGGTGACCAGCCCGGCCACCCCGTAGGCGAACAGGGTGGCTAACGGTATGAGCGCCGTACGCAACCCGTGCTTGACCAAGGCGCGGCGGCGGGTGAGTCCTTTGGCGCGCGCGGTGCGAATGAAATCCTGGCCCAGAACGTCGAGCATCGCGTTGCGCTGATAACGGCTGTATCCGGCGGCGGCGGCCAGCGTCAGGGTGAGCGTGGGCAGGATCAAATGCCGCAACCGGTCCACCAAATGGTGTCCGAGCCCGCCGCTCACCCCCGGCGAGGTTTCCCCGGTGTAATCGAAGAGGTGCACGCCCAAAGCCCAGTTCACCCGCAGCGCACCAAGGATCAACAGGCTGGCGATGACGAACGTCGGGGTGCTCAGGACCAGCAGCGCCACCATCGTGACAAGGCGGTCACTCAGTCGGTACTGGCGGATGGCTCCCCAGGCGCCGGCGACGATGCCCAGGACCGTGCCGGCCAGCGACCCGACGACCAGGAGCCGCAGGGTGACCCCGACGCGGCGCCAGAGGGTGGCGCCGACGGGCTGTCCGGTGATGGTCTTTCCGAAGTCGCCGCGAACGGCGTGCGAAGCCCACTGCGCGTAGCGGATCGGTATCGGCTTGTCCAAGTTGAGCGCATGGGCCTTCGCGTCGATCACCGACTGCGGCGGACGCGGACTGCGCTGCAATAGGCTGTCCAGTGGCCGGAACGCCACCGACGTCAGGCAGAACGTCAGAAACGACGCCAGCGCCAGCAGCACGACGTAGTTGAGCAATCGGCGCGCCAAGAAGCGGATCATCCCCGACCGCACCGCCCGCCTCGCATTGGGACAGGTTAACGAGCCGGGCCCGTCCTTGTGATCCGGCTGATTCTCATGAGTGAATTACGGGTGGTTAGTTGCTACGTTCAGCCCGCGATATCCCGAGGAGGCGCGCGTGACGGTTACCGATGACTACCTGTCCAACAACGCCCAATACGCGAGCGGCTTCCAGGGCCCGCTGCCCATGCCGCCGAGCAAACACGTCGCGGTGGTCGCGTGTATGGATGCCCGGCTCGACGTCTACCGCCTCCTCGGCCTCAACGAGGGCGAGGCGCACGTCATCCGCAACGCCGGCGGAGTCGCCACCGACGACGTCATCCGCTCGCTCGCCATCAGCCAGCGGTTGCTGGGGACCCGCGAGATCATCCTGATCCACCACACCGACTGCGGGATGCTCACTTTCACCGACGACGACTTCAAGCGCGCCATTCAGGAGGAGACCGGTGTCAAGCCGCCATGGGCGGCCGAGTCATTCCCCGACGTGGGCGAGGACGTCCGGCAGTCGCTGCGCCGCATCGAGAACAGCCCGTTCGTCACCAAGCATGTCTCGCTTCGCGGGTTCGTCTTCGACGTCGCCACGGGCAAGCTCGAGGAAGTGACGCTCTAGCGCCGCCCCCTATACCGAGCGCGTTCTCAGGGCGAGAAATTGCCCATTTCTGCGCCCTGAGTGCACGTTCGGTGAGGCTCTAGCCGACCTTGTAGGTGGCGAGGGCCTTCGCGACGAGCTGGCCCTGCGCGTCGATGATCTCGGCCTCGCAATTAACCAGCGACCGGCCGCGCCGCAGCACCCGGCCGACGCCGATCACGTCGGTGGCCCGGGCGGGGGCCATGAAGTCCAAGGTCATCGACACGGTTACCCCCCGCAGTTCCGGGGGCGCCTCGGCCCCACACCACGCCGCCGCCATCACGGTCACATCGGCGAGTGTGGCGATAGCCCCGCCATGGACCATGTCGCCGATCGTGACGTTGGACGGGTCCCACGGCAGACGCAGCCTGACCTCGTGCTCCTCGAGTTGGTCGGCGACGATCCCCAGCTTGGCGACGAACGCCGATCGGGGGAGGAACTGCGCGATGACGTCGCGGCCGCTCGGTGGCGGGCCGGCGGGTGCAGGGTCGGAGGTCATCCGTTCATGCTGTCGCACCCGGCATCGGCCGGAAAAGGTCTGCCGCCGGTCTTGACGCGATACGTCGCATGGCCGCCCTCCGCGCCGTGAGGTGGCCGCCACTTGACAACCATCGGCGCGAACTGATGCTATGGACGGCAAAGCTGCCAAATATGACCGACTCAACCAGGTTTACCCGAGGAAGCTATGACCAGCGATCTGAAGGCGGCCCCCGCCGCCGGCCAGTACGAGTTGAGCCATCTGCGCTCGCTGGAGGCCGAAGCGATCCACATCATCCGGGAGGTGGCCGCCGAGTTCGAGCGGCCCGTGCTGTTGTTCTCGGGGGGCAAGGACTCCATCGTCATGCTGCACCTGGCGCTGCGAGCGTTCCGCCCCGGGCGGTTGCCGTTCCCCGTGATGCACGTCGACACCGGCCACAACTTCGACGAGGTGATCGCCACCCGTGACGAACTGGTCGCCGAGCACCGGGTGCGCCTGGTGGTCGCCTCGGTCCAGGAGGACATCGACGCCGGGCGCGTCGTCGAGCCGAAGCAGGGACGCAACCCGATCCAGACCGTGACGCTGCTGCGCGCCATTCGGGAGAACAAGTTCGACGCGGCGTTCGGCGGGGCCCGCCGCGACGAGGAGAAGGCACGCGCCAAGGAGCGGGTGTTCAGCTTCCGCGACGAGTTCGGCCAATGGGACCCGAAGGCCCAGCGGCCCGAGCTGTGGAACCTCTACAACGGCCGGCACCACAAGGGCGAACACATCCGGGCCTTCCCGCTGTCGAACTGGACCGAGTTCGACATCTGGTCCTACATCGGCGCGGAGAACATCGGGCTGCCCTCGATCTATTACGCCCACCGGCGCAAGGTGTTCCGCCGCGACGGCATGCTGCTGGCGGTCGACCGGCACATGCAGCCGCGCGACGACGAGCCGGTGTTCGAAGCGACGGTGCGCTTCCGCACCGTCGGGGACGTCACCTGCACCGGATGCGTGGAATCGGAGGCCGCGACGGTGGAAGAGGTCATCGCCGAGACGGCGGTGTCCCGGCTGACCGAACGCGGCGCGACCAGGGCCGACGACCGAATCTCGGAGGCCGGGATGGAAGACCGCAAACGGCAGGGGTACTTCTGATGGCCACACCCGCCACGCTGCTTCGCCTCGCCACCGCGGGTTCCGTCGACGACGGCAAATCCACGCTGATCGGCCGCCTGCTCTACGACTCCAAGGCCGTCATGGAGGACCAGTGGGCGGCGGTGGAACAGACGTCCAAGGATCGTGGCCACGACTACACCGACCTGGCCCTGGTGACCGACGGCTTGCGCGCCGAACGCGAGCAGGGCATCACCATCGACGTCGCCTACCGCTATTTCGCAACGCCCAAGCGGAAATTCATCATCGCCGACACCCCGGGCCACATCCAGTACACCCGCAACATGGTGACCGGCGCGTCGACCGCCCAGCTGGTGATCGTGCTCGTCGATGCCCGGCACGGCCTGTTGGAGCAGTCCCGCCGGCACGCCTTCCTGGCCTCGCTGCTCGGCATTCAGCACATCGTTCTCGCCGTCAACAAGATGGACCTGATCGGTTGGGACAGGGAGAAATTCGAGGCCATCCGGGACGAATTCCACGCCTTCGCCGCACGCCTGGATGTGCACGACGTGGCCACCATCCCGCTTTCCGCGCTACACGGCGACAACGTGGTGACCAAATCCGACCAGACGCCCTGGTACGAGGGACCGGCGCTGCTGTCGCACCTGGAGGAGGTCTACATCGCCGGTGACCGCAACCTGGTCGACGTGCGGTTCCCAGTCCAGTACGTCATCCGGCCGCACACCCGCGAGCATCAAGACCACCGCAGCTACGCCGGCACCGTGGCCAGCGGGGTCATGCGTCCGGGAGACGAAGTCGTCGTTTTGCCGGTCGGGAAGGCCACCCGCATCACCGCGATCGAAGGGCCGAATGGTCCAGTGGAGGAAGCTTTTCCGCCGATGGCCGTGTCGGTGAGCCTGGCCGACGAGATCGACATCTCGCGCGGTGATCTCATCGCCCGCACCAACAATCATCCCCGGGTCACGCAGGAATTCGATGCGACCGTCTGCTGGATGGCCGACGGCGCCGCGCTGGAGCCCGGCCGCGACTACGTCATCAAGCACACCACCCGTACCACGCGCGCGAGGGTGACCGGGCTTGACTACCGGCTCGACGTGAACACCCTGCATCGCGACAAGTCCGCAACGGCGTTGCAGCTCAACGAGCTTGGCCGCATTTCGGTGCGTACCCAGGTGCCGCTGCTGCTCGACGAGTACACCCGCAACGCCAGCACCGGTTCGTTCATCCTCATCGACCCGCACACCAACGGCACCGTGGCCGCGGGCATGGTGCTGCGCGACGTCTCGGTGCAAACGGCGAGCCCCAACACCGTGCGGCACAAGTCTTCGGCCGTCGCCGAAGCCCGGCCGCGGGGCAAGACGGTGTGGTTCACCGGCCTGTCCGGCTCCGGTAAATCCTCGGTGGCCATGCTGGTCGAGCGGATGCTGCTCGAAAAGGGCACGCCCGCTTACGTTCTCGACGGCGACAACCTGCGACACGGTTTGAACGCCGACCTGGGCTTCAGCATGGCCGACCGCGCCGAGAACCTGCGACGGCTGGCACATGTGGCCGCGTTGCTCGCCGACTGCGGCAACGTCGTGCTGGTGCCGGCGATCAGCCCGCTGACCGAGCAACGCGAGATGGCTCGTAATGTGCACGCCGCCGCGGGGTTCGACTTCGTCGAGGTGTTCTGCGATACCCCGATCGAAGAATGCGAGCAGCGTGATCCGAAGGGCCTGTACGCCAAGGCCCGCGCGGGCGAGATCGCGCACTTCACCGGCATCGACAGCCCGTATCAGCCGCCGGCCAACCCCGACCTGCGGCTTACGCCGGACCGTACCGTCGAGGAGCAGGCGCGCAACATCGTCGATCTGCTCGAATCGCGGGCTTAGCGCACCGCCACAGCCCGGCTGCACCGCAATCCGCGCGCCGAGTGGCACAATCCTGAGAGTGCGCATGTCGGCGAAGGCGGAGTACGCGGTGCGGGCCATGGTCCAGCTCGCCACGGTCCCCAGCGGGACATTGGTGAAAACCGACGACTTGGCCCAAGCGCAGGGCATACCGCCGCAATTCCTCGTCGACATCCTGACCAACCTGCGCACCGACCGGCTGGTGAAAAGCCATCGGGGCCGCGAAGGCGGCTATGAACTGGCCCGTCCCGGAGACGAGATCAGCATCGCCGACGTATTGCGCTGTATCGACGGCCCGCTGGCGAGCGTGCGCGACATCGGGCTAGGGGACCTGCCCTACTCCGGTCCGACCGCGGCGCTCACCGACGTCTGGCGGGCGTTGCGTGCCAGCATGCGGTCGGTGCTCGAGGAGACAACCCTAGCCGACGTCGCCGCCAATGCCCTGCCCGGGCACGTCGCGCAGTTCGCCCACGACTATCGGGCACAGGAGAGCGTTCGGCACGGCACACCGCACGCCGGCGAGTAGGCGCCGCCGCCCGCCGGAGCGTCAGCCCCCCGACCCGTACGGGCGGGTGAGAACCTCCATGGCGTGTCCGGACGGATCGAGGAAGTACACGCCGCGCCCGCCGTCCCTGTGGTTGATCTCGCCCGGCCGATTGGCGCCCGGGTCAGCCCAGTGCTCCATGCCGCGCGAGGAGATCTTGCCGTAGATCGTGTCGAATTCCTCTTCGGACACCAGGAAGGCATAGTGCTGCCGCGGGATGTTCCCGCCGTCGGAAGCATCCGCATAGTCCAAAGTGGCGCCGTGCTCGAGTTCGACAACCATGAAGTGGCCGAACGGCTTTGGGCTGGGCAGCCCAAACAGTTCGGTGAGGAACTCGGCGGACTCGCGCTTGTCCCGGGCGGCGACGATCGTGTGGTTGAAACTGATGGACATGGCCTCCTCCTACTTGGGTGCCGTGAGCTCCAGGGCGATGTTGTCGGGGTCGCGGAACTGCAGGATGTACGACGGTCCGATGTCTTTCACGGGCTCGTGCGCAACGCTGAGCTCATCGAGATGCGCTGCGGCGGAGTCCAATTCATCCTTGCTGCCGACCCGGAACGCGATGTGGTCGAGCCCGGCGCGATCCTCGTCAAAGCGATCGGTTGCAACCGGGCGCAGTCCCAGCAGCGTGCCGCCGAGGTCGTAGATGACGCCACCGAACAAGAAGCTCAACTGGCTGCGGGTGGCCTCGTCGGCGTTGTCGGGCACCTCCAGTAGCACCGGCCAACCGAACACGCTCTCGTAAAACTGCCGGGATCGCTCAATATCGGTGACGGTGAGGCGGACGTGCGCGATGGAACTGCTGGTGAAACCCATCTGTTCCATGCTGCCACTTGTACGCCCGGATGTTGACGGTCATGCCAGAATCGCCGTCGTGCGGATTGCGATGACGCTACCGGTGATGGAGCCGGACTTGGACGCGGGAGTTTTGGAGAATTGGGCGCGCGCGATCGACGCCGGCCCGTTCTCGTCGCTGTGCTGGGGCGAGCGCATCGCGTTCGACAACCCCGACAATCTGACTTTGCTGGGCGCGCTGGCGGCGTGGACGACCCGGGTGCGGCTGCTGACGACCGTGATCGTGCCGCAGCTGCACGACCCCGTCATGCTGGCCAAGGGCCTGGCGACCGGCGACATGCTGTGCGGCGGGCGGCTGAGCGTGGGCATCGGCGTGGGCGGCAGGCACGAGGACTACCACGCCGTCGGCGCCGATCCGGCGACGCAGACCATGCGCGAGATGGCCGACCGCGTCGCCGTGATGAAGCGGGTGTGGGCCGGCGAAAAGCTCACGGAGTCCGTCCTGCCAGTGGGGCCGGCGCCGGTGCAGCCCGGCGGCCCGCCGCTGTTCGTCGGGAGCATCGGCCCCAAGACCATCCGCAGCGCCGCGTCCTGGGCCGCTGGACTGGCCGGGACCACGCTGGACCTGGACGTCGCCAAGCAGAACGAGCTGTTCGACGTCGCGCGCGAAGCGTGGGGGCAGGCGGGCAAGGGGAAACCCCACCTGGTGACGTCGTTCTGGTTCGCGTTCGGATCGCCGGAGCAGGCCCGGGCCCAAGTGCATCGCCACCTGCGGCGCTACATGAACTGGATACCGGCGGAGTACGTCGACGCCATGGCGCCGACGACCGGATGGGCCGGTTCCGAGGACGAGCTGCTGGCGGTGCTGCGCAAGTTCGAGGACATAGGCACCGACGAGGTACAGCTCATCCCGACGAGCGTGGACGTCGACCAACTGAGCCGTGCGGCGGACGTGGCCGGCCGGCTCTAGCCCGATGGTGGCGACCCGCTGTGCCCGGCTACGCCGCGCTTGCGATCGCCACTGGCCCGATGGTGGCGACCCGCTGCGCCCGGCTGCGCCGCGCTTGCGATCGCCACTGGCCCGATGGTGGCGACCCGCTGTGCCCGGCTGCGCCGCGCTTGCGATCGCCACTGGCCCGATGGTGGCGACCCGCTGTGCCCGGCTACGCCGCGCTTGCGATCGCCACTGGCCCGATGGTGGCGACCCGCCGCGCCCGGCTGCGCCGCGCTTGCGATCGCCACTAGGCCGACGCGCGCTCGTCGCCCGCGGCTGGCTGCTGCGGCGGCTGTCCCTTGCGCAGCGTCGCCAACAACTCGCGATACGGGCCGACCAGGTAGACGGTGTCGCCGCCACGAAGCCAGGCGTCCCGCCGCGGGTGCAGCTCGACGGGCGCGTCCTGGCGGGTGATCGCTATGACCCGGGTCTGGGTGGACAGTTCGAACATCTTCAGCCCGTCGAGCTCGCTGCCTGGCGCCACATGCATTCCACCGATCATGAACGAGCGCTGCCCGACGGAAAATGTGCCCAGCACTTGCAGGCCCATTGCGGCGCCGATGAACCATGGTGCGGCCAGTTCGACGGTGGACCGGACGTTTTCGAATCCGAATCGCTGCGCCACCGCGGCACCCAACGCGCGGTCGTACACGCGCAGCACCAGGGGAACGTCGGTGCGCACGACTTCGGGCTTCACCCGGGGGCCCAGCATCTCGCGCAGCACGATCCCGGTCTCGATGTTCACCATGTCGTCCTGGGTCAGCACCGCCACCGCGCGGGCGTGCTCGACGCGGGCGGCCTCCAGCGTCTGGCGCAGCGTCGCGTCCCCGAAGATCACCGGTACGTCGAGGTCGGCCGCCGCCGACAGGAAGCGGTTGTTTTCGTCCCGCTCGATCACGGCGACGTCGTATCCCGCTGACCTCAGGTCGGCGACGACGCGGCTACCGAACGAACCGAGCCCGACGACGATGACGTGATTGCGCAGATGGCGCGCCCGGCGGCGGCCGACGGAGTGGGCGAAGCGCCGCGATATCAGCAGGTCCGCGACGAAAGCGACGAGGAGCGCGGTGGTTGTTACGCCGGCGAACATCAGCATGATGCTGAACAGCCGCAGCCAGGTCGGCTGATGGAGGAAGCTGAAATCGCCGTAACCGACCGTCGCGATCGTCTCGGTACTGAAATACAGCGCGTCGAGCCAGGTCATCTTCGGACCCGGCTGGTAGCTGAACCGCAGGATTACCGTCGACCCGACCAGTAGGCATGCCGCGGCCAGCAACGCTCGGGCAAACATCGGGTTGACGTCGTCGCGCAGCGCGCGCGCACTGTCGAGGATCCGCCGCAGCCGGGGCAGGCGATAGCGCGTCACGGTCGGCCGCGGGACCTTGATGCCGCGTTCGGCCAATTCCTCGGCGGTGCCGATCATCGCGGTCCAGTCGCCGGCGTGCACCGACAGATCACGGCCTGGACAGGACACCACCTCGCCCGGGGTGGCGCAGTTCTCGCCGTGGATCACCGCCACCGGTGCCAGGTCACCGTAGATTTCGCGCAGCGTCGCGCTATACGGTGCCTCGGCGCCGGAGACGACGAATTCGATGCCCGCCGCCTCAAAGGGGTGCACGGTGTGCGCCAGACACGCCTCGACGACCGAGGGCGCGGAGAGGTCGGCGACGTCCAGGATCGCGCCGGGACGCTTGTCGGCCGCCATCGCCGTCCGCAGCACATCGTTGCCCAGCCGTGCCACCACGCGCACCCGGGGGTTGGCTTTCCTTGCCAGCAGTGCGATTTCGAGGTTGGTCGCGTCGTCGTCACCGACGCAAATCACGGCGCGAGCACGGGTCACACCGGCGGTGTCGAGCTCGCCGGCGGTTTGGAGCTTGACGATGTGTACACCGGCGTTGTTGAGCTCCTCGACGATCGTGGTCGCCAGCGCGTCGTCACCACTGACGATGATGTGCCCGCGCATGGTCAGGCACGCCCCGGGTCGTCCGGCATGACCCCCACCTCTGCTGACGTTGGAGTTTTGTTCCTATGACTATCGGGCACCGTGCCGATTCTGCCAGCGCGACACCGGCCGCAGAGTGAATTGCCACGGGGCCGCAGGAGAGATTCGATAGCGGTATGACGCAGCCGGAACTGCCTGGGCCGCTCGCCGCCTTGACCCGGCTCATCTCGGAGCGCATCGCCGCGGCCGACTTCGCCGGGGCGTTGCCACTCATGAACGAGCTGGTCGCGGTCTGCCGCCCGATCCTGGGGGAACGGCACCCCAACGTCTTGGACATGAAGCTTGCGCTGGTACACCTGCAGCTCCAAATGGGAGACCAGGCCGGGGCCTACGCCGTGCTCGAGCAGCTGGTACCCGAGTTCGAGGAGGTGCTCGGTTGGGATCACATCACCACGTTGACGGCGCGCCACATGTTCGCGGACCGGCCCCAGCAGGAAGCGCGGGCCGCGTTGGCCGAATGGTCACAGCTGCTGGCCGACGAAGAACGCGTCCTGGGCGCCGAGCACCCCACCGTGCTGACGTCCATGGACCGCGTGGCGCACAAGCGCAAGGAGCTTGGTGACTACCCGGGTGCCGTCGCCGAGGGCGAGCGCGTCCTTGCCGCCCGGCGAAGGGTGCTCGGCGACGACCACGAGGACACGTTGGGAATGCGGTTGTCGCTGGCGCAATGGCACGGCGAATCGGTGGACGGCGCCGGCGCCGTGGCTGAGCTCGAGTCGCTGGTCGAGGTGATGCGCGAAAAGCTGGGCGACGACCACCGCCACACGCTGATCGCGCGGCACACCATCGCACTGTGGGAGCCAGAACCCATGGACTACGGGGACAAGGTGGCTACCTGGCAGGCACTGGTCTTCGACGAAGCACGAGTCTTCGGCGAAGACAATCCGGTCACCGTCGCGGCCAGGGAGGAGCTGGCGAAGTGGCGCGACCGCGCCGAGGACCACCGATGGGTGGCCGAGTTACGCGACCGGGTCGAAGAAGCTGGAAAGCGCCGCTTCAGCGCTAAAAGGCAAGTCACCCAGCGGTTTTCGGATGAGGAATACCTGAGATGCTGGCTTGCCGAGCGGGGGGCCCAATTCCCGGTCTGGGCAGGTCATTACGGCGGCGATGCCGTGTGGGACTTCTCGCCGGAGTCGTTAGACGCGTTGGAAGAGCTTGTCATTCAGAAGGCCTCGACACCCGAGCAGCTCCTGAACGAAGAGCGGAATGAACCGTTCGTCGATGGCGCCGTGTGGTACCTCGGCGAAGTGCTGCGGCGCGGCCGGTCCATGCCGTGGCAATACACGCGTGGCGAGACGGCGGATCCCACCGTCGGGCACGTCGACGTGTTCGAAGTCCTCACCCGGGCGCTGCACTCCGTCGACCGCGGCGCCCTGCGCCGCACGTACGACCGCTTCACGGCATCCCAGTGATACTGGGTTGGTGCCCTTCATCGAATGCGTCGCGTCCCGCGAGATCTATCGGAGCCAATGGATGGTGCTCCGCGAAGACGACATCCGTCGCCCGGACGGCAGCCCGGGCATCTACGGCGTGGTGGACAAACCGGACTATGCGCTGGTGATGCCGTTCGACGGGCACCGATTCCGGCTGGTTGAGCAATTCCGGTATCCGCTCGGGGAGCGGCGGTGGGAATTCCCGCAGGGCACCGCTCCCGGCTTGGCGGACACCGACCCGTCCGAGTTGGCCGAGCGTGAGCTGCGCGAGGAAACGGGATTGAGTGCGTCGTCATTCGAGGTGCTCGGCCAGCTCGACGTCGCTCCGGGCATGACCAGCCAGCGCGGCTGGGTGTTCCTGGCCACCGGAATCGCCGAAGGGGAGCCGGATCTCGAGCACGAGGAACAAGACCTGCGCAGTGCCTGGTTCGCCCGCGAGGACGTCGAGCAGATGATCCGGTCGGGAGTGATCGCCGACGCTCAGTCCGTCGCCGCCTACAGCCTGTTTCTGTTGCGGCGGCCATGAACAGTGCGGGGGCCCGCCGGGTCCCCGCACTGTGGTGGTCGGTGTCAGGCCGACGTGACGTATTGCGGGCAGTAGGCCGAGGCCGCGTCGACCGCGAACGTCTTGGAGCCCTTGGTGCTCAAGCCGGTCGCCTTGGCCACGGCGCTGATGACCTCCTTGCTCGACTGGCCCTGGTCGAGCGCGTTGCAAACGGCGTGCGCGTCCTTGATGGCGACCGACGCGCTCGGCGGGGTGATGCCATCCGATGCCAGCTGGGCGAGGAACGCGTCATCGACCGAGCTCGCACCCGCCGTGCCGGCGAGGCCGAGCGCGGCCAGGCCCAGGGCGGCGGTGCCGACGACGGAGGCGGTGAAACGGCGAGAAAACATCGGGGTCTCCTTGTGCTGAGGTGGCTTTTCTGACGGACGCGGAGTGCGTTGATCACAGAATCAGCACGGAGCCTTAACGGAGTCTCAAAGAATTCTTGGCGGAGTATGGGCTGCGCCGTCGAACCCCCACCATGGACGTGATGTTTCCCGGGTGGCGGTTCGGCGCCGTGCCGCTGGTCGGCGTCGCGGCGGCGGTGCTCGCGATGACCGTCGTTCCGGCGCACGCGGCGACACCGGCGTGGAACGGGAAATATTCGCTGGTGAGGTACGCCGCGAGCAAGTCCGGCACCAGCACGGCGGCCAGTCAGCCCGAGCCGACGTTCAGCGCCGACTACGTCTTCGTCACCGCCTGCCCGTCAGGCAAGTGCGTGGCTACCGCCACCAACGGCCCCACGCCCAAGAACCCGACGCTGCCCCAGCCGTCTCACTACGCCTGGGACGGCACTCGTTGGGTTGAGCGCTTCGACTTCCAATGGGATTGCTTCATGGGCGACGGCGTCCCGAAGGTGTGGGCGCCCGCGCGGTCGTGGGCGTTCTACACGCCGCAGGCGGACGGTTCGCTGCGCGGCACCTGGCACACCGACATCAACGGCGGCCCGTGCCGGGGAACCGTCGAGATGCCGGTGGCGGCGTTTCCTGCCGGGCCGGAGTGAATCTCGTTGTCACCCAATCATTGCTGCGGCGCGGGCGTCATCGAGGCGATGTAGTAGACCTCGTGCCCGGTCGGGTAGCCGCCGCCGTTGGTGGCGATGTGCACGTGGTCGTAGTGGTTGAGGGTTTCCGAACCGAGGTCGGCGGTCCAGCTGCCCCCGCCGACGCCCGGGTAGATCTTCTGCCGCCAGATCACGTGGTTGATTCCCCATCGCTTCGCATTCGCCAGGGCGTACCCGGCGATCTGGTTGCCGAGCTCGATGCCCTCGGGGCTGCCGTGGTTCGGGATCATCACGTCGATCGCCAGCCCGTTCGGGTGCCACGGCAGCGGGTCTTCCCGGTACCCATAGATGGTTTTGATCTGCGGAAACAGCACGCTGATGGCGCGTTCCGCCCAGATCGTCTTGACCTGCAGCCTGTCCTCCGACGCGATTCCACGGGGCAGCGCGACCTGGAATTGCTGCGCGGCGGCCGGTGCGCTGGCGGTCAACATTTCCACTTCCGCGGGGCTGGCGGTGTGCGGGGTGTTCGGCGGGGCGGCGGCGTTGATCGACGCGGCGGCCGTGGTGGTGGGGGCCGCGGCCACCGCGTTCGGCGCACAGCAGCGCGGCTTTGTGTCTTGGGCGTAGACCATGGCGGCCGCAAGCGCGAACGAGGCCACAATCGCCAGCCAGCGGCCCCTGCCGTTGGCTAACACGTTCTTGCCCACGACCAGCAGCTTAGTGCCGCAAGCGACTTCTGTGACACGTTTTCGTCCAGTTATTCAGCTCGGACGAATAGGCCCTAAGCGACCCAAGGTCGGGTCACAATGTCACCATGCCCAGCCAATCGTTCGGCGATGCCAATGCGTTCCACCGGATCATGCGTCGCTTCGCCTCCACGCCGGTGGGTGTGGCGCTCCTGCGCCCCACGGCGCACCACCTGGACCGACTCATCACCAAGCTCACGGGCGGCAGAAGCAGCTTCGCCGGGCTCGCGACCGGCATCCCCGTGGTGATGCTCACCACCACCGGCGCTAAATCCGGTGAGCCCCGCACCGTCGCCGTGTACGGAATCCCGCATCCGGATGGCCTGGCCCTCATCGCGTCCAATTTCGGCGGCGCCAAGCATCCCGCCTGGTACCACAACCTCAAGGCGCACCCGGAGGCGACGGTGGCGATCGGCCGGGACACCTGGCATGCGAACGCGCGGCTCGCCTCGCCGGGCGAGCGCGACGAAATCTGGGCGAAGGGCCTAGAGCTTTACCCCGGCTGGCGAAAGTACGAAGCGCGAGCTGGCAAGCGCCACATCGAAGCGTTCGTCCTGGCGCGAAGTTGAAGTAAGCCCGATTCTCCTGTCCTGCAGGCGATTTAGGGCCACTATTCGCAGTTCAGATGCGTAATGCCGGTGTGCGTGTCGGATCGTTGTCGGATGCCTCAGCTCGGTCGAAATGAATTCCGTTGTGCGACAACCGGTTCCAATCTGATCACCCGAAGGCGTCGCCGCCGCGTTGGGCCAACGGCTGGGCAATGCGCTCAATCGCAGCGGGATTCATCTGGGATCTCTCGATTGATTCGGGCGGCGTGCGGTGTAGGTACTCCGTAGAGACGGAAGCCGCTGATGGCCTACACCATGCAAGGCGCCGACTCAGCCCAGGCATGAGCCGACGTGGCGTGCGCGCACAAGTCAGCCTCTGCGGGCGACGTCTTGGCTCAGGATCTGGGGCCAGGTCTCGACATCGGCCGGGATGTGCGCCACGGTGAGCGTTGACCGCGGCATCAGTGCGGCAAGCGATTCCGCTGTCGACATCGGATGCGCCGGGTCGCCGACCCAGGCCAGAATCGTCGTCGGCACATCGATTCGTGCGACCGCTTCGCGAGCGGGCAGGTCGCTGAGAGCCGCGCCTCGAAGCAGTGACGGCAGCAGCGCGTCGGCCACATCGGGAACTGTTTCGGGCGCGCCGACCGTGGCTGGCGGCGGAGTCGCCCCACGAGCCGACGCGATGAATGCCCCGACTCCCTCGGTTTCGATAACTTCGGCCGCAACCCGGTAGATCGCCGCCTGCGCGGGCCGGGTTTCCCACGCGGTGGCCGGCACCATGAGCGTGAGGCCGGCGAAGCGGTCCGGCTCGCGGGCAGCCGCGTGCAGCAGCGTGCCGGTACCCATGGACGGGCCGACTCCGTGCACCCGTTCGCCGGGAAACCATTTGTCGAGCAGCTGCAGAAGATCCTCGGCAAGGCTTTCCCATCGATAATCCTCCGGGACCTTGCGCCCAGTCGACTTGCCATGGCCGCGTGCGTCGTACCGCAGCAACCGGGTCCCGCTGAGGCCTCTTCCGAGGTCAAGATTGAGCACCCGGTCACGCGCGCGGCTGGAGGTAAGTCCGTGCAGTTGAACTACCGGATGACCACCTTCGTCGCTCAGTTCAACCGCAAGCTCTGCTCCAGGAACCACGAAAGTGGACATCACGCAACTCTTCTCACGACCGGACGACTCGCCCCGGAGCCGACCGCGCAGACCGAGCACTCAGGCTAACCGGGGCGTTAGGGTACCGCCATGCGGCTGACCAACGTCGCGCACCTGCGGCTACCCTTTGGACGACTCTGGGGCTACGACGTCTCGGTGTCTGACCTCGGCCGGCAGCTCCCGGTGTCTTTCGACCAGCGCATACACGTTGGTGCGGGCGCACGACCCGGCTCCTGGATGGCTTTGTCCATTCGGTTGCCGGCGGGGGTCAGCCGCCAATCGTTGGCCGATGCGTGGCTGGCTGTGATCGCCCGCCACGGCACCCTACGGACGGCATTCACGCTCGGGGCGGACGGCGATCCGCAGCTGAATGAGATCGATATTCACCCAGGCAAGTGGGTAGAGCATGAGATCACTCCGGGCCAGGCGGTCAACGACGCACTGCGAGTCGTTCTCAATGCGACGTGCTCGCCCTATCAGCGACCCTCACATCGATTGTGTGTGCTGGAGACTGCCGCCGGATTGACGGTAGTGATCGCTGCCGACCACGCCCACGTGGACATGTGGTCAATGCTGGTGATTGCCCGAGACCTGTTGTCGATGCTCGCCGACGCGCGGATCGGACGTACGTCGTCGCTGCAGCCGCCGCCGGCATTTGTCGTGCACACGCAAGCACTGTTGGACCGTCCCGCGGCACCGGAACGCGTGCGCGCGCGATGGGCACAAATCATCAGCGACAGCGGTGGGGTGATGCCACGGTTTCCGTTGCCGTTGGGTGAGTCCGGGCCGCATCCGGAACGCGTTGAAGTGCGTGATGTGTTCGATGTCGATGACGGCGCCGCGTTCGCTGCGCAGGCACGCGAGGACGGTGTCTCGACGCTGGCGCTCGCTGTGGTCGCCATGACAGGGGTGACCCGCGAGTTGGCCGGGGCGCCGCTGCGCGCGGTCTTCCCCGTGCACAGCCGATTTGAAGACAAATGGCACGACTCGGTGGGCTGGTTCATCACCAATTCGGTCCTGGAGTCGGCGGTTGCCGAGCCGCACGCCGCGGCCGCCGCCGTCAAAGAAGCCGTGCAGCTTGGTTCCTGGCCACTGGCCGACGTTCTGGCTCCGTGGGGTGGAATGCCCATCGCGCCCGGAATGTTCGCCATTTCCTGGCTGGACCAAAGCAGACTTCCGGTGCGCATCGACTCGGTCGGACTCGACGCCCAGTATGTGAGCGCGAGCGTTGACACCGACGGCGTCATGCTCTGGTTCATCCAGGACGAGTCCGGGCTGCATCTGCGATGCCGCTACCCGGATACCGCGGAGGCACGAACCAACGTGGGGGCGTGGCTGGACCTGTTGGTGGCGCGCCTACAGGCACTGGCGCAGTCCTCGGTCCGAGGACTGCTGCGGGTAGCGGGCCGCACATATCGTGTGCAGCGCGCGACGCGCGAACACGTGGGGGTGATCGCCCAGCTGCTCTCCGACGACGAATTCGGTCAGGATCGCGAAGACGCCGAACTCGAACGCTACGAGGCGGCCTACGACATCGTCGTTCGCAACCGATCCAACTATCTCGGAGTCGTCCTGAACGGTTCCGATATGGTCGTCGCGACTGTGCAATTGACGATCATTCCCGGCCTTTCCCGCGGCGGCGCCACCCGGCTGCAGATCGAGGGATTACGGGTCGCCAAAGCCGAACGCGCACAGGGGCTTGGTACTGCGCTCATCGAGTGGGCACACAACTACGGCCGAGCGCACGGGGCACAGCTGGCGCAGGTGACCACAGACGAGGCTCGCGAAAGGGCTCGGGCGTTCTATCGCCGGCTCGGGTACCACGCCGCCCACGTCGGGCTGAAATGCACCATCTGAGTCCGGTTTATGCGCGGTGAACGTTTCAGCGTGCGTGATGGCGATTCCAGCCAAGGCGAGGACGACGCGCTTTTGCCGGCCGGAAAGACTTTGGGAACAGTGGTGGCATCCTCGTAACACTGAGGCCCGAAACGGCGTTTCATTAGCCGAGCTGACTAACGGAAACACCGTCTGACCTGCAACTATTTTTGTGCCCCCGGCAGGATTCGAACCTGCGGCCTTCTGCTCCGGAGGCAGACGCTCTATCCCCTGAGCTACGGGGGCGCTACGACTTCGGTGTTGCGCCATTGGGCCCCGCCAGACTAGCGCATGTCGGTAGCCGCTTTGCCACCGCAATGGATTCGGGGCGCGGGCACCTCAGCCAATAGGATGGACGCTCGTGACCCCCGCTGACCTCGCTGAGCTGCTCAAGACCACCGCCTCCGCGGTGCTGGTCGAGCGCGGGCTGGATGCTGCCGCGTTGCCGGCGACCGTCACCGTGGAGCGGCCCCGCAATCCCGAGCATGGCGACTACGCCAGCAACCTGGCGCTGCAGCTGGGCAAGCGGGTCGGCGCCAACCCGCGTGAACTTGCCGGATGGCTGGCCGAGGCATTGTCCGAGGCGGACGGTGTCGCCTCGGCGGAGGTGGCCGGTCCTGGCTTCATCAACCTGCGCCTCGAGGCCTCCGCGCAGGCCAAGATCGTCAACGCCGTCATCGACGCCGGCGACACCTTCGGCCACTCCGACGCGCAGGGCGGCCACAAGATCAACCTGGAATTCGTCTCGGCCAACCCCACCGGACCCATCCACATCGGCGGCACCCGCTGGGCCGCCGTCGGCGACGCCTTGGGGCGGCTGCTGGCCACCCAGGGCGCCGACGTCGAGCGCGAGTACTACTTCAACGACCACGGCGCCCAGATCGACCGGTTCGCCAGCTCGCTGATCGCCGCCGCCAAGGGCGAAGCAACGCCCGAGGACGGCTATGCCGGCGCCTACATCAACGACATCGCCGCGCAGGTGCTGCTGAAGGCGCCCGACGCGCTGAGCCTGCCCGACGCCGACATGCGCGAGACGTTCCGCGCCATCGGCGTCGACCTGATGTTCACCCACATCAAAGAGTCGTTGCACGAGTTCGGGACCGACTTCGACGTCTACACCCACGAAGACTCGATGCACACCAGCGGCCGGGTCGACCAAGCCATCGCCCGGTTGCGCGGGACGGGCAACATCTACGAAAAGGACGGCGCAACCTGGTTGCGCACCAGCGCTTTTGGTGACGACAAGGACCGCGTCGTGATCAAGAGCGACGGTAAGCCCGCCTACATCGCCGGTGACATCGCCTACTACCTGGACAAGCGGCAGCGCGGCTTCGACTTGTGTATCTACATGCTCGGCGCCGACCACCACGGATACATCGCCCGGCTCAAGGCCGTTGCCGCCGCGTTCGGTGACGACCCGGCGACCGTCGAGGTCCTCATCGGGCAGATGGTGAACCTGGTCCGCGACGGCGCGCCGGTCCGGATGAGCAAGCGGGCCGGAACCGTTATCACGCTCGACGACCTGGTCGAGGCGATCGGCGTCGACGCGGCGCGCTACAGCCTAATCCGCTCGTCGGTCGACACCCCGATCGACATCGACCTGGCGCTGTGGTCGTCGGCGTCGAACGAAAACCCGGTCTACTACGTGCAATACGCGCATGCCCGGCTCTCGGCGCTGGCCCGCAACGCCGCCGAACTGGGCCTGGCCCCCGACACCGGCCATCTCGAGCTGCTCAGCCACGACAAAGAGGGCACCCTGCTGCGCAGCATCGGGGAATTCCCCCGTGTGCTGAAAACGGCTGCGTCCCTGCGGGAACCGCATCGGGTGTGCCGTTACTTGGAGGACCTGGCCGGCGACTACCACCGGTTCTACGACTCATGCCGGGTTCTGCCCCAGGGCGACGAACAACCCAGCGACCTGCACGTCGCGCGCCTGGCGCTGTGCGAGGCCGCCCGCCAGGTCATCGCCAACGGGCTGACGATCCTCGGCGTCACCGCTCCGGAGCGAATGTGAACGTACACCCCGCCGGTCCGCGGCACGCCGAAGAGACTCGGCCCCTCAATAGCCCGCCGCGACCGCAATCCCCCGACGAGCTGCTGCGGCTCGCGCCGAACGTGTGGCCGCGCAACATCGTTCGCGACGACGCGGGTGTGGCCGGCCTCGCTGGAATCCCGGTGACCCAACTCGCCCAGGAGTACGGCACCCCGCTGTTCGTCGTCGACGAGGACGACTTCCGTTCTCGGTGCCGCGAGCTGGCGACGGCCTTCGGCGGTGGGCACAACGTGTGCTACGCGGCCAAGGCCTTCCTGTGCAGCGAGATCGCGCGCTGGGTTGATGAGGAAGGCCTCTCGCTCGACGTGTCCACCGGCGGCGAGCTCGCGGTCGCGCTGCACGCCGATTTCCCGCCGGAGCGGATCACCTTCCACGGCAACAACAAATCCGTCGCGGAGCTGACCGCGGCGGTCAAAGTCGGTGTCGGGCACATCGTCCTGGACTCGATGACCGAAATCGAGCGCCTCGACGCCATCGCGGGGGAGGCCGGAGTCGTCCAGGACGTCTACGTGCGTCTCACCGTCGGGGTCGAGGCGCATACGCACGAGTTCATCTCCACGGCACACGAAGACCAGAAGTTCGGGCTGTCGGTGGCCAGCGGCGCAGCGATGGCCGCGGTGCGCCGGGTGTTCGCCACCGATCACCTGCGGTTGGTGGGCCTGCACAGCCACATCGGCTCCCAGATCTTTGACGTCGACGGTTTCGAGGTCGCCGCTCATCGCGTCATCGGGCTGCTGCAGCAAATCGTCGACGAATTCGGCGTCGACAAGACGGGGCAGATCTCGACCGTGGATCTCGGTGGGGGACTGGGGATTTCATACCTGGGCACCGACGACCCGCCACCGGTGGCGGAACTGGCGGCCAAGCTGACTGCCATCGTCGGCAACGAGTCGGCGGCCGTGGGGCTGCCCACCCCGAGGCTGGTGGTGGAGCCCGGACGTGCCATCGCCGGGCCCGGCACCATCACCCTGTACGAGGTGGGCACGGTCAAGGACGTCGACGTGAGCAGCACGGCCCAACGCCGCTATGTCAGCGTCGACGGCGGGATGAGCGACAACATCCGCACCGCGCTCTATGACGCGCAGTACGACGCCCGGCTCGTCTCGCGCGACAGCGACGCACCGGCGACGCTGGCGCGGATCGTCGGAAAGCACTGCGAAACCGGCGATATCGTGGTGCGCGACGCGTGGGTGCCCGACGACCTTCGGCCCGGTGACCTGCTCGGGGTCGCGGCGACCGGCGCGTACTGCTATTCGCTGTCGAGCCGCTACAACATGATCTGCCGGCCGGCGGTGGTGGCGGTGCGCGCGGGGCGGTCCCGGCTGATCCTGCGCCGCGAGACGGTTGACGATCTACTGAGTCTGGAAGTGAGGTGAACTGTGCCCCGTGACGAAAAGCCTGTCGGCGTAGCGGTACTCGGGTTCGGCAACGTCGGAAGCGAAGTCGTCCGAATCATCGAGGACAGCGCCGATGACCTCGCGGCTCGGGTCGGCGCGCCCTTGGTGTTGCGCGGCGTCGGAGTGCGGCGGGTCGCCGCCGACCGCGGTGTCCCGATCGAGTTGCTCACCGACAACATCGAGGAACTCGTCTCCCGCGAGGACGTCGACATCGTCTTGGAGCTGATGGGGCCGGTGGAACCGGCCCGCAAGGCCATCCTGCGCGCGCTCGAGCACGGCAAATCGGTCGTGACGGCGAACAAGGCGCTGTTGGCCACCTCCACCGGGGAATTGGCGCAGGCCGCCGAAAACGCTCACGTCGACCTGTATTTCGAGGCGGCGGTCGCGGGTGCGATCCCGGTCATCCGCCCGCTCACCCAGTCGCTGGCGGGGGACACCGTGCTGCGGGTCGCCGGCATCGTCAACGGCACCACCAACTACATCCTGTCCGCCATGGACAGCACCGGCGCCGACTACCAAACCGCCCTGGCCGAGGCGAGCGCCCTGGGCTACGCCGAGGCCGATCCCACGGCCGACGTCGAAGGCTACGACGCCGCGGCCAAGGCCGCGATCCTGGCATCGATCGCCTTTCACACCCGGGTCACCGCCGACGACGTCTATCGCGAGGGCATCACCAAGATCACCCCGGCCGACTTCGCCTCCGCACGGTCTTTGGGCTGCACCATCAAGCTGCTGTCCATCTGCGAGCGCATCCCGGGTGACGATGGACAGGAACGGGTCTCGGCCCGCGTCTATCCGGCGCTCGTGCCGCTGTCGCACCCGTTGGCCACCGTCAGTGGGGCGTTCAACGCCGTGGTGGTCGAAGCCAAGGCGGCCGGCCGGCTGATGTTCTACGGTCAGGGCGCCGGTGGCGCACCCACCGCATCCGCGGTCACCGGTGACTTGGTGATGGCCGCCCGAAACCGGGTACTGGGCAGCCGCGGGCCGAAAGAGTCCAAATACGCCCAGCTTCCCATCGCCCCAATGGGTTTCATCAGCACCCGCTACTACGTCAGCATGAACGTCGCCGACAAGCCGGGCGTGTTGTCCACGGTGGCGGCCGAATTCGCCAAGCGCGAGGTGAGCATCGCCGAGGTCCGGCAGGAGGGGGTGTCCGACGAAGGCGGGCGGCGGGTGGGAGCCCGTGTCGTGGTGGTCACCCACAGCGCCACCGACGCCGCACTCTCCGAAACCGTCGATGCGCTGGCGGATTTGGACGTCGTGCAGGGCGTCACCAGTGTCCTGCGATTGGAAGAGACCGGTTCATGAGCGTCCCGCATACCGCCGTGCACCAACCGTGGCCCGGATTGATCGCGGCGTACCGCGACCGGCTGCCGGTGGGCGACGACTGGACCCCGGTCACCCTGCTCGAGGGCGGCACTCCGCTGATCGCCGCGACGCGTCTCTCGGAAAAGACCGGCTGCACGGTCCACCTCAAGGTCGAGGGCCTCAACCCGACCGGCTCGTTCAAGGACCGGGGCATGACCATGGCGGTCACCGACGCACTGGCGCGGGGCCAGCAGGCCGTGTTGTGCGCCTCGACCGGCAATACGTCGGCGTCGGCGGCGGCATACGCCGCTCGTGCCGGCATCACCTGCGCGGTGCTCATTCCGCAGGGCAAGATTGCGATGGGCAAGCTGGCTCAGGCGGTCATGCACGGCGCCAAGATCATCCAGATCGACGGCAACTTCGACGACTGCCTGGAATTGGCCCGCAAAATGGCCGCCGACTTCCCGACGATCGCGTTGGTCAACTCGGTCAACCCGGTCCGCATCGAGGGCCAGAAGACGGCGGCGTTCGAGATCGTCGACGCGCTTGGTGCCGCGCCGGATGTGCACGCTCTCCCGGTGGGCAACGCGGGCAACATCACCGCGTACTGGAAGGGCTACACCGAGTACCACCAGGACGGCGTGATCGACAAGCTGCCCCGGATGCTGGGCACCCAGGCTGCCGGCGCCGCACCACTGGTGCACGGCGCCCCGGTCAGCAACCCCGAGACGATCGCGACCGCGATACGCATCGGCGCGCCCGCCTCGTGGGCGGCCGCGGTCAACGCGCAGCAGCAGTCCAACGGGCGCTTCCTGGCCGCCACCGATGAGGAGATCCTGGCCGCGTACCACCTGGTGGCCGAAAGTGAAGGCGTCTTCGTCGAGCCCGCCTCGGCGGCCAGCATCGCGGGTCTGCTCAAGGCCGTCGATGACGGCTGGGTGGAGCGCGGGTCGACCGTGGTGTGCACGGTGACCGGCAACGGCCTCAAGGATCCCGACACCGCGCTGAGGGACATGCCGACCGTCTCCCCGCTACCCGTCGATCCGGTGCTCGTCGTCGAGAAGCTGGGGCTTGCATAGTGGCGATCGAAAGCGCGGCAGAGCCGATGGCGGTTTGTCGGTGAGCCAGATGCTGTCCGCCGGGCTGGTGGCGAGCGCCGTGGTGTCGGCGTCCAGTGCCAACCTCGGTCCCGGTTTTGACAGCATCGGTTTGGCGTTGAGCCTCTGCGACGAGATCGTCGTGGAGACAACGGATTCCGGCCTGGTCGTGCTGGTCGAAGGGGAGGGCGCCGAGCAGGTGCCGCGGGGCTCAGAACACCTGGTGGTGCGTGCCGTCGAATGCGGACTGCGGGCCGTCGGCGTCCAGGCCCCGGGCCTGGTGATCCGCTGCCGCAATGCCATTCCGCACTCCCGTGGCCTGGGCTCGTCCGCGGCGGCCGTGGTCGGCGGCCTGGCTGCGGCCAATGGCCTTGTGGCGCAGACGGATTCGGATCTGCTGAGCAATGCTCAGCTGATCCAGCTGTCCTCGGAGTTCGAGGGTCATCCCGACAACGCTGCGGCCGCCGTGCTGGGTGGTGCGGTGGTTTCCTGGATCGACAGCTCGGGCGACCGTCCCCGGTATTCGGCGGTGTCCGTGCGCCTGCACCCCGACATCCGTCTGTACTGCGCGATACCCCAAGAGCGCTCGTTGACCGCGGAGACCCGGGTGCTACTGCCCGCCCAGGTGAGCCACGAGGATGCCCGGTTCAACGTCAGCCGGGCCGCATTGCTGGTGGTAGCGCTGAGCGAACGCCCGGACATGCTCATGCCGGCCACCGAGGATGTGCTCCACCAGCCGCAGCGGGCTCCCGCAATGCCCGCCTCCGCGGAATATTTGCGACTGTTGCGGCGTCATAACGTGGCAGCGACACTTTCGGGGGCTGGTCCGGCACTGATTGCGCTGAGCACGGCGCCGGAGTTGCCAACGGAAGTGGTGGAGTACGGGGCCGCGAACGGATTTGCCCTTACTGAGATGACCGCCGGCGAAGGAGTTCGCTGGAGCCCGGGAGTCACAGTCCCCGGTTGATCCACAGCGTGGCCGGAGGGTTTGCTTGCTTCCAGGCAGGATGCGGGCTATCCTCGGACCCGTCCAGCAATCGCAGCATCTGCATCTGCATACATACTGCCTTGCCGCTAGGACAACACCAATTCTTCTCGTGGACGAGGTTCGCCGCTTACTCCGCCGATTAAGGCGATCACCGTTGCAGAGTCGATATTTGGGCGCACTCGGCGATTTGGCTGAATGCAACGAACCCCCCGTATGACGTGATCAACGGGGGAAGAAAGGAACTCCGTGACCGATACGGACCTGTTCACGGCTGACGCGAGCACCGACAGCAACGAGGTGCCGAGCGCTGTGACCCCAGACACACCCGATGTCAAAACCAAAGCCACGGTTGGCTCTCTGTCGACCATGGTGCTTCCCGAATTGCGCGCGCTGGCTAACGAGGTCGGCGTCAAGGGGACGTCGGGCATGCGCAAGAACGAACTCATCGCCGCCATAAAGGAAATCAGGGGACAGTCCAACGGGACATCCGCCCCCACCACCTCCGAGGACGGCGCCAAGTCCGAGGCCGCCAGTGCTGAAGCACCGGCTGGCGAGGACCACCAGAACGGTTCGACAACCGAGGCGCCCCGCCGCGAACGGCGCAGCGCCTCACGCGAGCCGGGATCAGCCCGCACCGGCGACGAAGCGGATGGCGAGCGCTCACGCAACCGCGAGGGCAATGCGACCGGCGAGGACCACGCCCGCCAGGGCGGCAAGCGCGACAACCAGCGCGAAGAGCGCGGCCAGGACTCGGGCAGCGAGCAAAGCGGTGATCAGCAGGGCTCGGGCGGCCAGCAGTCTCGCGGCGGCTCGAACCAGCAGGACGACGACGGCGACGGTCGTGGCGGCAGGCGTGGTCGCCGCTTCCGCGATCGCAGGCGGCGCGGCGAGCGGTCCGGCGAGGGCGGCGACACCGAACTCCGTGAGGACGACGTCGTGCAGCCGGTCGCCGGAATCCTTGACGTGCTCGACAATTACGCGTTCGTCCGCACCTCCGGTTACCTGGCCGGTCCGCACGACGTCTACGTGTCCATGAACATGGTGCGCAAGAACGGCCTGCGCCGCGGCGACGCGGTAACCGGCGCGGTTCGCGTGCCGAAGGACGGCGAACAGCCCAACCAGCGTCAGAAGTTCAACCCGCTGGTCCGCTTGGACAGCGTCAATGGCGGTCCGGTCGAAGACGCGAAGAAGCGACCCGATTTCAGCAAGCTGACGCCGCTCTACCCGAACCAGCGGCTTCGCCTGGAAACCACTCCCGACCGGCTGACCACCCGGGTCATCGACCTGATCATGCCGATCGGTAAGGGCCAGCGCGCCCTGATCGTGTCGCCGCCGAAGGCCGGTAAGACGACGATCCTGCAGGACATCGCCAACGCGATCACCAAGAACAACCCGGAATGCCACCTCATGGTCGTGCTCGTCGACGAGCGCCCAGAGGAGGTCACCGACATGACGCGCTCCGTCAAGGGCGAGGTCATCGCCTCGACCTTCGACCGGCCGCCCACGGACCACACGGCAGTCGCCGAGCTGGCCATCGAGCGCGCCAAGCGGCTCGTTGAGCAGGGCAAGGACGTCGTGGTGCTCCTCGACTCGATCACCCGCCTGGGCCGCGCGTACAACAACGCGTCACCCGCGTCGGGCCGGATCCTGTCCGGTGGTGTCGACTCCACCGCTCTGTATCCGCCGAAGCGGTTCCTGGGTGCCGCGCGAAACATCGAGGAAGGCGGGTCGCTGACGATCATCGCCACCGCGATGGTCGAGACCGGATCCACCGGTGACACAGTCATCTTCGAGGAGTTCAAGGGCACCGGTAACGCCGAGCTCAAACTGGACCGCAAGATCTCCGAACGACGGGTCTTCCCGGCGGTCGACGTGAACCCGTCCGGCACCCGTAAGGACGAGCTGTTGCTCTCGCCGGACGAGTTCGGCATCGTGCACAAGCTGCGCCGCGTGCTGTCGGGTCTGGACTCCCACCAGGCCATCGACCTGCTGATGTCGCAGTTGCGCAAGACGAAGACCAATTACGAGTTCCTGGTGCAGGTCTCCAAGACCACACCGGGATCGATGGACAACGACTAACCGAACCACGTTCCTCGGCGCGTCGTCACCGCGACATTTAAAGCACGTACGCGACACGCCGGCTGGCGCCGCCCTGGTTTAAGTTTCGAGGCAACCCAAGCGCCGGGAATGCCGACGGGTACCCCGTTGTTTTGGGAGAACAGCGGTTGACCCGGCATAATCGGTGCTCGACAAGATCGAAGAGGACAGCATGAAATCTGACATTCATCCCGCTTACGCGGAGACCACCGTGCACTGCGGGTGCGGAAACACGTTCCAGACCCGCAGCACCAAGCCCGGCGGCAACATCGTCGTGGAGGTGTGCTCGCAGTGCCACCCGTTCTATACCGGCAAGCAGAAGATTCTTGACAGCGGCGGCCGGGTGGCCCGCTTCGAGAAGCGTTACGGCAAGCGCAAAGGTGCCGCGGCGGACGACACCGACAAGTAGCTGCGTTGCCGACGCCCGAACTGTGCGAGAGAGCACAGGCCGGGCGTCGGTTTGCGTTTACGGCAAATGAGAACGCGGGGCTGAGCGGGCAGGAGGTGACAGGTGACGCAGCCGGTGCAGACCATTGATGTGCTGTTGGCCGAACACGCCGAGCTCGAGCAACGGCTGGCGGATCCCGACCTGCACAGCAATCCCGCCGAGGCGCGCAAAGCCGGCCGCCGGTTCGCCCGATTGGCCCCGATCGTCGCGACGCATCGCAAGTTGGAGGCGGCGCGCGGTGACCTGGAGGCGGCGCGCGAGCTGGCCGCCGACGACGAGTCGTTCGCCGATGAGGTGACCGAACTGGAATCACGGGTCGCTGAATTGGACACCCAACTGACCGACATGCTGGCGCCGCGCGACCCGCATGACGCCGACGACATCGTGCTAGAGGTCAAATCCGGCGAGGGCGGCGAGGAATCGGCTTTGTTCGCGGCGGACCTGGCCAGGATGTACATCCGCTATGCCGAGCGGCACGGCTGGAACGTGACCGTGCTGGACGAAACCACGTCGGACCTCGGTGGCTATAAGGACGCGACGCTGTCCATCGCCAGCAAGGGCGACTCGGCCGACGGAGTGTGGTCCCGCATGAAGTTCGAGGGTGGGGTGCACCGGGTGCAGCGCGTTCCCGTGACGGAATCGCAAGGCCGCGTACACACTTCGGCGGCGGGCGTATTGGTCTATCCCGAACCCGAGGAAGTGGGCGAGGTGCAGATCGACGAGTCGGATCTGCGCGTCGACGTGTACCGCTCGTCCGGCAAGGGCGGCCAGGGGGTGAACACCACCGACTCCGCGGTGCGAATCACGCACCTGCCCACCGGCATCGTGGTCACGTGTCAGAACGAACGCTCGCAGCTGCAGAACAAGACGCGTGCGTTGCAGGTGCTGGCCGCCCGCCTGCAGGCATTGGCCGAAGAGCAGGCACTGGCAGACGCATCGGCCGACCGGGCCAGCCAGATCCGGACCGTCGACCGCAGCGAACGCATTCGCACCTACAACTTCCCGGAGAACCGGATCACCGACCACCGAATCGGTTACAAGGCACACAATCTCGATCAAGTACTCGACGGCGACCTGGACGCGATGTTCGACGCGTTGGGAGCCGCCGACAGACAGTCCCGGTTGCAACAGGCATGAGTGTCTTGCGGCGTGCGATCGACTCCGCGGCGGCGACGCTCGCCGAAGCGGGAATCGACTCCGCCCGTTGGGATGCCGAGGAGCTGGCCGCGCACCTGACGGGCACCGAGCGCGGTCGGCTGGCCTTGCTCGAGTCGCCCGGCGACGACTTCTTCGGTCGTTACCGCGACGTCGTGGCCGCACGCTCCCGGCGGGTGCCCTTGCAGCATCTCACCGGCGCAGCCGCGTTCGGCCCGCTCATGCTGCACGTCGGGCCCGGCGTCTTCATCCCGCGCCCGGAAACCGAAGCCCTTTTGGCGTGGGTGACCGAACAGCGCCTCCCCACCCGGCCCGTCATCGTCGATCTGTGCACCGGTTCGGGCGCATTGGCGGTGGCGCTGGCCCAGCACCACCCCACGGCGCGGATCATCGGGATCGATGACTCCGGGACGGCCCTCGAGTACGCGCGCCGCAACGCGGCGGGCACCCCGGTCGAACTCCTGCAGGCCGACGTCACAGCCCGGGGACTGCTTTCCGAACTGGACGACGGAGTCGACTTGGTGGTGGCCAATCCGCCCTACGTTCCCGACGCCGCGGAGGTGGAACCCGAAGTCGCCCAACACGACCCACGCCATGCGGTGTTCGGCGGCCCGGACGGGATGGCGGTGATCGGCCCCATCGTCCGCCTGGCCGGGCGCTGGCTTCGCCCGGGCGGCATCTTTGCCGTCGAACATGACGACACGACGTCGCAGCCGACCGTCGAGTTAATTTGTGAGACGGGGCTTTTCGACGACGCCACCGCCCGCAATGACCTGGCCGGCCGGCCGAGATTCGTCACCGCCCGCAGAAAGGAGCGGGCGGATGACTGAAGTCTTTGACTGCGCCGATCCCGATCAACGTTCGCGCGGGATCGCCTCGGCGGCAGGGGCGCTGAAGGGTGGCCGATTGGTCGTCATGCCGACCGACACCGTCTACGGCATCGGCGCCGACGCTTTCAACAGCGCCGCGGTGGCCGCCCTGCTGTCGGCGAAGGGGCGGGGACGCGACATGCCGGTCGGCGTGCTGGTCGGCTCGTGGCACACCATCGAGGGTCTCGTCTACACCATGCCGGACGGGGCCCGCGACCTGATCCGCGCGTTCTGGCCGGGGGCGCTGAGCCTGGTGGTGACGCAGGCGCCGTCGCTGCAGTGGGACCTCGGCGACGCACGCGGCACCGTGATGCTGCGGATGCCGCTGCACCCGGTCGCCATCGAGCTGTTGCGCGAAGTCGGGCCCATGGCGGTGTCCAGCGCGAACGTGTCCGGCCGTCCGCCCGCGGTGGATGCCGACGAGGCCCGTGATCAACTCGGCGATCTCGTCGACGTTTATCTCGACGCGGGGACGGCTGAGCAGCAGGCCGCTTCCACGATCGTCGACCTCACCGGTTCCGCCCCGCGGATCCTGCGGCCCGGCCCGGTGAGCGCCGAACGGATCGCGGAAGTGCTCGGGTTAGACCTCGAAAGCCTGACCGCCCAGGCCTAGCCCGAGCGGTTCTCTGGTTGCCAGGTTGGTGCAGTACGGTCTCGACGTGTCCAGCGACATAACCGACCTAGCCAGTGGTTTGCTCGCCCTGGGTGACCGGGGCACCGGTGTCCCGCTGCGCGAGCTTGCACTCGTTGGACTGACCGCCGCCATCATCACGTACTTCGCCACCGGTCCCGTGCGCGTGCTCGCCACCCGGCTGGGCGCGGTTGCCTATCCGCGGGAACGCGACGTACACGTGACCCCGACCCCGCGCATGGGCGGGCTGGCGATGTTCCTCGGCGTCCTCTCGGCCGTCTTCCTGGCGTCCCAGCTTCCGGCGCTCACTCGCGGGTTCGTCTATTCGACGGGTATGCCGGCCGTACTGGTGGCCGGCGCGGTGATCATGGGCATCGGCCTCATCGACGATCGTTGGGGGCTCGACGCCCTGACGAAATTCGCCGGCCAGATCACCGCGGCCAGCGTGCTGGTCACCATGGGCGTGGCCTGGAGCGTCCTCTATATCCCGATCGGCGGTGTCGGCACCATCGTGCTGGACCAAGCCTCGTCGATCCTGCTCACGCTGGCGCTCACGGTGTCCATCGTCAACGCGATGAACTTCGTCGACGGGCTCGACGGACTGGCCGCCGGGCTCGGGCTGATCACGGCTCTGGCGATCTGCATGTTCTCGGTCGGCCTGTTGCGCGACCACGGCGGCGATGTGCTCTTCTATCCGCCCGCCGTGATCTCCGTGGTGCTCGCGGGTGCCTGTCTGGGCTTCCTGCCGCACAACTTCCACCGCGCCAAGATCTTCATGGGTGATTCGGGCTCGATGCTGATCGGCCTGATGCTCGCCGCGGCCTCTACCACCGCCGCCGGCCCCGTTTCGCAAAACGCCTACGGTGCGCGCGACGTGTTCGCGCTCCTGTCGCCGTTCCTGCTGGTGGTCGCCGTCATGTTCGTGCCGATGCTCGATTTGCTGCTGGCGATCGTGCGCCGCACCCGCGCGGGTCGCAGCGCGTTCAGCCCGGACAAGATGCACCTGCACCACCGCTTGCTGCAGATCGGTCATTCCCACCGCAGGGTGGTGTTGTTGATCTACCTGTGGGTCGGCATCGTCGCGTTCGGCGCCGCCAGCACCATTTTCTTCAATCCCCGCGATACCGCCGCGGTGATGTTGGGCGCGATCGTGGTCGCCGGCGTCGCGACGGCGATCCCGCTAATGCGCCGGCGAGACGAGTACGAAGACGAGGACTACGACAGCTAGTAGTAGTGGCGTTCGCCGTATGGTACGGTGCAGGTAGAACCCCAAAAAGCCGCACAGAACGCCGGTCCATCGGACGCAGATCCGGTTGGGTCGGCTGGGGAGTCGCGTCGGGAGATACCCCTTGGGTGATTCCACTGTGACGTGCGATACGCTCGGCGGGCCACCGATCAGTCGGTCGGGGGACTCCCGCTCCACTAACTTGGGATTGAGGTGCTGCAGTGACGACACCAGCGCAGGACGCGCCGTTGGTGTTTCCCTCTGTGGCGTTCCGCCCGGTCCGGCTGTTCGTCCTCAGCATTGCGGTTACTGCGGTGGCAGTCGTCGCCGCCAGCTTGACCGGTCACCCGATGGTCGGGGTCTTCTTCGGCGTCGGGTTGCTGCTCGGTTTGCTCAACGCCCTTCTCGTGCGCCGTTCGGTCGCGTCGATCACCGCGAAAGAGCACCCGCTGAAAAGCACGATGGCGCTCAATTCTGCTACCCGGCTGGCGATTATCACGATCATCGGGCTGATCATCGCCTACATTTTCCGGCCCGCCGGCCTGGGTGTCGTGTTCGGGCTGGCGCTTTTCCAGGTTTTGTTGGTGGCATCGACGGCGCTTCCGGTGTGGAAGAAGCTGCGCGCCGGTGACTGGGCGGACGCCCATCCCTCGGACGGAGGCGGCGTCACCGCGGGATCGGAAGGAACGGAAGGAAGAGGCAGCACCGATGACTGAGACGACGTTCCTGGCCGCCGCAATCGAGGTTGGGGAGCACAGCCAGGCCAAATGGCTCGGGCTGACCGTCAACACCGACACGATTCTGTCGACCGCGATCGCCGCCGTGATCGTGCTGGCACTGGCCTTCTTCCTGCGGGCGAAGATCACCTCCACCGGGGTCCCCAGCGGTGTGCAGTTGTTCTGGGAGGCCATCACCGTCCAGATGCGCGATCAGATCGAGAGCGCGGTCGGGATGCGGATCGCGCCGTTCGTGTTGCCGTTGGCCGTCACGATTTTCGTGTTCATCCTGATCTCCAACTGGCTGTCGGTGCTCCCGCTGCAGTACACCGACAAGTCGGGGCACACCACCGAACTGCTGAAGTCGGCGGCCGCGGACATCAACTACGTTCTGGCGCTGGCCCTCTTCGTGTTCGTCTGCTATCACGTGGCGGGCATCTGGCGCCGCGGCATCGTCGGCCACCCGCTCGCCGTGCTCAAGGGCCACGTGGCGTTCCTGGCCCCGATCAACCTCGTCGAAGAGCTCGCCAAGCCGATCTCGTTGTCGCTCCGACTTTTCGGCAACATCTTCGCCGGCGGCATCCTGGTCGCGCTGATCGCGCTCTTCCCGCCGTACATCATGTGGGCGCCCAACGCGATCTGGAAGGCCTTCGACCTGTTCGTCGGGGCGATCCAGGCGTTCATCTTCTCGATCTTGACGATTCTCTACTTCAGCCAGGCCATGGAGATCGAGGAACACCATGACTGAGGTCACCAATCGCTTTGTCCCACACACCATTACAGAGGCCTGGTAGACCGCTACCAGCTATCAAGGAGGAAAAGAATGGCAGCCCTGGACCCACAAATCGCTGCCGCCGCTCTCATCGGCGGTGGCCTGATCATGGGTGGCGGCGCGATCGGCGCCGGCATCGGTGACGGTATCGCCGGTAACGCGCTGGTTTCGGGTATCGCCCGGCAACCCGAGGCGCAGGGCCGGCTGTTCACGCCGTTCTTCATCACGGTCGGTCTGGTCGAGGCGGCCTACTTCATCAACCTGGCGTTCATGGCGTTGTTCGTCTTCGCGACCCCGGTCAAGTAATTCGCTGCAATGCGTGACGCGAGTCTGAGCATTTTGGCATCCAGCCAGGTGGTGGCAGAGGGAGGCAACAACTTCCTCGTCCCCAACGGCACCTTCTTCTTTGTGCTGGCCATCTTCCTGATCGTGCTGGCCGTCATCGGTACGTTCGTGGTGCCGCCGGTCATGCGGGTGTTGCGGGAACGCGACAACATGGTTGCCAAGACGGCCGCCGACAACAAGAAGGCGGCCGAGCAGTTCGACGCCGCCAAGGCCGACTATGAGGAGGCCCTGACGGAGGGCCGGGTTCAGGCGTCGTCGTTGCGCGACAATGCCCGCGCCGAGGGCCGTAAGGTGGTCGAAGACGCGCGCGCCAGTGCCGAGCAACAGGTGATGTCGACGTTGCAAATGGCCTCCGAGCAACTCAAGCGGGAGAGAGACGCCGTGGAGCTGGATCTGCGCGCCAACGTGGCGGGCATGGCGGCGACGCTGGCGAGCCGGATCCTTGGCGTCGAGGTGGTCCCGGCCACTTCGGCAGCATCTGCAACCGGGAAATCTGGACGGTAATCGGGTATGTCGACATTCATCGGGCAGTTGATCGGTTTCGCGGCCATCGTGCTCTTGGTCGTGCGGTACGTCGTGCCGCCGGTACGTCGTCTGATGGCCGCCCGCCAAGAGACCGTGCGCCAACAGTTGAAAGACTCTGCGGCAGCGGCAGATCGGTTGAGCGAGTCGACCACCGCCCACAGCAACGCGGTGGAATCCGCCAAGACTGAGGCCGAGCGGCTCGTCGAAGAAGCGGAGACGGATTCCGGCCGCATCGCCGAACAGTTCCGGACCCAGGCCGGTGTCGAGTCCGAACGCATCACCGCGCAGGGTGCCCGCCAGGCCGACCTGCTGCGCACCCAGCTGAGCCGCCAGCTTCGCCTGGAACTCGGTCACGAGGCGGTGCGTCAGGCAGGCGAGCTGGTGCGTAACTACGTCGCCGACCCCGCGCAACAAGCGGGTACCGTCGATCGCTTCCTGGACGACCTCGAAGCGATGGCCCCGGCACCCGCAGAGGTCCAATATCCGCTGCTGGCCAAGATGCGCTCCGCCAGTCGGCTGGCGGTGGCCAGCCTGGCGGAGCGGTTCAGCGACATCGCCAAAGACCTTGACAACAAGGCCCTTTCCAGCCTGTCCGCCGAGCTCGTTTCGGTCGCCGAAATGCTGGACCGCGAGATCGTTGTCACCCGGTACCTGACCGTGCCCGCCGAGGATCCGGCGCCCCGGGTACGGCTTATCGAGCGGCTGGTCTCGGGCAAAGTCGCCGACGCCACGCTCGACGTTCTGCGGATGGCCGTCTCGGAGCGCTGGTCGGCCAACTCCGATTTGGGCGATGCGATCGAGCACATCTCGCGCCAGGCGTTGCTCGAAGTCGCCGAACGCGAGGACAAGGTCGACGACGTGGAAGACCAGTTGTTCCGCTTCTCCCGCATCCTGGACGCACAGCCCCGGCTCGGGATCATGTTGGGCGACTACGGCGTGCCGGTCGAAGGCCGAATCGACCTGCTTCGCAAGGTTCTTGACAGCGCCAGCGCCCGGGTCGATCCGATTGTGGTGGCGCTGCTGACCCAAACCGTCCAACTGCTCAGGGGTGAGTCGGCCGAGGAGGCCTTCCAGTTCTTGGCGAAAGTTGCGGTGGCGCGCCACGGCGAGATCGTCGCGCGAGTCAGCGCGGCGGCCGACCTCAGCGACGCCCAACGATCTCGCCTCACCGACGTGCTCGGCCGTATCTACGGTCATCCGGTGACGGTGCAGCTGCAGGTCTCCGACGAACTGCTCGGCGGTCTGCTCATCTCCGTGGCAGACGAAGTGATTGACGGGACACTCGCTTCTCGCCTCGCCGCTGCGAAGGCGCAACTGCCCGACTGACACCAACCGCCTACCACAACCACACGCGAACCAAGATCAAGTAGGAAGACGAAAAGCCATGGCCGAGTTGACGATCTCCGCTGATGACATCCAGAACGCCATCGAGGAGTATGTAGGCTCTTTCACCTCCGACACCTCCCGCGAAGAGGTCGGTACCGTCGTCGATGCCGGAGACGGCATCGCGCACGTCGAAGGCTTGCCCTCCGTCATGACCCAGGAACTGCTCGAGTTCCCGGGCGGGGTCCTCGGCGTCGCACTGAACCTCGACGAGCACAGCGTCGGCGCGGTGATCTTGGGCGACTTCGAGAAAATCGAAGAGGGCCAACAGGTCAAGCGCACCGGGGAGGTGCTGTCCGTCCCCGTCGGCGACGCATTCCTCGGACGCGTCGTCAATCCGCTCGGCCACCCCATCGACGGCCGGGGAGACATCGACACCGACACGCGCCGCGCCCTGGAGATCCAGGCGCCGTCCGTGGTGCAGCGGCAGAGCGTGAGCGAGCCGCTGCAGACCGGCATCAAGGCCATCGACGCGATGACCCCGATCGGTCGCGGTCAGCGGCAGCTGATCATCGGCGACCGCAAGACCGGCAAGACCGCCGTCTGCGTCGACACCATCCTCAACCAGCGGGAGAACTGGGAGAGCGGCGACGAAAAGAAGCAGGTTCGCTGCGTTTACGTGGCCATCGGGCAGAAGGGCACCACCATCGCGTCGGTGCGGCGAGCGCTCGAAGAGGGCGGCGCGATGGACTACACCACCATCGTCGCCGCCCCGGCATCGGACTCCGCCGGCTTCAAATGGCTTGCGCCCTACACGGGTTCGGCAATCGCCCAGCACTGGATGTACGACGGCAAGCACGTGCTGATCGTCTTCGACGACCTGAGCAAGCAGGCCGAGGCGTACCGCGCGATCTCGCTGCTGCTGCGCCGGCCGCCGGGTCGCGAGGCGTACCCCGGTGACGTGTTTTACCTGCACTCGCGGCTGTTGGAGCGCTGCGCGAAGCTCTCCGACGACCTCGGGGGCGGCTCGCTGACGGGTCTGCCGATCATCGAGACCAAGGCCAACGACATCTCGGCCTACATCCCGACCAACGTCATCTCGATCACCGATGGCCAGTGCTTCCTGGAGTCCGATTTGTTCAACCAGGGTGTGCGGCCGGCCATCAACGTCGGTGTGTCGGTGTCCCGCGTCGGCGGTGCGGCGCAGATCAAGGCCATGAAAGAGGTGGCCGGCTCGCTGCGTCTGGACCTGTCGCAGTACCGCGAACTCGAGTCGTTCGCGGCCTTCGCTTCGGACCTGGACGCGACGTCCAAGGCGCAGCTGGAGCGCGGTGAACGGCTGGTCGAACTGCTCAAGCAACCGCAATACCAGCCCATGCCGGTTGAGGAGCAGGTGGTTTCGATCTTCCTGGGCACCGGCGGTCACCTGGACTCCGTGCCGGTCGAGGACGTCAGGCGCTTCGAAACCGAGTTGCTGGACCACATGCGGGCGTCGGAAGAGAAGTTCCTGGCCGGTGTCCGCGACAGCGGAAAGCTCTCCGAAGAGGGCGAGAACCAGCTGACCGAGATCATCAAGAACTTCAAGAAGGGGTTCGCTGCCACGGGCGGTGGATCGGTGGTGCCGGACGAGCACGTCGAGCCCCTGGACGAGGAAGATCTCGAAAAGGAGTCGGTCCAGGTCAAGAAGGAGAAGCCCAAGGACAAGAAGGACTCCAAGAGCGGCAAGGACAAGAAGTAACTAACAATGGCTGCCACACTTCGCGAACTACGCGGCCGAATTCGCTCGGCAGGGTCGATCAAGAAGATCACCAAGGCCCAGGAGATGATCGCGACATCGCGCATCGGAAAGGCGCAGGCTCGGCTGCAAGCCGCTAGGCCCTACGCGTTTCAGATCACCTCGATGCTGACCACGCTGTCCTCCGAAGCCGCACTGGATCACCCTCTGCTGGTCGAGCGAGAGGAACCCAAGCGGGCCGGCGTTCTGGTGGTGTCCTCCGACCGCGGATTGTGCGGGGCGTACAACTCCAGCATCTTCCGTCGGGCCGAGGAGCTGTTCTCGCTGCTGAGGGAGGAAGGCAAGACGCCGGTCGTGTACACGGTTGGCCGGAAGGCGCTGAACTACTTCAAGTTCCGCAACTGGGACATCACCGAATCGTGGACGGGATTCTCCGAGCAACCCAGCTACGAGAACGCCGCGGAGATCGCTTCGACCCTGGTCGAGACTTTCATGACGGGTGCGGGCGACGACGAGTCATCGGACGACCAAGGCGTGGACGAACTGCACATCGTCTACTCGGAGTTCAAGTCGATGATGTCGCAGGCAGCGGTGGCCCACCGCATCGCTCCGCTGGTCGTGGAATATGTCGAGGACACCGAGGAACTTCATACGCTGTACTCGTTCGAGCCAGACGCGACAACGCTTTTCGAGTCGTTGCTGCCGCGGTACGTGACGACCCGCGTCTACGCCGCGTTACTTGAATCGGCGGCATCGGAGCTCGCGTCGCGCCAACGGGCGATGAAGTCGGCGACCGACAATGCGGACGACCTGATCAAAGAACTGACGCTGATGGCGAACCGCGAGCGGCAGGCTCAGATCACCCAAGAGATCAGCGAAATCGTCGGCGGTGCAAACGCACTCGCCGACGCCAAGTAGCACACGAGGAAGAAGAAAAATATGGCTGCTACTACCGAAGCAACGAAGAAGAACGATAAGTCCACCAACTCCGAGACCAGCGGCCGCGTGGTACGAATCACCGGCCCCGTGGTCGACGTCGAGTTTCCGCGTGGATCCGTTCCCGAACTGTTCAACGCGCTCAACGCCAAGATCACGTTCGAGGAACTCAAGAAGACCCTCACGCTGGAGGTCGCACAGCACCTCGGCGACAACCTGGTTCGCACCATTTCGTTGCAGCCCACCGACGGCCTGGTCCGCGGCGTCGAGGTGACCGACAGCGGCAAGCCGATCTCGGTACCGGTCGGCCAAGAGGTGAAGGGTCACGTCTTCAACGCGCTGGGAGACTGCCTGGACAAGCCCGGATACGGCGAAGACTTCGAGCACTGGTCGATCCACCGCAAGCCGCCGCCGTTCGAAGAGCTCGAGCCCCGCACCGAGATGCTCGAAACCGGCCTGAAGGTCGTCGACCTGCTTACCCCCTACGTGCGTGGTGGCAAGATCGCCCTGTTCGGCGGCGCCGGCGTGGGCAAGACGGTGCTCATCCAGGAGATGATCAACCGTATCGCCCGAAACTTCGGTGGTACTTCGGTTTTCGCCGGCGTCGGTGAGCGCACCCGTGAGGGCAACGACCTCTGGGTCGAGCTCAAAGAGGCTGACGTGCTCAAGGACACCGCGCTGGTGTTTGGTCAGATGGACGAGCCGCCCGGCACCCGTATGCGGGTGGCGCTGTCGGCGCTGACGATGGCGGAGTGGTTCCGCGACGAGGCCGGCCAGGACGTGCTGCTGTTCATCGACAACATCTTCCGCTTCACTCAGGCGGGTTCCGAGGTGTCGACCCTGCTCGGCCGTATGCCCTCGGCCGTGGGCTACCAGCCCACGCTGGCCGACGAGATGGGCGAGCTGCAGGAGCGCATCACGTCGACGCGCGGGCGCTCGATCACGTCGATGCAGGCGGTCTACGTGCCCGCCGACGACTACACCGACCCCGCGCCGGCGACGACGTTCGCGCACCTGGACGCGACCACCGAACTGTCGCGTTCGGTGTTCTCCAAGGGAATTTTCCCGGCGGTGGACCCGCTGGCATCGAGCTCGACCATCCTGGACCCGAGCGTCGTTGGTGACGAGCACTACGCCGTGGCGCAGGAGGTCATCCGAATCCTGCAGCGGTACAAGGATCTCCAAGACATCATCGCGATCCTCGGTATCGACGAGCTCTCGGAAGAGGACAAGCAGCTCGTTCAGCGCGCACGACGCATCGAGCGGTTCCTCTCGCAGAACATGATGGCGGCCGAGCAGTTCACAGGTCAGCCGGGTTCGACGGTGCCGCTGAAGGAGACCATCGAGGCGTTCGACCGCCTGACCAAGGGCGACTTCGACCACATACCGGAGCAGGCGTTCTTCTTGATCGGTGGCCTCGACGACTTGGCCAAGAAAGCCGAAAGCTTCGGCGCCAAACTGGATTCCTGAGGACTGAGTCGAGGCTGTGAAGGGCACTGTGGCATGGCGGATTTGAATGTTGAGATAGTCGCCGTAGACCGGAAGATCTGGTCGGGTGAGGCGACTTTCCTGTTCACCCGCACCACCGTCGGCGAGATCGGTATCCTGCCGCGGCATATCCCGCTGGTAGCGCAATTGGTCGACGACGCAATGGTGCGCGTCGAGAGAGAGGGCGAAGACGATCTGCGGGTCGCCATCGAAGGCGGGTTCCTGTCGGTCACCGAGGAGACGGTCACAGTCCTGGCCGAGTCCGCCGCATTCGAATCCGAGATCGACGAGAGCGCCGCCAGGGAGGAATCTGAGTCCGACGACCCGCGCATCGCGGCGCGGGGGCGCGGCAGATTGCGCGCCGTCGGCGCAATCGACTAGCCACTCCGGACAAGAGGATGAGCGCGCCCATGGTCGGCATGGTCGTGCTCGTCGTTGTCCTCGCGGGCGCAGTCGTCGCGCTGAGTTATCGGTTGTGGAAGCTGCGTCAGGGCGGCACGGCGGGAATCATGCGGGACATCCCCGCGGTCGGAGGTCACGGCTGGCGTCACGGCGTGATTCGTTACCGCGGCGGTGAGGCGGCGTTCTACCGGCTGTCCAGCCTGCGTTTGTGGCCGGATCGTCGACTCAGCCGCAGGGGAGTGGAAATCGTCGCCCGGCGTGCGCCGCGCGGCGACGAATTCGACATCATGACCGACGAGATCGTCGTGCTGGAGCTGCGCGACACGACGCAGGACCGCAGGACCGGTTACGAGATCGCGCTGGACAAGGGCGCTTTGACGGCCTTCCTGTCCTGGCTGGAGTCCCGTCCGTCACCACGCGCTCGTCGCCGCAGCGTTTAGGCCGCGTGCCGCAGGCTAACCCGGGGTCGGCGCGCCTCCGCCGGGTTGCCACAACACGTCACCGTCGGGATTGGCCGCACGTGCCAGGATGAAAAGCAGATCCGACAGGCGGTTCAGGTATTTCGCCGGAAGCACGTTGATCTGCTGCGGCGCGGCATCGATCGCCGCCCAGGCCGATCGTTCCGCACGACGGACGATCGTGCGGGCGACGTGCAGAAGCGCCGACAACGGCGAACCGCCCGGCAGCACAAAGGAATTCAGCGCCGGCAGGTGCTCGTTATATTTGTCACACCAGCCTTCCAGTCGATCGATGTAGGGCTGGGTGATTCGCAGCGGGGGATATTCGGGGTTTTCCACCACCGGGGTCGACAGGTCCGCGCCCGCGTCGAACAGGTCGTTCTGGATCTGCCGCAGTACGCCAGCGGTTTCCTCGTCGGGCTGCCCCAAGGCGATCGCGACGCCGATCGCCGAGTTGGCCTCGTCGCAGTCGGCGTACGCGACCAGGCGAGGGTCGTTCTTGGAGACCCGCGAGAAGTCACTCAACCCCGTCGTGCCGTCGTCACCGGTTCGCGTATAGATCCGGGTCAGGTGTATCGCCATGAGCAAGACGGTACTGCGGCCCGGGTGGGCATGGAGCCTCGGCTGACCGCTTGATTCCACCTCACTTCGCTCGGCGGAGCGCATCGCCGTCAAGCGGGCTGACTGACAAGGCGATACCGCTTCACTAGACTGACGCGGGTGGCTGAGCGATTCGTGGTGACCGGCGGAAACCGGTTGTCCGGCGAAGTCGCAGTGGGAGGCGCCAAAAACAGCGTGCTCAAGCTGATGGCAGCGACCCTGCTGGCCGAAGGCACCAGCACCATCACCAACTGCCCCGACATCCTCGACGTGCCGTTGATGGCCGAGGTGTTGCGTGGGCTCGGCGCCACCGTCGAGCTCGACGGCGACGTCGCCCGCATCACCTCACCCGACGAGCCGAAATACGACGCCGATTTCGCTGCGGTACGACAGTTCCGCGCATCGGTCTGCGTGCTTGGGCCGCTGGTTGGCCGGTGTAAGCGGGCCAGGGTCGCCCTGCCGGGCGGCGACGCGATCGGGTCTCGTCCGCTGGACATGCACCAGTCGGGCCTGCGCCAACTGGGCGCGCAATGCAACATCGAGCACGGCTGCGTCGTCGCCCAGGCCGACACGTTGCGCGGCGCGGAGATTCAGCTGGAGTTTCCGTCGGTGGGAGCCACCGAAAACATCCTGATGGCCGCCGTCCTCGCCGAGGGCGTAACCACGATCCACAACGCGGCGCGCGAACCCGATGTCGTGGACCTGTGCACCATGTTGAATCAGATGGGCGCGCAGGTCGAAGGTGCGGGTTCGCCGACCATGACCATCACCGGCGTTCCCCGGCTACACCCGACGGAGCACCGCGTGATCGGCGATCGCATCGTTGCGGCCACGTGGGGCATCGCGGCTGCGATGACCCGAGGCGACATTTCGGTGACGGGCGTCGACCCGGCCCACCTCCAGGTCGTGCTGCATAAACTGCACGACGCCGGCGCGACGGTCACCCAAACGGACAACAGCTTCCGGATCACGCAGTACGAGCGCCCCAAGGCCGTCAACGTCGCGACGCTGCCGTTCCCCGGGTTCCCGACCGACCTGCAGCCGATGGCTATCGCTCTGGCGTCGATCGCCGACGGCACGTCGATGATCACGGAGAACGTCTTCGAGGCGCGCTTCCGCTTCGTCGAAGAAATGATCCGGTTGGGCGCCGACGCCCGCACCGACGGGCACCATGCCGTCGTACGAGGTCTGCCGCAATTGTCGAGCGCCCCGGTGTGGTGTTCGGATATTCGGGCCGGCGCCGGCCTGGTGTTGGCGGGGCTGGTGGCCGACGGTGACACCGAGGTCCACGACGTCTTCCACATCGATCGCGGCTACCCCTTGTTCGTCGAAAACCTGGCGATTTTGGGAGCGGAGATCGAGCGGGTAGAGTAACCAAAGTCAGTGCCCCGCAGGGCCGGTCGCCACACCAGGCGGTCGACACCCCGGGCGCTTGACTCCCTCGCTGGATTGGTACTAGCCTGGCACGGCTGCTCCCGAAACGGTCTCTGGAAGACCAAAACTGGGAGTTGACTCCACTGCCGGACTTGTATTAAGCTGGCAGGGTTGCCCCAAAACGGGCGAAACAAGTGTTGTTTGAGAACTCAATAGTGTGTTTGGTCTTTTTATTTGTTGTTGTTTTTTTGGCCATACCTAAGCACTCCCCGTGTGCGGGTATGGCAATTTTTGATGCCAGTTATTTGGTGTCTTTTTGTTAGGTCAGATTTTCTCTGATTTGAAATTCACCTCGTTCTGCGAGGAGATTTTGTTTGGAGAGTTTGATCCTGGCTCAGGACGAACGCTGGCGGCGTGCTTAACACATGCAAGTCGAACGGAAAGGCCCCTTCGGGGGTACTCGAGTGGCGAACGGGTGAGTAACACGTGGGCAATCTGCCCTGCACTTCGGGATAAGCCTGGGAAACTGGGTCTAATACCGAATAGGACCACTCGGCGCATGCCTTGTGGTGGAAAGCTTTTGCGGTGTGGGATGGGCCCGCGGCCTATCAGCTTGTTGGTGGGGTGATGGCCTACCAAGGCGACGACGGGTAGCCGGCCTGAGAGGGTGTCCGGCCACACTGGGACTGAGATACGGCCCAGACTCCTACGGGAGGCAGCAGTGGGGAATATTGCACAATGGGCGCAAGCCTGATGCAGCGACGCCGCGTGGGGGATGACGGCCTTCGGGTTGTAAACCTCTTTCACCATCGACGAAGGCTCACTTCGTGAGTTGACGGTAGGTGGAGAAGAAGCACCGGCCAACTACGTGCCAGCAGCCGCGGTAATACGTAGGGTGCGAGCGTTGTCCGGAATTACTGGGCGTAAAGAGCTCGTAGGTGGTTTGTCGCGTTGTTCGTGAAATCTCACGGCTTAACTGTGAGCGTGCGGGCGATACGGGCAGACTAGAGTACTGCAGGGGAGACTGGAATTCCTGGTGTAGCGGTGGAATGCGCAGATATCAGGAGGAACACCGGTGGCGAAGGCGGGTCTCTGGGCAGTAACTGACGCTGAGGAGCGAAAGCGTGGGGAGCGAACAGGATTAGATACCCTGGTAGTCCACGCCGTAAACGGTGGGTACTAGGTGTGGGTTTCCTTCCTTGGGATCCGTGCCGTAGCTAACGCATTAAGTACCCCGCCTGGGGAGTACGGCCGCAAGGCTAAAACTCAAAGGAATTGACGGGGGCCCGCACAAGCGGCGGAGCATGTGGATTAATTCGATGCAACGCGAAGAACCTTACCTGGGTTTGACATGCACAGGACGCGTCTAGAGATAGGCGTTCCCTTGTGGCCTGTGTGCAGGTGGTGCATGGCTGTCGTCAGCTCGTGTCGTGAGATGTTGGGTTAAGTCCCGCAACGAGCGCAACCCTTGTCTCATGTTGCCAGCGGGTAATGCCGGGGACTCGTGAGAGACTGCCGGGGTCAACTCGGAGGAAGGTGGGGATGACGTCAAGTCATCATGCCCCTTATGTCCAGGGCTTCACACATGCTACAATGGCCGGTACAAAGGGCTGCGATGCCGTAAGGTTAAGCGAATCCTTTTAAAGCCGGTCTCAGTTCGGATCGGGGTCTGCAACTCGACCCCGTGAAGTCGGAGTCGCTAGTAATCGCAGATCAGCAACGCTGCGGTGAATACGTTCCCGGGCCTTGTACACACCGCCCGTCACGTCATGAAAGTCGGTAACACCCGAAGCCAGTGGCCTAACCCTTTGGGAGGGAGCTGTCGAAGGTGGGATCGGCGATTGGGACGAAGTCGTAACAAGGTAGCCGTACCGGAAGGTGCGGCTGGATCACCTCCTTTCTAAGGAGCACCACGAAAAACATCCCAATTGGTGGGATGTAAGCCGTGCGGGGTTCTCACCTGTAGTGGGTGAGGGCCGGGTGCACAACAGCAAATGATTGCCAGACACACTATTGGGCCCTGAGACAACACTCGGCCAGTCCGTGTGGTGTCCCTCCATCTTGGTGGTGGGGTGTGGTGTTTGAGTATTGGATAGTGGTTGCGAGCATCTAAACGGATGCGTTGCCGGCAACGGTCGCGTGTTCGTTAAAATGTGTAATTTCTTTTTGATTTTTGTGTGTATGTAAGTGTCTAAGGGCGCATGGTGGATGCCTTGGCATCGAGAGCCGATGAAGGACGTGGGAGGCTGCGATATGCCTCGGGGAGCTGTCAACCTAGCTTTGATCCGAGGATTTCCGAATGGGGAAACCCAGCACGAGTGATGTCGTGTTACCCGTATCTGAATATATAGGGTGCGGGAGGTAACGCGGGGAAGTGAAACATCTCAGTACCCGTAGGAGAAGAAAACAATTGTGATTCCGTCAGTAGTGGCGAGCGAACGCGGAACAGGCTAAACCGCACGCATGTGTAACCGGGTAGGGGTTGTGTGTGCGGGGTAGTGGGATTGATATGTCTCAGCTCTACCTGGCTGAGGGGTAGTCATAAAGTGTCGTGGTTAGCGGAAGTGGCCTGGGACGGCCTGCCGTAGACGGTGAAAGCCCGGTACGCGAAAACCCGGCACCTACCTTGTATCAATTCCCGAGTAGCAGCGGGCCCGTGGAATCTGCTGTGAATCTGCCGGGACCACCCGGTAAGCCTAAATACTTCTCGATGACCGATAGCGGATTAGTACCGTGAGGGAATGGTGAAAAGTACCCCGGGAGGGGAGTGAAAGAGTACCTGAAACCGTGTGCCTACAATCCGTCAGAGCCTCCTTGTGGGGTGATGGCGTGCCTTTTGAAGAATGAGCCTGCGAGTCAGGGACACGTCGCGAGGTTAACCCGTGCGGGGTAGCCGCAGCGAAAGCGAGTCTGAATAGGGCGCATCCCCTTTGGGGTGTAGTGGCGTGTTCTGGACCCGAAGCGGAGTGATCTACCCATGGCCAGGGTGAAGCGCGGGTAAGACCGCGTGGAGGCCCGAACCCACTTAGGTTGAAGACTGAGGGGATGAGCTGTGGGTAGGGGTGAAAGGCCAATCAAACTCCGTGATAGCTGGTTCTCCCCGAAATGCATTTAGGTGCAGCGTTACGTGTTTCACCACGGAGGTAGAGCTACTGGATGGCCGATGGGCCCTACTAGGTTACTGACGTCAGCCAAACTCCGAATGCCGTGGTGTATAGCGTGGCAGTGAGACGGCGGGGGATAAGCTCCGTACGTCGAGAGGGAAACAGCCCAGATCGCCGGCTAAGGCCCCTAAGCGTGTGCTAAGTGGAAAAGGATGTGCAGTCGCAAAGACAACCAGGAGGTTGGCTTAGAAGCAGCCACCCTTGAAAGAGTGCGTAATAGCTCACTGGTCAAGTGATTGTGCGCCGATAATGTAGCGGGGCTCAAGCACACCGCCGAAGCCGCGGCAACCGCAAGGTTGGGTAGGGGAGCGTCCCCCATGCAGCGAAGCTACCGGGTAACCGGTGGTGGAGTTTGGGGGAGTGAGAATGCAGGCATGAGTAGCGATAAGGCAAGTGAGAACCTTGCCCGCCGTAAGACCAAGGGTTCCTGGGCCAGGCCAGTCCGCCCAGGGTGAGTCGGGACCTAAGGCGAGGCCGACAGGCGTAGTCGATGGACAACGGGTTGATATTCCCGTACCCGTGTGTGGGCGTCCCTGACGAATCAGCGGTACTAACCACCCAAATGGTGGTCTATCAATCCCTTCGGGGTGCGAGGATCGCCGGCTGCGTGGGACCTTCGTTGGTAGTAGTCAAGCAATGGGGTGACGCAGGAAGGTAGCCGTACCAGTCAGTGGTAATACTGGGGCAAGCCTGTAGGGAGAGCGATAGGCAAATCCGTCGCTCATTAATCCTGAGAGGTGATGCATAGCCGATTGAGGTGAATTCGGTGATCCTCTGCTGCCAAGAAAAGCCTCTAGCGAGCACACACACGGCCCGTACCCCAAACCGACACAGGTGGTCAGGTAGAGCATACCAAGGCGTACGAGATAACTATGGTTAAGGAACTCGGCAAAATGCCCCCGTAACTTCGGGAGAAGGGGGGCCGGAATACCGTGAACACCCTTGCGGTGGGAGCGGGATTCGGCCGCAGAAACCAGTGGGTAGCGACTGTTTACTAAAAACACAGGTCCGTGCGAAGTCGCAAGACGATGTATACGGACTGACGCCTGCCCGGTGCTGGAAGGTTAAGAGGACCCGTTAACCGTAAGGTGAAGCGGAGAATTTAAGCCCCAGTAAACGGCGGTGGTAACTATAACCATCCTAAGGTAGCGAAATTCCTTGTCGGGTAAGTTCCGACCTGCACGAATGGCGTAACGACTTCCCAACTGTCTCAACCATAGACTCGGCGAAATTGCACTACGAGTAAAGATGCTCGTTACGCGCGGCAGGACGAAAAGACCCCGGGACCTTCACTACAACTTGGTATTGGTGTTCGGTACGGTTTGTGTAGGATAGGTGGGAGACTGTGAAACCTCAACGCCAGTTGGGGCGGAGTCGTTGTTGAAATACCACTCTGATCGTATTGGACACCTAACGTCGAACCCTTATCGGGTTCACGGACAGTGCCTGGCGGGTAGTTTAACTGGGGCGGTTGCCTCCTAAAATGTAACGGAGGCGCCCAAAGGTTCCCTCAACCTGGACGGCAATCAGGTGTTGAGTGTAAGTGCACAAGGGAGCTTGACTGCGAGACTTACAAGTCAAGCAGGGACGAAAGTCGGGACTAGTGATCCGGCACCCCCGAGTGGAAGGGGTGTCGCTCAACGGATAAAAGGTACCCCGGGGATAACAGGCTGATCTTCCCCAAGAGTCCATATCGACGGGATGGTTTGGCACCTCGATGTCGGCTCGTCGCATCCTGGGGCTGGAGCAGGTCCCAAGGGTTGGGCTGTTCGCCCATTAAAGCGGCACGCGAGCTGGGTTTAGAACGTCGTGAGACAGTTCGGTCTCTATCCGCCGCGCGCGTCAGAAACTTGAGGAAACCTGTCCCTAGTACGAGAGGACCGGGACGGACGAACCTCTGGTATACCAGTTGTCCCACCAGGGGCACGGCTGGATAGCCACGTTCGGACAGGATAACCGCTGAAAGCATCTAAGCGGGAAACCTTCTCCAAGATCAGGTTTCTCACCCTTTTAGAGGGATAAGGCCCCCCGCAGACCACGGGATCGATAGGCCAGACCTGGAAGCCCAGTAATGGGTGTAGGGAACTGGCACTAACCGGCCGAAAACTTACCAACACACAATCGCAACCACTTTTCAGTTCCAGCGACTATTAGTCGCGGGACGCTCTGACGCCACACCCCCCACCGAAACCAAATTTAAATAGAGTTACGGCGGCCACAGCGACAGGGAAACGCCCGGTCCCATTCCGAACCCGGAAGCTAAGCCTGTCAGCGCCGATGATACTGCCCATCCGGGTGGAAAAGTAGGACACCGCCGAACATACACAAAAACACCCCCGGCAACGGGGGTGTTTTTGCATTCGCTGACGCCGGTGCGTTATTAGTCGAATAGAGTCAGAGCCGAATTCACCGATGCGCGTTTCTTTTCCAATGCGAGCAGCGTTCGCTTTCGGTCGAGGCCGCCGCCGTAGCCGGTGAGGCTGCCGTTGGCACCGATGACGCGATGGCAGGGGATGACAATTGCGATCGGGTTGTGGCCATTGGCCAACCCAACGGCCCTAGCGGAGCCGGTGGCGCCGATCTGTGCCGCGATTTGTCCGTACGATCTGGTTTCGCCATAGGGGATAGTCCGAAGGGCCTCCCACACTCGCCGCTGAAATGCGGAGCCGCGCAGCTCGAATTTGAAATCGAACTCCGTGAGTTCGCCCTCGAAATAAGCGTTGAGTTGCTCAGTGGCCTCGTTGAATGCCGCCGGATTCGGGGCCCAGCCGGTGCGGCTCGGCTCGTAGGTCTGGTCGACCATCCGAAGCATGGTCAGAACCGAGTCCTGGCCGGCAAGGGTCAGCGGCCCGATTGGGCTGTCGATGGTGCGGTACTCGATCATGCGACCTCCTGTGGTGGCCATTGGTTAACCGGATGCTCGAGGGTGGTCCATAGGTATTGGGTGGCGTAGGAGCGCCAAGGGCGCCACTGGACGCCATGGGCGACCAGGGCCCGTTCGCCAATCGGTAAGCCCAGCTGCTTGGCGGCCAGGCGAAGGCCAAGGTCGGTGGCGGGGAACGCGTCCGGATCACCGAGGCCGCGCATCGCGATCACCTCTGCGGTCCATGGGCCTACTCCGGGCACGTCCAGCAATTGCCTGCGGGCGGATTCCCACTCGCTCCCGCTGTCCAGGACGATACTGCCGTCGGCCAGGCCGGCGACCAATGCGTTGAGGGTTCGCCGGCGCGCTTTGGGGACCGCCAAGTGGACGGGGTCGATCTCGGCGAGCTGCTCGGCTGACGGGAAGGTGCGGGTCAATCCGCCGTCGGGGTCCGCGACCGGCTCACCGTATGCCGCGACCAGGCGGCCGGCGTGGGTTCGGGCCGCCTTGGTGGACACCTGCTGCCCCAGGACCGCCCGCACGGCCAGCTCAGCCTCGTCGACGGTGCGCGGAATGCGTTGGCCGGGCGCCTTGGCCACCACGGGAGCCAGGTACGGGTCCCCGGCCAGCGCGTCGTCCACCGCCTCGGGGTCGGCGTCGAGATCCAGCAGCCGGCGACAGCGGGCAATCGCCGTCGTCAGGTCACGAAAATCGTCGAGGGTGAGCACACAGCGGACATGGTCGATCACCGGTGTCAGGGCGACCACGGCGCTGCCGAACGGAAGGCGCAGACTGCGTCGGTAGGCACCTTCGCGGACCTCCTCGCAGCCGGGCACCGTGCCGGCGGCGAGATGACCGAAGACGCCCTTGTAGGCGAACGGCGTGCGCACCGGCAACCGCAGGCTGACCGTCCCCGCCGAAGCGGCTCCGAGTTTTGCGGCGCTCGATGGATCCGCGGCGCGCCGGCGCAGCTCCGTCGGCGCATTGTCGAAGACCGAGCGCACGGTGTCGTTGAACTGGCGAATGCTGGAAAATCCCGAAGCGAACGCGATGTCGCCGAACGGCAGGTTGGTGGTCTCGACGAGCAGGCGGGCGGTCTGCGCTCGTTGGGCGCGGGCCAGCGCGAGCGGGCCGGCGCCGACCTCGGCCTGCAACAGCCGCTCCAGCTGACGGGTGGTGTAACCGAGATGGGCCGCCAAACCGCCGACACCTTCACGGTCCACCGTGCCGTCGGCGATGAGCCGCATCGTCCGTGCGACGACGTCACCGCGCACATTCCATTCCGGCGACCCCGGAGACGCGTCGGGACGGCACCGCTTACATGCCCGGAATCCTGCGCGCTGAGCAGCGGCGGCGGTCGGGTAGAACCGGACGTTGCGAGCGAAAGGCGGCCGCACCGGGCAGCTGGGCCGGCAATAGATGCCGGTTGTCAGCACCGCCGTGACGAACCAGCCGTCGAACCGGGCGTCCTTGGACTGGACGGCGCGGTAGCAGCGTTCGAAGTCTTCGTGCACGCTTACAAGACTTACACCCGCCCGCCGACAAAACTGGCGGAAAAACGACATCGTAGTGCGGACGGATCGGGAGCCCTGACGGACGGCGGCCCCGCACCAAAACGGCGCATCGGTGCAACTACGGCTACCGGCCGGTAGCCGTAGCTCGAGCGTTACGGGGCGGGAGGGGTTCCGACGCAAACGCCGCCGGCGCAGGCGCCCGCTCCGCCGGGTCCGGCGGAAGCCCCCGCGCCGGGCACACCGGCACTCGCCCCGCCGGGACCGGCGCCGGCGCCGGAACCACCCGGTCCGGCGGTCGTGGCGCCCCCGGGTCCGGTCTCGGGGCCGCCGCCGCCCGGTCCGGCGGGAGTCGTTGCGGCCGGTGCCGTCGTGGTGACGCTCGCGGGCGTCGTGACGGTGGTGGTGACGGTCGAAGTCGTCGGGCTCTTGTTGTTGTTGTTCGAACTGCATCCCGCGGTGAACGAACTCAGGGCGATTGCCGCGGCGATGCCCGCGGCCAGGGAAACACGGCGGGCAGTCCCACTACCGGTCATGTCAACACCAATCTCTCGAGGGGCGATGTCCTTAGTCCCCTTACCCATTCGGGCCCGAAATCAATCGCGTTGAGCCGGCGGGTCGGCGGGCGTGGCGAGGCGGGTTGGTTGCTCGTGTCCGCGGAGGGTCACGGTCTCGCCCAAAGACCAACGGGCGCGCTCCTTCTCGCTCACACCTTCCAGCGCGTCGGCCGCCGCAAGCAGTAGGCCCGGGTACGACTTGGCAAGCTCGCACAGGCGGGCTGCCTCGTTGACCGGCCCGCCGATTACGGTGTACTCGAAGCGTTCCCGGGCGCCGACGTTCCCGGCAACGACTTGCCCCGCCGCCACCCCGATACCGGCCCGGCACACCGAGATTTCGTTGTTCAGTCGCTCGGAGATGGCGCGCGCGGCGGCCAGCGCTTGCTCTTCGGGGCAGTCCAGATGATTGGGCGCCCCGAACACGGCCAGCGTTGCATCGCCCTCAAACTTGTTGACCAGCCCGCAGTGTCGGTCCACTTCCTCGACGACTATCGCGAAGAACTGGTTGAGCAACTGGACGATCTCCGCCGCGGGCCGGGTCGTCACCAGCCTGGTCGACCCGACGATGTCGATGAATACGACCGCCACATGCCGTTCTTCTCCGCCCAGCTTCGGCCGCTCGCGTTCGGCGGCCAGGGCGACCTCGCGCCCGACGTGCCGGCCGAACAGATCGCGAACCCGTTCGCGCTCGCGCAGCCCGTCGACCATCGCGTTGAATCCGCGTTGTAGCTCACCGAGTTCGGTTCCGTCGAATACCACCAGGTCGCCCCGCAGATCACCGCGCTCGACACGCCTCAGCGCCGCGCGGACCACGCGGACTGGAGTTGCGGTGAGCCAGGCCAGGATCCACATCAAAAGGCAGCCGAAGATCAGCGTGGCGATCGATACGATCAGCACGCCGACGGCGAATTGCGTCTCGGTCAGATTGCGCATCACGGCCTGGAAGCCGGCCAGGAAGCCGATGCCGAGAACGGGCAGGCCCGAGCCGAGGAACCAGACCACCATGGTCCGGCCCATGATCCCCGAGGCGAATCGCCGCGGTGGTGGCCCCGCTTCGAGCGCCTGAGCCGCCGCCGGGCGCAACGCGAACTCGGCGAGCAGATAACTGCCGGTCGCCACCAAGATGCCGCAGATGCCGACCGCGATGAGGAAGCGCGGGATGAACAGCGTGTTGACCAGTCCGTAAAGCGTCGTCAGGACCGTCGCCCCGACACCCCACAGGATGAGATCGAAGCGGGCGATGCGCCATGGGGCCAGAAAAGTGTTTCGCTCGTCCTCCCGGTTCGGCGTGCGTTCCTCGATCGCCCAGCGCAGCGATACGACGGTCCTGCGGGTGATCCAATAGGTGCCCACCGCCAGTGCCAGCGCGATATAGGCCGGTGACGCCGCGAAGGTGATCCACCCGGGCGCGTCGAACACACTGGGCTGCGGAATGGCGATGGTCACCAGGAGCAGCGCAACGGCGATGCCGATCAGGTTGGCGCCCAAGACCAACACCGTCAGGATGACCTGGATGCGGATGCGGCGACGTCGCTGGCTTTCGGAAACCCGTCCCAGCAGCAGCGAGCCGTACGCCGGGGTCTCTGGTAGCCGCCCGCTCTGCCGGGTGACCGTCTCGAGCACCCGGCCGATCCGTTTTGCCAAGCTCTGGTTGGCCGACATGGTGGCGTCAGCCTAATTTGTCGGCCACGCTCTAAGGTGAGTCGGGTGCGTCTAGTGATCGCCCAGTGCACTGTGGACTACGTCGGCCGGCTCACCGCGCATCTTCCGTCGGCCCGCAGGCTGTTGCTGTTCAAGGCCGACGGATCGGTCAGCGTGCACGCCGACGACCGCGCCTACAAGCCGCTGAACTGGATGAGTCCACCTTGCTGGCTCACCGAGGAGCCCGGTGATCAGCTGCCCGTGTGGGTCGTCCAGAACAAGGCCGGGGAACAGCTGCGCATCACCGTCGAGGAGGTCGAGCACGACTCCAGCCACGATCTGGGCGTTGACCCCGGGCTGGTCAAGGACGGCGTCGAAGCCCACTTGCAGGCGTTGCTCGCCGAACACGTGCAGCTGCTCGGTGCGGGCTACACGCTGGTGCGTCGCGAATACATGACCGCCATCGGGCCCGTCGACCTGCTCTGCCGTGACGAGCAGGGCGGTTCCGTCGCGGTGGAAATCAAGCGGCGCGGCGAGATCGACGGCGTCGAGCAGCTCACCCGCTACCTCGAGTTGCTCAATCGCGACAGCGTGCTCGCGCCGGTGAAGGGGGTGTTCGCCGCCCAGCAGATCAAGCCGCAGGCGCGCACGCTGGCTACTGACCGCGGGATCCGTTGCATCACATTGGATTACGACAAGATGCGGGGGATGGACAGCGACGAGTACCGGCTGTTCTGAACCCCGCTAGGCTGGCGGCATGGCTAGGCGCCGCACACCGCCACGCCGGCAGCGGGCGTCACCGCCGCCCCTGGTGCCGCGCCGGGTGGAGACCGGGCCCGACGGCCACGAGTACGAAGTCCGTCCCGTCGCCGCGGATCGTGCGGTCAAGACGTACCGCTGCCCCGGTTGTGACCACGAAATACGCGCCGGCACCGCACATCTGGTGGTGTGGCCGATCGATTCGACGCTCGGGGGAGCTGACGATCGGCGGCATTGGCATGCCCCGTGCTGGAGCCACCGCGCCACGCGCGGCCCGACCCGGAAGTGGTCGTGATCTGAGGGACTCAGGCGGCCGGTTCGACCAGCTCGATGAGCACGCCGCCGGCGTCCTTGGGGTGGATGAAGTTGATCCGCGAGTTTGCCGTGCCGCGACGCGGCGCGTCGTAGATGAGCCGGATGCCCTGGGCGCGCAGATGCTCGATCACGCTGTCGAGGTCGCTCACGCGAACCGCCATCTGCTGGATGCCGGGCCCGCGCTTGTCGAGGAACTTCGCGATGGTCGAGGAGTCGTCGAACGGGGCCATCAGCTGGATCTGCGCGGTACCAGCCGGCGCACCGCGCACGGCCAGCATGGCCTCGCGGATTCCCTGCTCCTCGTTGACTTCCTCGTGCACCAGGTTCATGCCGAGGTGGTCGTGATACCAGGCGATTGCCGCGTCCAGGTCGGCGACTGCGATGCCGACGTGATCGATCGCCGTCACCAGGCCGGTGGCCAGGATCTGACGGGCGTCAACTTGATCGGTCGTCATCACATAAAGGTAACCTGGCGGCAAAGATTGCGCTTCTCCAGGAGGCCGAACCGGCCGTCCACGGACCCCTAGGAGGTTTTCATGACGACGTCGGTGATCGTTGCTGGAGCGCGCACGCCGATCGGCAAGTTGATGGGTTCGCTGAAGGGTTTCTCGGCCAGCGACCTGGGTGCCATCGCGATCGCCGGCGCGCTGGAGAAGGCCAACGTGCCCGCCTCGGCGGTCGAATACGTGATCATGGGGCAGGTGCTGACGGCCGGGGCCGGCCAGATGCCCGCACGCCAGGCGGCCGTTGCGGCCGGCATCGGCTGGGACGTCCCGGCGCTGACCATCAACAAGATGTGCCTGTCCGGTATCGACGCCATCGCGCTCGCTGACCAGCTCATTCGCGCCGGAGAGTTCGACGTGGTGGTGGCCGGGGGGCAGGAGTCGATGACCAAGGCGCCTCATTTGCTGATGGACAGCCGGACGGGCTACAAGTACGGCGACGTCACGGTCCTTGACCACATGGCCTACGACGGTCTGCACGACGTGTTCACCGACCAGCCGATGGGCGCGCTCACCGAGCAGCGCAACGACGTGGACAAATTCACCCGCCAGGAGCAGGACGAGTTCGCTGCGCGGTCGCATCAGAAGGCGGCCGCGGCGTGGAAGGACGGCGTCTTCGCCGACGAAGTCGTGCCGGTCAACATCCCCCAGCGCAAGGGTGATTCGCTGCAGTTCACCGAGGACGAGGGGATCCGCGCCAACACCACCGCCGAGTCCCTGGCCGGCCTCAAACCGGCCTTCCGTCGCGACGGCACCATCACCGCCGGTTCGGCGTCTCAGATCTCCGACGGGGCGGCCGCCGTGGTGGTGATGAACAAGGCCAAGGCAGAAGAGCTCGGGCTGACCTGGCTGGTCGAAATCGGCGCCCACGGCGTGGTGGCCGGGCCGGACTCCACTCTGCAATCCCAGCCCGCCAACGCGATCAAGAAAGCGCTCAGCCGCGAGGGCATCTCCGTCGACCAGCTGGACGTCGTGGAAATCAACGAGGCGTTCTCGGCGGTCGCGCTGGCATCGACCCGCGAACTCGGCCTGGATCCCGAGATCGTCAACGTCAACGGCGGTGCGATCGCCGTCGGGCATCCCATCGGGATGTCGGGCGCACGGATCACGCTGCATGCGGCCCTGGAACTGGCCCGCCGCGGCTCCGGCTACGCCGTCGCCGCCCTGTGCGGCGCGGGTGGCCAGGGCGACGCGCTGATTCTGCGGGCAAAGTAGCTCGACCGGGGGGCGCTAGCGCCCTCAGAGGACGTTGCTGGCTCCAGACGTACGGGAAGTTTTGTGATCTTGGTCATATCTGCCGGTCGGGCCCGTTGGTGCGACCTCCGGACCGGCCCGGACGTCCTCGCCACCGGGTGGATAGGTCACCGACGCCCATGACAAACTTGACGACGTGACGCGCCCGCGACCCTCGATAGGCCCGGCGATGGCCGGTGCGGTCGACTTGTCCGGCCTGAAGCAGCGGGCCCAGCAACAGCCGCCGGCCGGCGCGACGGGCGCCGGCGCAACGCCGGCCGCTGAGGCCGGTCCCGGAGTTACCGCGATCACCGAGGCCAATTTCGAAACCGAAGTCCTGCTCCGGTCCGAGGAAGTGCCGGTCGTGGTGCTGCTCTGGTCCCCGCGCAGCGATGCGTGTGTCCAGCTCGTCGACATCCTGTCCGGCCTGGCCGCCGAGGACAACGGCAAGTGGTCCCTGGCGACGGTCAACGTCGACGTGGCGCCAAGGGTGGCCCAGATATTCGGTGTCGATGCGGTGCCGACCGTCGTGGCTCTGGCCGGCGGGCAGCCGCTGTCCAGCTTCCAGGGGATGCAGCCGCCCGACCAGTTGCGAGGCTGGGTGGATTCGCTTCTCTCGGCCACGGCCGGAAAGCTCAAGGGCCCAAGCGGTTCCGCGGACTCCGATGAGGTCGACCCCGAGCTGGCAGCGGCCCGCGAACAGCTCGAGACCGGTGATTTCGAGGCGGCCAGAGCCTCGTATCAAGCGATCCTGGACGCCAACCCGGGCAGCGTCGAAGCCAAGGGCGCGATCCGGCAGATCGATTTTCTGACGCGCGCAACCACCCACTCGCCGGATGCCCTCGCGGCTGCCGACGCGGCACCGAGCGACATCGACGCGGCCTTCGCCGCCGCCGACGTGCAAATCCTCAACCAGGATGCGAGCGCGGCCTTCGACCGCCTGATTGCCTTGGTGCGCAGCACGTCCGGGGACGAGCGCACCCGGGTGCGCACCCGATTGATCGAGCTTTTCGAACTTTTCGATCCTGCCGATCCCGAGGTCGTCGCCGGACGGCGCAACCTCGCCAACGCGCTCTACTGACGGCCTACTCGGGCTCCAGCCATAGGGCCGAGTTGGGCGGCAGCACCAACACCGCCGACGCGGGTCGCCCGTGCCACGGGTCCTCGGTGGCGTCGACACCGCCCATGTTGCCGATGCCGGTGCCGTTGTAGTCGGTGGCGTCGGTGTTGAGCACCTCGCGCCAACGGCCGGCGGACGGCAGGCCGAGGCGGTATCCGCTGTGCTCGTTGCCGGCGAAGTTGAAGACGCAGGCCATGACCGAGCCGTCACTGCCGTACCGCAGGAAGCTCAACACGTTGTTGGCGGAGTCGTTCGCGTCGATCCAAGAGTAACCGTCGGGGACGGTGTCCTGGCTCCACAGCGCGGGGTGGTTGCGGTAGATGTCATTAATGTCGCGCACCAGACGCAGGACGCCGTTCGAGAAGCCTTGCTCGTCGAGCTGCCACCAATCCAGGCCGCGCTCCTCGGACCACTCGGCGCGCTGGGCGAATTCCTGGCCCATGAACAGCAATTGCTTGCCGGGGTGCGCCCACTGGTAGGCGAGCAGGCTGCGCAGTCCGGCCGCCTTGACATGGTTGTTGCCCGGCATGCGCCCCCACAGCGTGCCTTTGCCGTGCACGACTTCGTCGTGGCTGATCGGCAGCACGTAGTTCTCGCTGAATGCGTAGAGCATCGAGAACGTCATCTCGTGGTGGTGGTAGTTGCGGTAGATCGGGTCGCGGCTGATGTAGTCGAGCGTGTCGTGCATCCAGCCCATGTTCCACTTCATCGAAAAGCCCAGGCCGCCAAGGTTTGTCGGGCGGGTGACGCCGGGCCACGACGTCGACTCCTCGGCGATGGTGACGATGCCCGGGGCCGACTTGTGCACCGTGGCGTTCATCTCCTGCAGAAATTGCACGGCCTCCAGGTTTTCCCGCCCGCCGTAGATGTTCGGCGTCCAGCCGCCCTCGGGGCGCGAGTAGTCCAGGTACAGCATGGAGGCAACGGCGTCGACCCGTAGCCCGTCGACGTGGTACTCCTCGAGCCAATACAGCGCGTTGGCCACCAAGAAGTTACGCACCTCGGCGCGTCCGAAGTCGAAAACGTAAGTGCCCCAGTCGAGTTGCTCACCGCGCTTGGGATCAGCGTGTTCGTAAAGCGGGGTGCCGTCAAACCGTCCCAGCGCCCACGCATCCTTCGGGAAGTGCGCCGGCACCCAGTCGACGATGACGCCGATGCCGGCGTGGTGCAGCGCATCGACCAGCGCCCGGAATTCGTCGGGCGTGCCGAATCGCGATGTCGGCGCGTAGTACGACGTCACCTGGTAGCCCCACGACCCGGCGAACGGGTGCTCGGCGACCGGGAGCAACTCGACGTGGGTGAACCCGTGCTCGACCACGTAATTGGTCAGCTCTTCCGCCAGTTGCCGGTACCCGAGTCCTGGGCGCCACGAGCCGAGGTGGACTTCGTAGGTGCTCATCGGCTCGAACACCGGATTGCGCTGGGCGCGCCGTTCCATCCATTCGGCGTCCTGCCACGTGTATTCGCTGCGCGTCACGCGGGACGCGGTGTGCGGCGGCACTTCGGTGGCGAACGCCATGGGGTCGGCCCGATCGGTCACGACGCCGTCGGCGCCGTGCACGCGAAACTTATACAGGCCGTTGGCGGGGAAGTCGGGCCAGAACAACTCCCACACACCCGAGGAGCCCAGCGACCGCATGGGGGCATCGCTGCCGGTCCAGCCGTTGAACTCGCCGATCAGGCTGACGCCCTTGGCGTTGGGCGCCCACACCGCGAACGACACGCCGTTGACGACGCCGTCGGCTGTGGTGAACGAACGGGGGTGCGCGCCAAGGGCTTCCCAGAGTCGCTCGTGCCGGCCCTCCCCGAACAGGAAGAGGTCGATCTCGCCCAAAGTGGGCAGGAAACGGTAGGCGTCGGCGACGGTGTACGGGTCGGAACCCTCGTATTTCACCTGCAGGCGGTAGTCGATCAGGTTGACGAAGGGGAGCGCTACGGCGAACAGGCCGGACTCGATGTGCTCCAACGGAAACCGGTCGTCTCCGACGAGCGCCACGACCTCGGCCGCGTGCGGGCGGAACGCCCGGATGACGGTGTGGTCGGTGTACTCGTGGGCGCCCAGGATGCCGTGCGGGTTGTGATGGGTTCCGGCCAGCAGGCGCGACAGGTCGGCGGGGTCGGGCGCCAGGTGTGTCCTGGCGAGTTGGTCGGCTTGGCTCATGTCACAATCCCTCCGGTCCTTTTGGTGGCCTGCGGAGCAGCGTCATTCGGGACTCCTGCGGGATGAGTGGCATGTTGATGACATGCGCGACCGCTCGCGCAGGGTCGATGCGAATGTAGTTTGTTTGCCCCCATTGGAATTCCTGGCCGGTGATTTCGTCGCGCACCCAGAAACGCTCATAGGGCTCCATACCCAAAGCCGCCATATCCAAAAACAGCGTGGCCTCTTCGGCCCCGAACGCGTTGAGCGTCACGACCACCAACACGCAGTCGCCGGTCGCCGGGTCGAACTTGCTGTAGGCAAGCAGCGCATCGTTGTCCACGGCGTGGAAATGGATGGTACGCAACTGCTGCAGCGCCGGATGTAGCCGGCGTATGGAGTTGAGCCGCGTGATGAACGGTTCGAGCGAGCGCCCTTCGGCCAGGGCGCCCGCGAAATCACGAGGCCGCAATTCGTACTTCTCCGAGTTCAGGTACTCCTCACTGCCTTCCCGCACCGCGCGGTGCTCGAAGAGCTCGTAACCCGAATACACGCCCCAGGCCGGGCCCATGGTCGCCGCCAGTACCGCCCGGATCGCGAACATGCCAGGGCCGTTGTGCTGCAGGATGGCGTGCAGGATGTCCGGGGTGTTCACGAACAGGTTCGGGCGCCGAAAGTCCGCGGCGGCGGCGATGGCGTCGCCGAACTCGGTGAGCTCCTGCTTGGCCGTGCGCCAGGTGAAGTAGCTGTAGGACTGCGTGAACCCGAGCTTGGCCAGTCCGTACTGGCGGGCCGGGGGCGTGAAGGCCTCCGAGAGGAACAGCACATCGGGGTCGATGCTCTTCGCCTGGGCGATCAGCCATGCCCAGAAGTTCGGCGGCTTGGTGTGCGGGTTGTCGACCCGAAAGAACTTGACGCCGTGGTCCATCCAGTGCCGGACGATGCGCAGCACCTCGTCGTAGAGGCCCGCCGGATCGTTGTCGAAGTTGAGCGGATAGATGTCTTGGTATTTCTTGGGCGGGTTCTCCGCGTAGGCGATGGTGCCGTCGGGCAGCTCGGTGAACCACTCACGGTGATCGCGCGCCCACGGATGGTCCGGGGCGCACTGTAACGCCAGGTCCAGCGACACCTCCATGCCCAGCTCACGCGCCGCGGCGACGAATGCGTCGAAGTCTTCGATCGTGCCCAGGTCCGGGTGGACGGCATCGTGGCCGCCCTCGTCGCTGCCGATTGCCCACGGAGAACCGACATCTCCGGGAGCGGCGGTGGGAGAGTTGTTGCGGCCCTTGCGGTGTACCTTGCCGATCGGGTGGATCGGCGGCAGGTACACCACGTCGAATCCCATTGCCGCGATGCGCGGAAGCTCGGCGGCCGCGGTGGCGAACGTGCCGTGCACGGGCTTGCCCTCGGCGTCCCACCCGCCGGTCGAGCGGGGGAACATCTCGTACCAGGAGCCGAAGCGGGCAAGCGGCCGGTCCACCCAGACCCCGTACTGGTCGCCGCGGGTGACCAGATCGCGCAACGGATACTCGGCCAGGATCTCGTCGATTTCCGGCCCCAGGGCCAGCACGGTGCGGGTGATCGGGTCCCCGGGGCTTCGCAACGCCGTCGCGGCCGCCATCAGCGGTTCGCGCCGCGCGCGCGGCACCCCCATCGCGGCGCGCTCGAACAGCGCGGCCCCGACCAAGAGGTCGTTGGACAGTTCCGTCTCGCCCTGGCCGGCCTCGAGCTTGGCAACCAGGCCGTGCCGCCAGGAGTGGATGGGGTCGCCCCACCCGTCGATTCTGAAGGTCCACAGGCCCACCCGGTCGGGCGTGAATTGCCCGTGGAAGACATAGGGCTCGAGGCCCAACGTCATCGGCAGCAGCAGCGGCTTGATCCGTTGCTGATCGCCGGCCCCGTCGACTTCCGTCGCGGCCTTCACCGGGGCCTGGACCGCTTTGATCCGGCGGGTTTCGTTTACCTGCGGATAACGCGGCCCGAGGTATCGCACGACCAGCGTCGCCGCGACGGCCTCGTGGCCCTCCCGCCATACCGCCGCGCTGACCGGGATGGTCTCACCAACCACCGCCTTGGCGGGATACGCGCCGCAGGAGACGACCGGTTGTACGTTATCGATCTCGACACGACCAGGCACAACACTCCGTTCCGATTTGCCAGCTCTTCTTCGGCCCGCTTCGCGGACCGCATCGTCGCCGGCAGTATTCCGACTAGCCGACTCCTCCTCGGTCCGCATTCTCGGACCGCATCGTCGTCGACTGGTTCCGATTGTGTGCGGCCCAACCGCGGTGTGCTCCGCCGCGGAAGGCCTCTCGTCTGGCGAAACTTCCTGTCGTGGGGAACTTCCTTTGTGGGGAAGCAGCGTTGCGGCCCCAATAACTAACCGATACCCAGCCTAGTGTCCGGTCACACCCTCGGCGGGAAAAGCGGTCTCTACCGCCGCCGTGCGTGGGGCGAAATCCTCAGTAAGGTAAGGACGCGTGAAAGCCCTCCGCCGCTTTACCGTCCGCGCTCACCTACCCGAACGGCTGGCCGCGCTGGATCAGCTGTCGACCAACTTGCGATGGTCATGGGACAAGCCGACCCAGGACTTGTTCGCAACCATCGACGACGGCCTGTGGGAGCGGTGCGGCTCTGATCCGGTGGCGTTGCTGGGCGCGGTGAACCCGGCACGACTCGATGAGCTGGCGCTCGACGAAGCGTTCCTCGGCCGGCTCGATCAGTTGGCCGCCGACCTGAACGAGTACCTGAGCCGTCCGCTGTGGTACCAGCAGCAGCAAGCCGAAGGCGTGGCGATGCCGACGGCGATCGCCTACTTCTCGATGGAGTTCGGCGTCGCGGAGGTGCTGCCCAATTACTCGGGCGGCTTGGGCATCCTCGCGGGGGATCACCTGAAGTCGGCCTCCGATCTGGGGGTGCCCCTGGTGGCGGTGGGCCTCTACTACCGGTCCGGCTATTTCCGCCAGTCGCTGACCGCAGACGGCTGGCAGAACGAGACCTATCCGTCGCTGGATCCGCAAGGGCTGCCGCTGCGGCTACTCACCGATGCCGCCGGCGATCCCGTCCTGGTTGAGCTCACGCTTCCCGACTCCGCCCAGCTGCACGCGCGGATCTGGGTTGCTCAGGTGGGCCGGGTACCGCTGCTTCTGCTCGATTCCGATGTCCCCGAGAACGAGCATGAGCTGCGCGGCATCACCGACCGGCTGTACGGCGGTGACCAGGAACACCGGATGAGGCAGGAGCTGCTGGCCGGCATTGGCGGGGTGCGGGCGATCCGCGCGTTCACCGCCATCGAAGGCCTGCCCGCGCCCGAGGTGTTCCACATGAATGAGGGGCACGCGGGGTTCCTCGGAGCGGAACGCATCCGCGAGTTGATGGTCGATGCCGGGTTGGACTTCGACACCGCGCTGGCCGTCGTGCGATCCAGCACCGTGTTCACCACTCACACTCCGGTGCCCGCGGGTATCGACCGGTTCCCCATCGACATGGTGCGGCTCTACTTCGACGGTCACGTCGAGGACGATCCCGGTAAGAAGAAAGCCGGTGCCAAGAGTGCGCCCTCGTTGTTGCCGGGCGTACCGACGGCCCGGATTCTCGCGCTCGGCGCCGAGGACGATCCGACCAAGTTCAACATGGCGCACATGGGTCTGCGGCTGGCGCAGCGGGCCAACGGAGTCTCTTTGCTGCACGGTGAGGTGAGCCGGGCCATGTTCAACGAGCTGTGGTCCGGGTTCGACGCGGACGAGGTGCCGATCGGGTCGATCACCAACGGAGTTCACGCGCGCACCTGGGCGGCGCCGCAATGGTTGCAGTTGGGGCGCGAACTGGCCGGGTCGGATTCGTTCGGCGATCCGGGCGTCTGGCTCCGACTGAACCAGGTTGACGCGGGGCATCTCTGGTGGATCCGCTCGCAATTGCGGTCGCTGCTTGTCGAGGACGTCCGGCAGCGACTGCGTAAATCCTGGCTGGAACGCGGCGCATCAGACGCCGAATTAGGCTGGATAGCAACGGCATTCGATCCGAATGTGCTCACCATCGGGTTCGCCCGGCGGGTGCCCACGTACAAGCGGCTGACGCTGATGCTGCGCGACCCGGAGCGGCTCGAACGTCTGCTGCTCGACGAGGACAGGCCGATTCAACTGATCGTCGCCGGGAAGTCGCACCCGGCCGACGACGGGGGGAAGGCGTTGATCCAGCAGGTGGTGCGTTTCGCCGACCGGCCGGAAGTGCGCCACCGCATCGCGTTTTTGCCCGACTACGACATGTCCATGGCCCGGCACCTGTACTGGGGTTGCGACGTCTGGCTGAACAATCCGCTGCGGCCGCTGGAGGCCTGCGGCACCTCCGGGATGAAGAGCGCCCTCAACGGTGGGCTGAACCTGTCCATCCGAGATGGGTGGTGGGACGAGTGGTACGACGGCGAAAACGGTTGGGAGATACCGTCTGCCGACGGCGTGGCCGACGAGGCTCGCCGGGACGACCTGGAGGCCAGCGCGCTCTACGATCTGCTGGAGCAGGCCGTGGCGCCGAAGTTCTACGAACGTGACGAACACGGGGTGCCGCCACGGTGGATCGAGATGGTGCGGCACACACTGCAGACGCTCGGCCCGAAGGTGCTGGCCTCGCGCATGGTGCGCGACTACGTCGAGCGGTACTACACGCACGCGGCGCAGTCGCTGCGCAGGACCATCGGTCCCGCCGAGGACGGTGCGGACGGCGCTGAGTTCGGGGCGGCCCGCGAGGTGGCCGCCTACCGTCGGCGCGCCGAGGAGGCCTGGCCCAAGATCACCATCACCGATGTGGACAGCACCGGGCTGCCGGACACGCCCGTGCTCGGCTCCAAGCTGACCCTGACCGCCACCGTGGCGCTCGCCGGGCTGGCGCCCGACGAGGTCACGGTCCAAGGGGTGGTGGGCAGGGTCGACGCCAGCGACGCGCTGCTGGACCCGGTCACCGTCGAGATGTCGTATACCGGGACCGCCGAGGGCGGCAACCAGGTGTTCTCGACGACGCTGTCGTTACCGCTGGCCGGGGCGGTCGGATACACCGTTCGCGTGCTGCCCCATCACCCGATGCTTGGCGCCGGCACCGAGCTGGGTCTGGTCACTCTGGCCCGCTGACCTCACGCGGGAAGGCCCTCCGACGCGGTGCGCAGCCGCTCCAAGGCGGCGCGGACCTGCGCCGGATTCGTGGTCTGCCAGAACGGCGGCAGCGAGGCACGCAGGTAGCCGCCGTAACCGGCGGTGACCATCCGCGAATCCAGCAACGCGACCACCCCGCGGTCGGTGATGCGGCGCAACAGCCGACCCGAGCCCTGCGCCAACAGCAACGCGGCGTGGCTGGCGGCGACCGCCATGAAGCCATTGCCGCCGCGCGCGGCCACCGCTCGCTGGCGCGCGCCCAGCAGCGGGTCGTCGGGCCGCGGAAACGGGATGCGATCGATGAGCACCAGGGACAGGGACGGCCCCGGAACATCGACGCCCTGCCAGAGCGACAGCGTGCCGAACAACGAGGTCTGCTCCTCGGCACTGAACTGCTCCACCAGCGCGGAGGTGCTGTCGTCGCCCTGACACAGCACCGGCATCGACAGCCGTTGGCGCATGGCTTCCGCGGCGGCCCGCGCGGCGCGCATCGACGAGAACAATCCCAGCGTCCGCCCGCCCGCCGCCGTGATGAGCTCCGCGATCTCGGTCAGCTGCTCGGCCGACCCGGTGCCGTCCCGCCCAGGTGGCGGTAGGTGTGCGGCGACATAGAGGATTCCGGCCTTGGCGTGCTCAAACGGCGAGCCGACGTCGACGCCGCGCCATGGCATTTCGGTATCGGCAGCGGTCAAACCCCACGCCGCGGCCATCGCGTCGAAGGACCCGCCGATGGTCAGGGTCGCCGACGTCAACACGGTGGTGGAACGGGCGAACACCCGGTCGCGCAGCAGGCCCGCGACCGACAGCGGCGCCACCCTCAGCACCGGGCGCATCGCCCCCCTGTTGTCCTCGTGATCCAGCCACACGACTTCGGTGCGATCGGGAATGGCCGGGGTGAACGACGACAGGACCCGCGAGGCGGCGTCGGATATCTCGCTCAACGCCGCTATCGCTTCGGCGCGTGCGGCGGCGGCTTTCGCGTCGCTCGTGGTGTCGATCGCCGAGCGCGCCGCGCCGGCCGCGTCGCGCAGGGCGGTCACGTACGTCGCGAGCTCCTCGTCGAGGCGGTCGATGCGGCCCGGTGTGCCGTCATGGATCGCCGCGGCGAAGTTGGCCGTCGCCGCCTCCAGCCGCTGGGTCAGTTCCGGATTGACCAATCGGGCGATCCGCCGCGCCGCGACGCCCAGGGCGGCCGGTGTCAGCTCCGCGGTGGCCACCGACGTCACCCGGTCGACCAGTTCGTGGGCCTCGTCGACGACCAGCAGCGCATGTTCGGGCAGCACCGCAGACTCGGCGACGGCGTCGATGGCGAGCAGCGCATGGTTGGTGACCACGATGTCGGCACCCCCGGCCCGGCCGCGCGCCCGTTCGGAGAAGCATTCGGAGCCAAACGGGCAGCGGGCCACGCCTATGCATTCCCGTGCCGAAACGCTGACCTGGGACCAGGATCGATCCGGCACACCGGGTTTCAGGTCGTCGCGGTCACCGGACTCGGTCGTCGACGCCCACGTGGTGAGCCGTTGGACGTCGCGGCCCAGGGCGGTGGACGCCATCGGATCGAAGAGCTCCTCCTGCGGCCGGTCGCCGGCGTCTTCCTCGGCCTCGGCGCCGCCATTGTGAATCTTGTTCAGGCACAGATAGTTTCGGCGGCCCTTGAGCAGCGCGAACTGCGGGCGGCGCGGAAGGGCGTCGGCGATCGAATCGATCAGCCTGGGTAGGTCCCGATCGACGAGCTGCCGCTGCAGCGCGATGGTGGCCGTGGATACGACGACTGGCGAGTCGTCATCGATGGCGCGGACGATCGCGGGCACCAGGTAGGCCAGCGACTTTCCGGTGCCGGTACCGGCCTGCACGACGAGATGCTCGCCGGTGGCAAACGCCCGCGCGACGGCGTCGGCCATCTCGAGCTGGCCGCTGCGCTCGCTGCCGCCGAGCGCAGCCACGGCGATGGCCAGCAACTCGGGCACGGACACTTCGGACGTGGTCAGCCTCTTTTGCTCTGCGGTGCTACCGGCGGCCGGCGGGGATCTGCGTGGTCGGGATCGCAGGTTCTCCGTGGGACAGGTTCAGCCCTTCCCACGGCAGACTGCGCAGCCCGGAAGCTACCAGCTCGCGTGCCGCGGCCACATTCGGTTTGGACACCACGTCGCCACCACGGACCAGCGGGACGGTCAACACCCGCGACGGCTCGGTGACCGAGGGCCGGCGGCCGGCCGGATACACCAGCTCCTCGGTGACGGTGCCGGACGTGCGCGTCAGGCGCAGCGCCTCTTTGCGGCCGCCGCGGGATTCCTTGTGGCTACTGCGCTTTTGCACCGGCATTCCGTCGACCTCGACCAGCTTGTAGACCATATTCGCCGTCGGCGCGCCCGAACCCGTCACGAGCGACGTGCCGACGCCGTAACTGTCCACCGGTTCGGCAGCCAGGGCGGCGATCGAGAACTCGTCGAGGTCGCCGGAGACCACGATGCGGGTTGCGGTGGCTCCCAGACCGTCGAGCTGCTCGCGGACCTGGCGGGCCAGCACGCCCAACTCCCCGGAATCGATACGGACCGCGCCGAGCGACTCCCCGGCGGCGGCCACGGCGTTGGCAACGCCGGTCGTCACGTCGTAGGTGTCCACCAGCAGCGTGGTGTCGACGCCCAACGCGTCGACCTGCGCGCGGAAAGCGGCCAGTTCGGTCACATCGGCGGGCTCTCCGCTCGCGTGCAGCATGGTGAACGCGTGCGCCGACGTGCCCTGCGCGGGGATTCCGTATCGGCGCTGGGCCTCGAGGTTGGAGGACGCGGCGAAGCCGGCGATATAGGCCGCGCGTGCCGCGGCGACCGCGGCATGCTCGTGGGTTCGCCGTGACCCCATCTCGATCAGCGGACGGTCCCTGGCCGCGCTCACCATTCGCGCAGCTGCGGACGCGACCGCCGTGTCGTGGTTGACGATCGACAACGCCAGTGTCTCGAGCACGACGCATTCGGCGAACGTGCCGGTCACCGACAAGACGGGAGAGCCGGGGAAGTACAGCTCGCCTTCGGCGTAGCCGTCGATATCACCGCGGAACCGGAAATCGCGCAAGTAGCGCAACGCATCTGGATCGAGGAATTGCGCCAGCAGCTGACACGCCTCGTCGTCGAAGCCGAACTGCGGCAACGCTTCGAGCAGGCGCCCGGTCCCACAGACCACGCCGTAGCGGCGCCCCTCGGGGAGTCGGCGCGCGAACAATTCGAAGGTCGTCGGTCGGTCGGCGGTACCGTCTCGCAGCGCCGCCGCCAGCATCGTCAACTCGTACTTGTCGGTAAGCAGCCCAGTTACGACCGGGTCGTTCATTCCATAACGGTATCGGCTGCCCTCGGGGGCTCGGAAACCTCGCCGGTCGCTCGGTATCGTGGAGGCCATGGTTGTTATGTCAGCGCCCACTAAGCCGGGCACTACAGGACAACGCGAGTCCGCTCCGGTAGACGTCACGGCGAGTCCGTGGGTCACGGTCGTGTGGGATGACCCGGTCAACCTGATGACCTACGTGACGTATGTGTTCCAGAAGTTGTTCGGCTACAGCGAGCCGCACGCCACCAAGCTGATGCTGCAGGTGCACAACGAAGGCAGGGCGGTGGTGTCGGCCGGCAGCCGGGAGTCCATGGAAGTCGACGTGTCCAAGCTGCATGCGGCCGGGTTGTGGGCGACGCTGCAGCAGGACCGCTGATACTCGGGGCTGCGGCGAATACCTGTGCGCAAGTGGAAGCGCGTCGAGACCGCGGACGGTCCCCGTTTTCGGTCCGCCCTGGCGTCCCACGAGGCCGCCCTGCTGAAGAACCTGGCAACCGCCATGGTCGGGTTGCTCGATGAGCGTGAATCATCCTCGCCCGCAGACGAACTCGAGCAGATCACCGGCATAAAGACCGGAAACAGTGATCCGCCGAAGGACCCGACCCTGCGCCGGCTGCTGCCCGACTTCTTCCATCCCGACGACGACGACCCATCGGCTTCCGGCGCCGTAAATAGCCTCAACGCCGCGCTGCGCAGCCTGCACGAGCCCGAGATCATCGACGCCAAACGCCTTGCGGCGCAGCGGATGTTGGACACCGTTCCGGCAGACGGTGGCCGGTTCGACCTGACCGAGGAGGACGCGAACGCCTGGGTGGCGGCGGTGAACGACATCCGGCTCACGCTGGGGGTGATGCTCGAGGTCGGGCCCGAAGGGCCGGAGCGGCTGCCCGCTGACCACCCGCTGGCGGTGCACTTCGACGTGTACCAGTGGTTGACCGTCTTGCAGGAATACCTCGTCCTGGTGCTGATGGGGTCCCGATGAGCCCCGATGGACGCCGGATGGACGCCATCACCGACGTGGGGGGTATCCGCGTCGGTCACCATCATCGACTCGACCCCGACGCGTCCATGGGCGCCGGATGGGCCCGCGGCGTCACCGTCGTGCTGACCCCGCCCGGCACCGTCGGGGCCGTCGACTGTCGCGGCGGCGCCCCCGGTACCCGGGAGACCGACCTGCTGGATCCGGCCAACACCGTCCGCTACGTCGACGCCGTGTTGCTCGCCGGCGGCAGCGCGTACGGTCTGGCCGCCGCCGACGGCGTGATGCGCTGGTTGGAAGAACGCGAACGTGGGGTGGCGATGGATGGTGGCGTGGTGCCCATCGTGCCCGGCGCCGTGATCTTCGATCTGCCGGTCGGCGGCTGGGATCGCCGCCCGACGGCGGAGTTCGGCTACCTGGCTTGCGAAGCCGCGGCGGCGAGTGGCGAGGGGGCGCCGGCCGTCGGGAACGTCGGTGCCGGCGTCGGGGCACGTGCCGGGGTGTTCAAGGGCGGAGTCGGGACCGCTTCCACGACGCTGCCGTCCGGGGCGACCGTTGGCGCGGTGGTAGTGGTGAATTCCGCCGGCGACGTCGCCGACCGGGCCACCGGCCTGCCGTGGATGGCGGACCTCATCCAGGAGTTCGCGCTGCGGCCACCGCCGAGGGAGGAGATCGACGCGTTCGCGCAGTTGCCGACTGCGTCGAGCTCGCTGGACAGCCCGCTGAACACCGTCATCGGCGTGGTGGCGACCGACGCGGCGCTGAGCCCGGCCGCGTGCCGGCGCGTCGCCGTGGCCGCGCAGGACGGCCTGGCCCGTACCGTCCGGCCGGCGCACACCCCGTACGACGGCGACACCGTGTTCGCACTGGCCACCGGGGCGGTCGAGGTGCCACCCCCGCCCGACGCGCCCGCCTCGTTTTCGCCCGAGATGCGGCTGGCCGCGGAGGTCGGTGCCGCCGCGGCCGACTGCCTGGCGCGCGCGGTGCTGGTGGGCGTGTTCGCCGCGGATTCGGTGGCCGGCATACCGGCCTACCGCGACGTGTTGCCCGGGGCGTTTAACCGATGAGAAGTTTCCCGCCGTCCGCGCCGGTAACCTGCAGCTATGGGTAAGACCACGGGGCGCTCCGGGACACCGGCGACGTCGGCAAAGCGTCCTCCGTGGGTGGTCGGCGCAGCCACGATCCTCACCTTCGTCGCGCTGCTTTACCTGATTGAGCTCATCGACCAGCTCACCCGGCATTCCCTGGACGAGAACGGCATCAGACCGCTGGAGGCCGACGGGCTGTGGGGGATCGTCTTTTCCCCGGTACTGCACGCCAGTTGGCAGCATCTGATGGCCAACACGGTCCCGCTGTTGGTGCTCGGCTTCCTCATGACGCTCGCCGGCCTGAGCCGGTTCGTCTGGGCCACCGCGATCGTGTGGATCCTCGGCGGCTTCGGCACTTGGCTGATCGGGGACATGGGCAGCTCCTGCGGGCCGACGGATCACATCGGGGCCTCCGGCCTGATCTTCGGCTGGCTGGCCTTCCTGCTCGTGTTCGGGATCTTCGTGCGCCGCTTCGCGGACATCGCGATCGGGCTGGTGGTGTTGTTCGCCTACGGCGGAGTGCTGCTGGGTGCCATGCCGGTGCTCGGCAGATGCGGTGGCGTGTCGTGGCAGGGTCACCTGTGCGGTGCGATCGCCGGCGTCGTCGCCGCGTACTGGTTGTCCGCGCCGGAACGCAAAGCCCGCGCGAAGAGAAAAGCCGGCGCCGCCACGCCGCGCCCCAAGACATGACCTCGCCGTTGGCGCCCGTCGGGATCTTCGACTCCGGCGTGGGGGGCCTGACCGTCGCGCGGGCCATCATCGACCAACTGCCCGACGAGGACATCGTCTATGTGGGCGACACGGGTCACGGGCCATACGGTCCGCTCACGATTCCCGAGGTCCGCGCGCACGCGTTGGCCATCGGGGACGACCTTGTCGGGCGCGGGGTGAAGGCGTTGGTGATTGCTTGCAACACCGCGTCCGCGGCTTGTCTGCGGGATGCCCGCGAGCGGTATGACGTACCGGTCGTCGAGGTGATCCTGCCGGCGGTCCGTCGTGCCGTCGCCACGACGCGCAACGGCCGCATCGGTGTCATCGGCACCCAGGCGACCATCAACTCGCACGCCTACCAGGACGCGTTCGCGGCCGCGCGCGACACCGAGGTCAGCGCCGTGGCCTGCCCGCGATTCGTCGACTTCGTGGAGCGCGGCGTGACCAGTGGCCGTCAGGTGCTCGGGCTGGCCGAGGGCTACCTCGAGCCGCTGCAACGCGCCCAGGTCGACACCCTGGTGCTCGGGTGCACGCATTACCCACTGCTGTCCGGGCTGATCCAGCTGGCCATGGGCGAGCAGGTGACGCTGGTGTCGAGCGCCGAGGAGACGGCCAAGGAGGTACTCCGCGTGCTCACCGAGCGTGACCTGCTGCGCCCGCATGACGCGCCGCCCGCGACCCGGGTCTTCGAAGCCACCGGCGACCCCGAGGCATTCACCAAGTTGGCCGCGCGATTCCTCGGTCCCGCGGTCACCGGCGTGCAGCCCGTTCACCACGTGCGGATCGACTAGTGCTGACGAGATTCTCATCACACCAATGCGGCGATGTTTTCGTCACGGTCCTATCGGGCATGGCACAGTAGTGTCCGTGCGAATAACCGTGCTCGGCTGCTCGGGCAGCGTGGTAGGGCCGGATTCGCCCGCGTCGGGATATCTGCTCCGGGCACCGGACACACCGCCGATGGTCATCGACTTCGGCGGCGGCGTGCTGGGCGCGCTCCAGCGCTATGCCGATCCCGCCTCCGTGCACGTGCTCTTGTCCCATCTGCACGCCGACCACTGCCTCGATTTGCCCGGTCTGTTCGTGTGGCGGCGCTACCACCCGTCGCGGCCGGACGGCAAGGCGTTGTTGTACGGCCCCGGCGACACCTGGTCTCGGCTGGGTGCGGCGTCGTCACCGTATGGCGGTGAAATCGACGACTGCTCAGACATTTTCGACGTTCGGCACTGGGTCGACGGCGAACCGGTCACGCTCGGCTCGCTGACCGTGACACCGCGGGTGGTCGCCCACCCCACCGAGTCGTACGGCCTGCGGTTCACCGATTCGACCGGCGCCTCGTTCGTCTACAGCGGCGATACTGGCGTCTGTGATCAGCTGGTCGAGCTGGCGCGGGACGCCGACGTCTTCCTTTGCGAAGCCTCTTGGACGCACTCGCCGGACCGCCCGCCCGCTCTGCATCTGTCGGGCACCGAGGCCGGCCGGATCGCGGCGCAGGCCGGCGTTCGCGAGCTGTTGTTGACCCACATCCCGCCGTGGACCTCACGCGAGGACGTGATCAGCGAGGCCAAGGCCGAGTTCGACGGCCCCGTACATGCGGTGGTGTGCGGCGAATCTTTCGATATCCGCCGCTCTGAAAGGGTCTGAGCAAGCCCGCGTTAGGGTTGGCGTCGTGACCAGAAGAGAAGACGGTCGTCTTGACGACGAGCTCCGTCCCGTAGTCATCACCCGCGGATTCACAGACCACCCCGCGGGATCCGTACTCATCGAATTCGGCCACACCAAGGTGATGTGCACCGCCAGCGTCACCGATGGGGTGCCGCGCTGGCGCAAGGGGTCGGGTTTGGGATGGCTGACCGCCGAGTACGCGATGCTGCCGTCGGCAACCCATACGCGCTCCGATCGCGAATCCGTGAAGGGGCGGCCGTCCGGGCGCACCCAGGAGATCAGCCGACTAATCGGCCGGTCGCTGCGGGCCTGCATCGATCTGGCGGCGTTGGGGGAGAACACCATTGCCGTCGACTGCGACGTGCTGCAGGCCGACGGCGGCACCCGCACCGCCGCCATCACGGGCGCCTTCGTGGCGCTGGCCGACGCCGTGACCTACCTGGCGGCGGCGGGCAAGTTGTCCGATCCGCGGCCGCTGTCGTGTGCCATCGCTGCGGTCAGCGTCGGGGTGGTCGACGGCAGGATCCGGGTGGACCTGCCCTACGAGGAAGACGCGCGGGCCGAGGTCGACATGAACGTCGTCGCCACCGACACCGGGACACTCGTGGAGGTGCAGGGCACCGGCGAGGGCGCGACGTTCCCGCGTTCGACGCTGGACAAATTGCTCGACGTGGCGCTAGCCGCTTGCGACAAGTTGTTCGCCGCCCAGCGCGAGGCGCTGGCCCTGCCCTATCCGGGTGAGCTGCCCGAGGGCTCGGCGCCGCCGAAGGCGTTCGGCAGCTGACCCGGCTTCTGGTCGGCAGCTTGACCTTGGCCTGACTGCCCGCGTTTACCATCGCCGACGCCGCGGCCAAGACGAGACCCCTTCCGGTCGGTCATGACTCGTCCTTCTGCAGCTCGAATATTGGGATGGTGCGTGTGGTTTTTGACTGGTAGTTCGCGAACGCGAACGCGGGTACGGTCGCGTTGATCTTGGGGATGATCGCCTGGCGTTCGGACGAGTCGAGCTCGTGCGCGACGACGTCGAACGAGTCGGAAGCGACTTCAACGCGCGCCCGCGGGTTGGCCCGCAGGTTGTGGACCCACCCCGGGTTGACGTCGGCGCCACCGTAACCCGCGACGATCAGCAGCTTGCCGTCGATACGGAAGACCACCAGCGGCGCGACGCGCGGCTCGCCGGACTTCGCGCCCTTCGTAGTGAGTAGCAACAGCTCGTTGCCCTCGAATCGTCCGCCGACCTTGCCGGCATTGGCGCGAAACTCATCGGTGATGTTGTTATTGAGCGCCTTGAGCGTCTCGTTATCGGGTTTTTGACTCACTCTGGACGAAGCTACTTCGGCGCCCTGGCTATTCCTTGCGGAGCGTGTCGCGTTGTACGCCGGCACTGCTGATGCCCTTCGCGTCGCCGACCCATATCTCGCGGTCCGTAAGGTGGCCGGGGTGCATCGGCAACGGCCCAGACGCCTATTTAGGAATAGATGATGACCCGGCTTCTGGTCGCCAGCCGCAACCGCAAGAAGCTGGCCGAATTGCGCCGGGTGCTCGACGCGGCCGGCCTGACGGGGTTGACACTGGTCTCATTGCATGACGTGCCGCCCTTCGACGAGGCGCCCGAAACGGGCGCGACGTTCGAGGACAACGCGTTGGCCAAGGCGCGGGATGCATTCGCCGCGACGGGCCTGGCTTCGGTGGCCGACGACTCCGGCCTGGAGGTGGCCGCTTTGAACGGCATGCCCGGTGTCCTGTCGGCGCGCTGGTCGGGTGATCACGGCGACGACGCCGCCAACACCGCGCTGCTGTTGGCGCAGTTGCGCGACGTGCCCGACGAACGGCGCGGAGCGGCGTTCGTGTCGGCGTGCGCCCTGGCCGGGCCGTCCGGCGAGGTCGTCGTCCGCGGGGAGTGGCCCGGCAGCATCGCCCGGGAACCGCGGGGGGACGGCGGCTTCGGGTATGACCCGGTTTTCATTCCAGAGGGTTCCGACCGCACCGCGGCCGAGCTCAGCCCCGAGGAGAAGGACGCGGTCTCCCATCGCGGTCGTGCTCTCGCTTCGCTAGTGCCGGCGCTGCGCGACCTGCCCTAGAGCCTGCCGAGTGTGAAGCTGGCCGCACGTTCGGCCTCGAGTGTGAAGCCAGCCGCACACTCGAGCCCTACAGCCCGAATCGGGCCTTCACATCCCTGGTCTGGACTTGCTCGACGATGATGCCCAGGAGGGGGATGGTGCCGGCAAGCAGCACACCGATCGTCTTGGGAATCGGCCACCGCACCTTGACCGCGAGATTGAACGCGGTCAGGACATAGATGAAGTACACCCAACCGTGAACCACCTCGATCCAGCGGATCTCGTGGTGCAAGACGAGATGCGAGACGATCTCGTAGCACAGCGCGATTAGCCACAGACCCGTCGCCCACGCCATGACCCGGTAGCCGAGCAACGCGGTGCGGATCTTCTCGACGGGGAATGCCGACGCTGATCTCTCCGGTGTGGTCATGCGGTGGTCCTGTTCTGTTTTTCGGTGTCTTGTTTGGCAAGCTCGGCCAGGTAGGCGTTGTACTCCGTCATGGCGGGGTCATCGGAAGTCTGTTGCGTCGGCTTGGGGCGCTCGGGCAGCAAGCCGGCGGGTATCTCGGTGACGGCGGCGTCCTGCCGAGGCTCCGGTGGCATCTCTTCGTAGCGCACGTACTTGCGGTACGCGTACACGCAGAACCAGGCGAACAGCGGCCACTGCAGCGCATAGCCGAGGTTCTGGAACGTGCCTGACACCGACTGGAACCTGGTCCACTGCCACCAGCCCAGCGCGAGGCAACCGCACGCCGCGACGATCACCAAGGCGATCAGCGCGGGCCTGCGACGATGCGTAGTGGACACCCCTTGACGGTACCGCTCACGATCTGGGTCCGACGAATTCGTCGAGGCGCCGCCGTCCGGTCGCTTCCTGTACTGGGCGGTACGATCGCTGAGGCGCGCGGGCGTGGCGAAATGGCATACGCGCCGGCTTTAGGTGCCGGTGCTCGAAAGAGCGTGAGGGTTCGAGTCCCTCCGCCCGCACTCATCTTCAAGGGCGGTCCATGCAGCGGTCTGACTGGCTTCGACATCATCAGCACGTGGTATTGGAGTGAGCTTTCTCTGGGCCCTTTTGGTACTTCTGTACGAAAACCGCCTCTCGGAGGCGGCTGTCACGCTAACCTCCCCCAAGGCGGCGCTCGGGACTGCCACGGCAGGTTCACAAGCCAAATTCAGGGGGAAATACGCATGGTTCGTTCTGTGCTCGTCGGCGCCGCAATGTTCATCTCGGCTGCCATCGGTTCGGCGCCCATCGCGAGCGCTCAACCGCCTTTAGTGGTCGCCCCGCTGTCGCCGCACGCGCCACTTCCGTTGTGCGGCGGCTACACCGACGTCGACGGAAACTGCGTGCCATCGCCGGACCACACCCGGAGCAACCTTCCGGACGGCGACGGCACATACAGCCACTCCCAACACAAGCAGGGGTCGGGCTCCTGGCACGGCGGCACCGGTCGGTCGAAATAGGTCAGCCTGCTTCGCTGCGTCGCCAATCGCGGTGTCTCCCTGAGGTCGTTGCGAGTCAGCCGATTTGGCTGCGAAATCGGCTGAGCAACATAAGGTTTCACTCCATGCGACGGGGGTAGGGCGAGGAGCTTTCGGCGTCCGAGGCGTTATCTCAACGCGAGGGATTGGGGCGGTGTTGGCCCGTTCTCGGCGGGCACGTCATGACGGGGAGAAGATCACGAGGCGGCGGTGATGATGGGTGAAAACCGCGAATCGGCCACCGCAAGCTCGCCGAGCTGAAGCGCAAAGAGTCCGAGGCCGACCTGGTTATCGACTAGGCGTCGAGGAAGCGTGCCCGAACCTCCGGCGGCGGCAGCGGACAGGTGTCGTACTTGCCGAAGATGCGGTAGCGGACGTCGGCGACCCTGTCGTATAGCCAGTCCCGTAGGGGAGTGGGGATGACGCGGGCGACCTCGAGCAGCTTCCACGGCCCGCCAAGGTAATCCACCACCCGCAACGCGGCGGCGGATCGCACGGCGACGCGTTCTCCAGGCTGCTCGGGCTCGTCGACGAACACCACGGAGTCCACGTCCTTGATGGATGGGTGCCGGGCAAAGACCGCTTGGGCGAAGTCGCTGTCCAAGGCCGCAAAGCGCAGGGTGCCGTGGTGATCGAACCGAAGTATCGTGCGCACCGCGGCGTTGCAGACGCCGCAGACCCCGTCGTAAAGCAACACGGGCGGCACCGTTTCGCTGCTCACGCTTCCAGGCTACTGGCCCAACAGCCCGCGGGCCACGAGTTGACCTTTGGTAAGGCAACCCTTAGTTTTGCGGTAACTTGTCGAGCGGAGGGTCCGCCGGGCCCCGGTTCGGTGAAGTCGTCGCGGAGTTGAGCGCCGCAGGAAGGGACCGTTGATGGCGCGCGGGTTCTCCGGTGTGATGTTGCGAAGCTTCGGCGCACGTGACCACACCGCAACGGTGATCGAAACCGTCCGGATTGCGCCGCATTTCGTGCGGGTGCGCATGACATCCCCGACGTTGTTCGAAGACGTGGACGCCGAGCCCGCCGCGTGGCTGCGGTTCTGGTTTCCGGACCCGGACGGATCCAACACCGAGTTCCAGCGTGCCTACACGATCTCGGAGGCCGACGTCCCCAGCGGCCGCTTCGCCGTCGACGTCGTGCTGCACGAGCCCGCCGGCCCGGCGTCGAAGTGGGCGCGCACCGTGCAGCCCGGCGCGACGATCGCCGTCATGGCGCTGATGGGCTCGTCCCGATTCGACGTGCCCGACGAACAGCCGGCCGGCTATCTGCTGATCGGCGACTCGGCGTCGATCCCGGGGATGAACGGGATCATCGGGGTCATCCCCGACGACGTCCCGATCGAGATGTATCTCGAGCAGCACGACGACAACGACGTCCTGATCCCGCTCGCCCAGCATCCTCGCCTGCAAGTGCACTGGGTCACGCGGCGCGACGAGCGGTCGCTTGCCGCGGCGATTGATAATCGCGACTGGTCCAACTGGTATGCCTGGGCCACGCCCGAGGCGGCGGTGCTCAAGCACGTGCGGACACGGCTGCGCGACGAGTTCGGTTTCCCCAAGTCGGTAATACATGCGCAGGCGTACTGGAGTGCCGGGCGTGCGATGGGCACCCGCCGCGGCGACGAGCCGGAGCCGGTGAATGACGTTGTCCCCGAGCATGTTTGCCCACCAAAGCCGCCTGACAAGACGCCCGCCCCCGCGGCCCGGGGAAGTTGGCGCGCCCAGGGCGCCGGCCGGTTGCTCGCGCCGCTGCGGTCGGCGCTGATCCTCTCCGGTGTGTTGCAGGCCGTCATCACGGTGGTGCAGCTGGCGCCGTTCGTGCTGTTGGTCGAGCTGTCCCGGCTGCTGGTCGCCGGGGCACCCGCATCGCGACTCTGGGACGTAGGGATCGCCGCTGTCGCGCTGCTCGGAACGGGAACCGTGCTGGGTGCGGCCCTCACGCTGTGGTTGCACGTCATCGACGCGCGATTCGCCGCCGACCTGCGTTCGCGGTTGTTGCGCAAGCTATCTCGGCTACCGCTGGGCTGGTTCACCGCGCGCGGATCGGGCTCGATCAAACAGCTGCTGCAGGACGACACGCTCTCACTGCACTATCTGGTCACCCACGCCATCCCCGACGCGGTCGCGGCGATCGTCGCGCCAGTCGCGGTGCTGGTCTACCTCTTCGTCGTCGACTGGCGCGTAGCGCTCGTGCTATTCCTGCCCGTCCTGGTGTACCTGGTGTTGACGTCGTCACTCACCATTCAGTCGGGCCCGCGCATCCCCCAATCACAGCGCTGGGCCGAGAAGATGAGCGGTGAGGCCGGCGCCTACCTGGAGGGCCAGCCGGTGATCCGCGTCTTCGGCGGGGCGGCCCCATCAAGCTTCCGCCGCCGCCTGGACGAGTACGTCGAATTCCTGGTCTCCTGGCAGCGCCCGCTGGCCGGCAAGAAGACGCTCATGGACCTGGTTACCCGGCCGTCGACATTCCTGTGGCTGATCGCGCTCACGGGCACCCTGCTCACCGTCACGGGGCGAATGGATCCGGTGAACCTCTTGCCGTTCCTGTTGTTGGGCACCACCTTCGGCGCGCGACTGCTCGGGATCGCGTACGGGGTCGGCGGTATCAGTGCCGGCATGCTTGCCGCCCGGCGCCTGCAGAACACGCTCGACGAGCCCGAGCTCGACGTGCGTGAGCAGGAGCGGTCCGGAGATTCGTCGGCGGCGGTGGCGTTCGACGACGTCAGTTTCGGCTATCGCCCGGGGGTTCCGGTGATCCAGGGCGTCTCGCTGACGCTGCGGCCCGGCACGGTCACCGCCCTCGTGGGGCCGTCGGGGTCCGGCAAGTCGACGTTGGCCGCCCTCCTGGCCCGCTTTCACGATGCCGACCAGGGCGTGATACGCGTTGGGGGACAAGATATCCGGGCGATGACCGCCGACGAACTCTACGCAAAGGTCGGCTTCGTCCTGCAGGAGACGCAGCTGGTGCACGGCACCGTCGCGGAGAACGTCGCGCTGGCCGTCCCCGATGCCACCGAGGGGCAGATCCAGGAGGCGGCGCGTCAGGCGCAGATCCACGACCGGATCATGCGATTGCCCAACGGCTACGACACCGTGCTGGGCGCGGAAACCGCCCTTTCGGGCGGCGAACGACAGCGGCTGACCATCGCCCGGGCGATCCTGGCGGATACCCCGGTGCTGATCCTGGACGAGGCCACCGCGTTCGCCGATCCGGAATCGGAATACCTTGTGCAGCAAGCGCTTAGCCGGTTGACTCAGGATCGAACCGTTTTGGTGATCGCCCATCGATTGCACACCATCACCGGAGCCGACCAGATCGTCGTGCTCGACCACGGCCGGATCGCCGAACGCGGCACGCACGACGAGCTTTTTGCCGCTGACGGTCGGTATCGACGGCTGTGGGAGCGTGGCCGTCGAGAACCGGTCGCGGCCACCACGGTTCAGGAGGGGGCGCGATGATCCGCACGTGGTTGGGCTTGGTGCCCGCGGATCGCCGCGCCAAGGTGATCGCCTACGCCGCGCTCGCGGTGCTCTCGGTGGTGGTGCGGGCGGTGGCCACCGTCCTGCTGGTTCCCTTGGTGGGCGCCCTGTTCGGCGATGATCCGCGCCGCGCGCTGGTGTGGCTGGGCTGGCTCTCCGCCGCCACCGTGATCGGATGGGTGATCGACACCGCGACCGCGCGCATCGGCTTCGGCCTCGGCTTTGCCGTGCTCGACCACAGCCAGCACGATGTGGCGGACCGGTTGCCCGGCGTCCGGCTGGACTGGTTCACCGCCGAGCACACCGCGACCGCACGGCAGGCGATTGCCGCCACGGGACCCGAACTGGTCGGCCTCGTCGTCAACCTGTTGACCCCGCTGATCTCGGCCATCCTGCTGCCCGCGGCCATCGGGCTGGCCTTACTCCCGGTTTCATGGCAGCTCGGCGCGGCCGCGCTGGGCGGCGTGCCCCTGCTGCTGGGGGCGCTGTGGGCGTCGGCGCGGCTGACGCGGCGAGCCGACGCCGCGGCCGACGAAGCCAATGGCGCCCTCACCGAACGGATCATCGAGTTCGCCCGCACCCAGCAGGCGTTGCGGGCCGCGCGGCGCGTCGAGCCCGCGCGCAGCCTGGTCGGGGATGCGCTGGCCGCGCAGCACGGTGCGACCATGCGGCTGTTGTCCATGCAGATCCCGGGCCAGCTGCTGTTCAGCCTTGCCAGCCAGCTCTCCCTGATCCTGCTGGCAGGCGCGGCCGCCGCGCTGACGGTAAACAAGACGGTCACGATCCCGGAAGCCATCGCCCTGATCGTCGTGATCGTGCGCTATCTGGAGCCGTTCACCACGATCAGCGAGCTGGCACCGGCGTTGGAGAGCACCCGCGCCACGCTCGATCGCATTCGCTCGGTCCTCACCGCGCCGCTGATGAACGCCGGGGCGGCCACGTTGCCCGACGCCGCCGCGGCGCCGCGCATCGAGTTCGACGACGTCACTTTTCGCTATGACGGTGCGACCGTGCCGGTGCTCGATGGGGTGAGCTTCACCTTGGCGCCGGGGGGCACCACGGCGATCGTCGGACCGTCAGGATCGGGCAAGAGCACCATCCTGGCGCTGATCGCCGGACTGCACGAACCCACCCGCGGCCGGGTCCTGATCGACGGCGTCGACACGGCGACGCTGGACGCCGAAGCCCGCCGGGCGGCGAGCAGCGTGGTGTTCCAACATCCCTATCTCTTCCACGGGTCGATCCGCGACAACGTGTTCGCCGGGGATCCCGGCGCCGGCGACGGCCAGTTCAAACGAGCCGTCGCCCTCGCCCGTGTAGATGAACTCATCAATCGGCTGCCCGACGGTGCCGACACGATCGTCGGCGAGGCCGGTTCCGCGCTTTCCGGGGGTGAACGCCAACGGGTCAGCATCGCGCGGGCACTGCTCAAGCCGGCGCCGATCCTGCTGGTCGACGAGGCGACCAGCGCCCTGGACACCGAGAACGAGGCCGCGGTGGTCGACGCGCTCACACTAGACCCGCGCTCACGCACCCAGGTGATCGTCGCGCACCGGTTGGCCAGCATCAGCCACGCCGACCGCGTCCTGTTTCTGGACGACGGCCGAGTGATCGAGGACGGCACGGTCGACGAATTGCTTGCGGCGGGTGGGCGTTTCGACGAGTTCTGGCGCCAGCAGCACGAGGCCGCCGACTGGCGGATTCTCGCGGACTAGGTCACCGTAGTTGACCGCAGCACTTGCGGTATGCCTTACAGTTTGTCAGTCGGACGGAGCGGTCCGGGTACAGGAGGCGTGCTGTTCATGAGTGCTGTGGTGTCGATTCCGCGGTATCCCGGCGACGTGACCCCGCAATGGCTGTCGGCCGCGCTCAGCGGGCGTGGCGCCCCTGTCGAGGTCGCCGACGTCGACGTGGTCGCGATCGGCACCGGGCAGACCGGTGCCACCTACCGAGTGTGCGCCCGCTACGCGACCGACCCCGGTGACTTGCCGCAGACCTTCGTCATCAAACTGCCGGCCCTGGACGACACCGTGCGCGACCGGGTCGTCATCGGATATCGCAGCGAATGCGCGTTCTACTCATCCGTGGCGGACCGGGTGCAGGTGCCGACGCCGCAGTGCTTCTACTCCGAGATCACCGAGGATGCGATGGATTTTGCGTTGCTCCTCGCCGACCAGGCGCCGGCGGTGCAGGGCGATCAGCTGGCCGGTTGCGGGGAGACGGAAGCGCGCCTCGCGGTTACCGCTCTGGCCGGGCTGCACGCGCCCAGCTGGTGTGATCCCGTCTGGCTCGACTTCCCGGGCATCGCGTTCGCCAGGCCGGACGAGGCGGGCGCCGGCGGCATGGGCGAAGTGGCGAAGATGAGCGCCGATATCACGCTGGACAAGCTGGGCGACCGGATGAGCGCCGAAGACCGCGAGACCTTCAGCACGGCAATGGGTTTGGTCACGCCGTGGCTGCTCTCCGAGTATGACCGGTTCGCCCTGCTGCACGGCGACTATCGCCTGGATAACCTGCTCTTCGACCCGGACCAGACCCGGGTCAGCGTGGTCGACTGGCAGACGCTCGGCGTCGGTTTGCCGGCCAGGGATCTCGCCTACTTCACCGCGACGAGTCTCAATTCGCAGCTGCGCGCGAGTATCGAAGAGGAGCTCGTCGCCGACTATCACCGCGCCTTGGTGGCCTGCGGCGTCACCGGCTATGACGGCCAAACATGTTGGCGCGATTACCGGCTCGGGGTGTTGCAGGCGCCGCTGATCTCGGCGCTGGGGTTCGCGTTCGCCGCCGCCACCGAACGCGGCGACGACATGGTGCTGACCATGCTCGGCCGAGGCTGTCGAGCGATCCGCGAACTCGGGACGCTGGAACTGATCGGCTGAGAACTCTACAGGTCGCCGGTGAAATCCGCGCTGAGCCAGCGGTCGGGGCGAATGGTGAACAACACCTCTTCCACGCCCTCCATGCTGCGGATGAACGCGCGGCCGCCTTCCTCACCGAGGTAGCGGATGGCGACTGCCTCCTGCACGTCGGCCGGGGCAGGCTTGGTGGTATCGACGATCGTGCCCTCGACCACCACGTATTGGTAGGGGGGCTCCTCGCGCTGGACCACCAGCGTCACCTTGCCCGCCCGCTCGATGAGCCGCGCCTTGCGGCTGGACGCTCCGGTCATGATCCGGACGTCGCCACCGGGGGTGTAGTCGTACCAGATCGGGACGCTGGCGGGCGGCCGGCCGTCGGCGGCGTCGACGGACAGCACGGCCACGTGCTTGGCGGCCAGAAACTCCTGACGTTCGCTCTCGGTGAAGGCTTTCATGTGCCCTGCAAGCGCCGATGCCGGTGAATATATTCCCGGGATCGGGCGACCGGTCAGTACTGGGTCGAGCCCTGATCGACCGGGATGCGGGCAGCGGTCACCTTGCGGGACTCATCGCTGGCCAGCCAGCACACCGTATCGGCGATCTCCTCCGGCTCGGCAACCCAGTCGGGCAGGAATGGGGTGAGGACGTTGGACAGCTGGGGGTTGGTCTCCATGGCCTTGCCCACCGCCGCGACCATGTCGCCCGTTCCCATCGGAGTGTTCACCGGTCCGGGATGAACGCTGTTCACGCGAATCGAATGCTTGCCCAGCTCGGCGGCGAAAGCCCGCGCCATTCCGGTGACGGCGTGCTTGCTTGCGGTGTAGTGAATCATGAACGGCTGCATCTTCATGCCGGCCGCGGAACTGATCAGAATGATGGAGCCGCCGCGGCCCCCCTCGATGATCCTGTCGGCGCCGGCCATCACGGTGTTCCAGGTACCGGTCACGTTGATGTCCATGACGTCGCGGAAGTTTTCCGGCGTGATGTCGTTCCAGGCCTGCGGGGCCGCGACCCCGGCGTTGGCGACGATGATGTCGAGTCGCCCGAAAGTCTCGACACCGTCGTCGACCGCCTTGCGAATCCCCTCGAAGTCGCGGGTGTCCACCACCGAGGCGATGATCCGGCGGTTCGTTTCCTCAACCAGGCGAACGGTCTCGCTCAGATCGTCGGGAGTCGCCGGGTCGTAGGGGACGCAGGACGGCAGCTTTCCGGCGATGTCGACGGCGATGATGTCGGCGCCCTCTCGCGCCAGACGAACGGCGTGGGGGCGGGCCCGCCCCCCCCCCCCGGCGGGGCGGTAAAGCCCCCAGCGCGACACCAGTGGCCGGAGAATATTTTGCCACAGATGGAT
>NZ_LZIL01000077.1 GCF_001667075.1 Mycobacterium sp. 852014-52450_SCH5900713 | reverse complement strand
TGGTGGCCATTGCGCCGTTCCGGGCGCCGCACACCGAGACCGAGAAAATCGTGGCCGAGGTCTTCGCCCAGGTGTTGGGCCAGGATCGGGTCGGACTCGATGACGACTTCTTTGCCCTGGGTGGGGATTCGTTGGTCGCCGCCCGGGTGAGCACGCGACTGCAGCTGGCGCTGGGCAGAGAAGTGCCCGTGCGCTACCTCTTCGACGCGTCCACCGTCGCGCGTCTGGCCGACCATCTGCACCGTCATCGTGGCGGCCCCGCCTGGGCTCCGTTGCAGGTGATGCCGCGTCCGGAGCGAGTTCCGCTCTCGTTTGCGCAGAGCCGGTTGTGGTTCCTTGACCGGTTCGAGGGTGGCGGCGCGACCTACAACATGCCGATCGCGTTTCGGATCAATGGGGCGCTGGACGTCGAGGCGCTCGGCGCTGCCCTCGACGATGTCATCGCCCGGCACGAGTCGCTGCGCACCATATTTCCCGACATCGATGGCGTGCCGGTGCAGCAGGTGCTGCCGGCCCGGACCGGGATGTGGCGGCGCGGTAGCGCGATGGTCGTGTCCTTGCCGGAGCAGGACGTGGTCGAAGAGTTGCTCACGCTGGTGGCGTATCGATTCGATTTGTCAACCGAAATCCCTATTCGTGCGCAGATCTACTCGGTGGGGCCCGAGCAGCATGTGGTCGGAATTGTTGTGCACCACATCACTTATGACGGTTGGTCGCTGCCGCCATTGGCCCGCGATGTGGGCGAGGCCTATCGGGCACGACGGCAGGGCTTAGCCCCGGCGTGGGCGCCCTTGGCGGTGCAGTACGTCGATTACACGCTATGGCAGCGAACGCATTTGGGTGACCTCGACGACAGCGACAGCCCCATCGCCGCGCAGCTGAAGCATTGGAAGCAGACCCTGGCCGGAATGCCTGAGTGCCTGACGCTCCCCATTGACCGGCCCTATCCGCCGGTGGCTGATTACCGGGGCGCCAGTGTGGCGGTGGACTGGCCGGCCGAGTTGCAGCAGCGGGTCCGCCTGGTGGCCGGCGAGTACAACGCGACCAGCTTCATGGTGGTCCAGGCCGCCCTGGCGGTGTTGTTGTCCAAACTGGGTGCCACGAGTGAGGTGGCGGTCGGGTTCCTGATCGCCGGGCGGCGCGACCCGGCGCTGGATGAGCTGGTGGGTTATTTCATCAATACCTTGGTGCTGCGTGTCGATCTGGCCGGTGATCCCACCTTCGCCGAGCTGCTCGCCCAGGTGCGCCAGCGCGGCCTGGCGGCCTACGAACACCAAGACGTGCCCTTCGAGGTGCTGGTTGAACGGCTCAACCCAACCCGAAGCGCAACCCGTCACCCGCTCTTTCAGGTGGTGTTGTCTTGGCAGAACTTTGCCGGGCAGGACAACGATCCGGCCGCGAGGTTGGCCTTGGGTGATGTGCAGGTCACGCCGCTGCCAGGCTCACGGCGAGTCGTCGACGACACCCGAATGGATTTGGTCTTCTCTCTGGGCGAACGGTGGACCGAAGCCGGTGAGCCCGCCGGGATCGGGGGAACGGTGGATTTCCGCACCGATGTGTTCGACGTAGCCAGCATCGAGACGCTGATCGAGCGGTTGCGGCGGGTATTGACCGCGATGACCGCCGATCCCATCCGACGGCTCTCGTCGGTGGATGTACTGGATGCCGGTGAGCACACGGACTTGGATCAGTGGGGTAACCGGGCGGTCTTGGCAGAGCCGGTGAGCACGTTGGCGTCGATCCCGGCGGTGTTCGCCGAGCAGGTGGCGCGTGCCCCGGAGGCGGTGGCGCTCAGCTACGAGCAGGGGTCGTGGACCTACCGCGAGGTTGACGAAGCCGCTAACCGGTTGGCGCACTTGTTGGTTGGCCAGGGCGTGGGCCGGGGTCAGTGTGTGGCGCTGCTGTTGCCCCGATCGGCCGAGACGATCGTGGCGGTTCTGGCGGTGTTGAAGACCGGCGCGGCTTATTTGCCGATCGATCCGATGCACCCCGACGCTCGGGTCCGGTTCATGCTGGCCGATGCCGCGCCGCTCGCCGCGATCACCACCGCCGGGCTGGCCGACCGGCTCGACGGGTGCGATCTGCGGGTCATCGATGTCGACGACCCAGGCATCCTCAGTTGCCCGAGCACGGGCTTACCGGCGCCGGGCGCCGACGACATCGCCTACTTCATCTACACCTCGGGCACGACGGGCGCCCCCAAGGGGGTGCCGATCGCCCATCAGAGTGTGATCCGGCTGCTGGAGTCACTGGACTCCGAGATGGCGCCGGGACAGGTGTGGACGCAGTGTCATTCCTTGGCCTTCGACTATTCGGTGTGGGAGATCTGGGGCGCACTGCTGCGCGGCGGGCGGCTGGTGGTGGTGCCCGAATCGGTGACGCGCTCACCAAAAGACCTGCACGCTTTGCTCGTTGCCGAACAAGTCAGCGTGTTGAGCCAGACCCCATCGGCGTTCTACGCGCTGCAAACCGCCGACGCGCTAGCACCCGAGCTGGGAGGGCAGCTCAAACTTGAGACTGTGGTGTTCGGCGGTGAGGCGCTTGAACCACAACGCCTTCGGACTTGGCTGCACGACCACCCGGGTCTGCCGCGCCTGGTCAACATGTACGGCATTACCGAAACCACGGTGCACGCCTCGTTCCGGGAGATTGTCGCGGCCGACACCGACACTGTTGCCAGTCCTATCGGGATGCCGTTGGCGCACTTGGCCTTTTTTGTCCTCGATCGGTACCTGCGGGCGGTGCCGGTGGGTGTAATCGGTGAGTTGTATGTCACCGGTTCCGCTGTGGGACTGGGGTATTGGCGGCGGGCCGGCTTGACCGCGACGCGGTTTGTTGCGTGTCCATTTGGGGGATCCGGGGCGCGGATGTATCGGACCGGGGACCTGGTGTCTTGGGGCGCCGACCGGCAGCTGCGGTACGTGGGGCGGGCCGATGAGCAGGTCAAGATCCGCGGGTACCGCATCGAGCTCGGCGAGATCGAGGCGGCTCTGAGCGCCCATCCGGGAGTGGCGCAGGCGGCGGTGATCGCACACACCGCGAACGCGGATCCGGAGGGGGTCAGCGACAAGCAACTGGTGGGCTATGTCGTACTGAATCAAAAGTTGGAGCCGGCAACGGAAGCGGACCTGGTGGGGAGCGAACGAGTCGACGAGCTACGCCGTTTCGTGGCTGGCCGGTTGCCCGAGTTCATGGTGCCGGCGGCGATCATGGTCGTGGAGTCGCTGCCGTTGACGGTCAACGGCAAACTTGACCGGCGGGCGCTGCCGGCGCCCGAGTTCATCAGCGCAGTAGGGTACCGACCGCCGCGTGAACAACGGGAACGCTTGTTGGCCAAACTTTTTGGCGAGGTTCTCGGGGTGCCGCGGGTCGGCATTGATCAGTCATTCTTCGACCTGGGTGGGCATTCGCTGTCGGCAACACGGCTGATAGCGCGAGTTCGAACCGAATTGGGCGTCGAAGTCCCGATTCAGGTGTTGTTCGACGCGTCCACCGTGGCCGGATTGGCCGAATGGATTGCTGCTCATGCGGGCGAACAGGCGAGGCCGGCGTTGACGGCACAAGAGCGGCCCGCGGTGGTGCCGTTGTCGTTTGCGCAGAGCCGTTTGTGGTTCATCGACCGGTTCGAGGGCGGGGGTGCGACCTACAACATACCGATCGCCTTCCGCATCAAAGGGGCGCTGGATGTCGAGGCGCTCGGCGCGGCGCTCGATGATGTCATCGCCCGCCACGAATCGCTGCGCACCATCTTTCCCGACATCGACGGTGTGCCGTTCCAGCAGGTGCTGGCTGCCCGGGCGGGGATGTGGCGGCGCGGTGGCGCGGCGGTCATGTCGGTGCCGGAGCGCGACCTGGTCCCAGAGTTGTTGACGCTGGTTACGTATCGGTTTGATTTGTCGGCGGAGGTCCCGATTCGTGCGCAGATTTATTCGATGGGCCCCGAGGAGCATGTGGTGGGGATCGTCCTGCACCACATCGCCTTTGACGGATGGTCCATGGTACCGATGGTCCGTGATGTGGGCCAGGCGTACCAAGCGCGGCGGGAGGGCAGGGCCCCGGGCTGGGCGTCGTTGGCGGTGCAGTACGTCGATTACACGCTGTGGCAACGGGAGTGGTTGGGGGCCGAGTCTGATCCCGACAGTGTGATCGCCGAGCAGTTGCGATACTGGCGGCAGGAGTTGGCCGATGTCCCGGAGGCGGTGTCGCTGCCGGCAGATCGGCCCCGCCCGCCGGTGCTCAGTTATCGCGGTGATGCAGTCGATTTGCACATCGACCCGCAAGTGTGGGCGGGAGTTAAGGCGGTGGCAGCGACGCACAACGCGACGGTCTCGATGGTGTTGCAGGCGGCATTGGCGGTGCTGCTGCACCGGGTCGGAGCCGGTGAGGACGTGGTGATCGGCGCGACGATCGCCGGGCGGCTAGATGAGGCACTCGATGATCTGGTCGGGTTCTTCGTCAACTCTTGGGCGTTGCGGGTGGGGGTCAATACCGCGCACCGGTTCAGCGAGGTACTCGAGCAGGTGCGCCAGAAAGCGCTGGACGCTTACAGCAACCAGGAAGTTCCCTTCGAACTGCTGGTCGAGCAGCTCAATCCGGTGCGCTCGACGGCGCATCACCCGCTGTTCCAGGTAGCCCTGGTCTTCCAAAACAATGTGCGCCCCGAGATGGCGGCGATCGACGGACTCAGCGTCGAGCCGCTCGTGGCCGACGTCCGCACCGCGAAGTTCGAGCTGGATTTCAATATCGGTGAGGCGCCTACCGAGGACCCCACCGCTCCGATGGCGACGGGGATAGTCACGTACGCCACCGATCTGTTCGACCGGTCCACCGTCGAGCGGTTGGTCGCCTGGTTCGGGCGGGTGATCGAGGCGGTGGTCGCGGATTCGTCGGTGGTGGTGGGTGAGGTGGCGTTGCTGGATCGCGGTGAGCGTGAGTTGGTGTTGTCGGGGTGGTCTGGTGCTGGGGTGGGGGGGACGGGGGGCG
>NZ_LZIL01000076.1 GCF_001667075.1 Mycobacterium sp. 852014-52450_SCH5900713 | reverse complement strand
ACCCCCCCAGACGACGAACCCCCACCCTTCTGATTGGTTCAGACGGATTTGGTGACGCCGACGTAGGACAGCACCACGTCGGATTCGTCGGTCACTTGGGTCAGCGTTGCGTAGGACCGGATGAACGACTGACCCACGCACCCATCGATTTTGACGTGGAATCCGGTGACGATGACCCGCGGATTCGGGCCCGTGAACTCTTTCTTGGCCACCGGTACTTCGACTACGACACCGGGCTTGAGGCCCACGGTGATCAAGCCGCCCATCGGGGTGGTGACCAACGGCACCGGTGTCGGCGTACCGGCAAACACGCCCGCCAAGCCCAAGCCCGGGGTGACGCCGGCGTTGCCCCCGAGGGTGACGCCGTTGGACGTGCTCATGTCGATTCCACAGCCGATCTCGTAACCCACCTCGAGGACGCCGCGAGGGTGTTCGAGCCCGTCCAGTGACGCGGCGAACGTTCCGCGGGCGAGGTATTCGCGAGACGAGATTGCGGTGGTCAACGGTGCTATGGGAACTTGCGACTCGTCCTTCGCCCCGAGAGTCAGGGTCCAGCCTTCGGGCGTCGTGTAGGTCACCGGTTCGGACGAGGGCACCCGCCCGTCGTCCGGCGTGACCGCGGCGGCGTTTTCAGCGTCGGGGTCGGCGGCCGTTGGAGGCGCCGTCACCGCTGACATGACGACGCACAACGCGACCATCGCAGCGCGACGAACGACCACGGCTATCGGCCACACATGCGACACCGTATGTACGGCCCGATTCCGCTCGCGAAATTTGCCGGTCGACTCGCCAAAGTCGTTGTGCGTTCGTAACCGTTATGGGATATGGCCGCGGAAGTTTGGGGTGGAATGCCGTTCTGGGACGACCGAGAGACGATTCGGACGGTGTTCTGCCGCCGTGGCCCGACGGGAAAAAGTTAACGACGCGCGTCGCCATCGCGCTGGACGCCCCGGACGGCGGCGGTGCCCGACCGGTGTCGAAGGTACCCCCGCGCAACCGCAACGGCTGGCCGCAGTCGGGTAAATCGCCTGGCCAGGACCACCGAGCCCGCGGGTGTGCCATGATGTCGGAGCTGTCAAGACATTAGGGAGCGGCCGTGGATCTCAACTTGTCGATTGTCACGCGACCGGTCGAGCGCCTGATAGCTACGGCGCAGAACGGGCTCGAGGTCTTGCGATTGGGGGGCTTGGAAACCGGCACCGTGCCGTCGCCGTCTCAGATCGTCGAGAGCGTGCCGATGTACAAGCTCCGACGTTATTTCCCGCCCGACAGCCGGCCAGACAAGCCGCGGGTCGGCCCTCCGGTGCTGATGGTGCACCCGATGATGATGTCGGCGGACATGTGGGACGTCACGCGCGAGGACGGCGCGGTCGGCATCCTGCACGCCAACGGGCTGGATCCCTGGGTCATCGACTTCGGCGAACCCGACAAGGTCGAAGGCGGCATGCGCCGCACCTTGGCCGACCACATCGTCGCGCTCAGCCAGGCGATCGACACCGTCAGGGACGTCACCGGCAGCGATATCCATCTGGTCGGGTATTCGCAGGGTGGCATGTGGTGCTACCAGGTCGCCGCGTACCGGCGTTCGAAAAGCCTGGCCAGCATCGTCACCTTCGGTTCGCCGGTGGACACCCTGGCCGCCCTGCCGATGGGCATCCCGGCGAACTTCGCCGCGCCCGCCGCCAACTTCATGGCCGACCACGTCTTCAGCCGGCTGGACATCCCCAGCTGGATGGCGCGCACCGGGTTTCAGATGCTCGACCCGCTCAAGACGGCCAAGGCACGGGTGGACTTCGTGCGCCAGTTGCACGACCGCGAGGCGCTACTGCCGCGCGAACAGCAGCGCCGGTTCCTCGAGCGCGAAGGCTGGATTGCCTGGTCCGGTCCGGCGATCTCCGAACTGCTCAAACAATTCATCGCCCACAACCGGATGATGACCGGCGGCTTCGCCGTCAACGGGCAGATGGTCACGCTCACCGACATCACCTGCCCGGTGCTGGCCTTCGTCGGCGAGGTCGACGACATCGGTCAGCCGGCGTCGGTGCGGGGCATCCGGCGGGCCGCCCCGGACGCCGAGGTCTACGAAAGCACCATCCGCACAGGGCATTTCGGCCTGGTCGTCGGGTCCAAGGCGGCGCAGCAGAGCTGGCCGACCGTCGCCGAATGGGTGCAATGGATCTCCACCGGCGGCGACAAGCCGGACGGCATCGACCTGATGGCCGACCAGCCCGAGGAGCACACGGACAGCGGCGTCGCCCTGAGCTCCCGGCTCGTGCACGGCATCGGGGAGGTCTCCGAGGCGGCGCTGGGCATGGTGCGCGGCGCCGCCAACACCGTGGTCGCGGCCAACAAGTCGATGCGCACCCTCGCCGTCGAAACGGCCCGCACGCTGCCGCGGCTGGTCCGGCTGGGACAGATCAACGACCACACCCGAATCTCTCTGGGCCGCATCATCGATGAGCAGGCGCACGACGCCCCGCAGGGTGAGTTCCTGCTGTTCGACGGGCGCGTGCATACCTACGAGGCCGTCAACCGGCGCATCACCAATGTCGTCCGCGGCCTGATCGAGGTCGGGGTGCGGCAGGGCGACCGGGTCGGCGTGCTGATGGAGACGCGACCCAGCGCGCTGGTCGCCATCGCCGCGCTGTCCCGGCTGGGCGCGGTCGCCGTCGTGATGCGACCGGATGCCGACCTGGCGGCGTCGGTCCGGCTCGGGGGAGTGACCGAGCTGCTGACCGACCCCACCAACCTGGAGGCGGTGCTGGCGTCGGATCGCCAAGGGCTGCGGCAGGTGCTGGTGCTCGGCGGCGGCGAGTCGCGGGACCTGCACCTGCCCGACGACAGCGACGTCATCGACATGGAACGGATCGACCCGGACGCCGTCGAGCTGCCCGGCTGGTACCGGCCCAACCCGGGGCTGGCGCGGGACCTGGCGTTCATCGCGTTCAGCACGGCCGGCGGCGAGCTGGTCGCCAAGCAGATCACCAACTACCGGTGGGCGGTGTCGGCTTTCGGGACCGCCTCGACGGCCGCGCTGGACCGCCGGGACACCGTGTACTGCCTGACCCCGCTGCACCACGAGTCGGCGCTGCTGGTCAGCCTGGGCGGCGCGGTGGTCGGCGGAACCCGCATCGCACTGTCCCGCGGCCTGGACCGCGACAGGTTCGTTCAAGAGGTGCGGCAGTACGGCGTCACGGTGGTGTCCTACACCTGGGCCATGCTCCGCGAGATCGTCGACGACCCCGCGTTCGTGCTGCACGGCAACCACCCGGTGCGGCTGTTCATCGGGTCCGGCATGCCGACGGGCCTGTGGGGCCGGGTCGTCGACGCGTTTGCGCCCGCCCATGTCGTCGAGTTCTTCGCGACCACCGACGGACAGGCGGTGCTGGCCAACGTGTCCGGCGCCAAGGTCGGCAGCAAGGGTCGCCCGCTGCCGGGCGCCGGGCGCATCGAGCTGGCAGCCTACGACGCCGAGCAGGACCTGATCCTGGAGAACGACCGTGGCTTCGTCCAGGTCGCCGAGCCGAAACAGGTCGGGGTGCTGCTCGCCGCCTCCAACGGCCCGATCGATCCCACGGCGTCGGTCAAACGGGGAGTCTTCGCCGCCGGGGACACCTGGATCTCGACCGAGTACCTGTTCTACCGCGACGACGATGGCGACTACTGGTTGGCGGGCAGGCGCGGCTCGGTGGTCCACACCGCGCGCGGCCTGGTGTATCCCGAGCGGGTCACCGACGCGCTGGGGTGCATCAACGGCGTCGACCTCGCGGTCACCTACAACGTGCCGGTGGGTGACCGGGAGGTGGCGGTCGCGGCGGTTACGCTGCTTCCGGGGGCCACGATCACCGCGGCCGACCTGACCGACGCCGTGGCCAAGATCCCCCTCGGCGTGGGTCCCGACATCGTCCAAGTGTGTCCGGAGATGATATTGAGCGCGACATATCGTCCGACGGTCAGCGCCCTGCGCGCGGCGGGAATTCCCAAGCCGGGGCGCCACGTGTGGTACTTCGACGCCGACGGCAACTTCTTCCGAAAGCTGACCCCGAGCGTGCGGGCCGAGCTGAGCGGGCGTTCCGATGGTTGACGATTCACTGCTGGAAATCCTGGTCTGCCCGGCTGACCGGGGACCGCTACTGCTCGTGGACGACGAGTTGCTGTACAACCCACGGTTGCGGCGCGCCTACCGCATCGAGGACGGCATCCCGGTGCTGCTCATCGACGAGGCCCGCGACGTCGACGACGACGAACACGCCCGACTCATGGCACAAGGCCGTCCGGCAGATCCCCGGTGAGGTAGCGCTGCAGGTTCGGCGCGATGGTGTGCGCGACCTGCTCGGCCGGTAACGACGCGAACGGCTCCAATCGCAGGATGTAGCGCGCCATCACGACGCCGACCAGTTGCGACGCGACGAATTGGACGCGGATCAATCCGCTGCCGGGCGGATTGTCAACGCGCGGACCCACTTCCACCCCGATCACGTCCTCGATGAACGTGCGGAACAGGTTGACCTCCGAGCCGGCCAGGATGGACCGCAGCGTGGCGATGAAGCCCGTGCCCAGGTCGGAATCCCACAGCGGCAACAACATCGACGGCAGCCGGTAGCCGACTTCCTCGATCGGCACGTCGCGCAGGGGGCCGATGATGTCCATCGGGTCGATCGGGATGTGGACGGCGGCGGCGAACAGCTTCTCCTTGGTGCCGAAGTAGTGATGCACCAGTGCCGAGTCCACACCCGCCGCGGCCGCCACCGCGCGGATCGACGTATTGCTAATGCCGTTGGTGGCGAACAACTCTCGAGCGCTGGCCAGGATGCGGTTGCGGGCGTCGGAGCCGCCGGCCGGCCGCCCGGGCCGCCGGCGCCCGGTGTTGGCGATCGCCACTAGGACCCCCCGTGGCGACCCGCTGCGGCCGGCTCAGCTGCGCCCGGCTTCGCCGCGCTTGCGATCGCCACTAGCGACCCTCCGTGGCGACCCGTTGCGCCCGGCTTCGCCGCGCTTGCGATCGCCACTAGCGACCCTCCGTGGCGACCCGCTGCGCCCGGCTTCGCCGCGCTTGCGATCGCCACTAGGCGGTCCGCCGACGCAGCGTCGCCGCGGCCAGGCACAGCGCGATGAGCGCGGAGCCGAACACGACGACGATGTCGCGCCCCGCGATGTATGTCAGCTGCGGGTGCGCACCCACCTGCTGCAGCGCCTCCAGGGCGTAGCTGGCCGGCATCACGTTGCTGACCCACTGCAGCCAGTGCGGCATGAGTGCACGCGGCACGATGATGCCGGCCAGTAACAGCTGCGGCACCATCACCAGCGGGATGAACTGCACGGCCTGAAACTCGGTGCGCGCGAACGCGCTACAAAGCAGACCCAACCCCACACCGAGCACAGCGTTGACGATCGCGATCACAAACACCCACGCCGGGCTGCCGGCGGTGTCGAAGCCGAGCAGCCAAAACGACACGATGCACGCCACTATGGCCTGTGCCGCAGCGGCCACCGAGAAGGCGCTGCCATAGGCGATCAGCAGGTCGAACCGGCGCAGGGGAGTGGTCAGGATGCGCTCCAGCGTCCCCGACGCCCGTTCCCGCTGCATCGTGATCGCCGTGATGATGAACATCACGAACAGCGGGAAAAGGCCGAGCAAAATCAGGCAGGCGTTGTTGAACGGCGCCGGCGTGCCCGGGCGATGCGGCGCGTTCTGAAACATGAAGTACATCAACGTGATAACCAAGACCGGCACGAACAGGATCATCGCGACGCTGCGGTGGTCGGCCGCCAGCTGGCGCAGAATCCTGGCCGTGGTGGCGGTGTATCCCTTGAGCCCTAACCGGCTTGGCGCATGGTGTTGCGCTTGATGATGGACAGAAATGCGTCCTCCAGTGACGTGCATCCGGTGTCCTCTCGTAGTCGGTCCGGGGTGGTATGCGCGAGCAGGTGACCGTCGCGCATCAGCATTAAGTCGCCGCAGTGGTCGGCTTCGTCCATGACGTGGCTGGATACCAGCAGCGTGGTGCCGGTGCGGGCGAGATCGGCGAACTGGTCCCAGAGATCCGCGCGCAGTACGGGATCCAGGCCCACCGTGGGCTCGTCGAGCACGAGCAGGTCAGGCTGGCAGACCAACGCGCACGCCAGCGATACTCGGGTGCGCTGACCGCCGGAAAGGTTGCCGCAGAAGGCGGTTCGGTGATCATCCAACCCGACCCGCTCGATCGCGGCATCGGCGGCCTGGCGGTCGAAACCGTACAGCGAGGCGAAGTAGCGAACGTTGTCGACGACCCGCAGGTCGTTGTAGATGGTCGGGTCCTGCGGCAGGTATCCGACCCGTCGGTGCAGCGAGGCCGACCCGGCCGGGTGGCCGAGCACGGTGACGGTTCCCGAGGTGACGATCTGGGTGCCGACGATGCACCGCATCAGCGTGGTCTTGCCGCAGCCGGACGGGCCGAGCAGGCCGGTGATGCTGCCGCGCCCGATCTGCACCGAGAGATCGTGCAGGGCGGGGCGCTTGCCACGTATCACCCGCAGGTGATCGATCCGGACGGCCTGTTCCGCGATTAATTCATCACGTGATGAAGTCATCATATGATGAATATCGTCCTCTACCGAGGCGCTGTCAAGGGTCTACGGGGAGCGTTCGGGCGAACCCGGGCGGCGCTGGGGCAGGTGCCCGTGCACGCCCTCGGCGTAGGCGGTCTCGGCATGCTGGGTGAGGTCCACGCCGGTGGTCTCGTCCTCCGCGCTGACCCGGAAACCCATCACCCGGTCGATCACCTTCGCGAGCACCAAGGACACCGCGAACGCGTACAGCGCGACGACGACGATCGCCAGCGCCTGCTTGCCCAGCTGGGTGAAGCCGCCCCCATAGAAGAGGCCGCGCGGGCCCGACGTCATGACCGCCGTGGCGAGGAGCCCGATCAACGACACCCCGACGACGCCGCCGACGAAGTGCACGCCGACCACGTCCAGCGAATCGTCGTAGTTGAGACGGAATTTCGCGCTGACCGCGAAGGAGCACACGATGCCCGCCGCGAGGCCCACGACCGCGGCGCCGAGCGTGTTGACGGTTCCGCACGACGGCGTGATGGCGACGAGCCCCGCGACCACCCCGGACGCCGCGCCGAACGTCGTGGGCCGGCCGTCGCGGACCTGTTCGACCGAAAGCCAGCCGAGCATGCCGAGGCAACCGGCGACGAGGGTGTTGAGGAAGATGGCCGCCGCGGTCCCGTTGGCGGCCAGCGCGGACCCGGCGTTGAACCCGAACCAGCCGAACCACAGCAGGCCGACACCGAGCAGCACGAGCGGCAGGTTGTGCGGCCGCATGGCTTCCTTCTTGAAGCCGATGCGGGGCCCCAGCACCAGCGCCAGGGCCAGCGCCGAGCAGCCGGACACGATCTCGACGACGAGTCCGCCCGCGTAGTCCAGCACGCCCAACTTGGCCAGCCAGCCGCCGGGCCCCCACACCCAATGCGCCACAACCGAATACACGACGACCGTCCAGACCGGCACGAACACCATCCACGCGGCGAACTTCGCGCGGTCGGCGATGGCGCCGCTGACCAGGGCGGCCGTGATGATCGCGAACGTGACCTGGAACGTGGCGTACAGGAGTTCTGGAACCGTGCCGTGCGCGGTGTCCGGGGCGATGCCCAGCATCCCGACATGCCTGAGATTGCCGAGGAACCCGCTCGCCCCGTCTTCGGAGAACGCGACGGTGTAGCCGAGCAACAGCCACGCCACCGTGACCAGCGGGATGGAGATGAAGCTCATCATGATCATGTTGAGCACGCCGGTGGTGCGGACCATGCCGCCGTAGAAGATCGCCAGGCCGGGCGTCATCAGGAGGACCAGCGCCGTGCTGGCCAGCAGCCACGCGGTGGCGGCGGGGTCGATCGGATGCATGATGCGTGCTCCTTCACAGGTCCCAAGACACCGGGATACTGCCATGGAAGCGCTGCCGGTAGGTTCGGTGGGTGGCCGCAAGCGAGCTGCTCGTCGACCCCGTCGCGGCCGCGCATCGGCTACTCGGCGCCACCCTCACCGGGCGGGGCGTCGGCGCCGTCATCGTGGAAGTCGAGGCGTACGGCGGCGTTCCCGACGGTCCATGGCCGGACGCCGCGGCCCACTCCTATCGCGGCATCAGCGGGCGCAACGCGGTGATGTTCGGACCCCCCGGCCGGCTCTACACCTACCGCAGTCACGGGATCCACGTCTGCGCCAACGTTGCCTGCGGGCCGGACGGGACCGCCGCGGCCGTCCTGTTGCGGGCCGCCGCCCTCGAGGACGGCACCGACACGGCGCGCGCCCGGCGCGGCGAGCTGGTTCACGCGGCCGCGCTGGCGCGCGGTCCCGGCAATCTGTGTTCGGCCCTGGGAATCACCATGGACGACAACGGGATCGACCTGTTCGACCCCGCCAACCCCGTGACCCTGAGACTCAACGAGCCGCTGACCCCCGTGTCGGGCCCGCGCGTCGGGGTCAGCCAGGCCGCCGACCGGCCGTGGCGATTCTGGCTCCCCGGCCGCCCGGAAGTGTCGGCATACCGGCGCAGTCCGCGGGCGCCCGCCCCCGGAACCAGCGACTAGACGGTTTGGGTGGCGGGGGCGACCGCGCGAAAGGCGGGGTCCACCCGCCGCGCCAGGAACACGAACGCCACGGCCAGCAGCGGCGCGACGGCACTGTAAATCGCGGCCGGCGTGGCCATCTCGACGCTGTTCAGTAGCTGCGGACTCAACGCGACGCCCATCGCCACCACGGCGTTGTGCATACCGACCTCCAGGCTCACCGCAACGGCCTGTCGGGGAGCCAGCCGCATCAGGCGCGGCGCCAGATAGCCGACCGTCAGGCTCACCGCGCAGAAGGCCACGACGGCCGCGCTCAGCAGGCCGAGGTTGTGCCACAGCGTCGTTCTTCCCCCGGCGATGGCCCCGAGCACGGCGAGGACGAGCAGCGTGAGCGCCACGATTCGCACCGGTTTCTGCAGTCGCCGGGCCAGGTCGGGGAAGCGGTGGCGGACTGCCACCCCGATCGCAATGGGAACGATCACCAGGCCGATCACCGCGAAGAACTTGCCCGGCTGGAGCGGGAGAAACCGCCCTTCGCCGAGGAACCACGTCATCGACACCGCCAGAATCGCGGGCAACGCAACGATGGACAGCACGGCGTTGATCGCGGTCAGCGTGAGGTTGAGCGCCAGGTCGCCGTTGAAGAGGTGGCTGAGGATGCTGGACATCGTCCCGCCGGGGGTCGCGGCCATCAGCATCAACCCGACGGCCAGGTGGGGCTCGAGGTGGAAGCCCTCGGCGATGGCCAGGCACAGCGTGGGGAGCAGCAGCGACTGGCAGACGAGCGCGACAACCAGTGGTTTGCGAAGCGTGGCGGCCCGCTTGAAGTCGTCGACCGTGAGCGTCAGCCCGAGCGCGAGCATGATGATCACGACCACCAACGGCCAATATCGGTTGTCCATGACGCTCCGCGTTGTTTGGTTCGCTGAGTGGAAGGCGATGGCGCGACGATGCGCCGCGCCGTTAGCTTGCCTTATCAAGCAACGCAGGAGCGAATCGCGGCCGCGGGACCGACTAAAGTCGGCGGCGATGTCTTCCGGGATCCTTGACGAGCTGGACTGGCGTGGGCTGATCGCGCAGTCCACCGACCTCGACGCGTTGGCCGCCGAGGCGCGGCGCGGGCCGTTGACGGTGTACGCCGGCTTCGACCCAACCGCGGCCAGCCTGCACGCGGGGCACCTGGTGCCGCTGCTGGCCCTGCGGCGTTTCCAGCGCGCCGGCCACCGGCCGATCGTGCTCGCCGGCGGCGCCACCGGCATGATCGGTGACCCGCGCGACGTCGGGGAGCGCACCCTGAACGAGGCGGACGTCGTCGCCGACTGGACCGAGCGCATTCGCGGGCAGCTGGAGCGCTTCGTCGACTTCGACGAATCCCCGACGGGCGCGGTCGTCGTGAACAACCTGGACTGGACGGCCCCGCTGTCGGCCATCGAGTTCCTGCGTGACCTCGGCAAGCACTTCTCGGTCAACGTCATGCTGGATCGCGACACCGTCCGGCGGCGGCTGGAGGGCGAGGGCATCTCCTACACGGAGTTCAGCTACATGCTGTTGCAGGCCAATGACTACGTCGAACTGCACCGCCGGTACGACTGCGCGCTGCAGATCGGCGGCTCCGACCAGTGGGGCAACATCATCGCCGGCGTGCGGCTGGTCCGCCAGAAGCTGGGCGCGACGGTGCACGCGCTCACCGTCCCGCTGGTGACCGCGGCCGACGGCACCAAGTTCGGCAAGTCCACCGGTGGCGGCAGCCTGTGGCTGGACCCGGCGATGACCACCCCCTACGCCTGGTACCAGTACTTCTTCAACACCGCCGACGCCGACGTCATCCGGTATCTGCGCTGGTTCACCTTCCTGTCGGCCGACGAGCTGGCCGAACTGGAACAGGCCACCCAAGAGCGTCCACAGCAGCGCGCGGCCCAGCGCCGGCTGGCCCGGGAACTGACCGTGCTGGTGCACGGCGAGGCCGCCACCGAGGCGGTCGAGCACGCCAGCCGGGCGCTGTTCGGGCAGGGCGAACTGGACCGGCTGGACGAGGCGACGCTGTCGGCGGCATTGCGTGAGGCCTCGGTCGCCGAGCTCAAGCCCGGTGGCCCCGACGGGATCGTCGACCTGCTGGTGGCCAGCGGCCTGTCCGAGAGCAGGAAGGCGGCGCGGCGCACCATCGGCGAGGGCGGGGTGTCGGTCAACAACATCCGGATCGACAGCGAGGAGTGGGCGCCGCAGCCCTCGGACTTCCTGCACGGCCGGTGGCTGGTGCTGCGCCGCGGCAAACGCACCGTCGCCGGGATCGAAAAGGTCTAGAAACCGCACCCGCAAAACGCGTTGCTGCGCAAACCTTTACCGCACCGTGTTGCGGTTGTGACCCGTACAGGCCAGGGTGGTCACGATGACGGCTTCCCGGCGTGTGGAACGGTCCCTGCTGCGCGTGCTGTTCCTGACCGCCTGCGTGGCGGCCCTGGCCGCCCCGCTGGCCGCGCCCGTCAGCGCCGACATGCGGGGCAACGCGTTCCTGATGGCCCTGACCAACGCCGGCATCACCTACCCGCACCCGGCCGGCGCCCTGGCGCTGGGCCAGTCGGTCTGCCCGATGATCGTCACGCCGGGCCAGTCCTTCGACTCGGTCGCTGCCGAAATGTCCGAGCGCAGCGGCCTGGGCTACGAGTCGGCCGGCCTGTTCACCATCGTCGCCGTCGCCAACTACTGCCCGGCGGTGATAGCGCCGCTGCTGCAGAACCGGCTCACGGCGTACTAGCGCGCGGGGCCCCCGTATCCTCGGCTGCGTGGTCGACGACAGGCAGCGGGGTGAACGGCGCCCGCGCACATCGGGCGGCTGGTCGGGGGCCGGCCGCGCGCGGCCGGCTCAGCCGCAGCAGCCCGACGGCCACCGCACGCCGGAACCCGGGCCGCCGATACCGCCTGGCGTGGAGGCCCGGCAGCTGGCGCCCGAAATCCGGGGCGAACTCAGCACCTTGGACCGGGCCACGGCCGACGCGGTGGCGCGCCACCTGGTCGCCGCGGGTGAGTTGCTCGACGAGGACCCGGAGGCCGCGCTCGGCCACGCCCGCGCGGCGCGCGCCCGGTCCAGCAGGATCGCCGCGATTCGTGAGGCGGTCGGCATCGCCGCCTATCACTGCGGCGACTGGGCCCAGGCGCTGGCCGAATTGCGCGCCGCCCGCAGGATGGGCAGCAAGTCCAACCTGCTCGCCCTGATCGCGGATTGCGAACGCGGGCTTGGCCGCCCGGAGCGGGCGATCGAACTCGCCCGCGGACCGGAGGCGGCCCAGCTCCAGGGCGACGAGGCCGACGAGCTGCGCATCGTCGCGGCCGGCGCGCGTGCGGACCTCGGCCAGCTGGAGCAGGCGCTGACCCTCTTGTCCACGCCGCAATTGGATCCCGGTCGCCGCGGCTCGACGGCGGCGCGGTTGTTCTACGCCTACGCGGACACGCTGCTGGCGCTCGGTCGCAATGATGAAGCGCTGCAATGGTTCCTGCGCTCAGCCGCCGCCGATGTCGAAGGCGTCACCGACGCCGAAGACCGGGTCAGCGAGCTGGGCTGAGATGACCAGCGTTGCGCGCCAATACGATTGCCTGCTGCTCGACCTGGATGGGACGTTGTTTCGCGGCCGCCGGCCCACCGAGGGTGCCGTGCAGGCGCTGGCCGAGGTGCGCAGCCGCGCGTTCTTCGTCACCAACAACGCGTCTCGCAGCGCCGCCGAGGTCGCGGCGCACCTGACCGAACTCGGCTTCACCGCCACCGCCGACGACGTCGCCACCAGCGCGCAGAGCGCGGCCCGGTTGCTGGCCGACCGGCTGCCTGCGGGGTCACCGGTGCTGATCGTGGGCACCGACGCACTGGCCGACGAGGTCAAGGCGGCCGGGCTGCTACCGGTGCGCCGGTATGACGACGACCCGGTCGCCGTCGTCCAGGGCCTGTCGATGACCATCGGCTGGCCGGACCTCGCCGAGGCCGCGCTCGCCATCCGGTCTGGCGCGCTATGGGTGGCGGCCAACGTCGATCCGACGCTGCCCACTGAGCGCGGCCTGCTGCCCGGGAACGGATCCATGGTCGCCGCGCTGCGCGCGGCCACCGGCGCCGAACCCCAGGTCGCCGGAAAGCCGGCGCCCGGGTTGCTCACCGACGCGGCGGCCCGGGGCGACTTCCGCGCGCCCCTGGTGGTCGGCGACCGGCTGGACACCGACATCGAGGGCGCCAATGCGGCCAAGCTGCCCAGCCTGATGGTGCTCACCGGCGTCAGTACGGCCCGGGACGCCGTGTACGCCGATCCCGTGCACCGGCCCACCTACATCGGCCACGACTTGCGCGCCCTGCACTCCGACGGCGAGCAGCTCGCGGTCGGGCCCCAGCCGGGCTGGCGCATCGACGTCGGCGAGCGGGCGGTCATCGTCAGCAGTGACGGGCCCGACGACGGCGACGGGCTCTCGATCGTGCGGGCGGTCGCCAGCGCGGTCTGGGGTGCGCAGTCGGACGGGCGGCCGATCAGCATCGAGGCCGCCGACGACCGGGCCCGCGCCGCGTTGCAACGCTGGTCTTTGGTGCGCAGCGACTGACGGATGACTAGCGTAAGAGCGCAATGACTACCGATCCTGAACAGATTCGCGCCGAAATCGACGCCCTGCTGGCCCGGCTGCCCGAGCCCGGGGGCCCGGAAAGCCCCGAGGACCCGTCGCTCCCGGAGCTCGAAGAAATAGCCCGCCGCCTCTCCGAGGCGCACGACGTGCTGCTTGCCGCGCTGGAGTCGGCGGAGAAGGGCTGAGTGCGCGCATGTCTCGCCGCGCCCGCGTCGACGCCGAGCTGGTTCGGCGCGGACTCGCGCGATCGCGCCAGCAGGCCGCCGAGTTGATCGGCGCCGGACGGGTCAGCATCGACGGCCTGCCGGCCCGCAAGCCGGGCACGGCCGTCGCCGTCACCGCGGCCCTGACCGTCGCAGACGATGGCGAACGGGGCTGGGTGTCCCGCGGTGCGCACAAGCTGATCGGCGCCCTGGACGCCTTCGGAATTGCGGTGGCGGGCCGCCGCTGCCTGGACGCGGGCGCGTCGACGGGTGGGTTCACCGAGGTCCTATTGGATCGTGGGGCCGCCGAGGTGGTCGCGGTGGACGTCGGATACGGGCAGCTGGCGTGGTCGCTGCGCTGCGACCCGCGGGTCGTCGTCGTCGAGCGAACGAACGCCCGTGACCTGTCCCTCGAGGCGATCGGCGGGCCCGTCGACCTGATCGTGGCCGACCTGTCGTTCATTTCGCTGGCCACCGTGTTGCCCGCGCTGGCTGGATGTGCTTCCCCCACTGCGGATATCGTTCCCATGGTGAAGCCGCAGTTTGAGGTGGGCCGTGGCCTGGTGGGCGCCGGCGGAGTGGTGCACGACCCCGCCCTGCGTGCCGATGCCGTGCTGGCGGTGGCACGGCGGGCCCCGCAACTGGGCTGGCACCCCGTCGGGGTCACCGCGAGCCCGCTGCCCGGCCCGTCGGGCAATGTCGAATACTTCCTGTGGCTGCGCGGCCAGACGGGATTGGCGGATGACGCGTTCGTGGCAGCGGTGCAGCGAGCAGTGAGTGAGGGGCCGCAATGAACGAGCATCGCACCGTGCTACTGGTGGTCCACACCGGCCGCGAAGAAGCCACCGACACGGCGGCCCGTGTGCAGAAAGTGTTGGGGGACAACGATATCGGTCTTCGCGTTCTGTCCGCCGAGGCGGTCGACCGCGGGTCGCTGCAGGTGGCTCCCGACGACATCCGCGCGATGGGCGTCGAAATTCAGGTGGTCGACGCGGACCCGCAGGCCGCCGAAGGCTGCGAACTGGTGCTGGTGCTCGGTGGGGACGGCACGTTCCTGCGGGCGGCCGAACTGGCCCGCAACGCCGGGATCCCCGTGCTGGGCGTCAACCTGGGCCGCATCGGCTTTCTGGCCGAGGCCGAGGCGGAGGCCATCGACCAGGTGCTGGATCACGTTGTCGCCAAGGACTACCGGGTCGAGAACCGCCTGACGCTGGACGTGATCGTGCGCGCTGGCGGCCGCGAGATCGAGCACGGATGGGCGCTCAACGAAGTCAGCCTGGAGAAGGGCCCGCGACTGGGCGTATTGGGGGTGGTCGTCGAGATCGACGGACGGCCGGTGTCGGCGTTCGGGTGCGACGGGGTGCTGGTGTCGACGCCCACCGGGTCAACCGCCTACGCGTTCTCCGCGGGCGGCCCGGTGTTATGGCCGGACCTCGAGGCAATCCTGGTGGTGCCCAACAACGCTCACGCGCTGTTCGGCCGGCCGATGGTCACCAGCCCCGACGCCACGATCGCGATCGAGATCGAGGCGGACGGTCACGACGCCCTGGTGTTCTGCGACGGCCGCCGCGAAATGCTGATCCCGGCCGGCAGCCGGATTGAGGTAAGGCGTTGCGACACACCGGTGAAATGGGCGCGACTGGACAGCGCGCCGTTCACCGACCGGTTGGTGCGCAAGTTCCGCTTGCCGGTCACCGGGTGGCGTGGAAAGTAGATGCTGACTGAAATCCGGATCGAGTCGCTGGGCGCCATCAGCGCGGCGGTCGGGGAGTTCGACCGGGGCCTGACGGTGCTGACCGGCGAGACCGGCACCGGCAAGACCATGGTGGTGACCGGTTTGCACCTGCTCGGGGGCGCCCGCGCCGACGCGACCCGAGTGCGGTCGGGAGCCGACCGCGCGGTCGTCGAAGGCCGTTTCATCACAACGGATCTCGAGGACGCCGCGGTCGCGCAGCTGGACGAGATGCTGGACGCGTCCGGAGCGGAGCGCGACGAGGACGGCAGCGTGATCGCGCTGCGCTCGGTCAGCCGCGACGGGCCTTCGCGGGCCTATCTCGGCGGTCGCAGCGTGCCCGCCAAGTCGCTGGGCGACTTCACCGCCGAGCTGCTCACCCTGCACGGGCAGAACGATCAGCTGCGGCTGATGCGGCCCGAGGAGCAGCGCGGCGCGCTGGACCGGTTCGCGAAGGCCGGCCCCGTGCTCGAGCGTTACCGCAAACTGCGCGACGCCTGGCTGACCGCGCGGCACGACCTCGTCGACCGCCGGAACCGCATGCGCGAACTCACCCTCGAGTCGGATCGACTCGCTTTCGCGCTCAACGAGATTGACACCGTCGACCCGCAGCCGGGCGAGGACGATGCGCTGGTTGCCGACATCGTGCGGCTCTCCGAACTGGACACGCTGCGCGAGGCCGCGATCACCGCGCACGCGGCGCTCTTCGGGGCGCCCGACGACGCGGAAGCCTCCGGCCACAGCGCCGCCGACAGCCTGGGGCGGGCCCGCACCGCCCTGGAATCGACCGATGACGCGAAGCTGCGTGCGCTGGCCGGGCAGGTCGGCGAGGCGCTCACGGTGGTCGCCGACGCGGCCGGGGAACTGAGCGGCTTCCTGGACGAGCTGCCGGTCGACGCCAGCGCGCTGGAAGCCAAGCTGGCCCGGCAGGCCGAACTGCGCACGCTGACGCGCAAGTACGCCGCGGACGTCGACGGGGTGCTCCGCTGGGCCGAGGAGTCACGCCAACGACTGGCCCAGCTCGACGTCTCCGAGGAAGGTCTGACGGCGCTGGCCGCTCGCGTCGACGAGCTCGCGCGTGAGTTAGCCCAAGCCGCAGTCGATCTCAGCGGCATCCGGCGCAAAGCCGCCAAGCGGCTCGCCAAGGAGATCACCGCCGAGCTGTCCGGGCTGGCGATGGCCGACGCGCAATTCACCATCGACGTGAGCAATGATGTGGCCACCGACAAGGACGACCCGGCCGCGCTCGTGCTGCCGTCGGGTGAGCTGGCCCGGGCCGGCGCCGACGGCGTCGATCAGGTCGAGTTCGGTTTCGCGGCGCACCGCGGGATGGACCAGCTGCCGCTGGCCAAGAGCGCTTCCGGCGGCGAGCTGTCCCGGGTGATGCTGGCGCTGGAAGTGGTGCTGGCCGCTTCGGCCGCGGGCACCACCATGGTGTTCGACGAGGTCGACGCCGGCGTCGGCGGCCGGGCCGCGGTGCAGATCGGGCGGCGGTTGGCGCGGCTGGCGCGCACCCATCAGGTCATCGTGGTGACGCATCTGCCGCAGGTCGCCGCGTACGCCGACGTGCACCTGGTCGTGCACAGCGCCGGGCCCAAGGGGACCAGCGTGGTGCGGCGGGTCGCCGGCGACGAGCGGGTCGGCGAACTGGCGCGGATGATGGCCGGGCTGGGCGAGTCCGACAGCGGCCGTGCCCACGCCCGCGAACTTCTCGATGCGGCACAGAAGGATGAGATCTAACCGTCGGGAACACTTAATACAGATGTGACTAATGGGACTCTAGATAACTTCTGAGGCTGGTGTTACGGCGCGCCTCCACGCGTCCTCCTTGCATCACCGACAGAATCGCCCCCATGAAGATGTCAGGCCTGCTAACCCGTAACACCGCCCGGCCGGGCCTTGTCGGCACCGCCCGGGTGGACCGGAATATCGACCGATTGCTGCGCAGGGTGTGCCCCGGCGACATCGTGGTGCTCGACGTCCTCGATTTGGACCGCATCACGGCGGACGCCCTGGTGGAGGCCGATATCGCCGCGGTCGTCAACGCTTCGCCGTCGGTCTCGGGCCGCTATCCCAACATGGGACCTGAGGTGCTGGTCAACAACGGGGTCACCCTGATCGACGAGACCGGGCCGGACATCTTCAAGAAGGTGAAGGACGGCGCCAAGATCCGGCTGCACGAAGGCGGGGTCTACTCCGGCGACCGCAGGCTGGTCCGCGGCACCGAGCGCACCGACCACGACATCGCCGACCTGATGCGGGAGGCCAAGAGCGGCCTGTCCGCCCACCTGGAGGCGTTCGCGGGCAACACAATCGAGTTCATCAAGAGCGAAAGCCCGCTGTTGATCGACGGCATCGGCATTCCCGACATCGACGTGGACCTGCGCCGCCGGCACGTGGTGATCGTCGCCGACGAGCCCAGCGCCGAGGAGGACCTGAAGTCCCTCAAGCCGTTCATCAAGGAGTACCAGCCGGTGCTCTTCGGGGTGGGCAGCGGCGCGGATGTGTTGCGCAAGGCGGGTTATCGCCCCCAGGTTATCGTCGGCGACCCCGACCAGATCAGTACCGACGCCCTCAAGTGCGGCGCCCAGGTCGTCCTGCCCGCCGACGCCGACGGCCACGCGCCCGGCCTGGAGCGCATCCAGGACCTCGGTGTCGGGGCGATGACCTTCCCGGCCGCGGGCTCGGCGATCGACCTGGCCCTGCTGCTGGCCGATCATCACGGCGCCGCGCTGCTCGTGACCGCCGGCCACACCGCCAACATCGAGACGTTCTTCGACCGGACCCGTGCGCACAGCAACCCCTCGACGTTCCTGACCAGGCTTCGGGTGGGGGAGAAGGTGGTGGACGCCAAGGCCGTGGCCACGCTGTACCGCAACCACATCTCGGCGGGCGCCATCGCACTGCTGGCGCTGACGATGCTGATCGCGGTCATCGTCGCGCTGTGGGTGTCCCGCACCGACGGCGTGGTGGTGCACTGGGTCACCGCCTACTGGAACCACTTCTCCCTCTGGGTTCAGCACTTGGTGAGCTAGGGGGAGAAGATGATCTCGCTACGTCAACACGCTTTATCGCTGGCCGCCGTGTTTCTGGCGTTGGCCGTGGGAGTCGTGCTCGGTTCCGGCTTCCTGTCCGACACCCTGCTGTCCAGCCTGCGTGACGAGAAGCGGGACCTGCACACCCAGATCAACGGGCTCAACGACCAGAAGAACGTGCTGAACGAAAAGCTCAGCGCGGCAAACAATTTCGACACCCAGCTGGTCGGCCGGATCGTGCACGACGCGCTCGGCGGCAAGTCGGTCGTGGTGTTCCGCACCCCGGACGCCAAAGACGACGACGTGGCCGCGGTGTCGAAGTTCATCGGCCAGGCCGGCGGCGCGGTGACCGGAACCGTGTCGTTGACGAGCGAGTTCGTCGAGGCCAATTCCGCGGAGAAGCTGCAGACCGTGGTGAACTCGTCGATCCTGCCCGCCGGTCAGCAGCTGAGCACCAAGCTCGTCGACCAGGGCTCGCAGGCCGGCGACCTGATGGGCATCGCGCTACTGATCAATGCCAACCCGGCGGTCCCGCCGGTCGACGAGCCCCAGCGCGACACCGTGCTGGCGGCGCTGCGCGACACGGGTTTCATCACCTATCAGCCGAGCGATCACCTGGGCGCCGCGAATGCCGCGCTGATCGTCACCGGCGGCGCGCTTCCCCAGGACGCCGGTAATCAGGGCGTCAGCGTCGCCCGGTTCGCCGCCGCGCTGGCGCCGCACGGCTCGGGCACGCTGCTGGCCGGGCGGGACGGCTCGGCGACCGGCGGCGCGGCCGTTGCCGTGACGCGCGCCGATGCGGGGATGAACTCGGCGGTCAGCACCGTCGACGACGTCGACGCAGCCCCCGGCCGCATCACCGCGGTGCTGGGCCTGCACGACCTGATGAACGGCGGCCACGCCGGTCAGTACGGCACCGGTCACGGCGCGACATCGATCACGGTGCCTCAGTAGCGGGCGTGTTCGCCGCGACACTTCGGTCGTGGATGTTAGGGTGGGTTTCCGTGGGTCGGCAGGCCCAACTAGTCATTCGCTAGAAAATTCGACGCCCTGCCCGTCTTCACGGAGGCCGCCTGTGCGAAAGCACCCGCAAACCGCCACAAAGCACCTCTTCGTCAGCGGGGGCGTCGCGTCCTCTCTGGGTAAAGGTCTTACCGCTAGCAGCCTCGGTCAGCTACTGACGGCCCGCGGGTTGTACGTGACGATGCAAAAGCTCGATCCGTACCTCAACGTGGACCCGGGCACCATGAACCCGTTTCAGCATGGCGAGGTGTTCGTCACCGAGGACGGCGCCGAGACCGACCTCGATGTCGGCCACTACGAGCGGTTTCTGGATCGCGACCTGTCCGGCTCGGCGAATGTCACGACGGGCCAAGTGTATTCGACGGTCATCGCCAAGGAGCGCCGCGGCGAATACCTCGGTGACACCGTGCAGGTGATCCCGCACATCACCGACGAGATCAAGAGCCGGATCATGGCGATGGCCCAGCCGGACGCCCAGGGCAACCGCCCGGACGTGGTCATCACCGAAATCGGCGGCACCGTCGGCGATATCGAATCGCAGCCGTTCCTGGAGGCGGCGCGCCAGGTCCGCCACGACCTGGGCCGGGAGAACGTGTTCTTCCTGCACGTCTCGCTGGTGCCGTACCTGGCTCCGTCGGGCGAACTCAAGACCAAGCCGACCCAGCACTCGGTGGCTGCGCTGCGCAGCATCGGTATCACCCCGGACGCGCTGATCCTGCGCTGCGACCGGGACGTGCCCGAAGCGCTGAAGAACAAGATCGCGCTGATGTGTGACGTCGACATCGACGGCGTCATCTCCACCCCGGACGCACCGTCGATCTATGACATCCCGAAGCGGCTGCATCGCGAGGAGCTCGACGCGTACGTGGTGCGCCGGCTCAACCTGCCGTTCCGCGACGTCGACTGGACCGAGTGGGACGACCTGCTGCGCAGGGTGCACGAGCCGCACGAGACCGTGCGAATCGCCTTGGTGGGCAAGTACGTTGAACTCTCCGACGCCTACCTGTCGGTCACCGAGGCGCTGCGCGCCGGCGGGTTCAAGCACCACGCCAAGGTGGAGATGCAATGGGTGGCCTCCGACAACTGCGATACCCCGGCGGGCGCCGCGGCGGCGCTGGGCGACGTGCACGGCGTGCTGATCCCGGGCGGCTTCGGCATCCGCGGGATCGAGGGCAAAATCGGCGCCATCCGCTACGCACGGTCGCGTGGACTCCCGGTGCTGGGCCTGTGCCTCGGCCTGCAATGCATCGTGATCGAGGCCGCGCGCACGGCGGGGCTAGACCAGGCCAACTCTGCCGAATTCGACCCCGAGACACCGGATCCCGTCATCTCCACGATGGCCGACCAGGTCGACGCCGTGGCCGGCCAGGCGGATCTGGGTGGCACGATGCGGCTGGGCGCCTATCCCGCCGTCCTGCAGCCGGATTCGATCGTCGCCCAGGCGTACGGCACCACGCAGGTGTCGGAGCGGCACCGGCACCGCTACGAGGTCAACAACTCCTACCGCGACAAGATCGCCGAGAGCGGCCTGCGGTTCTCGGGAACCTCGCCCGACGGGCATCTGGTGGAGTTCGTCGAATACCCGCCCGAGGTGCATCCGTTCATCGTCGGGACCCAGGCCCACCCGGAGCTCAAGAGCCGGCCCACCCGGCCGCACCCGTTGTTCGCCGCGTTCGTCGGGGCGGCCCTCGACTACCAGTCAGGCGAGCTGCTGCCGGTGGAGTTCCCCGAGCACGGCTCGAACGGCAACCAGCAGCGGGACGGCGTCAGCCAGTCGTTACCTGAGCCCGCGACCCGTGGCTGAACACGATTTCGAGACGGCGTCGTCGAAAACGCTGTACACGGGAAAGATTTTCGCGCTACGCAGTGACCAGGTCCGGATGCCGGGCGGTACCACCGCGATTCGTGAAGTCGTCGAGCACTACGGGGCCGTCGCCATCGTGGCGTTGAACGAGGACGACGACATCGCGATGGTCTACCAATACCGCCACGCGTTCGGCCGGCGATTGTGGGAGCTTCCGGCCGGGTTGCTGGATGTGGTGGGGGAGCCGCCGCAGCAGACGGCGGTCCGTGAACTCCAGGAGGAGGTCGGGCTGCGGGCCGGCACGTGGCAGGTGCTGGTCGACCTGAATTCCGCACCGGGCTTCAGCGACGAATCGGTGCGCGTGTATCTGGCCACCGAGCTGACCGAAGTGGCGCGGCCGGAAGCGCATCACGAGGAAGCCGACATGACGATGCGCTGGGTGCCCGTCGGCGAGGCGGTCCGCCAGGTGTTCAGCGGTGAGATCGTGAATTCCATTGCGATTGCCGGGATTTTGGCCGCCCACGTGGTAACCGAGGGTGTCGCCGAACCACGGCCGGTGGACAGCCCGTGGACCGACAAGCCCACGGCGTTCGTCGCGCGGAAGGCCACGCAATGACAACGGTGGCCCTGGACACCCAAGTCCAGGGTTACCTCGACCACCTCACGATCGAACGGGGCGTCGCGGCGAACACCCTCAGCTCCTACCGTCGCGACCTGCGCCGCTACACCAAGCATCTGTCGGATCGCGGAATTCACGACATCGCCAAGGTGGGCGAGGACGACGTGAGCGACTTCCTGGTGGCGTTGCGTCGCGGCGACCCCGACTCGGGCAGCCCGGCGCTGTCCGCGGTGTCGGCGGCGCGGGCCCTGATCGCGGTGCGCGGCCTACACCGGTTCGCCGCGGCGGAAGGCCTGGCCGAGCTGGACGTCGCGCGCGCGGTCCGCCCGCCCACCCCGGGCCGTCGGCTCCCCAAGAGCCTGACCATCGACCAGGTGCTGGCGCTGCTGGACGGTGCGGGCGGCGACAGCGCTTCCGACGGCCCGCTCACGCTGCGCAACCGGACGCTGCTGGAACTCCTGTATTCGACCGGCGCGCGCATCTCCGAGGCCGTCGGCCTCGACGTCGACGACATCGACACCCGGGCCAGGTCGGTGCTGCTGCGCGGCAAGGGCGGCAAGCAGCGGCTGGTGCCGATCGGGCGGCCCGCCGTGCACGCGCTGGACGCCTATCTGGTGCGCGGCCGGCCGGACCTGGCCCGTCGCGGCCGCGGCATACCGGCCATCTTCCTCAATGTGCGCGGCGGGCGGCTGTCGCGGCAAAGCGCCTGGCAGGTCCTGCAGGACGCCGCCGAGCGCGCCGGGATCAAGTCGGGCGTGTCCCCGCACATGCTGCGGCACTCGTTCGCGACCCACCTGCTCGAGGGCGGCGCCGACGTGCGCGTCGTGCAGGAGTTGCTGGGACACGCCTCGGTGACGACGACGCAGATCTACACGATGGTCACCGTGCACGCGCTGCGCGAGGTGTGGGCGGAAGCGCATCCGCGAGCGCGGTAATCGGGATGCCCGCCGATCGCATTCGTGTGCCCGTGAAGCCGGGCCGACCTAACCCAGGTACTCGGACTCCAGCACCAGGTCGGACACCAGCGACTGGTATTCCAGGTGCGCCTTGTGCTCGACGGTGTTCCATTGCTTGCCCTGCTGCTGGCGCATGTACTCGCGGTACTTCGGCGCGCCCGGCACCCGGACATTGTCGGCGACCACGATCGCACCCGGGCGCAGCCACCCCCGCGCCATGATGCTGTGCAGGTCGTCCAGGTAGGCGTCCTTGTCGTGGTCGAGGAAGGCGAAGTCGAGGGCGCTCGACGCGAACCCGTGCTCGCTGGCCAGCGCGTCCAGGGTGCGCCCGCCGTCACCGATGGTGCCGACGACACACGTCACCCGGTCGGCGACGCCGGCGTGGGCCCAGATGCGCCGGGCGTTGGCGGCGTTGGCCTCGGCGAGTTCGACGGAGTACACCGTCGCGTTCGGGGCGGCGCGGGCGATGCGCAGCGCGCCGTATCCGACGTAGGTGCCCAATTCCAGCGCCACCGCCGGGTCGGCGCGGCGCACCGCGGCGTCGAGGAGTTGGCCCTTCTCGTCGCCGACGTTGATCAGCATCGACTTCTCGTAGGCGAACTTGTCGATGGTGGCCAGCACGTCGTCGATGTCGCCGGCCTTGGCGTTGCGCAGGACGTAGTCCACCGCGGCGGCCTCGCGTCCGTCGCCGATCTGGCCCGTCGTGGTGATGTTGCGCGCGCCCGTCGCCATCCGCCAGACCGACCATCGCAGCAGAGGGATTCGTCGCTTGAGGTCCATGAAGCCACAGTAGTGCGGAAGGCCGCCGGGTAACGGGCGCCCAGATTGCCGTCAAGGTCGTCGCGGCACCGGAATCACAACCCGCACGATGATCTCGGCGCCACTCCCACCGCCGCGCGATATCGCCCGCGATATCAAGTTGGAAATCCGCCCACCACCGCCCCAGTGGTGCTGGTGTGACTGCTGTTAACGATTACCGTCGCCAGGCGCACTACCAGCGCAAATCCGGTGAGATTCGCTGGTGAAACGCCCTGCGGGTCGCCCGGCTGCGGCGCTCGAACCCGTTAGACTTTCGATCGATGTTCACCTCCCGAACACCCCCGCCATGACTGAGCAGCCGGACAGCGGCGTCGAGCTCGGTCTGACCGGGCGGCCGCCGCGGGCGATCCCGGAACCGCAGCCGCGCACCACGCACGGCCCGGCCAAAGTCGTCGCGATGTGCAACCAGAAGGGTGGCGTCGGGAAGACCACGTCGACGATCAATCTGGGCGCCGCGCTCGCCGAATACGGCCGGCGGGTGCTGCTGGTGGACATGGACCCGCAGGGTGCGCTGTCCGCCGGGCTCGGCGTGCCGCACTACGAGCTGGAGAAGACCATCCACAACGTCCTGGTCGAGCCGCGCGTGTCGCTCGACGACGTGCTGATGCAAACCCGGATCAGGTATTTGGACCTGGTGCCCAGCAACATCGACCTGTCCGCCGCCGAGATCCAGCTGGTCAACGAGGTGGGCCGCGAGCAGACGCTGGGCCGGGCGCTGCATCCGGTGCTGGACCGCTACGACTACGTCCTGATCGACTGCCAGCCGTCGCTGGGGTTGCTGACGGTGAACGGTCTGGCCTGCTCGGACGGCGTGGTGATCCCCACCGAATGCGAGTTCTTCTCACTGCGCGGCCTGGCGCTGCTGACGGACACCGTCGACAAGGTGCGCGACCGGCTCAACCCCAAGCTGGAAATCAGCGGGATCCTGCTGACCCGGTATGACCCGCGCACCGTCAACTCGCGTGAGGTGATGGCCCGGGTGGTGGAGCGGTTCGGCGACCTGGTGTTCGACACCGTCATCACCCGGACGGTCCGATTTCCGGAGACCAGCGTGGCTGGCGAGCCGATCACGACCTGGGCCCCGCGCTCGACGGGTGCCGTCGCCTACCGCGCCCTGGCCCGCGAGTTCATCGACCGATTCGGCGCGTGACGGCCAGCGCGAACGGTGAGGCGCCACCCAAGAACGGTTTTCAAGTCCGCCTGACCAACTTCGAGGGGCCGTTCGATCTGCTGCTGCAGCTGATCTTCGCCCACCGGCTCGACGTCACCGAGGTGGCGCTGCATCAGGTCACCGACGACTTCATCGCCTACACCCGCGCGATCGGCTCCCAGCTCGACCTGGAGGAGACGACCGCGTTCCTGGTGGTCGCCGCGACCCTGCTCGACCTCAAGGCCGCCCGGCTGCTGCCGGCCGGCCAGATCGACGACGAAGAGGACCTGGCGCTGCTGGAGGTGCGCGACCTGCTGTTCGCCCGGCTGCTGCAGTACCGCGCGTTCAAGCACGTCGCGGAGATGTTCGCCGAGCTGGAGGCCACGGCGCTGCGCAGCTACCCGCGCGCGGTGGCGCTGGAGGACCGGTTCACCGAGCTGCTGCCCGAGGTGATGCTGGGCGTCGACGCCGAACGGTTCGCCCAGATCGCCGCGATCGCGTTCAGCCCGCGCCCCGTTCCCACTGTGGCCGTCGGGCACCTGCACGAGGTGGCGGTCTCGGTGCCCGAGCAGGCCAAGAAGTTGCTGGCGATCCTGGAGTCTCGCGGCAGCGGCCACTGGGCGACGTTTTCCGAGCTGGTCGCCGACTGCGAGGCGCCGATGGAGGTCGTCGGGCGCTTCCTGGCGCTGCTCGAGTTGTATCGGAGCCGGACGGTAGCATTCGACCAGTCGGAGCCCCTTGGCGTGCTCCAGATTTCTTGGACCGGGGAACGTCCGGCCAGCGAAGCCTTGGTAGAAGTGCGGGACGAATAGATGACTGAGTACGAGCCCGACGTCGATCTCGACGCGGGTATCCCGGAGATCGCCGAGGCGGCGCCGATGGACGCCGAGGAACTCGGCTCCGTGCTGGAGGCGCTGCTCCTGGTGGTCGACACTCCGGTCAGCGCCGAGGCACTGGGTTCGGCCACGCAGCAACCCGTCTACCGGGTCGCCGCGCGGCTGCAACAGATGGCCGACGAACTCACCGAACGCGGCAGCGGCATCGATTTGCGCCAAACCGGCGAGGGCTGGCGGATGTACACCCGCTCCCGGTTCGCGCCATACGTGGAGAAGCTGCTGCTGGACGGCGCGCGGTCCAAGCTCACCCGGGCCGCGCTGGAAACCCTGGCCGTGGTGGCCTACCGCCAGCCGGTGACCCGGGCGCGCGTCAGCGCGGTCCGCGGAGTCAACGTGGACGCCGTCATGCGCACGCTGTTGGCGCGCGGCCTGATCACCGAGGCCGGGGTCGACGACGACACCGGCGCGGTGACGTTCGCGACCACCGACCTGTTCCTGGAGCGGTTGGGGTTGACGTCGCTCGCCGACCTTCCCGACATCGCCCCGCTGCTGCCCGACGTCGACACGATCGAAGACCTGAGCGAATCCCTGGACAGTGAGCCGCGTTTCATCAAGCTGTCGGGCGGTCAGGCGCCCGAGCAGGCGCTGACGTTCGACGTGGACCACGATTGATGGTCGAGACTGAGGGGATCCGCCTGCAAAAGGTGTTGTCCCAAGCCGGAATTGCGTCGCGCCGGGCCGCCGAGAAGTTGATCATCGACGGCCGTGTCGAGGTCGACGGGCAGGTGGTGACCGAATTGGGCACCCGGGTGGACCCCGACACCTCGGTGATCCGCGTTGACGGCGCGAGGGTGGTTCTCGACGAGTCGCTGGTGTACCTGGCGCTGAACAAGCCGCGGGGCATGCATTCCACCATGTCCGACGACCGCGGCCGGCCGTGCATCGGCGACCTGGTGGAGCGCAAGGTGCGCGGCAACAAGAACCTCTTTCACGTCGGGCGGTTGGACGCCGACACCGAGGGGCTGATCCTGCTGACCAACGACGGCGAGCTGGCGCACCGGCTGATGCATCCCTCCCACGAGGTGCCCAAGACGTACCTGGCCACGGTGACCGGGTCGGTGCCGCGGGGGCTGGGCAAAAGGCTGAAGGCGGGAATCGAACTGGACGACGGCCCCGTGCGCGTCGACGAATTCGCGGTGGTGGACGCCATTCCGGGCAAGACGCTGGTGCGCGTGGTGTTGCACGAGGGGCGGAATCGGATCGTGCGCCGGCTGCTGGCCGCGGTCGGCTTCCCGGTCGAAGCGCTGGTGCGCACCGACATCGGACCGGTGTCGCTGGGCAAGCAGCGGCCGGGCAGCTTCCGGGCGCTGAACCAGGGCGAGGTCGGCCAACTGTACAAGGCGGTCGGCCTGTGAATCCTGTGGTGGTGGCCATCGATGGGCCCGCCGGAACCGGAAAATCCTCGGTGTCAAGGGGATTGGCGCGCGCGCTGGGCGCCCGCTACCTGGACACCGGGGCGATGTACCGGATGGTGACCCTGGCGGTACTGCGCGCCGGCATCGACCCGGCGGATGCCGAAGCCGTCGGCCGCATCGGGTCGACGGCACAGCTGTCGGTGGACTACCACCCCGAGGGTGACCGATACTTCCTTGCGGGAGAGGATGTTTCGGTTGAGATCCGCGGCGACGAGGTTACCCGGGCGGTGTCGGCGGTGTCGTCCGTCCCCGCCGTGCGCGCCCGCCTCGTCGGGCTGCAGCGCGAAATGGCCGCGGGCTCGGGCAGCGTCGTCGTCGAGGGGCGAGACATCGGAACCGTCGTCCTGCCAGACGCCCCCGTGAAGATCTTTCTGACCGCGTCGGCCGAAACCCGCGCGCGGCGCCGCAACGATCAGAACGTCGCGGCCGGGCTGACCGGCGACTACGACGCGGTGCTGGCCGACGTCCGGCGGCGCGACCATCTGGATTCCACCCGGGCGGTGTCGCCGCTGCGCGCCGCGCCCGACGCGGTGGTGGTCGACACCAGCGAGATGACGGAAGCGCAGGTCATCGACCACCTGCTGGAGTTGGTCGAGCAGCGAAGCGGAGCGGTGCGGTGACTTCTGACGGTACCTGGGCCGACGAAAGCGATTGGGAATCAGTCGAATTCGGGCTCGAAGAGCTGGCCGAAGCCGGGCCCGCGCCCGTCGTGGCGGTGGTCGGACGGCCCAACGTCGGCAAGTCGACGTTGGTCAACCGGATCCTGGGCCGGCGCGAGGCGGTGGTGCAGGACATTCCCGGGGTGACCCGCGACCGGGTGTCCTACGACGCGCTCTGGACCGGCCGCCGTTTCGTCGTGCAGGACACCGGAGGGTGGGAGCCTGACGCCAAGGGCCTGCAGCAGTTGGTGGCCGAGCAGGCATCGGTGGCCATGCGCACCGCCGATGCGGTCATCCTGGTGGTCGACGCCACGGTCGGCGCGACCGCCGCCGACGAGGCCGCGGCCCGCATCCTGTTGCGCTCGGGCAAGCCAGTGTTCCTGGCCGCCAACAAGGTTGACAGTGAGAAGGGTGAAGCCGACGCGGCGGCGTTGTGGTCGCTGGGGCTCGGCGAGCCGCATGCCGTCAGCGCGATCCACGGTCGCGGCGTCGCCGACCTGCTCGACCAGGTGCTGGCGGCGCTGCCGGAGGTGTCCGAGGCGACGCCCGCACCGGGCGGGCCTCGACGCGTCGCGCTGGTCGGCAAGCCCAATGTGGGGAAGAGCTCGCTGCTGAACAAGCTGGCCGGGGACGAGCGTTCGGTGGTGCACGACGTCGCCGGGACGACCGTGGACCCGGTGGACTCGCTGATCGAATTGGGCGGCAAGGTATGGCGATTCGTCGACACCGCGGGTCTGCGACGCAAGGTCGGCCAGGCCAGCGGGCACGAGTTCTACGCCTCGGTGCGCACCCACTCGGCGATCGACTCCGCCGAGGTGGTGGTCGTGCTCATCGATGCCTCGCAGCCCCTCACCGAGCAGGATCAGCGCGTGCTGTCCATGGTCATCGAGGCCGGCCGGGCACTGGTGCTGGCCTTCAACAAGTGGGATCTGGTGGACGAGGACCGGCGCGAATTGCTGGAGCGCGAGATCGACCGCGAGCTGGTGCAGCTGCGCTGGGCGCAGCGCGTCAACATCTCCGCCAGGACGGGCCGCGCGGTGCAGAAGCTGGTGCCCGCGATGGAGACGGCGTTGGCGTCGTGGGATATGCGCATTCCGACGGGTCCGTTGAATGCGTGGCTCAAGGAGGTGGTGGCTGCGACGCCGCCTCCCGTGCGCGGAGGCAAGCAGCCGCGGATCCTGTTCGCCACCCAGGCCACCGCCCGCCCACCGACGTTCGTGCTGTTCGCCACGGGGTTCTTGGAGGCCGGTTACCGGCGCTTCCTGGAGCGGCGGCTGCGCGAGGCCTTCGGTTTCGAGGGCAGCCCGATCCGGATCAACGTCCGGGTACGCGAAAAGCGGGGCACCAAGCGGCGCTGACCTCTGGTTCTGGCGGTGGCTCTCCCGGACCAATCGGAGGTCCCGAACTCGATAGCATCGGCGATATCACATTCGCGAATCACCTCGTGGTCGCCGACCCGGATCGTGCGCGCGGCAGTGGTTCTAGGGCCGCGAGCCCGGACCTCATTGCTGGGGTAGCGGGTTCTCTACGGTAGGCTTTCGACCTGCTGCCAGTGATCGAGGCGGCACCGGGCTGTGGCGCAGTTTGGTAGCGCACTTGACTGGGGGTCAAGTGGTCGCAGGTTCAAATCCTGTCAGCCCGACACAGTTCAGAGGCGGTTTTGGTCCCGAGCCCCCCGGCGCAATTAAGCGCAGCCCCGTGGACTGACCGGGCTTACGACGGTGGGGGCGGCACTACCGGTTCGCAGGCATTGGGACCTGGGTTCCACCAGTTGCCTGGGCCGCAGTCCGGCGGTGGCGGGGGTGTGACGGGTTGGCAGGCGTTGGCTCCTGGGTTCCACCAGTTGCCTGGGCCGCAGTCCGGCGGTGGCGGGGGTGTGACGGGTTGGCAGGCGTTGGCTCCCGGGTTCCACCAGTTGCCAGGACCACAATCCGGGGGCTGAGCCGAGCTCATTCCCGGAGACACCGCTGCCATGTAGGTCATGGGCGCTAACGCCACCGCGACGGCGCCCGCCACGCGGCGAACACGAATTCTCATCGAAGGCCCTCCCATCAAAGAATGTGAGACCTCAAGCATTGACCTTGACCCGGAGTTTTAAACTGCCCGGGAAGCATCAGCGCCGCCCTCACCGAGAGCGGGCAAATCTCAGCAAACGACCGTCCGCCGGTGTTCGCTACCGCGGTGTGTCCATTCAGGGACTCTTCCTGAGCCGTGCTCGAACGGGCGATGCCGGCGTATTCCGGTCCCAATGTGACGAATCCCAACTGGTAAGAGTGACGTGCGTCATAGCTTGACCAGCGTTAATTAGTCCATCCTAACCATTCGTTCGGGTATCTAACGGCTGGGAGCGCGATGGCCAACTTTGACTTCGCTTATGACCTGACCCTCGATGAGGCGCGCCGACGCAGCGCAGTTCTCGAAGCGATTGGTGCGGACTGGGATCCTGTCGCCGTGCTTGCCGAGGAACAGCGGGCCTACGACATGCTGTACTCGGATCTGGACGGCGAGCAGCAGCGGGTCTACGACGAGTTGGTCCGCGCCGGCGTCCTGCCCTCACGGACGGCCGATCGTGTTACCGATTGATCCGACGGCCGACCGTAGCCGCCGCGCATGGCTGCCTTGCCCGCGCTGCGACCACCGCGCCAAGTGTGGTGATTGCCGGGGCCGGCGAAACTGCGATACGCACTGGCAGTACCTGCTGAGCAACAGGGGGACGCTGGTGCACCTGCAGTGCTCGGATTGCGGTCATCTCTGGTCGACCGACACGCATAACCGCGCGCGCGGGCGCACCGCCTGACCCCACGGCGATCACACCCCGAACCAAGCGATGCGCTCGGGCCGAGGGGATGATGAGCCCATGGACGCTGAACTGCAACGCTGGCTGGCGGCCGGGGAGCACTTCGACTACCTCGGCTTCGACATCTTCTACCGCGTCGAGGGCAGCGGGCCGCCGCTGCTGCTGATCCACGGTTATCCATTCAATTCCTTTGACTGGGCGCGGATTTGGCCGGAGCTGTCGCAACGGTTCACCGTCATCGCACCGGACATGATCGGCATGGGGTTCTCCGAAAAGCCGGTGGCCTACGAGTACTCCGTGGGGGACCACGCCGACATGCACGAAGCATTGCTGGCCCACCTGAACATCCGCAACGTGCACATCCTGGCCCACGACATCGGCGATTCGGTGGGCCAGGAGATGTTGGCTCGCCATGAGTTCGGTCAGCAAGCCTATGGCGCCCTGCGCATCGACTCCATCACCTGGCTCAACGGCGGAATGTTCATCGAGGCATACAAGCCCAGAACGGCGCAGAAGCTGATGTCTGGCACCCCGTTGGGTGACGTATTCAGTCACGTACAGGGCAGCCCGGTGTCCCGCCGGCTGCTGGAGCCCACGCTGCGCGAGATGTTCGGCCCGAACACCAAGCCGACCCGGCACATGATGGATGTGTTCAACCAGATCCTGGACTACAACGATGGCCGCCGGGTGCTGCACAAAGTCGGCCGTTTCATCAACGATCGCTACACCCACCGAAACCGGTGGGTGCGTGCCATGCGGCAGACCGCGGTTCCCATGCGATTGATCGATGGGCCGGTCGACCCCAACTCCGGTGCTCACATGGCGCGCCGCTACGCCGAGGTGATACCCGAACCGAATGTCGTGATGCTCGCCGACGACATCGGGCACTGGCCACAACTCGAGGCCCCCGATGCGGTGTTGACGCACTTCCTCGCCCACATCGACCGCATCGCCGCCGACTGAACGGCTCGTCGTCGGGAAAGCGGTGGGCTATCCGTGATGCGGCGGTCGCTCGTCGCGGAGCCGGCGCTCGTCCGACGCCGCGCGCATCTGCTCCTCGTCGCCGTACCTGTCCAAATCCTCCGGCGGGGTGCGAACCCGCGGGGGCTTCGGTTCGGCCGGTGGTCGCTTTGGGGGTTCGGTGGACACGAGGCGATTATCCGCGCACCGGTCTACGGCTGAAAGGCCGGAAGAATGGTGCCGGAATCGCGTATCTCCCAGATGCTGGCTTTGGTGATGCCGTCGAAGTTGATCTTGTTCAGCGTTGCTCGCGAATACGTGAGGTCGATGGCGACCTGAGTCGAGGTGTTGCCGTACGGGTCGGTCATCGGAAAGGTGCCTTGCACGTTCACCGCGGAAGCGTCGGGATACGTCGCTCTCGCGTATTTGAGGATGTCGATGGTGTCCGTCCGGGCACCGTCTTTGATCAGCTGCTCGGTGTAGTTGTCACGAATGGCGAATCGGGCGTTGACCACGTCGCCGTTCGGGCCTGGAGCAGTCGTGAAGGTGACCCCGTCCGGCTTCTTGGGTCCGGCCGGCGTCGACGGCGCCACCTCGGTCGGCGGTCCCGCGGTGGCCGAACTGCTCGGGGTCGATTGGGCGTCCTTCTTCGGGTCGAAAACCCAGGTTTTGCCGACGACGATGAGGAGGACGAGGAAGCCCAGAGCCGCCAGGGCCAAGGCCGCCTTCCCCGGAGTGTCTTTCTTCGGCGGTTCTGCGGCGAACGCCCACTCGCTGGTCCAGCTGGTGCCGTCGAAGTACCGTTGCAGCCCGTGGCCTACCCCTGCGGGATCGGGGTACCAGCCCGGCGCCGATTGGGGCGGGGGCGGCGCCTGTTCGAATGGCATCTATCCATTTTCGTCGTGAGTGAGGCTTCTCGGCTACCCGCCGCGTCGGCCGCTCGAAACGGATCCCGTTTGGTGAGCTCGCCCTTCAGTCCTCGCCGTCCGGCTCGGTGAGTTCCGGCGCGTTCTCACGCGTCGCCATTCCACCTTCGCCCCCGTGATCCTCGGGACCGGGGCGGCCACCCTTGGGCTCGTCGTCGTCCTTCTTCGAATGCTTGCCCATCGCAACCTCCTTCGTCGGCCTAAGGACTACCCGCCGCGGCACGATCTGAAGACCCGAGGCCGGATATGAACTCGAGATGGCCCAGGCGTGACGGTTCGGCATGACGTCCGACGTTCGACGCGCCGGTGTGGCCGGTCCAGGCTATGAATCTAGGAGTGAGCAACCAGGTGAACCTGACCCAGCAGGAAAGCTCGTTGATCGGCGAGAGTGATCCCGAGGCTCTCATTCGCATGGACGAGAAGTCGCTGAAGGATTTGCAGAGCCGGCTCAGGCAAGCGCGCGACAAGAACTTCAGCTTGTTGCGGCGGCGGGGTGCGGCTCGGGTTGAGGCTGAAGGCGCCCGCGGCTCCGCCCAGCCCGCCAACGAAAAGCGCGGCGAGAAGGTGGAGATATTCGACCAGGCGCTGGCTCGGGTGGGCGAGCGCCTTAGCGCCATCGGTGGGCCCGAGTAGCAGCTGAGTGTCCGCCCGGGTCCTACCGGGTAGGACTACGAATGTGATGAACACCCAGCAGTTGGCCGAGGAGCTCGCCCTCGCCGGGGCACAGAAGCTGCTCTCCGGCTCCATGGCCCGGCTTGCCTACAACGGGCACGATGGTTTCCCGCGAGTCGTCCCGGTCGGTTTTTACTGGACCGGCGAACGCATCGTCGTCTCCACCGCATCCACCGCCCCGAAAGCGCGAGCGCTATCGGCACGTCCGCAAGTGGCACTGACGATCGACACCGGCTCCGCACCGGAAGAGGCGCAGGCCCTCCTGGTACGCGGGCTAGCCACACTGCAAACCGTCGACGGCGTCACCGAGGAATATCTCGCGGCGGCGAAAAGCTCGATGGACGAACCGCAACTCGCCGACTTCGAACGCAACGTGCGGTCGACGTACAAGCAGATGGTGCGCATCTCGATCGAGCCGCTCTGGGCGCGGTTCTATGACTTTGGCGCCGGGCGGTTACCCGCGTTCCTCGCAGAGCTCGTCGAGGATGGCTAGCCGGCAATACAATTCGACGACGCTGGTCAGCGCACGAAAACTCGTGGTTTAGAAACCGCATGTGTTGGGCACACACGGCCATGACCGCACGTCACGTAGTCCACTTCCTTGCTCCCGCGGTCGTCGCGGCGGCGGGCGTCAGCGCTCCGATCCTCGCTTCTGCAATTCCGTTCGCTTCCGCCGAGCCATGCCCGGACGTGCAAGTGCTGTTCGCCCGCGGCACGGATGACCCGCCGGGTCTTGGCCCGACCGGACAGGCGTTCATCGACACCCTGCGCCCGCGCGTCGGCGCAGAATCGCTAGACGTCTATCCCATCAACTACCCCGCCACCCACGACTGGACGAACGCTGGCGAGGAAGGGATCAGAGACGCGGGGGCGCATGTCGTTTCGACGGCGCACGACTGCCCCAATACCAAGATGGTGCTCGGCGGCTATTCCCAAGGCGCTGCCGTGATGGGCTTCGTCACCTCGGCCGCCGTACCGGCTGGAATCGATCCGGCGGCCGTGCCCAAACCGCTGGACCCCGAAGTGGCCAACCACGTCTCGTCGGTCGTGCTCTTCGCACTGCCAAGCGAAAAGGCGATGAACTTTTTCGGCGAGCCGCCGGTCGTCATCGGTCCGCTCTATCAGGCCAAGACCATTCAGGTATGCGCCCAGGGCGACCCGATCTGCTCCGACGGGATGAACTTCGCCGCACACGACACGTACTCGACCAACGCGGCCATGATTGACCAGGGTGCGGCGTTTGCCGCCAGTCGTCTCGGGCCGGCGGGCGCCGCTCCTGGCGCACCGACGACCGCCGTCGGCTTCCCGGGCGTTCCCGGTTAATCGCGGCTCCGCCTCGTTTGAATACCAAGGCGCACAGGCTATTTCGCGTCTAGGGTGCACCGGACGGCGGCGTGGCGAGTTCACTTCGGCGCGAGCATAATCGGGTGGTGGACTCATACGGCGACCTCCGCGCCCGTTTTCGCCGGCTACATCAACAGGGGTGTTTTCTCATCCCGAATCCGTGGGACGCCGGTTCGGCAATCGCGCTCGCAAAGCTCGGCTTCCCGGCACTGGCCACTACGAGCGCCGGACTATGTTTCGCGCGGGGTCTGCCAGACACGGTGACCGCGCTCTCCGTCGACGAGGCACTGAACAACATCGCCGAAATAGTGGCCGCGGTCGGTGTGCCCGTCAACGCCGATTTCCAGGCCGGTTATGCCCAAGATGCGGGCGAGCTCGCGCACAATGTGGCGCGCTGCGTGGCCACTGGCGTAGCCGGCCTCTCCGTCGAAGACGGCACCGGCATCGCCGGCTCGCCGCTCTTCGAGCTGGCCGAGGCGGCCGATCGCGTTCGCGCTGCGCGTTCGGCGATCGACGACTCGGGAGTCGACGTCATGCTGACCGGCCGCGCGGAATGCTTCCTCTACGGCCACCCCGACCCCCTCGCCGAGGCCATCAGGCGGCTGCAGGCTTACGCCGAGGCGGGAGCCGAGGTGCTCTTCGCGCCGGGGATCCGGACCAAAGCGGACATCGCCAGTCTCGTCGACGCGGTGGCTCCGTATCCGGTCAACGTCCTGGTGTCTTCCGACGCGGGGCTGACGGTGACGGACCTCGCGGAGCTGGGGGTGCGACGGATCAGCGTCGGCTCCGCTTTCAGTCGGGTCGCGTGGGGTGCGTTCCTGGCCGCCGCGCGGAAGCTGATTGAGGGCGGGTCCTTCGAGGGACTAACCGGAGCCGCGAGCTTCGACGAGCTCAATACGCTATTCGCCGAATAGTCTCCGGGCGGCGAGCTACCGCACTTTCCGGAGATCGGCGAGCGAGTTCTTCAGCCCACCATCCAGTCGAATCTGCACGGCCGCCACGGCGACCATCACCCCCGCGGTCACCAAGTGCACCACCGCGTCGGTGGTGTTGTTGGGGAAGGTGAAGACATAAGCCACTTGATGCGAGAAGAAAGCCCAAATGCCCGGCAGCGCACCGGCTATCGCGGCGAGCAGCAGATACAGCACGGCCCAGGACTTGCGCAGCGCCAACACCAAACCGGGAGCGAACAACGCGAGACCGGCGACGGCATGCCAGCCGTTGTAGTCCATCCCGAGTAGCTGGACGGTCGGCGCGGCGGGGCCGGTCGCGAAGCTGGGATTGACGATGAGGCCGATCACCGCCTGAACGACATGAAAAACGCAAATGATCAGCAGCCCGATCTGGGCGAAACTCCACCTCACGCTGCACCCCCTTGTGCCGGCGGGATACCCGGATACTACGCACGGTAGTAGATCCTGGTCAATCCTGCTCAGCGGGGGCGGCGGGCGCGCCGTCGGCCCCGGCCGGAAAACGCCGCCACCGTCCGCACCGTCGCCCAGCACCGACCTTCGTCGTGGAGTGTGCGGAAGGTTAAGGGGCGGAACGAGATTGAAAACACGTCGGAAAGGCTTTGGGCGCTTCTTGCGCAGTGGCTACGCGGTGGTGTTCCGTTCGACCCACTGATTAAGCGCGTCCTCAACTGCGGTCACTACGTCCACACCCGCGCTGTTGGCGGTTTGCTCAAACCGCTCGACCAACTCGGTGCGGACTGAGACGTCCAACCTCGTGCGCGCTGGTTTTGGCTTCGGCGGCAGCTCTACCGGCACGTGTCGCGCCACGGATGTGTCGATGATTTCGCGAAGTGCCGGTATCTCGTCGAGCATTCTGGCGAGATCAGCGCGTTCGATACGCAAGACCTCGGCCGGCCCCATCGTCGTCACGGTCGCAGAACGCAGTTTCCCACGGTGGAGTGCGGATTCGCCGATCACCTCGCCCGGACCCAGGACGGCGACGCGGTCCCGCCCGATGTACACACCCACCTCCCCGCTGAGCAGGATGTAGCAGGAGTCCGAGGGCGTCTGTTCATGAATCAGGGGCAATGGGGCCGACGTCGCAGTGCGATGCGCTGCTCGGGCGAGGCTCAGCAGGTCAGCATCGGAGAAGTTGTCGAAGGTGGCGTACTGGCGTAACCGACGAGCGTCTTCCTCATATTGCTTCGCATCGGCCTTCATGGCGGGCTCCTGACGTGCGATGTGACGCTATATCGAGGAGCGTAACGCGGATTTGCCATACCGATGGCAGAAGACCGCGAAGTAATCCAAAACGGCCCGCCGACAGGACTGAATGCGGTAGTTGCGAACGTGAAAGCCGGAAGTCAGTTCCGCCCGGGAAGCCTCATCATCGCGCGCACGACGGGGACTAGCGACTTCTGCCACAGCGTTCCCGGAATGCCAAGCGGCGGATCGAGATTGAACACGCGCGCGGTCGCGATCGTCTGCGACTCGGTGTACTTCAGCAGGCCCTCGGCACCGTGTCGGCGGCCGACGCCGGACTGCCCCATCCCGCCCATCGGGGCACCCAAGCTGCCCCATGCGAACGCGTAACCCTCGTTCACATTCACCGTTCCCGACCGCAGCCGGGCGGCGATTTGCTCGCCCTCCGCGGAGGAGCCGGCCCACACGCTGGCGTTGAGCCCGTACTCGGTGGCGTTGGCCTTTTCGACGGCTTCATCCACGTCGGCGACGGGGTAGATCGACACGACCGGCCCGAACGTCTCGTTGGCCGCACACTCCATTTCCGGCGTGACGTCGGCGAGCACCGTGGGCTCGTAGAACAGCGGCCCGATGTCGGGCCGCGCGTTGCCGCCCGCAATCACTTTGGCGCCCTTGGCTTTCGCGTCGTCGACGTGGTCGGTCACGGTGTCAAGCTGACCCGCGGAGATCAGGCTCCCCATGTCGACCGAGAAGTCGTACGCGGTGCCCAATTTCATGTTGCGCACCGCGGCGCCGAACTTGCCGACGAAGTCGTCGGCGATGTCCTTCTCGACGTAAATCCGTTCGATGGAGATGCACAACTGGCCGGCGTTCGAGAAGCACGCGCGGGTGGCCGCCTTGGCGGCCTTGTCGAGGTTGGCGCCCCGGGTGACGATCATCGCGTTCTTGCCCCCGAGTTCGGCCGAGAAGCCGATCAGCCGACGGCCCGCGTGTTCGGCGAGCTGCCTGCCGGTGGCGGTCGAGCCGGTGAACATCAAGTAGTCACAGTTGTCGATGATGGCAGTGCCGACCACCGAGCCCGGCCCGGGCACGATCGCGTAGAGGGCTCGCGGCAGGCCGGCCTCGTACAAGAGCTCGGCACACGCCAGCGCGCAATATGGGGTCTGGCTGTCCGGCTTGAGCACCACCGCGTTGCCCGCCAGCAGCGCCGGCACCGAGTCGGACGCCGTCAGCGTCATGGGGTAGTTCCACGGCGAGATCACCCCGACCACGCCCTTGGGCTGGTAGACCACCGTGGTCTTGCCGATCGCCGGGAGCAGCGCCTGCACCTTGCGCGGTTTCAAAAGGTCGGCGGCGACGCGCACGTAGTAGTTCGCATTCGCCATCAGATCGACGATTTCCTCCTGTGCCGCCCAGCGGGCCTTTCCGGCCTCGGCTTGCAGGAGATCCATCAGGAACTCGCGGTTCTCGACGACCAGGTCGCGATACCGGCTGATGACATCGATGCGCTCGGAGACCGGGCGGTTCGCCCAGTCGGTCTGAGCCGCCCGCGCCTCAGCGAATGCCGCCTCGACGTCTTCGGCCGTGCCGATGGGGATCGTGGTCAGCGGCTTGCCGGTGAAGACCTCGTCGATGGTCCGCCTCTGGCGTGCGGCGGGGTCTTTGATCGCGGCGAGCTGACGCAGGCGGTCGAATACCTCGGCTGGCGGTGCGGGCATGTTGTTACCTCCCCTGTGAGCACAGCGTTCAGGCCACCAGCCTATCCGGATGAATTGCCGGGGCGTCGGCGTCGTCGAGGACGGCGGCAAGCTTGCGTTCGACCGTCGCCCGCTGCCGGAGGTCTACGCGCCATCGTGTTGCGGGAATCTTGTCGGTAGGTCTACGGTCAGCAGTCACGGCGTAGAGCCGAAAAGACAGGTGCTTAAGCAGATGGCTCAGCCTTCCGCCGGACCTCTGGGTTCCGGACAGGTCGCCGCACCGCCCAACTCCGGTGGTGAGGGCGGCGACGACGGTGGCTCGTTGCCGCCGTTCTGCTGTGCCAATTGAGAGCTCACCTTGCGGCAATCCCCGTGTTCCCCCAACAAGATCGGACGTGACCCAGAATGCTGCGGTTCGCAAACCTCTCCTGGCTGCGCGTCGTTGCGCGGCCGTCGCATGCCGCCGGGCGCGAATCGTGCCCCGCCTAGATGGCCATCACTGAAGTCTCCGAATACGCCCACCTGAGCGGCACGGACCTCGAGGAGCTCGCAGCCGCGCTGGAAGCGATACGCCGCGATATCGAGGCTTCGCGCGGCGCCAGGGATCGCGCATACATCAAGCGCGCCATTGCCTTTCACCGCGCCCTCGAGATCGCGGCGAGGCTGGCCATCGCCGGCAGTAAAGGCAAGTTTGGCTGGAGCGTCGGAACCGCCACCCTGGCCGCGGCCAAGTGCATCGAGAACATGGAACTCGGCCATAACATCAGCCACGGTCAATGGGATTGGATGAACGACCCCGAAATCCATTCCAGTACCTGGGAGTGGGACATGGCCGGTCTGATGTCGCAGTGGCAGTACTCCCACAACTACCGGCACCACGTTTTCGCGAACGTGGTGGGTGTCGACGACGACCTCGGATTCGGAGTCATGCGGGTCACTCGAGACGAGCCATGGCGGCCGCACGCGTTGGCGCAGCCGTTCCGCGCGGTGCTGTTGGCGCTCTTGTTCGAGTGGGGTGTCGCACTGCACGGCTTGTATTCAGTGCAGGATCGTGATGAGACGGACGCCCGAAGGTCGGCCCACAAGGCAGCACTCCTGCGCAAGGTTGCTCGCCAGGCCGGCAAGGATTACGTCCTCTTCCCCGCGTTGAGCCGCCGGCGGTGGGGGAGCACGCTCACCGCCAACGTGGTTGCCAACGGGCTGCGCAACGTGTGGGCATGCGTCGTCATCTTCTGCGGTCACTTCGCCGACGGTGCGGAGAAATTCACGCCGGCAGTTCTCGACGATGAGACCAAGCCCGAATGGTATCTGCGACAAATGTTGGGCACGGCCAACTTCCGGGCCGGGCGGGTGCTGGCGTTCATGACTGGAAATCTCTGCTATCAAATCGAACATCACCTCTATCCCGACCTGCCCAGCAACCGCTACCCGGAGATCGCCGAGCAGGTGCGCGCCCTGTGCGTCACCTACGACTTGCCGTACACGACCGGCTCGTTGCTGCGCCAGAACCTGCTCACCGCGCGCACCATCTGTAAGTTGGCGCTTCCGGACTGGTGCTTGTCCGCTACCGCCGATGACGCGCCGGAGACGGCGTCCGAGGACAGATTCCGGAAGGTCGCGAGACGAGCGCGCTTGTCGGGTACCGGGCACGATGTACGGCACCGGGGATTAGCGACGGCAATACTCGGTGCTAAGCGCGATCGAAGGAGATGGCGCTAGTAGGCGGTGAGCACCAAGGCGCCGCGCTCAGCGCTTCTTGTCGTGAAGTACCGAATCGGTGGACGCGGCACTGGCCGACTTCCCCCGCTTGTCGGCGCGCTTCTCCTTCAATGATTTTCCGGACTTCTTGGTCATGGATTGTCGAGGAGACTTGTCGGACATCACTGGCCCTTCGTATGGGGGCCTGATTGGGTCCCGGTTTGGCCGACTTTACCCCACGGCGGAGCTAGTCCGGGATGACTCAGCCGCTGGCCTCGCCGGTGCCATGGCGGCCGCGATGGCCTGGCCGGTGGTCGCGGGTGCGTATACGAGGCTGGCGCGTGGGAGCCTGGCGCAGCGCGGGGCGCGGGTATGGAACCGTCACATTCGCCCATAAGCAAGCGCCATGATCAGAAAAAGCGCTGCCAACAGAAGGAACATCATCACCAGCGGGTCGACTACCTCGAATAGCATGCCAGCACAACCGATTGCGATCCACAAGCACTAGGCATTGCGGGCTTCGTGGCCGGCATCAGTTCGTGCCGGCGAGGTGGATGCCGTATGGCACTGCGTCCAGCAGCGTGACGGTGAGTCCGTCACCGCTGGGCAGCACGTACCTGCGCTGCTCACCGGGACGCGCCCCCGTGATGGCCGCTCCCAGCGGGGAATTAACCGAATAGACCTCCACGTCGCCGTACTCGGCGCCGCGCGCGCCCAGCAGGAAGGTCTCGACGTCACCGGTGTCGTCGTAGCGGACGGTCAAGACCATGCCGGGTTCGGCGACCCCGTCGTCGGGCGGATCCTCGCCGACGACGGCGTTGACCAACAGGTCATGGATCCGTTGAATCCGCAGCCGCCATGCGCACTGGACAGCCGTCGCGCCCTCGTCAGCGTCTTCGCCAAACGCGTTGCTGCCACGCGACTCCCGCAGGGTGGCTAACTCCCGCTGGAGCCGCACGTAGGCCTGCGGCGTGAGCCACACGGGCTGCACGCTAGTCATGTTCGTTCCCCTTTCCCTCAATGGTGGTCAATGGCTGCCGGTCCGAGACTCCGTTCCCGAACGTATGACGACCGAAATCGTTGCGGGTTTGCGCATCTGGTGATGCAGCCCGATACGGAACGACCCTGAGCAGGGTCACGGGCCGCCCGGTGTCATGCGGAATCGCATAGATGCGCTGCTCGCCGGGGCGAGCGCCGGCGATACACCGGCCCAGCGGCGACGCCATCGAATACACCTTGATGTCGGCGCCTTCTGCGCCCCGCCGGCCGAGCAGCAGCGTTTCTGTTTCACCGTTGGCGTCGTATCGGATGGTCACCACCATGCCCGGGCCCGCGCTCCGCTCGCGTGCGGGATCGTCACGCACTACGGCCGTGGCGAGCAGGTCCTCGATCTCGCGGATGCGTTTTGCCCGTGCCGCGGGGCGCGCGCCGCGGTGCCCGCCGTAATCCATGGCGTCGTCCGGGACTTCGATGCTCCGCCGGGAGCGCAGCGCGGCGAGTTCGTCCTGCAGGCGGCGCCGGTGCTGCGGCGTTATAGAGACAGGTGCACATCTGGTCATCGCGTTGTTTCCTTTACTGAGTAGGGATGTCGTCAGGGACGGGCCGGCGTGTGGCAGCCGTCCCTGACGACGCGGAGCCCGTGAGGGGCAAGCGTGCGTCGGAATCACCATGCGGCGCCGCGACGTCCGGTTTGCCGCGCTATGGAGGAGATACGTTGTCCGCCAAAGCGATACGTCGCGTCCGTCGCTCACCGCACACCTCTGCTTCTGGATTCCGAACCGGTACCTCCATGGTGGCCTGCTTGGACTCCAAGGCGCTTGCATCAAATGAACAACCGCGGCATACGCCATTGTTCGGACCCGACAACGCGATTTGCCGGGAGAACCTGCGCCGAACAGCCCCAATCCCCGCAGGCGCTACTGCGGGGACTGGGTGTCCGATGGCTGGTCGCCTTCCTCAGCTCACCGTTGCCCGACCAATCGGTCGAAGTCGTGCTGCCAGCGGGTGTAACGGGCTTGGTCGAGGGCGTGCCGGGCGCCGGCGAACGAAGCGGCTACCGCGGCGCTTACGGCACCCCAGATCGCGACCGCGATCGTGACCGCCTCGGTGCGCGGCGACAGATTCGGCCGGGTCAGCGGCGAACCGTGAGCATCGACCCAGATCTCGACCTCGTCACCGACTTTGGCCGCGGGGGGTGCGGCAATGTCTCCAGTGCGCGCTGCCCCGGCGAAATCCCATTGGGCAGGCATCTGGACCGTCCGGCTGTCGAATTTCCTCGGGGCGTGGCTGTCCGCTACGACCGTCGCGGTCACCCGGCTGCGAGTTTGGACCTGCTCCGCGTAAATGCGGCTCCGCGAGTCATAGACCGCGGTGCCGACGGCGGCGGCGATCGGTACGGCGAACAGTGACACCGCGACGGCCAGCACCAGGAGCAGCGCCTCGACCCGGTCGCTTGCCCGTAGCAGCGGGTTGCGACCGAACAGCCGAGAGAACAGCCTTCGCGGCAACGGCACGGTGAACGTCTCCAGCACGGCGTGGTCGCCCGGCCCGCGCGGGCACGGCGGTCGATCGTCGTGACGCGGGGTAGTCATCGGATGTCCTATCGACGGATCGGGTAAAGGCCGTGGGTTGTTCACCTCGATGGTGGCGCGGGTGGACGCCGCACGGATTGCCGAGGTCCGACAATGGCGCCGCCGCTCATTGTCGGATTACGACAGGGTTCGCTCAATCGATATCGGTGGCCGCGAGTTCGATCATCATGGCCAGCCGCTTCCTGGCGTCATCCAATGGGAGATTGGTGATTTCGGCCATCTTGCGGAGCCGGTAACGCACCGTGTTTTCGTGTACTCCCAGTCGCTCACCGGCTTCGGCCGGGTCGCCGAGCGCCCCTAGCCACGCCCGCAGCGTGGCGAGGTAGTCGGTTCCGTGAGCGCGGTCGTGGCGGCCCAGCTCGGCCACGGGTCCACGAGTCGGAGACCGGCCGGCTCGCGCCGCGGTCCGCAACCGCTGCAGCAGGATGTCATCCCACGATTCGTCGTAGGCGGGGGGCGCGGATCCAGGCGATGCCTCGTGCAACGCCAGGCATTCGTCGGCCTCCTGACGCGCAGCGGCCAGATCGGTCACCGCGGCCGGCCCGCTGACGCCGGCCAACAAAGCCACCCCTTCGGGTAGGGCCGCTCCGAGACCGACGACCCAGTGGCGCGCCACCGAGGCCTGCTCTCCGGGCAGCACGGTGTAGATGGTGTTGCCTGCCAAGGCGCTGCGACCGGGACGCGACCAGCCGAAGCCGGCGGTGGCGCGCTCGAACGCCAACAGCAGGGCGGCGTCGCGTTTGGCCCCGACGGACGCCTGCAGGGCGATCACCCGCAAACCGCTCTGCGGCAGGCCGAGCTTGCTTGCCGCCGTGGCGGAGTCAGCGCTGCCTTCCAGTAACCGGATCACCAGTTCGGATTCGACCTGACGCTCGAGGTCGGCGCTGGCCTGGGACCGCAGTAGGTGCAGGGCCACCGTCTGCGCGCCCTCGGCCAAGGCGTCCCTCCGCGTTTCCTCCAGCGGATTGGAGCAGGCTACCCAGACCGACCCCATCAGTTCTCGGCCGGAGCGCACCGCCGCGACCATGCGCCCGGTCATGCCGGACTCCGCATCGCCCTCGACGAACAACGGCTCGTCCGAGTTCGTCAGATGGGCGAATACGCCACGGGCATCGAACAGGGCGCGCAGCCGGTCCGGAGTCTGTCGGCCCAGAATGATCTCGGCCTGAGCCGGGTCGGCGTGTTGCTGGAGCCGTGAATACGCGAGCACGCGCAACAGTGCATCGTGAATGACAACGGGGCTGCCGACGGCGTCCGCCAGGCTATCCGCCAGGGCGAACAGATCCGTCGGGCCTCGACCGGCGGCGGTTTCGCGGCCCTCCAACACCAGCCCGTAGATGACCGCGGCCACCTCGCTCCACGAGAGCGACTCGTCGACCAGCATCACCGCACCGACCCGGGTGTCCTCGTCCAACGTCATCGGCTCGGCATTGTCGCGCGTCAACACCACAACTGCATGTGCCGAGCTCGCCCAGCAGACCGCTTCATCGAGCGAGCCGGCGTCGATTGCCAGCAGTACGTCGCCCAGCACGGCCCGCTTGGTAGCCACCTCGTGGATGACCACGCTGCGCAGCTCGGTCGACCTGGGCACTGACGACCAACGCAGCCGGACCCCATAACCGCCCAGGACATTCACCAAGCGGTCCAAAGTGATCACAAGCGACTCCCCGGCTGCGAAGAAATCAGAGGATTTTCTTTGTATCTTCCCCTCACGGGCAACATGCGATTGTCGAATTCCCGGGGCCCCGAAACAGCCCGTTGATGCACGTCGATTGACGATGTTCTCTTCGCCGGTTATCCCGAACACGGCCTATTCGATGGTCATGTTCGACGTGCATTTCCGCTCAACGTTAACCCCATTGCGCGGGTGAGCGGGTTTCGTTACTCCCGAACCTGGCGATTGACGAGGCCCGTGACATACCGCGCATCGATCTCTTCGCCGCCGTCGCCGTAATAGACGCGATGGGGCCCGCTGGCGGTGTCATCGGCCGTGCGCGTCACCTTGATCCACCTGCCCGTCGTGGGATCTTGCAGCATGTCACCCTCGCGGATCTCCGACAGCGGCACTTTCTCTATCGCATGTTCAGAACTCATTGCTCTCCCGAATCGTCGTGGTTTTGACCTGTGGCCACCTCGTGGGATCGTCCCGGCGATCACGTTGACGATTCTCTTGCGGACGCCGATGGTCAATCGCGAATCTGATCGTGGCTCGTCAGGCGTCGCGATTAGTGGAAGGGTGGGCAAATGACATCCTCGCCGGGATCCGCGGGCGCTTCTGCGGCCGGCCGGCCTCCGTTCGGCTGAATGTGGCGATCCACGAGCAGCTCCTCGCCGCCGTCGATGGCCGGCGGGGGGTAGACGCGGCTGACCGCTTGTGCGATGCCTGCGTAAATCTGTTCGACGTTGCCGCAGCGGCGATTTCGCTCGTTTTCGACGGCGCGAGCAGCGGAACCCTGGGCGCCAGCGACAAGGCGGCACGCGAGTACGACGAACTCCAGTTCGTACTCGGGGAGGGACCGTGCCTGGACGCTGTCAACCGGAGAATTCCGATTCTGGTCGTCGATCTCGCCGATCCCGCAGAGACTCGCTGGTCCGCGTATGGGCCCGCCATGCTGGCCAACGAGATCAGGGGCGTCCACGCGATACCCGTCGTCGTGGCCGGCGAATTCGTCGGCGCGCTCGACCTGTTCCGGACGGAACCGGGCCCGCTGCCTGACGAGGCCTTAGTCGGTGCGGTTGCCGCCGCGGAGCTCGCCGCCATCCCGCTGTTGGATTTGTTGGAAGGCGACTTGCAGGCCGCCGTTAGCGATCCCGACAGCAATGCGTGGGCCGAACTCAACGTGTTGAGCCGCGCGGAGGTCAGCCAGGCCACCGGCGTGCTGGTCGCCCAGCTGGAGCTTGAGCCTGCCGAGGCATTGGTCCGGCTGAGGGCCCACGCCTACGCGACCGGTCGCAGCGCTACCGACGTCGCCCGCGACATTCTCGACGGCCGCGTGAGGCTCGAGCCGGACTAGTGCGCGTTTGGCGGACTCAAAATTTTTGAAAGGAGGCACGTCGTGACTGATACCCCCCGGGAAACCCGCGTGCTGAACGCCGTCGTTTCGCTGGTCGATAGCCTGCTCGACGACTTCGACGTGGTCGAATTGCTGACGGGGCTCACGGAGCGTTGCGCCGAGCTGCTCGACATCGAGGCCGCCGGGTTCCTGCTCGCCGATCCGCTCCGTCAGCTTCGCTTGTTGGCCGCCACCTCGCGACAGGCCCGCGAGATAGAACTCTTCGAGCTGCAAGCCGACCAAGGTCCGTGCGTGGACTGCTACGCCACCGGCGAACCGGTCTCCATCGCCGACATTCAACTGGCGACGGAGCGGTGGCCACGATTTGTTCCGGCCGCACTCGATGCGGGCTTCGCCTCGGTGCACGCGGTCCCGATGCGGGCAGCCGGACTCGTGTTGGGCGCGCTCGGTCTATTCGGCACCCGCAGCGGCGAGCTCAACGGCGCCGATCTGCTCGTTGGCCAAACGCTGACCCACATCGCGTGCGTCGCGATTCTGCAGGAGCATCCACCGACCCCGGCCACCGTGGTGCCGCGGCTGCGATCCGCGCTGACCAGCCGCGTCATCATCGAGCAAGCCAAGGGGTTCCTGCACGAAACGCTGGATGTGCCGGTCGAGGAGGCGTTCCACCTGTTGCGCACCTATGCGCGGGCCGAACGCCAACGCCTGACCGACGTTGCGAGCCGATTGATGACCGATCGGGATTCCCGCCCTATCCTGCTGGCCGCCCTGGCCGAACTAGCCGCCGGGCCAGCGCATTAAGCGGTTCAGTGGTGCCGCGACCGGGCTCGCCGCACGGCCTCGTCGACCAACCGCTCGGCGACTGCGTGCAGCTTGATGTTCTCAACCTGGCTGATGCGGGAGAGGCGTTGGAAGGCCTCCTCGGCGTTGGCGCCCGACCGGCTACGGATGATGCCGATCGCCTGATCGATCACTGCGCGGCTGTTCAGCGCGCGCTGCAGTCGCGTTGACCGTTCCTGTGCGCTGGCCAACAACTGCGCGTTGTAAACCGAGACCGCCGCGGGCTTGGCGAACTGGGCTCCCAACCGGACGGCGTGCTCGGCAAAGGCGTCCCGGCGGGTCGCATAGGCGTTGATCGAGCCGATCAGCTCATCGCCGACGACGAGCGGCAGCGCCAGCGCGGAGTGGATGCGCATCCGGGCCACGCGTCCACCGAAATGCGGCCAACGACTGTCGCTGCCCAGCGAGCCGCTGACCGTGGGTCGCCGGGACTGCATGCAGGTGATGCACGGCCCCTCGTTCAGCTCTTCGTACTGAATGGTGTCGATCTCCTGGACCAGTAACTGGGTCGCTGCCCAGGTCTGGGCGCTGGGAATGCCGAGACGTTGATCGATCAATGCGACGCCCGCACCGTCGACGCCGGGGATCGCTTGCGCGGCGAACTCCGCGACGTCTCGCAGCAGGTCCATCACCCCCTGCGCGCCGGCCACGAGTGCGGCCACTCGGTTGAGCCCGGCATGCAAATCGGCCTCGTCAGCCTCGCGTTCGGTGGGGGAGAGGTCGGGCTTTGGTGGCGTTTTGCGACCGGGTTGGGCATCGAACTCGGTCACGTGCCCTCCTCCCGTGCCGCGGATGAACGACAAATCTACTCTTCGCCGCGCCCGGAGGACTTCAGCCGACGAGCGCCAACGCGTGGGCGCGCCGGAGCTTGCCCGATGGCGTCTTGGGGATCGTTCCCGGTTCGAGCACGACCACGTTGCGGGGTCGGACATCGACCTCCGCGACCACTTCGTGTGCCACCTGCTGCTCGATGCGGCGCACCTCGGCCGGGGTCTGCCAATTCTCGCATTCCACGGCCACGGCGAACGTCTCGCGCGAATGACCTGCCTCCAGTCGTACCGCCACGGCGCCTCCTGGCCGGACCCCGCAAACTCGCGTGGCGGCGCGTTCGATGTCGGCCGGGTAAATGTTTCGCCCGGCCATGATGATGACGTCCTTGACACGGCCGCAGACTACAAGGCGGCCCGTCTCGGTGAAGTAGCCCAGATCGCCGGTGTCGTACCAGCCTTGTTCGTCTTGTGCCGCGACGAATCCGGCGATCGTTTCGTAACCGAGCGTCACCGGCTCACCACGCACCTCTATGACGCCGACAGCCCGGGCGGGCAGGATGGCGCCGTCTTCGTCGACGATGCGCGCCTCGAGCCCCTCGAGCAGACGTCCAAGCGTGGCCAGTCGCCGGGTTTTGCCCTTGGTGGCAGGGACCGCTCGGTGCAGCACGGCGAGCAGGTCGGCGTCGACCTCGTCGATCAATAGGCCTGCGCCGCAATCGGAGAACGACACGGCCACGGTGGTTTCGGCCATGCCGTATGCGGGCAGGATCGCGTCCGGACGTAAGCCGAACGGCTTGCCAGCTTCACAGAGCTCCTCGACGTCGGCGGGCTCGACCTGTTCGGCACCCGAGAGGGCCCATCTCAGGGTCGACAGATCGAACTGGCCGGGCCGGGCCAGCTTGCGAAGGCGTTTGGCGAACAGCGTGTAAGCGAAGTTCGGCGCCGCGGTCATCGTGCCCCTGTACTTGTCGATGAGCCTGGCCCACAACAACGTGTCGCGAAGGAAGTCCATCGGCGTGACCTTGACCAGTTCTGCGCCGAAATACATTGGCACGGTTAAGAACCCGGTCATGCCCATGTCGTGGAACAGAGGCAGCCAGCTCACGATCACGTCGGTATCGATGTCGACGTTTGCGCCGAGGAACATCGCCTCGGCGTTGGAAACGACATTGCGGTGTGAGATCCGTACCGCCTTGGGCGACCCGGTGGAGCCCGAGGTCAACTGCAGCAGCGCAACGTCGTCTTCGGCGGTCTCGACCGGACCGATTGGTCGGCTGTCGAGCAGCCCCTCGATCTGGAGTACTCGCATTCCCAGCTGGGACAGCAGTGGGGCCGCGGCCATGAATGGGTCGGAGATGACGACCGTTGTGGCACCGATCATTTTGATGACGGCGATGGTCTCATCGGCCCAACGGCGAAGGTCGGTCCGGGGAGTGGGTTGGTGAAGCATGGTGAGGCTGGCGCCGCGCATCCAGACGCCCTGCCCGGTGGGTGCGATCTCGGCAGGGGCACCGGCCAGGACCGGGACGGCATCACCGGGGCCGACGCCGGCGGCGGCCAAGCCACCCGCGATCCGGCGGGCACGCCCGTGCACCTCGCCCCAGGTATGCCGGACCGGGCAGTTCGGCTCGCCGGTGACCAGACCTTTCGAGCTGGATTGGGCGGTGTCATACATGGTCTCGGTGAATCTACTCAAGGCCATTCCTTTGGCTTCGGTGCCGCGTCGACCTTCCACTTCGAGGTGAAGCGTTCGGCAGCGCGCACGCGTGATGACTCCAGCGTCGAAGTATTGAGCCGGCCGCAATCACTTGAGCGCCGGCACACGGATGGATGCCGCGGAAGCCCGTCCCTTTCAAGGCTCCTCCCCAAGGGCCGTCGTTGCGGTCGAAGCGAGTCAAAGGATTCAGGCCAACTAAAGGTATAAGCATACGGGGAAATGGGTGAGGCATGCGGCATCACTACCAGGTGCGGCGTGTTGTCTGCGAGGCGCAGAGAAATGGGCCTCCGCCATTATCGATCCGGACGCACAAACTCCGTTTACCGTCGGATCAGCCGGGCAATGCAGACCCGTTGCAGCGGGGACCTCTAAGAGATCGCCGCCGGACGGTTCCGAGCGGCTGGGGAGTCAACCGTGATAACCACCATAGCGCAGGTTGCGCAGTGCGAGGGTCATTATGTGACCCACCATGCCGAACGGCCGTATTGTTTGTGCCTTCGCCGCCATTCCGCGGGTGGCTGGTGAAGCCGGGCGGCGACTTGTCATCGCGCCGGTTCCTCGAAAAAGTCGGTGCCGGAATAGCATTGGCGCGTAAGTTGCCGCATCCGTCCCGCATTCATCGGTTGTGCGCAAGAGGAGACCTCGCCGAGCACACGTTGCGCCTCCTCGGAATTCGAAGGCGCCAACACGAACAACACCGCGTCGCGCGAATGCGTACCCATGAGGTAGATGGTGTCGCTGAAAACCAGCCGATATGCATGCAACGAGACCATTTCGCTATGGCGAATAAGCCGCGCCGGCGCGGGCAACCATGCGCTCGAGTCGTAAATGACTCGGTGCACCGCGCCGATCCATAAACCGAAAACCGCAAGCAGGTCGGGTAGCTCTAGCCTCAGGTCGAGGCTCTTTGGCCACCACGCCCCGTCCACCGCAGCGGGGGTGGCGTCACGTTCGCAGAGAACCAATCGGGTGGCGCTGGAAGGGCTGGAAGTAACAAGCGCCACCGCGACGCTCCCGTCGTCTAGCGTGCTATCGCAGACGGCTACCGAAGAGGGCGGTACTCGACAAACCCACGATAGTGGAAGCATAACCCCACGGGCAGCGAGACGGCCGATGAATCGCGGTGCACGTTGCTCATCGTGGCTTTTCAATCGGCAAGTGACAGTTTGTGGTTGACCGCGGACCGCGCGGGCGGGCCGAGCGCAGCCGTCCAGCCGGCGACACCGGAGCAGATAGTGGCGTAACGTCGGTAACGAGCTGTTTCGTTGTCGGCGGTAGTCTCGGAAGTGATTACCTTTGGAAGTAATTACCCATCGAGATCACGGGCAATGCAATTCCTCCGTCGGCCCCGTTTCGCGGGTTGATCGTTTCAAGCTGCGAAGGATTGCCCGTGAAGCCCACAACGCCGTTTACCAATCATATTGGGGCCCAGCTGGATCGAACAATAGGCCGCAGCAGTGAGGCCGTGGAGAAATCGCGCGACGGGACGACGCTCTCGGTTGAAGACCCGACTCCCCGCACGATCAATTCGGGTGGGGAACGGCGGTCCGCGAGCCCGGTACGCCTCACCCTGGCCGGCCGACTCGGGAACAAGATCGATGGAGCATGGTGGCCCCGTACCGGCCTGATCTCGCGAGAGCTGACCGAATTGGTGTCTATCTTGGACGTGCCATTAGGGCAGGTCCTCGACATCAATGTCAATTGGTCATCTTTGCAACGCCAGCACGACCTGAATTGGGATTGGGGACTGGGCGCACGCCCGCACGTCATGACCGTCGATGGCCGTGATGCGCGGGCGAAGCTGCTGATCGTCCCCCACCGGACCGGTACCGCCCTCGCGGTAATGGTCTTGCGCCGCGCCGCCGGCCTGCCAGTGTATGCGGCACACCGCGATTCGCACGCTTTCCACACAGCCGACTGCATTGTCCGCACGGCCCGCGGCGAGCAGATGTTCGAAGTGCGCCGCTCGCGGCGCGCTGGCGTGGCGCCGTTACCTCAGGGCCCGCAGGATTGACACCGTCCGGGCCCGGCATGAAGCCGTCCTGCGGCCGGATTCACTGATTGCCAAGGATCTTTAAGTGACGACCCTATTCGCGGGTTTCCGTTTTCTCGCTGCCGATCATGAGGCCCTCGACGGTCGAAGCATCGCTTGGGTGGGCCGCGGTCATCATGATGGCATGCGCCCGGTCTGGGTCGGCATCCGGTGAAACGACCAACAAGACGGTTTTGGGACCGTTGAGGCCGAGGACTCCGACGGTATTGACCGGCTGACGGCGATATCCGTCGAGTCGCACCGTTCGCCCTCCGGTGAGGAATTTCGCGGGTGGCCTTGTCCATTCGTTCACGTTGTAGACCACGCGGCCAATCGGTCCGAGTCGAACGGACAGCACCGACAGCAGGTCTGGCAGCTCTGCGGCGAGGTCGTCACTGTGTGGCCACCACGCACCATCGACGTACCCGCTCGCCGGCGCCTTTGGCTTGAGCCGCAAGCGCGGGGTGTGCTCCGGTGGTACGTGTCGGCGCTGCGCATCGAGATGGTCGATTTTCGGCGTCATTGCGACGCTCCCGCCTTGACCGCGAAACGGCCAAATCATTCGAATCGGCGACGAGATGACTTTGACTAGTCAGGTACGAAGTATCGCCGACAATTCGTACCCTACTCGGGCGGTCGACAACGGGCCACACCAAGACGGTTGTGTGGTCCGCCGTTCGGGGCCGTTCTCAGCGGATCGAAACAAGTTGGTCGATGGAATCCACGGGCAACTCGCCATCGACGACCGCGGTCACCAGCATCTGGTTGAGCGTGATCGCGCCTTTGTGATTGTCGAGGAACGCGGTGTCGGCGGCGTCACGACCGGTAGCGATGCGAACCAGGGTTTGCCGCGGCGCAAGCAGCGTCGCGTCGACAACCCGCCACTGCCCCTCCACGAAGGCCTCCGCCACCGCATGAAAGTCCATTGGGTACACGCCCGGCGCATAGACGGACACCAAGCGGGCCGGTACGTAAACCGCCCGTAGCAGTGCCACCACCAGATGCGCGTAGTCGCGGCACACACCTTCACCGGCGAGCAGTGTGTCCACCGCCCCGTCGATCGGATCGCTGGAGCCGGGAACATAATTCAGTCTGGTGCCGACCCATGAGCTCACGTGCTCCAGCAGCGTGGCCGAATCGCGGTCGTTACCGAATTCCGTTGCGGCGAAACCATAGAATTTATCGGACTCGGCGTAGCGGCTGGGCCGCAGATACATCGACAGGTCATATTCGGTCACCGGAGCCGGGTCGGTTCGACCCACGACGGTGGCGGAGTAGTCGACTTTGAGGGTGCCGACCGGTGCGTCGAACTTGTGGATGCGGTTGCCATGCACTCCGCCGACTTCCAGAGGCTGGATGGGCTGTCCGTTCAAGACGAAACTCAGCGACTCGGAGACCTCCAGGCGCGGATGCTGAGCGACAGCAATCTGAAATTCGAGTGTCGTGGACGCGGTGATTTCAACGTCCATCTCGGCGCTCACCACTCGTCTCATGGCGCGATGATGCGCCAATATCTTCCGATTCGCCAGCGAGGTCGCGTGTGCTGGCGCGGCGGCCGAGGTCCAAGTCTTCTGTCTTTGCCGCAGATGGCATACCCTGAAAGTCAGTGGCGAATCGGGCAGGTTGCGTTCTGGGTTTGCTGCTAGACGGCCGTTGGTGCGCAACTGTGGTGTTAAGCAGTCAGCACCAGGCCGGCCGCCGTCGAAATTTCGCTGTGTGAACAAACGCAGCACCACTCTCCGAATTGTCGGTATTCAGCGGCTACCACCGGTCTTGGCGCCCCGGCAGCGGAAACTCAGCGTTCCCGGGATGTGGCTCGACCCGTGGTCCGGCCCGTGCTGTGCGTCGCCAGGCCTTGTGGTGGACTGACCGCGCCGGGCGGCGCCTTGGTTGCTGGCTCTCGTTGTTGTCGAGCAGTTCGGAGTAGGGTTGGAAGCGAATCATCGGTTTTCCGTTTGTGATCGTTCTGGTTCAGGTGGGCGTCGATTCGAATCATTGGCCGTCTCGCGGTCAAGACGGGAGCGTCCCGATGACACCAGGAGACGCCCGCATCAGCCCGACGTGGGACACGTGCGGTATTCGCACACCGCGATTTCGGTTGAAGACCACGGGACACGGCAGCGGGCATGTGGATGGTGCATGGTGGCCGCACAGCGACGACTTCACGGAGGAGTTGCCAGGTCTGATCGCGGCTCTGTCGATTCGCCTGGGCGCGGTCAGTTGTGTGCTGTTCAACCAGAATGACTGGAGAGTGGCGGGCGCCGAGCTCGGGTGCGGTGGTCGCGTGATCCACCTTGACGCGCACCGCGGTCAGCCACACAACACGGTCGAAGTCATTGGCGTGCAAGGAAATACGATTGTATTGCTGGTTGTTCCGTTCTGTGCTCAACCAGACCGCGCGCACGCAATTGTGGTGGCGGCCGCAGCGCCGGGCAACTCGTCAAACGTCGACACCCTGCTCATGGTCAGCGGCAAGGAACGGGAAAGCCGCATAACGAGGGACACCGCGCGGGAGCGCTGGGAGTCACAGTGCGGGTCCGAACTGACTGAAGCCGGGGCGGACCCCCAACCTCCAGCGTCGTCGTACACGCCGTTGAACTCGAGATCCAGCTCCGCGAACTGAAAGAGTAACTTGGCGAGCCTCGTAACACTCTGTCGTCCAAGGTGATTGGGCACTGCTCGAAAGGAATAGTGGCGAAGGGAATGGTGCACCGATGGTGACGCGATTGGCGGGGACCGACGCGCTGTCACTGCACACACAGAGTTCGAAGGCACCTGCGGACACGCTTACGCTGGTCATCGTCGATGATCCGTCCACCGTGCTCAGCCACGAGAAGCTACATCGGCTGGTGGCCGCGTCGCTGCCGCAATTGGCGCGCTTCCGCAGCCGCCTGGTGGCCAAGCCGTTGGGCATGGGGCAGCCAGTGTGGGCCGAGATCGACGACTATGACCCTTTCCCACAAATCCATTGCGCAACGGTTCGCCCTCCCGGTGGGCGGCGCGAACTTGCCGAGCTCGTAGCGGAATTGACCGCTCGGGGACCGGATAGCCGTCACCGGCTGTGGGAAGCGTGGAGCGTCGACGGCCTGCTCGACGGCCGTTGGGCGTTGGCGGTAAAGATGTCAGCCGCACTCAATGACGGGGTCGCGGGGGCGGCGTCGATGTGGCCCCGGCTGCTGACTCGTAAACCGCGCGCCCATCCTGACCGAAGCCTGCCGTCCGAGTCGACGTTAGGCGCGGCGCCTTCGGTCGGCGAGCTCGTTGTCGATTTGGTGGCCGAGATGGTCGAGAATCATGTCACCGGCGGGTGGCTGATCGCCGAGGCCGTGTCCAATGCGCTGCGGGCGGTGAGTGGCCGGTTGTTCGGCACGAGTGGACGGGATCCCATGGCCCACGGCGGGTCGTCGATGAGCGGTCCGGTACCGCACACGCTGCTCAACGCGCCGCTGACCAAGCGGCGCGCGGTGGCCTTCGCCTCGATCCCGCTGGCAGACCTGAAAACGGTCAATAGCGCCTTCGGGGGCAGCATCACCAACGTCGTTCTGGCGGCCTGCACACTGTCATTGCGCGCCTGGCTGCAGAGTCACGACAAGGTGCCCACGGATCCGCTGCTGATGCGGATGCCTTTCGAATTGCCGGCCAGCGATCCCCCCAAAAGGGGAAAGGCGCTGACTAGCGGACGGTTTCGCATCCCAGTGCACCTCGACGACCCCGTACAGGTCCTCGCCAACCTCCATACCGCCACCGAAAGACTGAACGCCCTTCGGGGTCATAGCCGCCAAAGGCGGCCTCCTGCAGACGATGTGGACGCCATAGCGTCGCTCATCCCGCCGGCTGTGGCCAATCTGGGTATGCAGCTCTACACGCGGTCCGGCTTGCGGCACCAGCTCAAACCGATCTATCACGGCAGCGTCTCTTATACCGCCTTCGAGCCGGTGCCGGCGTACTGTGCCGGGGCCAGGGTCGTTGGCGTGCATACCGTGGCGCCGCTGTCGGAGGAAAATGGGTTGAACATCGCGCTGACCACCCGTGGCGAGGAATTGGATGTGAGCGTGTGTGTGTGCCCCGACAATGTGCCCGCGGTCGACGACATCGCGACCGGGATCGCGCACGGTGTGGACATCCTCGTGGCGGCCGCGCGGGAATCTCCTCGCGGGCAAGGCCGTTCCGTCGTCACGGAGCTGTCGTCACACCCCGCCCACCGTTCGCGCGACAGCGCATACTGACGGGCTCCATCAAGTCCCGGTGCTGTCTGTATGAGCTCAGCTCTAAGAGGGGGGATGGTCTATCTCGACCAGCCTGCGGGCGATCTGCTCGACCCTGGCGTTGGTGTCTTGGGAGAGTTTGACCAGCAGGCCGAACGCGGCGGTCGCGTCGACGTCGAATCGCTCCATCAATACGCCCTTGGCTTGGCCGATCGTGTCGCGCGTTTCGATGGCGCGCCGCAGTTGCTCGTTCTCGGCGACCAGAGCCTGTAGGCGTGCATCGCTGCGGGCGCTTTCCACCGCGTTGATCGCTTCGAGCGTATGAAGCACTTCGGCGGGTGTCCAGCAGCCGCCTTCATCGGCCGTGCGAGCCATTTCAGCGAGCAGCTGCCTTGCTTCGGAGATCTCTTCGACGCAGTGCGCCACGCCCACCAACTCGCCATGGTCGACCAGGGGAGCGTTGGTCGGACTCCATACCTTCGGCACGAAATGGTCGGGTGCGTCGGGGTCGGGGACGTCGTAGCGCTGGACCCGCATGTCGTGGGCGTGCCGGGTCCGCATCACCGCCTCCAGGGACGCCGCGAGGTTCGCCGTCCCGTTCGCTTGCGGATCGTTGGGATTATCGGGAAACGCGTCGAAGAGGTACCGACCGGGCAACTCGCCATGTTCCCGGAGGGTGACCTGCTCGTATGCGACGCTTGCCGCTCGAATTCGCAGGTCGCGGTCGAGGAGCAAGAACGAGCCACCCGACGAGCTTCGGTCCATCTCGTGGGCTATCACCTCGAACCGGTGTTGGCTCTCCACAGTCCAACCATTACCCGTTCACCCAGGCCAGTAATCCGATAGCTCAGAGGAGGTGCACGCCCTGGGCCAGCTGCGTGACCCCGACCACCGTGAACACGGTTAGGAGGATCTGCCGGTGGTAGGCGCGCACCCAGTCGTGCAGCTGCCGCAGGACGGCCTGGGTTCGAGCCGGCGCGGCCACATAACCCACCAAGATCATTTCGACGACGGAATACATCAGGACGACGAACGCGATCGAGGCGCCGACCTGCGTGGCAACGGCCGCCCTCGACGCCACGATGATCGCAAGGATGAAGAGCACGCCGTCGACCGGCACCGAGGCCAGCCCGACCACCCAGGCGATCCACAGCGATCCTTTCTCCCAGGCTTGGTGGGCGCGGTGGAGCAGGCGGCGCATTCCGGCGCGCTCTTCGTCGGGAACGTCCCGTGCGCGGCTCAGAAATCGTGGGAGCGCGATCGGCGTATCCGAGGCCGGCGCATTGCTCGAGACGCGGCCCTCCGCCCGCTGCCGCGTCGAGAAGCGCACTGCCATCACCGCGGCGATCGACAACGCGAGGACACCGAGCGCGATTTGGATGTGCGGGAGGGCGGAGTTCGCGGCCGGGGCGGCCGAACCGTGCCGGAAGGAGCCGAACGTGGATGTGAAGTTGAGCAGCATCAGCGGGGCAAGCAGCTCGGGCACACATATGGTGAGGCCACCGACCCAGTAGGCAAGCAGATTCGGCGCGGGTCGCGGCCGGGAGATCATCAAGAGGGCGAGGCCCAGACGCACCGGATTGAGTGCCGCCAGAATGCCCAGCCCCAGCACTGACCCCCACATTGGCGCAGCTCTACCCGCGGCAGAGGGAGTCTAAACAACCGCACTAGGGAATTGTGGCCTGTGCATCAATTCACATTTCCGCAGACCGGCGAGTCCGTCTTGAGCCACGAATCGTCTTTACCTGCAACAACTTCGAACAACTCCGTCCGCGCCCACGGATATGAACGCCCCGCCAATGCGGTGTGACACGCGCGTGCACCGCTGCCTCAGTCTCGAGCTTGAATTTTCCTCCCTGTGCCAGCAACGTTCGATCCCAGCGGTGGTCACGGTTCGGGTCAAACGACAGCAAGCGCCAGTGTCCGTGGATTCTGCCGAACGGGTGCTTGCCGCAAAGCGCACGCTGTTGCTCCAGCAATGCGGTACCCCGACGTCGGCAAATGGTGACCGTTGCGATCGTCACGCGCCGGATGTGGCGACGCCTGTCCTCCGGGCGAACGGGTGCCGGGACAAACGTTCGGTTTGCGCAGTGACGAGAACGTAGCGGTTGCGAATCTCTTATGCAGGAACGAAATTCACAGGTTTGACCGCACCTGCAGCCGGGTACTTGCGGAGCCGTGGAGTGCGACATCCAAAGTCGTGGTGCCCGCCTGTTGGCGGTTCGTTGGTGCGCCGACGGAAGCCCCCGCGGAGCGGCGCATGCGGTTCCAGGGTTACCGTTGACGTTGCGGACGGTATTGCGATTCGGGTCGGGGACACAACTGGGGCCAGAACCGCAGCCATGACGGTCACGTCACGGCGGGGATCTCCGCGAACCTCATCGGCGCTCGCATCGTGCCGGTGGGCAGGTCGGCATGCTGGTCGAAACTAACGGCCAATCCTGAAGCGCTGCACCACTTCTAGTGCTGCGCGCGCAGCGCTTCTGCGTATTTCATCTCTGTTGTAGGAGGTCGTCAGTTGCAGCCCAATCCATTCGATGATGCCAGTGGCAAATTTTTCGTACTAGTTAATAACGAGGAACAACACAGCCTTTGGCCCACCTTCTCCGACGTCCCGGCCGGCTGGCGAGTGGTGTACGGAGAGGCCGACCGCGCGGCCTGTCTCGACTACATCGAACAGAACTGGCCCGACATTCGTCCGAAGGGCATGCGTGACAGGTTCTCCGCTGCTGGTTTGTGATGTCTAGACGGTCTAGGTATGAAGGAGTCGGGAAGGCTTTCGGGGGGATTTAGTGGAATTCGGTGGCCGTGCACTACCGCTGACGCGGGCGCAGCTGGATATCTGGCTCGCACAGCAAACGGGTCACTTCGATGTGGCGTGGCAGCTCGGCGTGCTCGTGCGGATCGAGGGCCCCGTCGACCGCGCTCTGCTCGAGCAGGCCATGCGTCACGTGGTAGGTGAGGCCGAAAGCATCCGGACGGGCTTCTTCGAGGTAGACGGCCAGGTTTTTCAGAAGTCGATCGACGACCCCGATGTCGAGCTGGCCTTCTACGACCTGAGCGACTCGCCCGATCCCGAGCACGAGGTCCGGGAGAGGACGTCGGCGATTCAACGGACTCCGATGCCGCTCACCGGTCCGATGATCAACTTCTACTTGTTCCAAACGGCGCCCGATGAGTACTACTGGTTCACCTGCTGTCACCACATAGCCATCGACGGGCTGGGCATAGCCCTGCTGGGCCGCCGAATCGCGGCCGTCTATTCCGCGCTTGCCTCCGGTGCGGCCATATCTCCCGCCTTCTTCGGCACGTTGCGCGACCTGGTCGCCAGCGAGTCGGAGTACGCGGCATCCGCCGATTACATCTCGGATCAGGCCTATTGGGCCGAGCACCTCCCGGCGGCGAGCGAATCCGAATATCGGTTGACCCAAGCCGCCAGCGCGCGGGATCCGTATGCGCCCTCTGCGCCGGTCCAATTGGATTCGTCGGTGGTCGGCTCGATCAAACAGCTGGCCAAGGCGTTGGGCGTCCGCCGATCATCGATCCTCACCGCCGCCTGCGCGCTCCTGGTCCGCGGATTTCGCACTGACAATTCGGACGAAGTGGTGCTCGATTTCCCGGTCAGCCGCCGACTGGATCCGGAGTCGAAGACGCATCCGGGAATGCTCGCCGGGGTTGTGCCGCTGGTGCTGAATGCGCCGCCGACGGCCACGGTCGCCGACTTTCTTCAGCAGGTCGATACACGCTCACGAGAAGCGCTGCGGCATCAGCGGTTCCCTGTGCACATGCTTGGCGGCGACGGCGGCTTCCGTGGTGCTCCGCAGGCGTCCAACCGGGTAGTCGTCAACTTCGTCCCGGCCAGATTGACCCTCAGCCTTGCGGGTGTACCGGCGACCGCGACTTACACCACGTTCGGTCCGGTCGGCCACTTCGGGCTGTTCTTCCTCGGGTTCGGCGACCAGCAATACCTGAGCACGGTAGGGGTCGGACAACCCTTCTCGAACTTCGACGTCTCGGATTTGGCCGGGCGGCTGCAGGAGCTGCTGGTGGCGATGGCGGCTGATCCCTCGCGGCCGTTGTCGTCGGTGGATGTGCTCGACAGCGACGAGTGTGCCCGGTTGGACGGATTTAGCAATCGGGCGGTTCTGACTGGGCCGGCGCCAAGGTCGGTTTCCGTGCCGTCGTTGTTCGCCGGGCAGGCGGCACGCCTGCCCGGGGCGGTCGCGGTGTCGTGTGGTGGATTGTCGGTGTCGTATCGGGAGTTGGATGCGGCGTCGAATCGGTTGGCGAATTTTTTGGTGGCCCAGGGTGTGGGGCCCGGGTGCACGGTGGCGCTGTTGTTGTCGCGGTCGGCCGGGGCGGTCGCGGCGATGCTGGCGGTGCTCAAGACCGGGGCGGCCTACCTGCCGATCGATCCTTCTTCGCCGGATAGCCGGATCGGGTTCCTGGTGGCCGATGCCGCGCCGGTGGCGGTGCTCACCACCGCCGAGCTGGCCGGGCGGTTGGCCGGTCGTGGGGTGGCGGTGATCGATGTTAATGATCGGCTCCTTGACACCTTGCCCGACACCGCCTTGCCCGAGCCGGATGCCGAGGGGCTGGCGTATGTGATTTACACCTCGGGCACTACGGGTGTGCCCAAAGGTGTTGGGGTGACGCATCATAACGTGACGCAGTTGATCGGCTCGCTGGATGCCGGGTTGCCGGCGCCGGGGGTGTGGTCGCATGCGCATTCGTTGGCGTTCGACGTGTCGGTGTGGGAGATTTTTGCGCCGCTTTTGCGTGGTGGACGGGTGGTGGTGGTCGACGACGACACCGCGCGTTCACCGGAGGATTTGCACGCGGTGTTGGTCGCCGAGGGTGTGACGGTCTTGACGCAGACGCCGTCGGCGGTGGCGATGCTGGATCCCGCTGGCCTGGATTCGGTGGCGTTGGTGATGGCCGGGGAGGCCTGCCCGCCCGAGGTGGTGCATCGCTGGGCGCCGGGGCGGGTGATGGTCAACGCCTATGGGCCGACCGAGACCACGATGTGTGTGGCGATCAGCGCCCCACTGCAGCCCGGGTCGGGGGTGCCCCCGATCGGCTCCCCGGTGCCCGGGGCGGGGTTGTTTGTGCTGGATGGATGGTTGCGGCCGGCGCCGGTCGGGGTGGTCGGGGAGTTGTATGTGGCCGGGGCTGGGGTGGGCGTCGGCTATCTGGGTCGTGCCGGGCTGACCGGGGCGCGGTTTGTGGCGTGTCCGTTCGGCGGGCCCGGGCAGCGGATGTATCGGACCGGGGACCTGGCGTGCTGGGGTGCTGACGGTCAGCTGCGCTATCTGGGTCGGGCCGATGAGCAGGTCAAGATCCGCGGTTATCGCATCGAGTTGGGTGAAATCCAGGCCGCACTGGGTGCTTTGGATGGGGTGGGGCAGGCGGTGGTGATCGCCCGTGAGGATCGCCCCGGGGATAAGCGGTTGGTCGGTTATGTCACCGGGACCGCCGATGCGGCGCAGCTGCGGGCGCGGCTTTCGGAGCGGTTGCCGGCGTTCATGGTGCCCGCGGCCATCGTGGTCCTTCCGGCGTTGCCGTTGACCGCCAACGGCAAGCTGGACACCCGCGCGCTACCGGCGCCGGAATACCAGGCCGGCGCTTACCGCGCCCCGAATAGCCCCACCGAAGAGATCCTGGCCGCCATCTACGCCGAGGTCCTCGGTGTCGACCGCGTCGGCATCGACGACTCCTTCTTCGAACTCGGCGGCGACAGTATCTCGGCCCTGCAGGTGGTGTCGCGAGCGCGGGCGGCCGGCTTGACGTGCCGTCCCCGGGATGTCTTCGTCGAACAGACGGTTGCCCGCCTGGCCCGCGTGGTCGGGGCGATCGACGGCGAGGCCGGCGTGATCGACGAGGGCCTCGGCCCCGTCGTCGCCACCCCGATCATGCGGTGGCTGCAAGGCGTTAGCGGCCCCACCGATCAGTTCAACCAGACGATGGTGCTGCAGGCGCCCGCCGGAGTGACCGAGGCCGACGTGGTGTCCGTGTTGCAGGCCCTGCTGGATCGGCACGCCATGCTGCGGCTGCGCGTCGAGGGCGACGAGCGATCGTTGCGGGTGCCCGAGCCCGGCTCGGTGGACGCGGCCGGCTGCCTGCGATCCGTGGACGCGTTGTCCGATGAGGCGCTGGTGGAGGCGCGGTCGCGGCTCAACCCCGCCACCGGGACCATGCTGAGCGCGCTCTGGGTCGGTCCCACCCGCCAGCTGGCGATGATCGTCCACCATCTGGCCATCGACGGGGTTTCCTGGCGAATCCTGTTGGAGGACTCGAACATCGCCTGGGCGCAGCACCGGGGCGGTCAGCCGGCGGCGCTGCCGACGGGTGGCACGTCGTTCGCCCGATGGGCCACGCTGCTCGGCGAGCATGCGCACCGCCCGGAGGTTATCGAACAGGCCGATGCCTGGACGCGAATCGCGGCGACCCCGTCTTCGCTACCGGCGATACGGCCCGACACCGACACCTACGCCACCGCCGGGCACCTGTCGGCGTCCCTGGACGTCGAGACCACCCGCACACTGCTCGGCGAGGCGCCAGCGGCGTTTCACGCTGGCGTGCAAGACATTCTGTTGATCGCGTTCGCGTTGGCATGGGCGGAGTTCTTCAGCGATGCCGCGGGGCCGATCGGCATCGACGTCGAAGGTCACGGCCGGCACGAGGAACTCGCGCCGGATGTGGACCTGTCGCGTACGGTCGGCTGGTTCACCACCAAATACCCGGTGTCACTGACGGCCGGTGGGCTGGACTGGGCGCAGGTGCTGGCCGGCGAGCCGGCGCTGGGGGCGGTGATCAAAGAGGCCAAGGAACAGCTCCGCGCCGTGCCGCACCCGCTGACGTACGGCGCGCTGCGCTACCTGAACGGTGACGTGGAGCTGGACGGCGGCGACCCGACGATCGGGTTCAACTATCTCGGTCGCCTGATCGCCGGCCACGAGCTGTCCGACGAGTTGTGGCGGCTGCACCCGGAGAGCCTGTCCGTGACCGCTGCCGCCGCGGCGATCCCGATGTCGTTGGCGCACACCGTCGAACTCAACGCCGGCACCGTCGACACCGACGCCGGCCCGCAGCTGCACGCCAACTGGACCTGGGCGCCGTCGGCCCTCGACGAAGCGCAGATCTCCCGGCTGAGCCAACTGTGGTTCGACGCGTTGTCCGGCATCTGCGCGCACGTGCGAGCCGGTGGCGGCGGGCTGACGCCGTCGGACATCGCGCCCGCCCGGCTGAGCCAACCGCAGATCGACGAGCTGCATCGGCGGTACGAACCCGCCGACATCCTGCCGCTGACCCCGCTGCAGCAGGGTCTGCTCTTCCATTCCAGCACCGCGCAAGGCAGCGACGACATGTACGCGGTGCAGCTGGATTTCACGCTCACCGGCCCCCTCGACCCCGACCGCCTGCACGACGCGGTGCGCACGGTGATCAACCGGCATCCCCACCTGGCGGCCCGGTTCTACGAGCGCTTCGAGGAGCCGGTGCAGATCATTCCGGCCACTCCGGTGGTGGCCTGGCGCTACGTCGAGCTCGATACCGAGGAGCAGATCGAGCGGCTGTGCGCCGACGAACGCGCCGCGGTCTGCGACCTGGCCGGCCAGCCGCCCTTCCGGGTGGCGTTGGTGCGCAACGGGATCGACCGGCACCGGCTGGTGCTGACCAACCACCACATCGTGCTCGACGGCTGGTCACTGCCGATCCTGCTGCGTGAAGTCTTCACGAGCTACTACGGTGAGCCGCTCGCCGCGGCCGCGCGCTACCGCACCTTCGTCACCTGGCTGGCCGATCGGGACCTCGAAGCCGCCCGCGCGGCCTGGGCCCGGGTGCTCGCCGACTTCGAAACGCCCACACTGGTCGGCCCGAAGGACCGATTGGGACGAGGGCGGCGCGGATCGGGATCGTTCCGCGTGGCCGAGGAAACCACCCGAGCCCTCACCGAACTCGCGCGCTCGTGCCAGACCACCGTCAGCACCGTCCTGCAGGGCGCCTGGGCGTTGCTGCTGACGTCGCTGACCGGCCAACCGGACGTCGTCTTCGGCACCCCCCGGTCGCGCGTGGGCCAACTCGAAGTGGCCGGCGCCGAATCGATGGTGGGGCTGCTGATCAACACCGTGCCCGTGCGCGCCGACATCACCGCGACGACCACCACCGCGGACCTGCTGCGGCAGTTGCAGGACACCAACAACGACACGCTTGAGCATCAACACCTGGCGCTCAGCGACATTCATCGCCTCACCGGCCACGAGCAGCTCTTCGACACCCTGTTCGTCTACGAGAACTACCCGATCGGCGACGGCATGGAATTGGGCCCCGACGGGCTGGCCATCGCCGGGTTCACCAATCGCGAGTACAACCACTACCCGCTGACGATGGAGGCCCTCCCGGGCCGCGAGCTCGGCCTGCACGTCGAGTTCGACGCCGACGTGTTCGACGCCGCAAGCGTCGAGGCGCTGGTCGAACGGTTCCGGCGCGTGTTGGTGGCAATGACTTCCGATCCCGCGCGCCGGCTGTCGTCCGTGGAGCTGCTGGATCGCGGCGAGCGCGAACTGGTGCTGTCGCAATTCTCCGGCGCGGGTGTCGCCGCGCCGGTGGGGGTGGCGCCGGAGTTGTTGGCGGCCGCGGTGGCGGCCGACCCGGGCGCGGTGGCGGTGGTCGACGGCGACCGGCATTTGTCGTACGGCGAACTCGACGAGTGGTCAACCCGCTTGGCGCGCAAACTGATCGGCGCGGGTGTGGGCCCGGAGCGCGCCGTGGGTGTGGCGATGGACCGCGGGGCCGACTTGGTGGTTGCCTTTTGGGCGACGGTCAAGGCCGGCGGCGTGCATGCACCGGTGGACCTGGACCATCCGGTGGAGCGGATCGCCGCTGTGCTGGACGCCGCGGGCGCGATGTGCGTGTTGACCTGCGACACAGACGAAGTGCCCGGGGCCGGCACGCGGCCGGTGCTACGGATCGACGGCCTTGACCTATCCGGGCAGTCCGACGTGCCGATCACCGACGCCGATCGATTGGCGCCGCTGACCGCGCACGACACCGCGTACGTGATTTTCACGTCCGGGTCGACCGGCGTCCCCAAAGGGGTGGTGTTGAGCCACGCGGGACTGCTGGGATGGGCTGCGGCGCAACGTGATTCGTCCGGATTGGATGCGGACACGCGGGTACTGATGGTGGCCTCGCCGACCTTCGACGCGTCGGTCGGCGAGATGCTGCTGGCGGCGGCGTCCGGGGCGGCGCTGGTGGTGGCTCCGCCGCAGGTGTACGCCGGGGAACCACTGACCGCCCTGCTGCAGAGCCGGCACGTCAACGCGGCGTTCCTGACCCCGACGGTGCTCTCGTCGCTGGATCCCGCCCGGCTGAACGAGTTTGACAAGCTGATGATCGGCGGCGAGGCGTTCCCGGCAGAGCTGGCGGCCGCCTGGGCGCCGGGCCGGCGCATGTTGAACGTTTACGGCCCGACCGAAACCACCATCTGGATCACCACTGCGCCGCTGTCGGCCGAGGGTCCGGTCCGCATCGGCACCCCCGTGCCGGGCGTGTGCGCCGTGGTGCTCGACGCCTGGCTGAACCCGGCACCGATCGGCGTCGTGGGCGAGCTGTATGTGAGCGGGCCGGCGCTGGCGCACGGCTACATGGGTCGGGCCGACCTGACCGCGGAACGATTCGTGGCCAACCCATTTGGCGGCGCCGGCGAGCGGATGTATCGCACCGGCGACCTGGTGCGCTGGACCCGCGACGGCGTGCTGGACTTTGTCGGTCGCGCCGACGCCCAGATCAAGTTGCGCGGCCAGCGTATCGAACTGGGCGAGATCGAAAACACCTTGCTGGCCTGCCCGCACGTGACCCAGGCCGCTGTCACGGTGCACGACACCGGCACCGGTTCCCATCTGGTCGCCTACGTCACCCTCGACCACAACACCAGCGCCGACCACGACGCGGAAAACGTCGAAGAGTGGCAACACCTGTACGACGAGTTGTACAGCCCCGATGCCGGGTCGGAGTTCGGCATGGACTTCCGCGGTTGGAACAGCAGCTACACCGGCGACCCGATCCCGCTCGAGGAGATGATCGAGTGGCGGGCCGCCACGGTGGATCGGATCATGGCGTTGCGGCCGCGGCGCGTGCTGGAGATCGGCGTCGGCTCGGGATTGCTGTTGTCACAGATCGCCCCGCAGTGCGATCAGTATGTGGCCACCGACTTTTCGCCGGTGGCGATCGAAAAGCTGGCCCGCTCGCTGGAGCAGTTGCAGTTCGGATGGCGCGATCGCGTGGAGCTGCTGACCCAGCCCGCCCACGTCAAAGACCAACTGCCACGGGGGCACTTCGACACCATCATTCTCAACTCGGTCGTCCAGTATTTCCCCAACGCGGGATATCTGGCCGAGGTCATCGACAACGCGATGGAGCTGCTGGCCCCCGGCGGGGCGATGTTCATCGGTGACGTGCGTAACCACACCCTACAGCCCGCGTTCCAAACCGGAATCGCGCTGGCGCGCAGCGGCGCCGACGCCACCGACGCGTCCGACATCCGGCAGCGTGTTCGCCATGCCATGCTCGGCGAGACCGAATTGCTCTTGGCCCCGGAGTTCTTCACCACCTGGGCGGTCAACAGCCCGTCGGCGGACGGGCTCGACATCCAAGTCAAACGCGGATTCGCCGACAACGAACTGAACCGGTACCGCTACGACGTCGCTATCCACAAAGCGCCCGCACGCGCGCGCTCGGTGGCCGCCGCGCCCACCTGGTCGTGGACCGAGTGCGGGGGCCCGGACGGGCTGCGCGGCGAACTGGCGGCGCTACGTCCCGCCGTCGTCCGTATCACTGAGATCCCCCAGGCCGGAGTGATCGCCGACGTCCGCGTCGAAACCGCGCTCGCAGCGGGGTTGCCCGTGGCCGATGCGCTCACCCAAGCGGGCTCCGACGCCGGCCCCGGCGCCGCCGTCGCCGAAGAACTGCATCGCATCGGTGATTCCACCGGTTATCGCGTCGCGGTCACCTGGGGGACCCAACCGGGCACGCTCAGCGCGGTTTTCGTCGACGCCGCCGACCAGCCCGCCGAGCCCCTGATCGACCTCTACCTGCTCCCGGCCGGGACGCGCCAGCGCACGAGCCACGCCAATGACCCCCGCACCAACACCAAGATCGGCGAGGTGCGCGAGCGGTTGAGCGCGTGGCTGCCCGAGTACATGGTGCCGACGCACATCGTGGCGCTCGAGGAGTTCCCGCTGACCGCCTCGGGCAAGCTCGACCGAAAGGCCCTGCCCCCACCGGATTACCAGGACGTGGACCGCTACCGCGCGCCGGCGACCGCCGTCGAAGAGATCCTCGTCGGCATCTACGGCCAGGTGCTCGGGCTGGAGCGAGTCGGCGTCGACGACTCGTTCTTCGACCTGGGTGGGGATTCGCTGTCGGCGATGCGCCTGATCGCGGCGGTCAACACCAGCCTGAACGCGGACCTCGGGGTGCGGGCCGTCTTCGACGCGCCCACAGTCGCCGAGCTGGTGCTCCTCATCGGTGACGAAGCCAACCGGCCGGAGCCGCTGGTGGCGGGGGAGCGCCCCGCGGTGATTCCGCTGTCGTTCGCCCAGAGCCGGCTGTGGTTCATCGACCAGTTCCAAGGCCCCTCACCGATTTACGACGTCACTGTCGCATTGAAGCTGCGCGGTCACCTGAACGCCGACGCGCTTGGTGCCGCCCTGGCCGACGTCGTGGGCCGCCACGAAAGCCTGCGCACGGTGTTTGCCGCAACCGACGGCGTCCCGCAGCAGGTCGTGGTTCCCGCCGAGCGGATCGGCTTTGCCTGCGACGTCGTCGATGCCCGCGGGTGGCCCGAAGACCGGCTCCGTGAGCGTATGGCGGCGGCGGCGCGGTACACCTTTGACCTGGCGAACGAAAGCCCCTTGCACACCGAGCTTTTCACCGTCAGCGACGACACCCACATGCTGGTGGTCGCGGTACACCACATCGCCGCCGACGGCTGGTCGATCACTCCATTCGCGCGTGACCTCGGGGTGGCATACGCCAGCCGTTGCGCGGGGCATGCCCCCGACTGGACGCCGCTGCCCGTGCAGTATGTCGACTACACGCTATGGCAGCGCGCGCATCTCGGCGACGTGGACGATAGCGACAGCCGCATCTCTGCCCAACTGAACTTCTGGGCGGACGCCCTGGCCGGGCTGCCCGAACGCCTGCAACTGCCCACCGATCGGCCCTACCCCCAGGTCGCCGACCACCGCGGCGCCCGCCTGGCGGTGGACTGGCCGGCGGAACTGCAGCACCAGATCCGCCGGCTAGCGCGCGAGCACAACGCGACCAGCTTCATGGTGATTCAGGCCGCGTTCGCCGCGCTGCTCGCCAAGCTCGGCGCCGGCGACGATGTGGCAGTGGGCTTCCCGATCGCCGGGCGATCCGAGCCCGCGCTCGACGAGCTGATCGGGTTCTTCGTCAATACCTTGGTGTTGCGGGTCGACGTGGCCGGGAACCCGACGTTCGCGGAGCTGCTGGCCCAGGTGCGACGGCGCAGCCTGGCCGCTTTCGAACACCAGGACGTGCCGTTCGAACTGCTGGTGGAGCGGCTCAATCCCACCAGGAGCCTGACCCATCACCCGTTGATTCAGGTGCTGCTGGGTTGGGAGAACTTCCCCGGGGAGGTGACCGCACCCGCGGGCGGTCTGGCCCTGGGGGATCTGCAGGTCACGCCAATGCCGGTGCACACCAACACCGCTCGCATGGATCTGACCTTCTCCCTGGCCGAACGCTGGACCGAGTCCGGGCAGCGCGCCGGCATCGCGGTGACGGTGGAGTATCGCACCGACATCTTCGAAGGCAAGACCGTCGAGGGATTGATCGAGCGGTTACAGCGGCTGTTGACGGCGGTCACCGCCGAGCCCGAGCGCCGGTTGTCGTCCGTGGACCTGCTCGACGCGGGCGAGCATGCCCGGCTTCAGGAGTGGGGCAATGCGGGTGTGCTGGCCCGGCCGGTGACGCCCGCGTCGATCGCGGCGTTGTTCGCCGCGCAGGCGGCCCGCACGCCCGGCGCGGTGGCACTGGTCTGCGAGGGCCGGTCCATGACGTACCGGGAGCTGGACCAGGCGGCCAACCGGTTGGCGCATCTACTGAGGCGCAACGGCGCCCGCCCGGGTGAGCGTGTCGCGCTGCTGTTTTCGCGTTCGGCCGAGGCGATCGTGGCGATACTGGCCGCGCTCAAGTCCGGGGCGGCCTATCTGCCGATCGACCCGGCGCTGCCGGCGACCCGGATGGAGTTCATGCTCACCGACGCCGCGCCGATCGCCGCGCTCACCACCGCGGCGCTGGCCGACCGGCTGGACGGGTTCGACCTCGCGGTCATCGACGTCCAGGACCCCGCCGTCGCCGACCAACCGACCACGGCCCCGCCGGCGCCCGCCCCCGACGACCTTGCCCACATCATCTACACGTCCGGCACCACCGGGGTGCCCAAAGGCGTTGCGGTAACGCAAAACAACGTCGCCCAACTCTTCGACTCGCTGCAGATCGGCGTCGAGTTGTCGCCGGAGCAAGTGTGGACGCAGTTCCACTCGTACGCCTTCGACTTCTCGGTCTGGGAGATCTGGGGCGCGCTGCTGCACGGCGGGCGGCTGGTCGTGGTGCCCGAATCGGTGGCGCGCTCACCGGAAGAATTCCACGCCCTACTGGTCGGTGAGCGCGTCACCGTGCTCACCCAGACCCCGTCCGCGGTCGGAATGCTTCCGACCCACGGTCTGGATGCGACCGCGCTCGTGATCGGCGCCGAGCCCTGCCCGCCCGAACTGGTGGATCGCTGGGCGCCGGGGCGGGTGATGGTAAACGTCTACGGCCCAACCGAAACCACGATGTGGGCGTGCAAGAGCACACCGCTGCAAGCCGGATCGGGCTTCCCGCCGATCGGCTCCCCGGTCACGCGGGCCGCCTTCTTCGTGCTGGACGAGTGGCTGCGGCCGGTGCCGGCCGGCGTGGTCGGCGAACTGTATCTGGCCGGCGACGGCGTCGGCGTCGGATACTGGCGCCGGTCCGCGTTGACCGCGGCGCGCTTCATGGCCTGCCCGTTCGGCCCGCCTGGAAGCCGCATGTACCGCACCGGCGACCTGGTGTGTTGGGGCCCCGACGGGCAACTGCGCTACCTGGGCCGCGCCGACGAGCAGGTCAAGGTCCGCGGCTACCGTATCGAGCTGGGCGAAATCCAAGCGGCGCTAAGCGCTTTGAGCGGCGTGGAGCAGGCGGTGGTCGTCGCCCGCGAGGACCGCCCCGGCGACAAACGCCTGGTGGGTTACGTCACCGGGACGGTGGACGTCGCCAAGGCCCGTTCCGCGCTCGCCGAGCGACTCCCCGCGTACATGGTCCCGGCGGCGGTCGTCCCGCTGCCGGCGCTGCCCATGACGGTTAACGGCAAGCTCGACACCCGCGCCCTGCCGGCACCGGATTACCGAGACATCGACAGCTACCGCGCGCCCACCACCGCGGTCGAAGAGATCCTGGCCGGCATCTACGCCGATGTGCTCGGCGTAGAGCGCGTCGGGGTCGACGACTCGTTCTTCGATCTCGGCGGCGATTCACTGTCCACGATGCGCCTGATCTCGGCGATCAACTCCTCGCTGGATACCGATCTGCCGGTGCGCGTCGTGTTCGAGGCGCCGACCGTCGCGCAGTTGGCGCCCCGCATCGACGAGGGCGCGGGCCGCCTGCGGCCGCTGGTAGCCGCCGAGCGCCCGGCGGTGGTCCCGTTGTCCTTCGCCCAGAGCCGGTTGTGGTTCATCCAGCAGCTGCAGGGGCCGTCGCCCATCTACAACATGGCCGCCGCGTTGCGGCTGGGCGGTCGACTCGACACCGACGCGCTGCGTGCGGCGGTGGCCGATGTGGTGCGCCGCCACGAGAGCCTGCGCACGCTGTTCCCCGCCAGCGAGGGAACGCCTCAGCAATTGGTTGTTCCCGCCGAGCAGGTCGATTTCGGCTGGGACATCGTCGGCGCCACCGGCTTCTCGGCCGGTGAGCTGGACGAGGCCATCGAAACGGCGACGCGCTACACATTCGACCTGGCGGCCGAAACCCCGCTGCGGGCCAAGCTTTTCACCCTCGACGAGCAGGAGCACCTGCTGGTCATCGTGGTGCACCACATCGCCGCGGACGGCTTGTCGCTCACCCCGTTGGCCACGGATCTCAGTGTGGCGTACACCAGCCGCGCCTCAGGGCGGGCGCCCGGTTGGGCCGACCTGCCGGTGCAGTACGTCGACTACACGCTCTGGCAACGCGCGCAACTCGGTGAACTCGACGACAGCGACAGCCCCATCGCGGCCCAGCTGTCCTACTGGCAGGACGCCCTGGCGGGCATGCCCGAGCGGTTGGAGCTGCCGACCGACCGGCCCTACCCACCCGTCGCCGATCAGCGCGGCTCGAGCGTGGTCGTGGACTGGCCGGCGGAGCTGCAACACCAGGTTCGCCGGGTGGCCCGCGAACACAACGCGACCACCTTCATGGTGGTGCAGGCCGCGCTGGCGGTGCTCTTGTCGAAAATCACTGCCAGCCGGGATGTTTCGGTCGGCTTCCCGATCGCCGGGCGTCGCGACCGCGCGCTCGACCAGCTCGTCGGCTTCTTCGTCAACACGTTGGTGCTGCGGGTCGATCTGGCCGGCGACCCCAGCTTCACCGAACTGTTGGCACGGGTTCAGGCGCGCAGCTTGGAGGCCTTCGAGCACCAGGACGTGCCGTTCGAGCTGCTGGTGGAGCGGCTCAACCCGACCCGGAGCCTGACCCATCACCCGCTGGTGCAGGTGATGCTGGCCTGGCAGAACTTCGCCGGCCACGACGATCCGGCCGCCGGTCTGGCGTTGGGGGACCTCGAGGTCACCTCGGTGCCCGTCGACACCGATTCGGCCCGAATGGATTTGGTGTTTTCACTGGCCGAACGCTGGAACGAGACCGGCGAGGCCGCCGGAATCGGTGGGCGCGTCGAATTCCGCACCGACGTGTTCGACGCCGAGACCATCGAGGCGCTGATCGCGCGGCTGCAGGCGGTGTTGGTGGCCATGACCGCTGACCCCGCCCAGGCGTTGTCGTCGGTGGATGTGCTCGATGACGCTGAGCGTGCCCGGTTGGAAGCGTTTGGAAATACGGCGGTTTTGACGGGACCGGTGGGTGTGCCGGCGTCGGTGCCGGAGATGTTCGCCGCGCAGGTGTCCACCGCACCGCACGCGGTGGCGCTGGTGTGCGAGGGCGTATCGACGACCTACGGCGAGTTGGACGAGGCGTCGAACCGGCTGGCGCACCTGTTGGTGGCGCACGGTGCGGGTCCGGGCCAGGTTGTGGCGCTCCTGTTTTCGCGGTCGGCCGAGGCGGTCGCGGCGATGCTGGCGGTGCTCAAGACCGGGGCGGCCTACCTGCCGATCGATCCTTCTTCGCCGGATAGCCGGATCGGGTTCCTGGTGGCCGATGCCGCGCCGGTGGCGGTGCTCACCACCGCCGAGCTGGCCGGGCGGTTGGCCGGTCGTGGGGTGGCGGTGATCGATGTTAATGATCGGCTCCTTGACACCTTGCCCGACACCGCCTTGCCCGAGCCGGATGCCGAGGGGCTGGCGTATGTGATTTACACCTCGGGCACTACGGGTGTGCCCAAAGGTGTTGGGGTGACGCATCATAACGTGACGCAGTTGATCGGCTCGCTGGATGCCGGGTTGCCGGCGCCGGGGGTGTGGTCGCATGCGCATTCGTTGGCGTTCGACGTGTCGGTGTGGGAGATTTTTGCGCCGCTTTTGCGTGGTGGACGGGTGGTGGTGGTCGACGACGACACCGCGCGTTCACCGGAGGATTTGCACGCGGTGTTGGTCGCCGAGGGTGTGACGGTCTTGACGCAGACGCCGTCGGCGGTGGCGATGCTGGATCCCGCTGGCCTGGATTCGGTGGCGTTGGTGATGGCCGGGGAGGCCTGTCCGCCCGAGGTGGTGCATCGCTGGGCGCCGGGGCGGGTGATGGTCAACGCCTATGGGCCGACCGAGACCACGATGTGTGTGGCGATCAGCGCCCCACTGCAGCCCGGGTCGGGGGTGCCCCCGATCGGCTCCCCGGTGCCCGGGGCGGGGTTGTTTGTGCTGGATGGATGGTTGCGGCCGGCGCCGGTCGGGGTGGTCGGGGAGTTGTATGTGGCCGGGGCTGGGGTGGGCGTCGGCTATCTGGGTCGTGCCGGGCTGACCGGGGCGCGGTTTGTGGCGTGTCCGTTCGGCGGGCCCGGGCAGCGGATGTATCGGACCGGGGACCTGGCGTGCTGGGGTGCTGACGGTCAGCTGCGCTATCTGGGTCGGGCCGATGAGCAGGTCAAGATCCGCGGTTATCGCATCGAGTTGGGTGAAATCCAGGCCGCACTGGGTGCTTTGGATGGGGTGGGGCAGGCGGTGGTGATCGCCCGTGAGGATCGCCCCGGGGATAAGCGGTTGGTCGGTTATGTCACCGGGACCGCCGATGCGGCGCAGCTGCGGGCGCGGCTTTCGGAGCGGTTGCCGGCGTTCATGGTGCCCGCGGCCATCGTGGTCCTTCCGGCGTTGCCGTTGACCGCCAACGGCAAGCTGGACACCCGCGCGCTACCGGCGCCGGAATACCAGGCCGGCGCTTACCGCGCCCCGAATAGCCCCACCGAAGAGATCCTGGCCGCCATCTACGCCGAGGTCCTCGGTGTCGACCGCGTCGGCATCGACGACTCCTTCTTCGAACTCGGCGGCGACAGCATCTCGGCGATGGGCCTGATCTCCGCGATCAACAGCAACCTGAACGTCGGCCTCCCGGTGCGGGTCGTGTTCGAGGCGCCCACCGTGGCCCAGCTGGCACTGCGGATCGGGGAGGGCACCAGCGGGCTCGAGCCGTTGGTGGCCGCCGAGCGGCCCGCCGTGGTGCCGCTGTCTTTCGCGCAGAACCGGTTGTGGTTCCTGGACCAATTGCAGGGCCCGTCACCGGTTTACAACATGGCGGCGGCGCTGCGGCTGAGCGGGCCGCTGGACGCCGGGGCGCTGGGTGCGGCGCTGGGCGACGTGGTGGCCCGCCACGAGAGCCTGCGCACCCTGATCGCCGCGCCCGAGGGAATGCCCCAGCAGCTGGTGACCCCCGTCAACCAGGCCGACTTCGGGTGGGAGATCGTCGACGCCAGCGGCTGGTCCGCCGGCCAACTCGACGAGGCCATCGGCGACACCGCTCGCTACACCTTCGACCTGGCGGCCGAAATCCCCCTGCGCGCAGAGCTTTTCCGCATCACCGAAGACGAGCACGTTTTGGTGGCCGTGGTCCACCACATCGCCGCCGACGGGATGTCGATCACCCCGCTGGTCCGCGATCTGGGCATGGCCTATGCGAGCCGGTGTGCCGGGCACGCCCCCGGCTGGGCGCCGCTGGCCGTGCAATACATCGATTACACACTCTGGCAGCGCGCCCAGTTCGGCGATCTCGACGACGACGAGAGTCCCATCGCCGACCAGCTGGCCTACTGGGAAGAGGCCCTGGCCGGGATGCCCGACCGGGTGCCGCTGCCCACCGATCGGCCCTACCCGCTGGTGGCCGATCAGCGCGGCGCCACCGTCGAAATCGATTGGCCCACCGAGCTTCAGCAGCGAGTCGGCGAGGTGGCCCGCAGGCACAACGCGACCAGCTTCATGGTGGTGCAGACCGCCTTGGCGGTGCTGCTCTCCAGAATCAGCGCCAGTCCCGATGTGGCAGTGGGCTTCCCGATCGCCGGCCGGCGCGATCCCGCGCTCGACGAATTGGTCGGCTTCTTCGTCAACACCCTGGTGTTGCGTGTCGACGTGGCCGGCGACCCCACCTTCGCCGACCTGCTGTCCCAGGTGCGGCAACGCAGCCTGGCCGCCTACGAACACCAAGACGTGCCCTTCGAGGTGCTGGTCGAACGGCTCAACCCGACCCGGAGCCTGACCCACCACCCCCTGGTGCAGGTCATGCTGGCCTGGCAGAACTTCGCCGGGCAAGGCGGTGGCCCCGTCGGCGGGCTGGCCCTGGGCGACGTCGAGATCACGCCGATGCCGGTGGACACCCAGACCGCCCGCATGGACCTGACCTTCTCGCTGGCCGAGCGCTGGAGCGAGGCCGGTGAGCCCGCCGGGATCGGCGGGACGGTGGAATTCCGCACCGACGTTTACGACGCGGGCAGCATCCTGGCGCTCGTCGGACGGTTGCAACGGGTGTTGACGGCCATGACCGTCGACCCCACCCGGGCGTTGTCATCGGTGGATCTGCTCGACGAGGCCGAGCATGCCCGCCTCGACGAGATTGGAAACCGGGCTGCGCTGGGGCGGCCGGTGGCCGCGCCGGTGTCCATTCCGGCGCTGTTCGCCGCGCAGGTGGCCCGCACCCCGGAGGCCGTGGCATTGGTGTGCGCCGGCCGGTCCATGACCTATCGCGAGCTGGACGAGGCCGCAAACCGGTTGGCGCACGTGTTGGCCGGCCGCGGCGCGGGGCCGGGACAGTCTGTCGCCCTGCTGTTTTCGCGTTCGGCGGAGGCGATCGTCGCGATCCTGGCGGCGCTCAAGTCCGGGGCGGCCTATCTGCCGATCGACCCGGCGCTGCCGGAGTCCCGCATCGGATTCGTGCTCTCCGACGCCGCGCCGATGGCCGTCATCACCACCGCCGACCTGGCCGACCGGCTCATCGGTCACGACGTCCCCGTCATCGACATCAACGACCCTGGCCTCGCCGCCCAGCCCGGCACGGCACCGACGGCGCCGGGCCCGGAGGACCTCGCCTACCTCATCTACACCTCCGGCACGACCGGTGTCCCCAAGGGCGTGGCGGTCACCCACCAGAACGCGACCCAACTGCTGGCGCGCATGGACACCGGCCTGCCGCGCGCCGGGGTGTGGTCGCAGTGGCATTCACTGGCCTTCGACGTCTCGGTTCACGAGATCTTCGGCGCGCTCCTGCACGGCGGGCGGCTGGTGGTGGTGCCCGAGTCGGTGGCGCGCTCGCCGGAAGACTTGCACGCACTGCTGGTGGACGAACGGGTCAGCGTGTTGAGCCAGACCCCGTCGGCCGCCGCGATGTTGTCGCCCGAGGGGCTGGAGTCGGCCACGCTGGTGGTGGCCGGCGAGGCGTGCCCGGCCGAGCTGGTCGACCGCTGGGGACCGGGTCGCGCGATGATCAACGCCTACGGCCCGACCGAGGCCACGGTGTACGCGGCGGTCAGCGAGCCCCTGACGGCGGCATCCGTCGAGTCAGGCGTGGTGCCGATCGGGTCGCCGGTGCCCGGCGGCGCGTTGTTCGTCCTCGACGGGCGGCTGCGCCCGGTGCCCGTTGGTGTGATCGGCGAGCTGTACGTGGCCGGTGCCGGTGTGGCCTGCGGATATTGGCAGCGGTCGGGTCTGACCGCGTCGCGGTTCGTGGCTTGCCCGTTCGGCGGAGCCGGCACCCGCATGTACCGCACCGGGGACCTGGTGCGCTGGCGCGCCGACGGGCAGCTCGACTACCTCGGCCGCGCCGACGAGCAGGTCAAGATCCGCGGTTATCGCATCGAGCTCGGCGAGGTGCGGGCGGCGCTGGCGTGGCTGGATGGGGTGGAGCAGGCGGTGGTCATCGCCCGCGAGGACCGCCCCGGTGATAAGCGCCTGGTCGCCTACGTCACCGGGACGGCCGATCCGGCCGGGGTTCGCGCCGCGCTGGCCGAGCGGGTGCCGGCGTACATGATCCCCGCCGCCGTGGTGGTGCTCGACGCGCTCCCGCTCACGCCCAACGGCAAGCTCGACACCCGCGCGCTGCCCGCACCGGAGTACTCCGACGGCGACCAATACCGCGCCCCGGACAACGCCGTCGAGGAGATACTCGCCGGCATCTACGCCCAGGTGCTGGGGCTCGACCGCGTCGGCGTCGACGACTCCTTCTTCGACCTCGGCGGCGACAGCATCTCGTCGATGCAGGTGGTGACGCGGGCGCGCGCCGCCGGGCTGATCTGCCGGACGCGCGACATCTTCGTCGAGCAGACCGTTGCCCGGCTGGCGCGGGTGGCCGAGGTCGCCGACGCCGGCACCGACGTGGCCGACGAGGGCGTGGGGCCGGTGACCGCCACGCCGATCATGCATTGGCTGCAAAGCGTAGAAAGGGCAGGCGGGCCGGTCGGCCAGTTCAACCAGACCATGTTGGTGCAGGCCCCCGCCGGGGTGGGCGAGACCGACGTGCTGGTGGTGCTGCAGGCATTGCTCGACCGGCACGGCATGCTGCGCCTGCGAGTCGGCGACGGATGGTCGCTGACGGTACCTGAGCCCGGTTCGGTGGACGCCCGCGACTGCCTGCATACCGTGGCCGAGTTGTCCGACGCCGCGCTGGTCGAGGCGCGGTCGCGGTTGAACCCGGCGGCCGGGGTGATGCTGAGCGCGCTGTGGGCCACCTCCACCGGCCAGCTGGTGGTGATCATCCACCACTTGGCCGTCGATGGAGTGTCCTGGCGAATCCTGTTGGAGGACTTGAATATTGCCTGGGCCCAGCACCGCCTGGGCCAGCCGGTGGCCTTACCGGTAACGGGCACGTCATTCGCCCGGTGGGCGTCGCAGCTGGCCGAGTGCGCGAGCCACCCGGACGTGGTGGACCAACTGGGCACCTGGCAGCACGTGGCGGCCACCCCCGCAGCGCTGCCCGCGGTGCGGCCCGAGGCGGACACCTTCGCCACCGCCGGGCATCTCTCGGTGGAACTGGATGCCGAGACCACCGGCATGCTGCTCGGTCAGGTGCCGGCGGCTTTCCACGCCGGCGTCCAGGACATCCTGCTGATCTCGTTCGTCCTGGCGGTGACGGAATTCCTGGGCACCGGCGGGGCGCCGATCGGCATCGACGTGGAGGGCCACGGCCGCAACGAGGACCTGGGCCGCGACCTCGACCTGTCCCACACCGTGGGGTGGTTCACCGCCAAGTACCCGGTGTCTCTGGCCACGGGTGAATTGCTCTGGGCGCAAGTCGTTTCCGGAGACCCGGCGTTGGGCGCGGTGCTCAAGGACGCCAAGGAGCAACTGCGCGCCCTTCCGGATTCGCTGACCTACGGGTTGCTGCGCTACCTCAACGCCGACGCCGACCTTGACAGTCCCGACCCGACGATCGGGTTCAATTATCTTGGGCGCCAAGGCGGATCGGTTGAGCTCTCCGAGGAGATGTGGCGACCCGTGCAGGGGTCGGTCACCGCGGCCGCCGCGGCGATACCCATGCCGCTGATGCACACGCTGGAGCTCAACGCGGCCACCGTCGACTCCGAGGCCGGCCCCCGGCTGCACGCCAATTGGACGTGGGCGCCGTCGACGCTGGACGAGGACCGAGTCACGCGGCTGAGCCGGCTGTGGTTCGAGGCCCTGGCCGGAATCTGCGCCCACGTGCGTTCCGGTGGCGGCGGTTTGACGCCGTCGGACGTCGCGCCCGCTCGCCTGAGCCAGAAGCAGATCGACCAGCTGCAGCGGCAATGCCACATCGCCGACGTGCTACCGCTGACCCCGGTGCAGCAGGGGCTGCTGTTCCACGCCAACACCGTGCAGGGGGCCGGACAGGATTCCGGCGACCTCTACGCGGGACAGCTCGACATCACGGTCAGCGGCCCGCTCGACCCTGACCGCCTGCGTGACGCCGTGCACGCGATGGTCAAGCGGCATCCGAACCTGGTGGCCCGATTCTTCGACCAGTTCGACGAGCCGGTGCAGGTCATCGCCACCGATCCGGCGGCGGCCTGGCAGTACCTGGAACTGGACGGCGACCCCGACATCGAGGAGCGGGTGGCGCGGCTCTGCGCCGCCGAGCGCGCCGCCGTGTGCGACCTTGCCAACCAGCCGCCCTTCCGGGTGGCCTTGATCCGCACGGCGCCGGACCGGCACCGGCTGGTGCTGACCAACCACCACATCGTCCTCGACGGCTGGTCGATGCCGATCCTGCTCCGCGAGATCTTCGCCGGCTACTACGGCCAGCGACTGCCCGCGGCCGCTCCCTACCGCGGCTTCGTCAGCTGGCTGGCCGCCCGCGACCGCGACGCCGCCCGCGCCGCCTGGGGCGAGGTGTTCGCCGGCTTCGACGCCCCGGCCTTGGTCGGTCGCCAGGACAGGCTCCAGCCGGGGGAGCAAGGCGTTCAGACGTTCGGGCTGCCGGCCGACCTCACCCGGGCCGTCGGCGAGCTGGCCCGCTCGTGCCACACCACCGTCAACACGGTGCTGCAGGCGTGCTACGCCCAACTGTTGTGCTGGCTGACCGGTCAGCACGACGTCGCGTTCGGCACCACGGTCTCGGGCAGGCCGGCCGAGGTCCCCGGTGCGGACTCGATGGTCGGCCTGTTGATCAACACGGTGCCGGTGCGGGCGAACATCACCCCGACGACCACCGCCGCCGACCTGCTCGAGCAGCTGCAGGCCGCCTACAACCACACCCTCGACCATCAGCACTTGGCGCTCAACGAGATTCACCGCATCGCCGGTCAGGACAAGCTGTTCGACACCCTGTTCGCCTTCGAGAACTATCCGATCGACGCCGCGGCGCTGGCGGGTGACCAGGAGCTGTCCATCACCGACATCGCCAGCCGGGAATCCACCCACTACCCGCTGACGATTCAGGCCCAGCCGGGACACGAACTGCGCCTGCGCGTCGAATACGACACCGACGTTTTCGACACGGACGCCATCGGGACGCTGATCGAGCGGCTGCGCCGGGTGCTGGTGGCCATGACCACCGACCCGGGGCGGCGGCTGTCGGCGACGGACGCGCTGGACGCCGACGAACACCGCAGGCTGGACGAATTCGGCAACCGCGCGGCGCTGTCCCAGCCGTGGGCCCCGGCGTCGATTCCGGGGTTGTTCGCGGCGCAGGTGGTGCGTGCGCCGGGGGCGGTGGCGGTGCGGTGTGCGGGTCGTTCGTTGTCGTATCGGGAGTTGGATGAGGCGTCGAATCGGTTGGCGCATGGGTTGATTGCCCGGGGTGCGGGTCCGGGGGAGTCGGTGGCGGTGTTGTTGGACCGCTCGGCCGAGGCGATCGTGGCGATCCTGGCGGTGCTCAAGAGCGGGGCGGCATATTTGCCGATCGATCCGGGGTTGCCCGAGGCGCGCATCGAGTTCATGTTGACCGACACCGCGCCGGTGGCCGCGGTGACCACGGTCGCGCTGGCCGACAAGCTGGCCGGGCATGTGTTGCCGGTCATCGACGTGCACAGCCCCGCACTGCAGTCGCAGCCCGCCACGGCGCCCCCGGGCCCGGATCCTGAGGATGTCGCGCACATCATCTACACCTCGGGGACCACCGGGGTGCCCAAGGGGGTGGCGGTCAGCCACGCCAATGTGACCCGGTTGTTCGACGCCCCGGCGGTGGGGGTGGCGTTGGCGCCCGGGCAGGTGTGGACCCAGTTCCATTCGTATGCGTTTGATTTCTCGGTGTGGGAGATCTGGGGGGCGCTGCTGCACGGCGGGCGACTGGTGGTGGTCCCGGAGGCCGTGGCGCGCTCGCCGAAGGATTTTCATGCGTTGGTGGTGGCCGAGAAGGTGACGGTGTTGAGTCAGACCCCGGCGGCCGTTCGCATGCTGTCACCGGAAGGCCTGGACTCCGCGGCGCTGGTGATCGGCGCGGAGCCCGTACCCCCGGAGCTGGTGGACCGCTGGGCACCAGGGCGGGCGATGATGAACGTCTACGGCCCGACCGAGAGCACGATCTTCGCGTCCATGAGCACCCCGCTGACCGCGAAATCCGGTGCGCCGCCGATTGGTTCGGCGGTGCCAGGGACAGGACTGTTCGTGCTGGACGGCTGGTTGCGGCCCGTGCCGGTCGGGGTGATCGGGGAGTTGTATGTCGCCGGGCGCGGGGTGGGCCTGGGATACGTGCGCCGGCCCGACTTGACCGCATCGCGGTTCGTGGCCTGCCCGTTCGGCGAGCCCGGACAACGGATGTATCGCAGCGGGGACCTGGTGCGCTGGGGCACCGACGGCCAACTGCAGTACGTCGGACGCACCGACGAGCAAGTCAAGATCCGCGGTTACCGCATCGAGATCGGCGAGATCCGCTCGGCCCTCGCCGCTTTGGACGGCGTCGACGAAGCGGTGGTCGTCGTCCGCGAGGACCGCCCCGGCGATAAGCGACTAGTCGGCTACATCACCGGAGCCGCCGAGCCGGCCACAATGCGCGCCGCGCTGGCCGAGCGGCTGCCGGGCTACATGGTCCCGGCCGGGATCGTGGTGCTCGAGGCGCTACCCGTGACGGTCAACGGCAAACTCGACACCCGCGCCCTCCCCACTCCCGAATACACCGCCTCGGGCTATCGCGCCCCCACCAATCCCACCGAGGAGATCCTGGCCGGGATCTACGCCCAGGTGCTCGGGGTCGATCGCGTCGGGATCGACCAGTCGTTCTTCGACCTGGGCGGCGACAGCATCCTGGCGATGCGTCTGATCGCCGCGGTCAACACCGACCTAGACGAGTACCTGTCGGTGCGCGCCGTGTTCGAGGCGCCCACCATCGCCCAGCTGGCACCCCGGATCGGGGAGGGCGCCGGCCGGCTCGAGCCGTTGGTGGCCGGCCCCCGGCCGGCGGTCGTCCCGCTGTCGTTCGCCCAGAGCCGGCTGTGGTTCCTGGACCAATTGCAAGGCCCGTCACCGGTTTACAACATGGCGGCGGCAATGCGCCTGCGTGGTCGGCTCGACGCCGACGCGCTCGGTGCGGCGCTGGCCGACGTGGTGGCCCGCCACGAGAGCCTGCGCACCGTGTTCGCCGCGCCCGAGGGAACGCCCCAGCAGGTGGTCATCCCCGCGGAGCGAGCCGATTTCGGCTGGCAGGTCGTCGACGCCAGCGGCTGGTCGGCGGGCCGGCTGGACGAGGCCGTCAAGGCCGCGGCACGCGGCACCTTCGACCTGGCGACCGATATTCCGTTGCGCGCCTGGGTCTTCCGCGTCGCGGACGACGAACACGTGCTGGTGGCCGTGGTGCACCACATCGCCGCCGACGGCTGGTCGCTGCGGCCGCTGGCCGCCGACCTCGGCGTCGCGTACGCCAGCCGATGCGCGGGGCAGGCCCCCGAGTGGGACGAATTGCCGGTCCAGTACGTGGATTACACGTTGTGGCAGCGCGCCCAGTTCGGCGACCTGAAGGACAGCGACAGCCGCATCGCCGCCCAGCTGGCCTATTGGGAAGAGGCCCTGGCCGGCATGCCGGAGCGGTTGCAGTTGCCCACCGACCGCCCCTACCCGCAGGTGGCCGACCAGCACGGGGCTACGGTGGCGATCGACTGGCCGGCCGACTTGCAGCAGCAGATTTCGGCGGTGGCCCGCGAACACAATGCGACCAGCTTCATGGTGGTGCAGGCCGCTCTGGCGGTGCTGCTGGCCAAGCTGAGCGCGAGTAGCGATGTGGCGGTGGGCTTTCCGATCGCCGGGCGGCGCGACCCCGCACTCGACGACTTGGTCGGATTCTTCGTCAACACCCTGGTGCTGCGCGTCGACATGTCCGGCAACCCCACCTTCACCGAGCTGTTGGACCGGGTGCGCGCGCGCAGCGTGGAGGCCTTCGAGCATCAGGACGTGCCCTTCGAGGTGCTGGTGGAGCGCGTCAACCCGACCCGAAGCCTCACCCATCACCCGCTGATTCAGGTGATGCTGGCTTGGCAGAACTTCGGCGGGCAGGACAACGACCCCGCGACCGGGCTGGCCCTGGGCGACGTTCGGGTCACCCCGATACCGCTGGACACCCAGGTCGCCCGCATGGACCTGACCTTCTCGATGACCGAGCGCTGGACCGAGACCGACGAGCCCGCCGGGATCGGCGGGCGGGTGGAATTCCGCACCGACGTGTTCGACGCGGACAGCATCGAGACACTGGTCGGGCGCCTGCAGCGGGTGCTGGCGACGATGACCACCGATCCCGCCCGCCCCGTGTCGTCGGTCGACCTGCTCGATGCGGATGAACGGGCCCGGCTGGACGAGATCGGCAACCGGGCGGCGCTGGCCGCGCCGGCAAACGCGCCGACGTCGATTCCGGAATCCTTTGCCGCCCAGGCGGCGCGCACGCCGGATGCGCCTGCGCTCAGCAGCGGTACCCGGTCGTGGACGTATCGCGAGCTCGACCAGGCGTCCAACAGGTTGGCCCACCTGCTGGCCGGCCGCGGCGCCGCCCCGGGACAGTGCGTGGCACTGCTGTTCGATCGCGCGGCCGAGGCGATCGTGGCGATCGTGGCGGTGCTCAAGACCGGGGCGGCCTATCTGCCAATCGATCCCGCGCATCCGGCCGCCCGGATCGGCTTCATGCTCGCCGACGCCACGCCCGTCGCGGTGGTCACCACCGCCGCCCTTGCCGACCGGCTCGACGGGTACGACGTGGCGGTCATCGACGTGGACGATCCCGCCGTCGACGCCCAGCCCGTCATCGCGTTGCCGGCGCCGAGCGCGGAGGACGTCGCCTACCTCATCTACACCTCGGGAACCACCGGGGTGCCCAAGGGTGTGGCGGTCAGCCACCGCAACGTGACGCAGCTGATGGCGACGGTGGACGCCAGCCTGCCGGACGCCGGCGTGTGGTCGCAGTGGCATTCCTACGGCTTCGACGTGTCGGTGTGGGAGATCTTCGGCGCGCTGTTGCGCGGCGGCCGCCTGGTGGTGATCCCCGACGCGGTGGTGCGATCCCCGGAGGACCTGCACGAGTTGCTGGTCGCCGAGCGGGTCAGCGTGCTGAGCCAAACCCCTTCCGCCGCAGCGATGCTCGACCCGCGGGGGCTGGAGTCGGCGGCCCTGGTGGTGGCCGGCGAGGCCTGCCCGACCGAGCTGGTCGACCGGTGGGCGCCCGGACGGGTGATGATCAACGCCTACGGACCCACCGAAACCACGGTGTACGCGGCGATCAGCGCGCCGCTTGCCCCCGGCTCGGCCGTCGTTCCGATCGGCTCCCCGGTCGCCGGGGCGGCGTTGTTCGTGCTCGACGAATCCCTGCGGCCGGTGCCACCCGGCGTGGTCGGCGAGCTGTACGTGGCCGGCGCCGGGCTGGCCCGCGGGTACTGGCGCCGGGCGGCGCTGACGGCGTCGCGGTTTGTCGCCTGTCCATTCGGCGGCCCAGGGGCACGCATGTATCGCACCGGCGACCTGGTCTGCTGGGGCTCCGATGGGCAGCTGCAGTACTTGGGCCGCGCCGACGAGCAGGTCAAGATCCGCGGCTACCGCATCGAGCTCGGCGAAATCCGCACGGCGCTAACCGGTTTGACCGGGGTCGCGCAGGCCGCCGTCATCGCCCGCGAGGACCGGCCCGGTAATAAGCGCCTGGTCGGCTACGTCACCGGTTCGGCGGACCCCGCCGAGCTACGCGCCCGGCTGGCCGACCGGCTCCCCGCGTACATGGTTCCGGTGGCCGTGGTGACGCTCGACGCGCTGCCGCTGACACCCAACGGCAAGCTCGACACTCGCGCCCTGCCGGCGCCCGAATACCGGGAGGTCGATCGCTACCGGGCCCCGAGCAGTCCCGTCGAGGAGACCTTGGCCGGCATCTACGCCCAGGTGCTCGGCGTCGAGCGGATCGGCGTCGACGACTCCTTCTTCGACCTGGGCGGCGACAGCATCTCGTCGATGCAAGTGGTGACGCGGGCGCGGGCCGCCGGTCTGACGTGCCGGACGCGCGACATCTTCGTCGAGCAGACCGTGGCCCGGCTGGCCCGCGTCGTCGGCGCCGCCGACGGCGACCCCGGCGCGACCGACGAGGGCATCGGGGAACTATCGGCAACGCCGATCATCCGGTGGCTGCAGGGCATAGAAAGGGCAGGCGGTCCGGTCGACCAGTTCAACCAGACGATGGTGGTCGAGGCTCCCGCCGGGGTCACCGAGACCGACGTGGTGGCGGTGCTGCAGGCCCTGCTGGACCGGCACGCCATGCTGCGGCTGCGCGTGCACGACGAGTGGTCGCTGACCGTGCCCGAGGCGGGATCGGTCGATGCCGCCGACCACTTGCACGCGGTGGACGTGTTATCGGACGCCGCCGTGACCGCGGCGCGCTCGCGGCTGAACCCGGCCGACGGGGTGGTGCTGAGCGCGCTGTGGGCGGTCTCCACCCGACAGCTGGTGCTGATCATCCACCACCTCGCCGTCGACGGGGTGTCCTGGCGAATCCTGTTGGAAGACTTGAACATTGCTTGGGCGCAGCATCGCGGCGGGCAGCCGGTGGCGTTGCCGCCGGGTGGGACGTCGTTCGCCCGCTGGGCGGCCCTACTGGGCGAGCACGCGCATGACCCGGCAGTGGTGGAGCAGGCCGGCGCCTGGCAGCGGATCGCGGCGACGCCGCCCGCGCTACCGGGGGTGCGCCCCGAGACGGACACCTACGAGACCGCCGAGCACCTGTCGGTGGCGCTGGACGTGGAGACCACCCGCACGCTGCTCGGAGAGGCGCCGGCGGCCTTCCACGCCGGCGTCAACGACATCCTGCTGATCGGTTACGCCCTGGCCTGGGCGGTGTTCCTTGGCGGCGACCTTCCCGGCGGCGGGCCGGTCGGCATCGACGTCGAGGGCCACGGCCGACACGAGGAACTCGCCGCCGGAGTGGACCTGTCACGCACGGTCGGGTGGTTCACCACCAAGTACCCGGTGTCCTTGGCGGTGGATCAATTGCCTTGGGAGCGCGTGGTTTCCGGTGACCCCGCGCTGGGCGCCGTGCTCAAGCAGGCCAAGGAACAGCTGCGCGCGCAGCCGGACCCCCTGACCTACGGGCTGCTGCGCTACCTGAACGACGATGTCGACCTGCACGGCTCCGACCCGGCGATCGGCTTCAACTACCTGGGCCGGCTGGGCGGCGCGGCCGCCGAGTTGTCGGACGAGTTGTGGCGAATCTCGCGAGACGGCTCGTCGGTGACCGGCACCAGCACGGCGGTGCCCATGCCGCTCATGCACACCGTGGACCTCAACGCGGGCACCGCCGAGACCGAGGCCGGCCCGCAGCTGCACGCCAACTGGACGTGGGCGCCCTCGGTACTGGACCGCGAGCAACTCGCCCGGCTGAGCGGGCTGTGGTTCGAGGCGCTGAGCGGTATCTGCGCCCACGTGCGATCGGGTGGCGGCGGACTGACCCCGTCGGACATCCTCCCGGCCCGTTTGCTCCAGCAGGAGATCGACGAGCTCGAGCGGCAACACCGGATTGCCGACGTGTTGCCGTTGACCCCCCTGCAGCAGGGTCTGCTCTTCCACGCGACCACCAGGCGGGGCAGCGGCCAGGATTCCAGTGACCTGTACGTCGTGCAGCTGGACATCAGCGTCACCGGCCCGCTGGACCGGGACAGCCTGCGCGACGCGGTGCAAACCGTCGTTGACCGGCATCCGCACCTGGTCGCCCGGTTCTGGGACCGGCCAGACGAGCCGGTGCAGATCATCCCCGCCAACCCGGCGATGGCATGGCGGTACGTCGAGCTCGACGGCCGCCAGGGCGCCGACGAGGGCATCGGGGAAATCTGCGCCGCCGAGCGCGCCGCGGTCTACGACCTGGCCGACCGGCCGGCCTTCCGGGTGGCCATGATCCGCACCGCGCCGAACCGGCACCGGCTGGTGCTGACCATTCACCACATCGTGCTCGACGGTTGGTCGGTTCCCATCCTGGTGAACGAGACATTCGCCAGCCTCACCGGGCAGCGGCTGGCTCCGCCGCCGCCGTATCGCCGGTTCGTCACCTGGCTGGCCGACCGCGACGCCGATGCCGCGCGGGCGGCGTGGGGCCGGGTGCTCGTCGGCTTCGACACCCCGACGCTAGTCGCGCCGCCACACAAGTTGGAGCTGGGTGCCCGCGGCCTCACGACGTTCACGGTGCCGGCCGAAACCACCCGGGCGCTCGGCGAGCTGGCCCGCTCCCACCAGACCACGGTCAGCACCGTGCTGCAGGCCGCGTGGGCGCAGCTGCTGACGTGGCTCACCGGCAACCACGACGTCGCGTTCGGCACCACGGTGTCGGGCCGGTCCGCCGAGGTCGCCGGCGCCGAGTCGATGGTTGGCCTGATGATCAACACGATCCCGGTGCGCGCCAACATCACCCCGGCGACCACCACCACGGAGCTACTGGACCAGCTGCAAACCGCCCACAACGACACCCTCGAGCACGAGCACCTGTCGCTCAGCGAAATCCACCGGATGACCGGTCACGAGAAGCTGTTCGACACGCTCTTCGCCTACGAGAACTATCCGCTGGAAACATCCGCGATGGCGGTCAACCACGAGCTGTCCATCACCGACTTCAACGTCTTCGAGCGCAACCACTACCCCCTGACGATGCAGGCCGCCCTATCCGGCGAACAACTCGGCCTCAGAGTGGAATACGACGCCGGCGTCTTCGACGCGCGCACCATCGAGGCGCTCACCGCGCGACTGCAGCGGGTGCTGGTGGCGATGACCACCGACCCGGCCCGGCGGCTCTCCTCGGTCGACCTGCTGGACGGGCCAGAGCATGCCCGCCTGGATGAAATCGGCAACCGGGCAGCGCTGACCCGGCCGACACCCCCGCCCGTCTCGATCGTGGAGCTGTTCGCCGCACAGGTCGCCCACCAGCCGGACGCCGTGGCGATCGGCTGGGGCCGGCTGTCCATGACGTACCGGGAGCTGGACGAGGCGGCGAACCGGTTGGCGCACCTGTTGATCGCCGAGGGCGCCGGCCCGGGACAGTCTGTGGCGCTGCTGTTTTCGCGTTCGGCGCAGGCGATCGTGGCCAGCCTGGCGGTGCTCAAGACGGGGGCGGCGTACCTGCCGGTCGACCCGGCCGCCCCGGCCGCGCGGATCAGATTCATGCTCCAGGATGCCGCGCCGATCGCCGCGGTCACCACCGCGGGACTGCTGTCGCGGCTGGACGGCAGCGGCGTGCGGGTCATCGACATCGAGGACCCGGAGATCGACGGCTATCCGCGCACGGCGCCGCCCGCACCCGCGGCGGACGGCATCGCCTACATCATCTACACCTCGGGGACCACCGGGGTTCCGAAAGGTGTTGCGGTCACGCACCGTAACGTGACGCAACTCATCGGCTCGCTCGACGCCGGCCTGCCGGCCCCGGGCGTGTGGACGCAGTGCCACTCGTACGCCTTCGACGTGTCGGTGTGGGAGATCTTCGCCCCGCTGCTGCGCGGCGGACGCGTGGTGGTGGTGCCCGAGTCGGTGGTGCGCTCACCGGAGGACTTCCGCGCCTTACTGGTCGACCAGAAGGTCAGCGTGCTGACCCAGACGCCGTCGGCGGTCGCGGCGCTGGACCCGGCCGGCCTGGATTCGGTGGCGCTGGTGATGGCCGGGGAGGCCTGCCCACCCGAGGTGGTCGATCGCTGGGCGCCGGGGCGGGTGATGGTCAACGCCTACGGCCCGACCGAGACGACGATGTGCGTGGCGATCAGCGCTCCGCTCGCGGCGGGCTCGGGAACGCCGCCGATCGGCTCGCCGGTGCCCGGCGCCGGGTTGTTCGTGCTGGACGGCTGGCTGCGGCCGGTGGCCCCCGGCGTAGTGGGCGAGTTGTACGTGGCCGGTACCGGGGTGGCCGCGGGATATCTCAAGCGCGCCGGATTGACCGGTTCGCGGTTTGTGGCCTGCCCGTTCGGCGAACCCGGGGCTCGCATGTACCGCACCGGTGACCTGGTGCTCTGGGGTGCCGACGGGCAGCTGGTGTATGTGGCTCGCGCCGACGAGCAGGTCAAGATCCGCGGCTACCGCATCGAACTGGGCGAGGTCCAGGCGGCGCTCGCCCGGTTGGACGGCGTGCAGCAGGCCGTGGTGATCGCCCGTGCGGACCGCCCCGGGGACAAACGCCTGGTCGGCTACGTCACCGGAACGGTCGATCCCGCCGAGGCGCGCACCGCGCTGGCCGGGCGACTGCCGGGCTACATGGTTCCCACGGCCGTGGTGGGACTCGACGCGTTACCGCTGACGCCCAACGGCAAGTTGGACACCCGCGCCCTGCCGGCGCCCGAGTACGCCGGCGGTGGATATCGGGCCCCGTCGAACGCAACCGAGGAGATCCTTGCCGGCATCTTCGCTCAGGTGCTCGGGGTCGAGCGGGTCGGTGTCGACGACTCCTTCTTCGACCTGGGCGGCGACAGCATTTCCGCGATGCGCTTGATCGCGACGATCAACACCAACCTGGTTGTCGACCTTGCCGTACGCACCCTGTTCGACGCGCCCACCGTCGCGACCCTGAGCCAGCGCCTGGGCACGGACACGACCGCCACCCAGGACGTCGTACCCATTCAGACCCTGAAGCAGGGCGCCGGCACTCCGTTGTTCTGCATTCACCCCGCGGGCGGCGTGAGCTGGCCGTATCAGGTGCTCGGCAGCTACCTGGACTGCCCGATCATCGGTGTCCAGCAGACCCGGCAGGGCGGGGAGACCGAACCGCGATCGATCCGCGAGATGGCGGAGAACTATGCCGACAGGCTGCAGGAGATCCATCCCTCCGGGCCCTACAACCTGCTGGGCTGGTCGTTCGGCGGGGTGATCGCGCACGAACTCGCGGTGGAGCTGCAGCGGCGCGGAGGCGTGATCGGCCGCCTGATCCTGCTCGACGCCCAACCCACCATGAACGGCGGTGGCGCCCCGCCCGAGGACGCGGTGGGCGAACTACAGCTGCCGGAAGCCTCGCGATCCAGGCGGCTTGTCGACCTGCTCTCCGAAAATCTTCGCCAGAACATCGACCGGTTCCGAACTCACCGGCCCGGCGTTTTCCAGGGCGACATCACCATCTTCTCCGCCGCGGGGGACGGGGCAGACCGCGATGGGTTCCTGTCCCAGTCGTGGCGGCCGCTTGTCTCCGGGGAGATTCTCACGTACTCCATCGACTGCGCGCACGACGACATGCTGACCCACGATTCGGTGGGGCTGTACGGACAGCGACTCAGGCATCTGCTGGTCCTCGCGGAGCGCCGGCTCGAACTGGCCCAGGGTGGTCAGCAAGCGGTGGCGTCGCGGGACGACAAGCTGCCCGGCGAGCGCGCCGGATAATGGTCAGGAGACCCTCAGGAGACCCTCAGGAGACCGGGGTGCCGATAGCGCCTCTGTGTTGGGGGCAATAGGACGCGACTGAGGCGCCGAGAAGATAGCCGGCCTCGTGCGCCGACAGGTCGGTGGCCCGTACCACGTTCAGCACCAACGAGGTTGGCGTCTTCCCCGAATCGAGTCCGGCGCACATGTTATGTCCCGCGGCGATTGCCGCTCCGCGGTCGGTAAAGACAATCCCGTTGCGCTGAATCTCCGAGATGAACGAATCGTCTTTTTGATCGGCCGACGCCGGCGTCGCGAAAAACACCGCGGCGCCGCCCGCGAGCGCGACTATTGCCGACCAGTTCCCAAGGCGCGCAATTGTTCGGGTCACGATGTTCCTCGATGTGGCATCTGGGCTCTACGCCTTAACGGTGGCTGAACATTAGCCAGAATCGACGCATTTTTCCCGGCGGCTTCAACCGCGCCACCTCACAGAGATCGGCCCCGTTTTCCCGGGCGATTGGCGGCTCGTGCCCCAGCACGCCGCGCGGCACAGCGCCACGCGGGTATCAAAATCCCTGTGCGGCGGGCATTTCCATTCGCCACCCCCGGCGCGCACGATCCGCGCGCCGGCGCAGCGGCGAGGCGCACCTCGCGCGGGGCGGCCACCGGCGAGAGCGGAGCGAAACCAAGATTTAACCGTCGCGGCGGCCGGCGCGGGCAAACTCCGGCCCTCCCACCGATAATCCGCGCCCGATTTGCCGCCGTCGGCCCCCGGAAGCCGGTGCGAGCTGCGCGCCGACCCATTTCACAGTGGCCGTACGGGTGCGCCGGAACCCCCTTCGGTATGGTTCAAGGAGTGTGCGGAGTCACCGGGGAGGTACGGCTCGACGGGCAGGTCCCCGATGTAGCAGCGGTGTCAGCAATGGCCGCCGTGATGGCGCGACGGGGTCCCGACGCTTCCGGCGCCTGGTCACAGGGCCGTGTCGCGCTCGGTCATCGTCGCCTCAAGATCATCGACCTGAGCGAGGCCGGCGCCCAGCCGATGGTGGACCCGGAACTGGGTCTGGCCATCGCCTTCAACGGCTGCATCTACAACTACAAAGAGCTGCGCCACGAACTCACCGGACACGGCTACCGGTTCTTCTCGCACAGTGACACCGAAGTCCTGATCAAGGGCTACCACCACTGGGGCGATGACTTCGTCAGCCACCTGCACGGCATGTTCGCCTTCGCGATCGTCGAACGCGACAGCGGCCGGGTGCTGCTCGGTCGCGACCGGCTGGGGATCAAACCGCTCTACCTGACCGAGGACAGCCACCGCGTCCGGTTCGCCTCGGCCCTGCCCGCGTTGCTGGCCGGCGGCGGGGTGGACACCCGCATCGACCCGATCGCGTTGCACCACTACATGACGTTTCACTCGGTGGTCCCCGCGCCCCTGACCATCCTGCGGGGCGTCCGCAAGGTGCCGCCCGCTTCGCTTGTCGCCATCGAGCCCGACGGCCGGCGCACCATCACCACGTACTGGACCCCCGACTTCACCCGGCACGACGACCGCGCCGGCTGGTCGGAAACCGACTGGGAAGACGCGGTGCTGGACGCGCTTCGCGTCGCGGTCAAACGCCGGCTGGTCGCCGACGTGGCGGTCGGCTGCCTGTTGTCCGGCGGTGTCGACTCGAGCCTGATCGTCGGCCTGCTCGCGGAGGCGGGCCAGCACGGCCTGATGACCTTCTCCATCGGCTTCGAGTCGGCCGGTGGCGTGGCGGGCGACGAGTTCCGGTGGTCAGACATCATCGCCCGCCGCTTCGAAACCGACCACCATCAGATCCGCATCGAAACCGACCGGATGCTGCCCGCGCTCGACGGGGCGATCGGCGCGATGAGCGAGCCGATGGTCAGCCACGACTGTGTAGCCTTCTACTTGCTCAGCCAGGAAGTGGCGCGCCACGTGAAGGTCGTGCAGTCGGGCCAGGGCGCCGACGAGGTGTTCGCCGGCTATCACTGGTACCCGCCGATGGGCTCGCCGGCCGCCGCCTCATTGGAGGGCGCGGTCGCCGAGTACCGCGGCGCCTTCTTCGACCGCGATTCGGCGGAACTGGCAGGCCTGCTCGGGCCGGGCATCATGGCCCCGGGTGACCCGAGTGAGCGCTTCGTCACCGAGCACTTCGCGCGCGCCGGCGCCGAGACAGGCGTCGATCGCGCGCTGCGGCTCGACACCACCGTGATGCTGGTGGACGACCCGGTGAAACGGGTCGACAACATGACCATGGCGTGGGGCCTGGAGGGCCGGGTGCCTTTCCTCGACCACGAGCTCGTCGAGCTGGCGGCGACCTGCCCCCCGGAACTGAAGATCGCCCACGAAGGCAAGGGCGTGCTCAAACAGGCTGCGCGACGGGTGATTCCGTCGGACGTCATCGACCGCCCCAAGGGATACTTCCCGGTCCCCGCGCTGACCCACCTCGAAGGGCCCTACCTCGACATGGTGCGCGATGCACTCTATGCGCCAGTTGCCAAGGAGCGCGGCCTGTTTCGCACGGAGGCGGTCGACGCCCTGCTGGCCGACCCCAACGGCAAGCTGACGCCGTTGCGCGGCAACGAACTCTGGCAGCTCGCCCTGCTCGAGCTCTGGCTGCAGCGGCACGGCATCACGGGCCCGGTGGCATGACCGTGACCGATCCCCCCGGCGACCACACCGAGGCGATCACGATGGGCCTCCACGACGCCTCGCCGCCGGAGCTGGTGGAGGCGATGGCCAAGGATGTCGAGCTCGAATTGGGCTGGGGCCGGCTGATATTCGGCCAGACCTTCGCCGACTCCCACCAGCTCGTCGAGGCGCTGCGCCGGGAGGGACCCGGCCGCCGCGACATCTGCATCTACGCACGCGAATCCCACGTGGTGGTCGCCGAAGCGCCGACCGAACTCTTCATCGATCCCAGCCACACCTATCGGCTGCGCTTCACCGATGCCAAGCCCGAAGACCTGTCGCCCGCGCCGCTGGGCGTCACCGTGCGCACGCTGAACGATCCGGTCGACGCCGACGCCATGAACCGCGTCTACGTGCGCTGCGGAATGGTCCCGGCCGGGGTCGACGTCATCTGGAGCAACCACCTGAATGTGCCCGCGGTGACCTACCTGCTGGCGGTGCGCGACGAAGACGGCGCGGTGGTGGGCACCGTGACCGGCGTCGATCACGAGCTGCTGTTCTCCGACCCCGAACAGGGGTCGAGCCTGTGGACGCTGGCCGTCGACCCGGCCGCCGGGCTCCCCGGGATCGGCGCCGCCCTCACGCGGGCGCTCGCGGAGCGCTTCCGCAACGCGGGCCGCGCCTACTTGGACCTGTCGGTCGCGCACGACAACGCCGCCGCCATCGGCCTGTACGAGAAGCTGGGCTTCCGCCGCGTGCCCGTGCTGGCGATCAAGCGCAAGAACGCCATCAACGAGCCACTTTTCAGCCCGCCGCCAGAGACGGTCGACGACCTCAACCCCTACGCCCGGATCATCGCCGACGAGGCGCTGCGCCGCGGCATCTGGGTGGAGGTGCTCGACGCCGAGACCGGCGAGATGCGCCTCACCCACGGCGGCCGCAGCGTGGTCACCCGGGAGTCGCTGTCCGAATACACCTCGGCGGTCGCCATGTGCCGCTGCGACGACAAACGGCTGACGCGCCGGCTCGTCTCCGAGGCGGGCATCACCGTGCCCCGCGCCCGGCTGGCCACCTTCGACGAAGGCGACTACAACTTCCTCACCGAGGTCGGGGAGGTCGTCGTCAAACCCACCCGCGGCGAACAGGGGAAGGGCATCACGGTCGGCGTGACCGCCGACAACGGCCCCGAGGAGCTGGCCGCCGCCCTGGCCCGCGCCTGTCAGCAATACCCCGACGTGCTGATCGAGCAGCGCGTGCAGGGCGATGACCTTCGGCTGGTGGTGATCGACGGCCGGGTGGTGGCCGCCGCGCTGCGGATGCCGCCCGAGATCATCGGCACCGGCGAGCACACCATTCGCGACCTGATCGCCGCCGAAAGCCGGCGGCGCTCCGCGGCCACCGGTGGCGAGTCCCGCATCCCGCTCGACGACCTCACCGAGGCGACGGTCGCCGAGGCGGGCTGGACGCTGGACGACGTGCTGCCCCAGGGCACCCGCCTTCGCGTCCGGCGCACCGCCAACCTGCACCAGGGCGGGACGATCCACGACGTCACCGCGGTGGTGAACGCGGAACTGTGCCGGGTCGCGGTGACGGCGGCCGAGGCGATCGGCATCCCGGTGACGGGCATCGACCTGCTGGTGCCCGACGTCACCGGCGCCGAGTACGCCTTCATCGAGGCCAACGAACGACCAGGGCTGGCCAACCACGAACCACAGCCCACGGCCGCGGCGTTCATCGACTTCCTGTTCCCCGGCCACCCGGGCCAGCCGCAAGCCTGGACTCCAGAGGAGTCGCGCGCCGAACGCGGCTGAGGCTTGCTGTGCGCCTCGCTTGGGTAATTCTCCAATCACCTCAGATAGGAGCCAGATGAGCGAAAGCGTGCAAACCGGAACCATCACGACCCGCGTGCCGGCGCGGCTGGACAGGCTGCCGTGGTCCCGATTCCACTGGCGCGTCGTCATCGGGCTCGGCGGGGTGTGGATCCTCGACGGGCTCGAGGTCACGATGGTGGGCAACGTGTCCGCTCGCCTCACCGAAAAGGGCAGCGGCATCGACCTGAACGCGGCGCAGATCGGCCTGGCCGCCGCGTTCTACATCGCCGGTGCCTGCCTGGGCGCGCTGTTCTTCGGTCACCTGACGGACCGCTTCGGGCGCCGCAATCTGTTCATGCTGACCCTGGCGGTCTATCTGGTGGCCACAGTCGCGACCGCATTCGCTTTCGCCCCTTGGTATTTCTTCGCCGCGCGCTTCTTCACCGGCGCCGGCATCGGCGGCGAGTACGCCGCGATCAATTCGGCCATCGACGAATTGATCCCCGCACGCCTGCGCGGGCGCGTCGACCTGATCATCAACGGCACGTACTGGCTCGGCTCGGCCGCGGGGGCCGCCGGTGCGCTCGTCCTGCTCGACACCTCGAACTTCGCGCCCAACATCGGCTGGCGGCTCGCCTTCGGCATTGGCGCCATCTTCGGCATCTTCGTCCTTCTCGTCCGGCGCAACGTCCCGGAGAGTCCGCGGTGGTTGTTCATTCATGGCCGCGACCAGGAGGCCGAGCGGATCGTCGGCGAGATCGAGGAAGCGGTGCGGCAGGAAACCGGCGAGCCGCTGCCCGAGCCGCACGGGCGTGAGCTCAAAATCCGCCAGCGCGAGACGATTTCGTTCCGCGAAATCGCCCGGGTGGCGTTCAAGCTCTATCCGCAACGCGCCATCCTGGGGCTGGCGCTGTTCACCGGGCAGGCGTTCCTGTACAACGGGGTGACGTTCAATCTGGGCACGCTCTTGAGCGGGTTCTATGGAGTGCCGTCCGGGAAGGTGCCGCTGTTCTTCATCCTCTGGGCGCTCAGCAATTTCGTCGGGCCGCTCGCGCTCGGCCACCTCTTCGACACCATCGGGCGCAAGCCGATGATCACGGCCACCTACATCGGGTCCGCGGTCGTCGCCGCCGCCCTGGCGGTCCTGTTCGTGACCCAGACCGGCGGGGTCTGGGCGTTCATCGGCGTCCTCGCGGTCGCGTTCTTCCTCGCCTCCGCGGGCGCGAGCGCCGCCTATCTGACGGTCAGCGAGATCTTCCCGATGGAGACCAGGGCGCTGGCGATTGCGTTCTTCTACGCGGTGGGGACCGCGATCGGCGGCATCACCGGCCCGTTGCTGTTCGGGCAGCTGATCAGTTCCGGGGAACGCGGTCAGGTGGTCTGGTCGTTCTTGACCGGCGCCGCCGTCATGGCGATCGCGGGGCTGGTCGAATTGCGGCTCGGGATCGCGGCAGAACGCCGCCCGCTCGAAGAGCTGGCCTTGCCCCTGACCGTCGCCGACGCCGACGCCGATCGGCGGGATCAACCGTAGGCGTCCCACCAGGTGTGCAGGTCTTCAACGGTGGCCGGGTCCCCGGACACGTCGCTGAGCATCAGTTTCGCGTCGTTGGTCCAGATCACGTTCGGGTGGTTGTTGTAGGTGCCGCACGCGATCAGCCCGGCCATGTCGTTCGGGGTCTGGTCGTAATGCCAGCTGACCGGTGAGCGTCCCTCGCCGGGACAGTTCACCAGGCTGACGTTGGCGATGTCGTTCTCGAAGGCCCGCTTCAACGGGTCGGGCGTCGCGAACAGCCCGTAGGTGGCGTGGCTGGGACCGCCGGGCTGGGTGTTCTGCCCGCAGGTGACCATCGCGACCGCGTGCACCCAGATGCTGCCCGACTCCGGGGTCGCCGGCGTGCACGTGCCGGCCAGGTAGCCGGGCGGGAGCAGGCTGATCAGCCGGGCCTGGTCGTCATTGGGGGCGGCGCTCGACGGCGGCGGGGTCTTCGCGACGGTCGCCTTGGCGTGCCGCTGGCCGGCGGGTTTCAGGATGAGCCAGAGCCCGACGGCGCAGACGGCGACGACGACCACCGCGGCGGCGGCCACGATCGGCCAGCGATTGCGCTTAGCCGATGTGCCTGGCCGCTCGGAATCCGATGCGGGGGAGAGGATTTCGCTCTGGCGCAGGATCGTGTCCGCGCGTTCGCGCTCGGGGCTGCTGAGCGCCAGCCGCGCGGCCTCGGCCAGGGCGCCGGCGGTGGGGTAGCGCTCGATCGGGTTCTTGGCCATGCCGCCCGCGATCACGGCGTCGAAGGCCGGGCTCACCCCGGCGCCCTGCTCGCTGGGTTTGGGGATGGGCTGCATCATGTGGGCGCTGATCAGCATCCCGGTGCTGTCGGCGCGATATGGCGGGGTCGCGGTCAGGCATTCGTAGAGCACGCAGGCCAGCGCGTAGACGTCGGCGCGCGGCGTCACGTCTTCACTCGAAAACCGTTCGGGCGCCATGTACTTCAACGTGCCGACCGCGGTGCCCAGTTGGGTGAGCTTTTCGTCGGTCTTGGCGCTGGCGATCCCGAAGTCGACGAGATAAGCGAAGTCGTCGCCGGTGATCAGGATGTTCTGCGGTTTGACGTCACGGTGGGTCACCCCGGCCGCATGGGCGGCGTCCAGGGCCGACGCGATCTGCCGGATGATGGCCACCGCCCGCGGTGCCGGCAGTGGCCCGGCCCGTTCGAGCATGCTGCCCAGGTCGACGCCCTCGATGAGCCGCATCTCGAGATACAGCTGCCCGTCGATTTCGCCGTAGTCGTGTATCGGGACCACGTGGGGTTCCAACAGCCGGCCGGTGATGAGGGCCTCGCGTTCCATTCGCTTGCGGAACACGGGATCCTGGCTGAAGGTGTGCGACATCAGTTTCAGCGCGACGGTCCACTGTTTGACGGTGTGTTCGGCTTCGTAGACCTCGCCCATTCCACCGCGACCGAGCAGCCGCGTGAGCCGGTAGGGCCCGAACATCGTCCCTACCCGCGGGTCCTGCGCGCCGGTCACTGCTGACTCCCATCGAAGGACCATGGCGGTGAGCGCCCATTGGCCGCACCGCAGGAAAAGTACAACATGCTCGCGCGGATGTGTCCGCGCGGGCGGGTGGTCAATCGAAAGCCGCAGCGGCGCCACTGCAGCCGCGATTGGCCAAAATCACGGTGGCGCAGCATGTTCGGATATTGATGTGCACAAGTCCCTTCGTTATTCGGCCGGGGTGCAGCGGGAGGTCCGCATCAAGGTCGACGGCCCGCATCCGACCGGTGGTCTTGTATACCGACCATCGGTCGGTTAACGTCTGTCTGATGGTCGAGGAGCCGAGTGTGCGGACTCGCCGGGGGCTGTGGGAGCCGGGCTCCCTCGACGGGGCTCCTGCCTTGGTGGCGGGATGGTCCGCATGCCACGGGTAGTGAAGCACCCCGACATTCGCCGGGCCGAGCTGTTGGAGCGAGCATCGGCGATGTTTGTCCAGCGCGGCTACGACAATGTCAGCCTGAATGACCTGATTGCCGACGCGGGGGTTTCCAAAGGTGCCTTCTACCATTGGTTTCCGTCAAAAGAGGCCCTGATAACCGCGCTGGCCGAGCGCAGCGCGCGCGATCAGTACGCATCGGTCGAAGACGCGGTCGGCCGATGCGGTGGTAACGCGTTGGATCGGTTGAACGCCCTATTGCAGTCGGGTTTTGACGTCAAGATGGAGTTGGAGCTTCCCGAACGGCTGGCCGCGATGGTTTCGTTGCTGCGGCCCGAGAATGCGCATCTGTACGGGCGAATCGTCGCTGCCGGAGAGGGTTTGGTCCGGCCACTACTGACGAAACTGATTTCCGACGGTGTGCAGGAGGGCGTCTTCGACACATTCGATCCCGAAGGCGTTGCCGATATGGTGCAGGGCCTCGCCGCCCGGCTCAACTCCAACGTCGTGCAGGTAGCCGATGCTTGCGATGAGTCGGCCAGAGATCGAGCGATCGAGGTTCTGACGATGAGGTCAAGGCTGCACGGCCTTGCGATCGACCGTGTCCTGCGACTACCCGACGGCAGCGTCGCCGTACTCACCCCTGAGCAGGTCAAGGCGATGGTAGCGGCACTGCCGCGCAATTACCGACGCGGTTGAATGGAAAGGACTGGTCTCGTTGAGCACGGCGAAACCGAAGTATTCAAAGGGCGCGGTGACGTCCAAAGACGGCACGACGATCGGCTTTCGCCGGCTTGGCGACGGCCCCGGGTTGGTGATCCTGCACGGCGGCGCACTGGCCTCCCAGCACTACTTGAAGCTGGGCGCCGCATTAGCCGACCGGTTCACCGTCTACCTGCCGGATCGACGCGGTCGGGGGATGAGTGGGCCCTATGGTCCCAACTACAGCATCGCCAGCGAGGACGAAGACCTCGACGCCATTGTCACCGGCACCGGCGCCCGGTATGTCTTCGGAGTCGCTGATGGCGGCTTGTTCGCCCTACATGCATCCATGGCGATACCGGCGATCCGCAAGGTCGCCGTCTTCGAGCCGGTCCTGTTCGTCGGCCAACCGGGTCTTGACGAGTTCAGAGGAATAATCACCCGTGGGCAACGCCTGGTGGCCAGCAACGACATCGGCGCAGCGATGGCAAGCCTGGCCAGAGACGCCCAAGGCTCAGACCCACGGGCACAGGCGGTTTCAGCGCCGTACCGTGTGCTGGGCCGGGTGATGACGCAGCCGAACATCTGTCGCGTGTTGTTATGGGCGGACGCGCGCCGGGTCAAGGATGACGATGCCGCCCTGCGTGACTTGATTGTCGCGTGGAAACGGGAATTGGAAATGGTCGAGGCCACCGAGGGCACCATCGACGACTACAAAAACGTGACCGCCGAGGTCTTGCTGCTGTGTGGCACCGGCGCCCCAACACTTTTCACCGGCACCCTGGACGCCTTGCAGACGGTGCTGCCGCGCGCGACCCGCGTCGAGTTACCCGGACTCAACCACGGCGCCCCCCAGGACCAAGGCGGCAGCCCCGCGGTCGTCGCCGAGTCACTGCGAACGTTCTTCGGCACCGGTACTTGACGGCGGGACCGGACCGGCGGGCTGTGGTCGCTCAGCGCGTTGGGGGAGAGATCTGGGTGACGGTGCCGTCCGCGGCCACCACGATGGTGCCGCTGAGGGCGCCGTCGCTGGCGTTGATCTGCAGGTGCAGGCCACCGTCCTTGCGCGATTCGATCCCCAGGAAGATCCGGTTGGCGTCGTAGATCTGTAGGGTCTGGGGCGCCTGCTGCACGACGTCGACGACCGCCTGCACGTCGAACTTGCTGAGGTCACCGACCACCAAGCGGGATGACACCGCGTTCTCGGGGCCGCCGCTGGCCCAGTTGCCGTCGCGATACAGCCAGCTCACCACCTTCCGGGGGTTCGCCGTGTCCGGACGCATGACGACCACCTGGGTTTGGTAGATGTTCAGCTGATAGCCCAGGGTGTCGCCGAACTGCGTCCGCATCTGCGCCAGCACTCCGCTCACGCCGCTCAGGGTCAGCAGCCGGGGGGGGGGGGGGGTCGGGGCGG
>NZ_LZIL01000075.1 GCF_001667075.1 Mycobacterium sp. 852014-52450_SCH5900713 | reverse complement strand
GCGGTGTAGACCCCGTCATGCGGATCGCTGGGGTTGGACGGCTTGTTCTCCTTGCCATCGGAGAGCAGCACGATGCGGGCCGGCGGCGGGGTGTCACCCCCGGTGATCGCGGTGGCGCTCACCGCGTGCAGGGCGGTGAAGATGGCCTCGCCGGTGGCCGTGCTGTCGGCGAAGTCGAGCTTCTTCAGGGCGTCGATGGTCGCCTGGTGCTGCGGGGTCGGCGGCACGAGCAGGTACGGCGTGCCCGCGAAGCCGACCAGCCCGAGGTTGATGCCGGGCGTCAGCTGGCTGGCGAACTGGCTGGCCGCCTCCTCGGCGGCCTTGAGCCGGTTCGGTGGGACGTCGGTTGCCCGCATGGACTGGGACATGTCGATGACCAGCACGATGACGGCCCGGTTGCGCGGGATGCGCATGTCATGGGTCGGCGTGGCCAGCGCGATGGTCAGCAGGACCAGGCTGAGCAGTGATACGGCGATCGGAATGTGCCGCGTCGGCGACTGTGGCACGTTCGCCTCGGTGAACCGACGCAGCCGGCGCCGGCGGCGGGCCTGGACCAGGACGTAGACCGCGAGCAGGGCCAGCGGGAGCAAACCGAACAACAGCATGCCCGGCCGTTGAAAGCCGTACAGCGGTAATGGGCCGATCCCGGGAAGCGACACCCGCCAGTAAAGAGGAGACTCGTAGGCCCGTCAAACGGGGGCTATTCGCGCCTGAGCCGCCCGTCGACGAATTGCTCCAAGTTCTCCCATTCCCGCACCGCCGCGGCGTACGGCGCCGAGGGCTTGCCGACCGAGCCGGGCTCGAGAACGTAGGCCACCAGCTTGCCCAGTGGGCGGCCCGTCTCCAGCGCCTTGTCGACCGTGCCCTCCTCCGAGTAGTCGCCGATGTCGCGCAGCAGTTCTACGGCAAGGTCCAGCTGGTCGCGGTCCACGGCGTCCGGCCCGTCGGCGATGTCGTCGGCCAGCCCGCTGAGCACGTAGATGTTGTCCTCGGTGACCTTGACTTCCAGCGAACCGTCGGTGGCGGCGGTGCGGATGTCGTCGTAGGTGCTCAGGTCGGCCAGGTCGTGGTCGTGCTCGTCGGCGAGGTAACGGGCCAGCGCCCGTTCGGAGGTGAACACGCTGATGCGCCCGTTGCGGCCCAGGAAGATCGGGCGGTCGTCGAGGTAGCAACGCAGGGTGTAGAAGGTGCCCGAACTCGTCATGATCCGAATCGGGTCGATGCCCACCTGCTGCCAGAAATCCTCGTCGCTACCCAGGATCACGGTGTCAGCGGCCGCGCGGGGTTCCTCGGCGTCGGCCTCCACCGGCTCGTCGGCCTCGTCGTCGGCCTCGTCTTCGGCCTCCTCGGGCACGGCTTCGGTGTCTTCTGCCTCTTCTTCCTCGGGCTCTTCGGCCAGCTCGTCGGCGGCCTTGGTCGACAGCTTGGTGTCTACCTCGGGGGTGGTGACGATGTCTTCGATCGCGCCGAGCACGTCGTCCCAGCTGCGCCCGATGATCTCGCCGAGCGCGTTCCAGCGTTTGAGGCCGGCCTTGCCGCTGAAGTGGTCGATCCCGCCCGACACGGTGCCCAACGTGGGATTGCCGTTGAAGAACTTCGACACCGCCGCGAGCTCGCACACCGACCCGATGGACGAGACGAGCGCCAGCGTGCGGGCCAGCCCGCTCACCGACTCCTCCGTCGGCTTCTCCGACACCAGCTCCTCGACCGCGACCAGATCGAACTGCTGGTCGGCGGCCGGTGAGAACTTGTGCGCGTGCGCCGCGGTCAGGTCCTTCCACGCCGGGTGGTCAACCAGGTCGTTGTCGTTGTCGGAGCGCACGAACGCGACCAGGTCGGCGACGGAAGAGAAGACATACAGGTCCTCGTCCTTGCCCAGGAACGCCTCCCACTCGTCGCCGGCGTCCCGCCAGCGGGGCGCCCAGACGGTGTAGCGGTCACCATCGGAGAGGCTCAGGCGGATGGGCACGAGGTCAGCAGCCATGCGGCACACAATAGCGACGGCCACCGAAGGTGCTTGCCATCGGACCTAGCCCGGTGACGGCGAGCGCCGGGACGGGGCGAGTAAGGAATCGGGCGATCGGACCTAGCCCGGTGACGGCGAGCGCCGGGACGGGGCGAGTAAGGAACCGGGCGATTGGACCTAGCCCCAGATATCGGTGACCGGTGGCGCGCTGGCCGCGTATCCGGTTTTGGGCAGGCCGTACATCTGCTCGATCGTGGACAGCACGTTGTAGTGGTTGATCTGTTCGCTGTAATTGCCGGGACGGACGTGGGCGCCGTAAAAGATCGTGGGGATCTGGTTTCGGTTCCCGCCGTCGTCCTCGTCGAACGTCACGATCAGCAGGCTGTTGTTGGCCGCCGCCCAATTGGCGTAACCCGACAGCTCGCGGTTCAGCCAGGCGTCGGCCTGCGCAATGGAGCCGTCGTGCATGTTGTCGTCGTTGTTGGGGATGACGAACGACACGGTGGGCAGGCTGGCGTAGTTGCCCATCGGGAACGCCGAGAACGGCAGCGAGTTCGCCGGCGGCACATTGGTGAAGTTGGCCCAGGGCACGTGTTTGCGCGCGTACTTGCCGGCGCTGCACGCGGGCGAGCCGACCGCGGGCAGGCCTTCGGCGAAGCCGACGAATGTGTAGCCCGCGGCCAGCAGTTCGGAACCCAGGTTGGGGGCGGCGCCGCCGTTGACCGGGCATTGGTCCGTGGTCACCCCGAAGGTGTTGCCGGCGAACAGCGCCAGGTAGTTCGGCTCGCTGGGGTGTGTTTCGGCGAACGACTGGGCCATGTTGGCCCCACCCGCGGCCAGCGCGGTGATGAAGGGCGCCGACTTGTTGCCGATGATGTGCGACTCGGAACGGTTCTCCTCCACCACGATCACGATGTGGTCGGGCTTCGGAATGGCCGCTGCCACAAGGCCGATCCGCGGAGTCAACGGGCTGGCCGCCAACGCGATCAAGGCCATCGCGCCGAGCAGTTCAAGGACTCGAAATGCCCTGCCCGTCAACCCTGTTGAACCCGCGATTCCGCTCAGCACTACGGGAGCATATGGGTGGACCCGGCACACCGTCCGCGGCGACGCGGGCGGCTTCAGCGGGGCGTTAGCGAACTGCGGCCGGATCGTTATATAAGGTCAAGCACCGTGGAGGTGCGCGTTGTCGATCACCCGCTGGCGGTCGCCCGGCTGACGACGATGCGCGACGAGCGCACCGACAACGAGGGTTTCCGGGCGGCGTTGCGGGATGTGACCGCGATGCTGGTCTACGAAGCCACCCGGGACGCGCCCCGAGAGACCTTTCCCGTCCGCACGCCACTGGCGGAGACGCAGGGAGTGCGGCTGGCCAAACCGCCACTGCTGGTGCCGGTGCTGCGGGCCGGGCTGGGCATGGTGGATCAGGCGCTCGCGCTTCTGCCGCAAGCCCGGGTCGGATTCGTCGGCGTGGCCCGCGACGAGGAAACCCATCGCGCGACTGGGTATTTCGAGTCGCTGCCCGACGAGCTGGCCGGCCTGCCGGTGTTCGTCATGGATCCGATGCTGGCCACCGGCGGGTCGTTGCAGTACACGGTCGGCCTGCTGCTGGAGCGCGGTGCGACCGACATCACGGTGTTGTGCGCGGTGGCCGCGCCCGAAGGCGTTGCCGCGCTTGAGGAGAAGGCTCCCGAAGCGCGCCTGTTCACCGTGGCGGTCGACGACGGGCTCAACGAGAACGCTTACATCGTGCCGGGTCTCGGCGACGCGGGCGACCGTCAATACGGGCCGCGCTAGCCCGGTCACCAGCTCTGCGCCGCGGACACCAGCTCGTCGCGCACCGCCCTGGCCCGCTGGCGGGCGTCGTCCAGTTCGCCGGTCGCCGCGCAGCGAACCTCGATGTAGCACTTCAGCTTCGGCTCGGTCCCGGACGGCCGCACCACCAGCCTGACCGACGCGTCGTCGTCGCCGCCGGTGAAGATCAGCGCGTCGGCGATGGCGGTGACGGTCGCGGTGAACCCGGCCAGCGTTTCCGGTGGCGTCTCGCGCAGCCGCCGCATCAGCTCGGCGGCCTCGGCGGCGTCGGCGACGCGGCGCGACACCGCGGCGACGTCGTGCACGCCGTATCGCCGGGCGAGGTCGTCGAGCGCGTCGGAAACCGAACGGCCCCGGTCTTTGAGCGCGGCCACCAGATCGCACACCAGCACCGCGGCGCTGATGCCGTCCTTGTCGCGCACGGCGTCCGGGTCGACGCAGTGCCCGATCGCCTCCTCGTAGGCGTACATCAGCGTGCCGTCCGGCACGCCGGCGTCGGCGCGCGCCAGCCACTTGAAGCCGGTGAGGGTTTCGACGTGGGTGGCCCCGTACCGGCGCGCGATGGCCGCCAGCATCCGTGACGACACCACGGTGCTGGCCACCACCGCCGTTCGGGGATCGGCGGCCCGCGACAAGATGTAATCGCCAAGCAGCCAACCGGTTTCGTCCCCGGACAGCATCCGCCAGCCCGAGCCGGCCGGGACGCCGACCGCGCATCGGTCGGCGTCGGGGTCCAGCGCGATCGCGACGTCGGCCGTGACCTCCGCGGCCAACGCGAGCAGCGCGTCGGTGGCGCCGGGTTCCTCGGGATTGGGGAAGGCGACGGTGGGAAAGTCGGGGTCCGGTGCGAACTGCGCTCCCACGGTGTGCACCTGCCCGAAACCGGCGCGCTGCAACGCTTCCACGGCCACGCCGCCGCCCACCCCGTGCAGCGGGGTCAAAGCCACCCGCACCGAACCGGTGCCGCGCCGCACCGCGGCGGCGCGCGCGATGTAGCGCTCGACCAGATCGCTGACGGCGGGCTGCACCGGAGCCCGGTGGATTTCGTCGGCCGGGGGAGCGGCGGAGATCGCGGCCTCGATCTCGCGATCGGTCGGGGAGACGATCTGGATGCCACCGTCGGTGTAGACCTTGAAGCCGTTGTCGGTCGGCGGGTTGTGCGAGGCGGTGATCTGTATGCCCGCGGCGGCGCCGGTGTGGCGCACGGCGAACGCGACCACCGGCGTCGGCACCGGCCCAGGCAGCAGCAGCACCGAGAAGCCCTGGGCGGCAAGCACTTCGGCAGTAACCGTGGCGAAAACGGCGGAGCCGTGCCGGGAGTCGCGCCCGACGATGACCGGCGAGCCGGCCAGGCCGCGTCCGTCGAGTATCCGCGCCACCGCCCAGGTGGCGCGCGACACCACCGCCACGTTCATGGCGTCGGGGCCGCCGCGCACCGGACCGCGCAGGCCGGCGGTGCCGAACGTGAGCGGGTGGGCGAACCGCGCGGCGAGCTCCTCGGGACCGCACGCCGCGAGCTCGGCGGCCGTAGCCGGGTCGGGATCGTGTGCGATCCACTCCGCCGCGGCGATCCGCTCCTCGGGCGTCATCTCACAACCGGGCTACGACGTCGGCCAGCAGCGCGCCCATGCGGCTGGCCGACGCGGCGCCGGCGGCGAGCACCTCCGCGTGGCTCAGCGGCTCGCCGCCGATCCCCGCGGCCGGGTTGGTGACCAACGACACCCCCAGCACCTCGGCGCCGGCCGCCCGGGCCGCGATGGTCTCGTGCACGGTCGACATGCCGACCAGGTCGGCGCCCAGCATCCGCAGCATGCGCACCTCGGCGGGCGTCTCGTAGTGCGGCCCGGGCAGGCCGGCGTAGACGCCCTCGGCCAGTCCGGGGTCGCCCTGGCGGGCGAGGTCCCGCAGCCGCGGCGAGTAGGCGTCGGTCAAGTCCACGAACTGCGGGCCGACCAACGGCGAACGGGCGGTCAGGTTGAGGTGGTCGCTGATCAGCACCGGCTGGCCTACCGCCAGGTCGGGCCGCACGCCGCCGGCCGCGTTGGTGAGCACGACGATGCGCGCCCCCGCCGCGCAGGCCGCGCGCACCGGGTGTACGACGTGGCACAGGTCGTGGCCCTCGTACGCGTGCACGCGACCGACCAGCACCAGCACCCGGCGATCGCCGATTCGCGTCGAGATCAGCTCGCCGGTGTGCCCGACGGCGGTGGGCGGCGCGAACCCGGGCACGTCGGCCTGGGGCAGCACGGCGGTCGGGGAGCCGAGCGCGGAAACCGCCGGGCGCCAGCCGGATCCGAGCACGATGGCGACGTCGTGCTCGGGTACGCCGGTGCGCTCCCCGATGGCCTGCGCCGCCCGCCGCGCGAGGTCGGCGGGGTCGAGCGGGGGTTCGGCCACAGTCGGGGAGCTTAGCGGCGGAGTGGCGCGCGCCGGAATATGTGAAAATCTGCCGCATGAATCTTCGTAGGTGGCCGGTTGTCGGCCTAGCCGTCGCCGTTGCGGTGGCGGTGCTTTCGATCACGACCGGTCCGACGGCGCCGGCGCGGGCCGACGGATGTCCCGACGTTCAGCTCATCTTCGCCCGCGGCACCGCGGAGCCGCCCGGCCTCGGGGTCGCCGGAGACGCGCTGCTCGCCGCGCTGCAGCCCGCCCTCGGCTCGCGCAGCGTCGACGCGTACGCGGTGAACTACCCGGCCAGCTACAACTTCCTGCAGACCGCCGACGGCGCCAACGACGCCCGCGACCACATCGCGCAGATGGTCGACCAGTGCCCGGCGACGAAGCTGGTGCTCGGCGGCTTCTCGCAGGGCGCCGCCGCGGTCTCGATGCTGGCGGGGGTGCCGCCGCTGGGCGAGCGCATCGGCAACTTCGGGTCGGCTCCCGCGCTGGACCCGGGGCTGGCCAACAAGGTCAGGGCGGTGGCGGTGTTCGGCAACCCCGGAAACCGGTTCAACACGCCCTTGTCGACCGCGGGCCAGTTCGCTGGCCGCGCCATCGACATCTGCGTTGACGGTGATCCGGTGTGCGTGGTCGGCGGCCGGGACCGGGAGGCCCACCACGATTACGGTGTGCCGCCCTACCCCGGACAGGCCGCCGGATTCATCGCCGGGCTGGTGTAACTGAGGCCGTGAAGGTCGCGGTGGGATACTGCGAGAATGCCCACCACCGCATTGGACAACGTCGAGGATGTCGTGCGGCGACGGGGCTCCGACCTGGTTGAGCTGTCCCACGCCATCCACGCCGAGCCCGAGCTGGCGTTCGCCGAGCATCGCAGCTGCGCCAAGGCCCAGGCGCTGGTCGCCGAACGCGGTTTCGAGATCACCGCGTCCGCGGGCGGCCTGGACACCGCCTTCCGCGCCGACTTCGGCAGCGGGCCGCTGACCATCGGGGTGTGCGCCGAATACGACGCGCTTCCCGAGATCGGCCACGCCTGCGGCCACAACATCATCGCCGCATCGGCGGTGGGCACCGCGCTGGCGCTGGCCGAGGTGGCCGACGACCTGGGCCTGCGGGTGGCTCTGATCGGCACCCCCGCCGAGGAGGCGGGTGGCGGCAAGGCGCTGCTGTTGCAGGCCGGGGTGTTCGACGACGTGGCGGCGGCGGTGATGCTGCACCCGGGGCCCGCCGACATCGCGGCGGCCCGTTCACTGGCGCTGTCGGAAGCGACCGTGCACTACCGCGGCAAGGAATCCCATGCTGCCGTCGCGCCGCATCAGGGGGTCAACGCCGCCGACGCCGTGACCGTCGCGCAGGTGGCCGTCGGGCTGTTGAGGCAACAGCTGGCCCCCGGCCAACTGGTGCACGGCATCGTCACCGACGGCGGCCAGGCGGTCAACGTCATCCCCGGGCACGCGACGCTGCTGTATGCCATGCGGGCGGTCGAATCGGACTCGTTGAGACAGCTGGAGGGCAGGATGTACGCGTGCTTCGCCGCGGGTGCGCTGGCCACCGGCTGCGACTACGAGATCGACAACCCGGCACCCCCCTACGACGAACTCAGGCCCGACGAATGGCTGGCCGACGTCTTCCGCGACGAGATGCGCCGGCTCGGGCGCGAGCCGGTGGCCCGCGAGTTCGAAGCGGCGCTGCCCATGGGCAGCACCGACATGGGCAACGTGACGCACGTGCTGCCGGGCATCCATCCGATCGTCGGGGTCGACGCCGGTGGCGCCATGGTGCACCAGCGCGCGTTCGCCACGGCCGCCGCCGGCCCCAGCGCCGACCGCGCCGTCGTCGAGGGCGCGATCATGCTGGCCCGCACGGTGGTTCAGCTGGCCCAGACGCCGGCCGAACGTGACCGCGTGCTGGCCGCGCAGGAACGGCGGGCGCACGCATGAGCCTCGCCGACGCCGCCTCCTCCTGGCTGGCCGCACACCACGACGACCTGGTCGAATGGCGCCGGCACATCCACCGCTACCCCGAGTTGGGCCGCCAGGAGTACGCCACCACCCAGTTCGTCGCCGAGCGGCTGGCCGACGCGGGTCTCAACCCCAAGGTGCTACCGGGCGGGACGGGACTGGTCTGCGATCTGGGGCCCGAACACGAGCCGCGCATCGCGCTGCGGGCCGACATGGACGCGCTGCCCATGGCCGAGCGCACCGGCGCGCCCTACACCTCCACCATGCCCAACGTCGCGCACGCCTGCGGCCATGACGCCCACACCGCCATCCTGCTCGGCACCGCGCTGACCCTGGCGTCGGTGCCGCAGCTGCCGGTCGGGGTGCGGCTGATCTTCCAGGCCGCCGAGGAGCTGATGCCCGGCGGCGCGATCGACGCCATCGCCGCGGGGGCGATCACCGGGGTGTCGCGGATCTTCGCCCTGCACTGCGATCCCCGGCTCGAGGTCGGCCAGATCGCGGTCCGGCACGGGCCCATCACCTCGGCGGCCGACCAGATCGAGATCATCCTGCATTCCCCGGGCGGGCACACGTCGCGTCCGCACCTGACCGCCGACCTGGTCTACGGGCTCGGCACGCTGATCACCGGGCTGCCCGGGGTGTTGTCGCGGCGCATCGACCCGCGCAACGGCACCGTGCTGGTGTGGGGCGCGGTCAACGCGGGGGTGGCCGCCAACGCCATCCCGCAGAGCGGTGTGCTGGGCGGCACGGTCCGCACCGCCAGCCGGCAGACGTGGGTGGGCCTCGAAGAGATCATCCGCGACACGGTGTCGGCGCTGCTGGCCCCGCTGGGCATCGACCACACGCTGCAATACCGGCGCGGCGTGCCGCCGGTGGTCAACGAGGACGTCTCGACGCGCATCCTCACCCACGCGATCGAGGCCATCGGCCCGGACGCGCTGGCCGACACCCGCCAGTCCGGCGGGGGCGAGGACTTCTCCTGGTATCTCGAGGAGATTCCCGGCGCCATGGCGCGCCTGGGCGTGTGGCCGGGCCAGGGGCCGCAGCTGGATTTGCACCAGCCGACGTTCGACCTCGACGAGCGCGCCCTGGCGATCGGGCTGCGCGTGATGGTCAACATCGTCGAGCAGGCGGCCGCGTTTTCGCTGCCCTAGCTCGTGGCACGCACGACGTGCCCGGCGATGTGCGCATAGGTTCGCCGGGTGACGTCGGTCGCCGCGCTCATGATGTTGTAGCCGTGGTCGACGCCGGCCACCTCGTGGTACTCCGCCAATGCTCCTGCGGCGTCGAGCTTTTCGGCGTATCTGCGGGCCTCGTCGCGAAGCCGATCGTGTTCGGTCGTCACGACCAATGCCGGTGCGATGCCCGCGATTGCGTCGGCGTTGTCGCCCCAGGCGGGAGAGGCGAGGCGGTCGCGCCGCTGTGCCGGGTCGGGCACGTAAGCGGTGTCGAACACCTCGCCCATCCACGGTTTCATGACCGCCCGGTCGCCCGCGCTGGACGGCTTGTCGCGGGTGGGCGTCACGAGGTCAAGCGGCGCGTAATGCAGCACCTGCAACGCGATGCGGGGCCCGCCGTTCTCCAGGGCCAGCCGTGCCGCGGCGGCGCTGAGGTTGCCGCCGGCGCTCTGGCCGCCGACGCACAGCCGGCTGCCGTCCCAGTCGCGGTCGGGGGCCGCCGCCCAGCACACGATGTCGTAGACCTGATGGGGCGCCGCGGGAAAGCGGTGACGCGGCGCCAGCACATAGTCCGGATTGATCACCACGACGCCCGCGTTCGCGGCGAGGTATCGGCACCACGGATCGTCTTGTTCGGGGTGCCCGACCACGAAGCCGCCGCCGTGCACGTTGACGTAGACGGACGGGTTCGCCGTGCCGGCCGGCGGGCGGTAGACGGTTGCCGACGCCGCGCCGTGCCGGGTGGGGATGGAGACCTCAGAGGTCTGGCTCCGAAATTCCGGAAACCGCACGGCGGCCTTGGGAGCCGGCCTGACCGTGGCGGCGAACGTACGCGCCAGTGCGTCGGCGACCACCGGTGTGGAGAGAATCGACACGGGCCTTAGGAGCCCGTTCCCGGACCGACGTTGTGGGCCGGTCGAGTTCGCAGGTTGTGCACGTAATCGGCCGGCGCTCCGGCGATTTCGGCCGCATCCGCCATCACGCCGAGATACCGCGCGGACGGCAGCCCACCCTCCCAGGCGTCGAGCACATACAGCCACGCCAGCACGGGGTCGGTGCTGGTGTCCGACGAGATGCGCTCCACCCGGCAGCGGATCTTCTTGTGCACCCCGAACTCGGAGCCCTCCCACCGGTCGAGGTTGTTCTCGTCGGCCGGGGTCATGTCGTACAGGACGACGAACACCTTGGAATCCGGATCTTCGACGACCGTGGCCAGCGCGCCTTCCCAGCCGATGTCCTCGCCCCCGAACGTCAATCGCCACCCGTGCAACCAGCCCGTTCCGGCCATCGGCGAATGGGGTGCGCGCTTGAGCATCTGCTCAGGATCCATGTTCGACCCGTAGGCGGCGTAGATCGGCACGGGGAAAGCTTAGACGTCACACGCGCGCGCGGTCTTGTCCCGACGGCATCGTCGCCGCGCTGCGGTGGCCCGGGTCCCCCCGCTAGGTTGGGGCTGTGGCGACCCGCATCGTGATCCTCGGTGGAGGCCCGGCCGGTTACGAAGCCGCGCTGGTGGCCGCCACCTCCCACCCCGACACCACCCACGTCACGGTGATCGACTCCGACGGGATCGGCGGCGCGGCCGTGCTGGACGACTGCGTTCCGTCCAAGACGTTCATCGCGTCGACCTGGCTGCGCACCGAGTTGCGCAGGGCGCCGCGGCTCGGCTTCGACATCGACATCGACGACGCGAAGATCTCGCTGCCGCGGATTCACGCCCGGGTCAAGCAACTCGCCACCGAGCAGTCGGCCGACATCACCGAACAGCTGCTCGGCATGGGCGTGCACGTGGTCGCCGGGCACGGCGAGCTGATCGACCCCACACCGGGGCTGGCCTGCCACCGCATCAAGGCGACCGCCCCCGACGGCACCACCAGCGAGTACGAGGCCGACGTTGTGCTGATCGCGACGGGCGCCAGCCCGCGGGTCCTGCCGTCCGCGCAGCCCGACGGTGAGCGGATCCTGACCTGGCGGCAGCTCTACAACCTGGAGGCGCTGCCCGAACACCTCATCGTGGTCGGGTCGGGTGTCACCGGTGCCGAGTTCGTGCACGCCTACACCGAGCTGGGCGTACCCGTGACGGTTGTCGCCAGCCGGGACCGGGTGCTGCCCTACGAGGACGCCGACGCCGCGTTGGTCCTGGAAGAGGCGTTCTCCGAGCGCGGCGTCGAGCTGGTCAAGAACGCCCGTGCCCAGTCGGTGACCCGCACCGGAGACGGCGTGCTGGTCACCCTGGCCGACGGGCGCACCGTCGAGGGCAGCCACGCCCTGATGACCATCGGTTCGGTCCCCAACACCGGCGGGCTCGGCCTGGACCGCGTCGGCATCGAGCTGGGCCGCGGCGGCTACCTGACCGTGGACCGGGTGTCGCGGACCTCGGTGGCCGGCATCTACGCCGCCGGCGACTGCACCGGCCTGCTGCCGCTGGCGTCGGTGGCCGCCATGCAGGGCCGCATCGCGATGTATCACGCGCTGGGCGAGGGCGTCAGCCCGATCCGGTTGCGCACGGTGGCGGCGACGGTGTTCACCCGGCCGGAGATCGCGGCCGTCGGGGTGCCGCAAACGATGATCGACGACGGTTCGGTGTCGGCCCGCACGATCATGCTGCCGCTGCGCACCAACGCGCGGGCCAAGATGTCCGGGCTGCGACAGGGTTTCGTGAAGATGTTCTGCCGGAAGTCCACCGGCGTGGTGATCGGTGGCGTGGTGGTGGCCCCGATCGCATCGGAACTGATCCTGCCGATCGCCGTGGCCGTCCAAAACCGCATCACGGTCAACGAGCTGGCGCAGACGCTCGCCGTTTACCCGTCGCTGTCCGGTTCGATCACCGAGGCCGCTCGTCGGCTGATGGCCCACGACGATCTCGACTAGCCTTGGTCCGACACCGTCCTACTGGCGAGTAACCGACAGGAGTTTCCCGGTGAGGAGTCCTCTGCCGTGAGCAACCCGATACAGGCGCCCCAGAGCACACAGACCTGGGCGGCTTCCACGTTGGGACCTCAGCAGCGCGCGCTGGCGTGGGAGCGACTCGGCGCCGAGCAGTTCGACGTCGTCGTCATCGGCGGCGGCGTGGTGGGCTCCGGTTGCGCGCTGGACGCCGCCACCCGAGGGCTGAAGGTGGCGCTGGTCGAGGCGCGCGATTTCGCGTCGGGCACCTCGAGCCGGTCGTCGAAGATGTTTCACGGCGGGTTGCGTTATCTCGAACAACTGGAGTTCGGGCTGGTGCGCGAGGCGCTTTACGAGCGGGAGCTGTCGCTGACCACCCTGGCGCCGCATCTGGTCAAGCCGATGCCGTTCTTGTTTCCGCTGACCAACCGCGTGTGGGAGCGGCCCTACGTCGCCGCGGGCATCTTCCTTTACGACCGGATGGGCGGCGCGAAATCCGTTCCGGCGCAAAGGCATCTGACCCGGGCCGGCGCGTTGCGGTTGAGTCCTGGCTTAAAGCGGACGTCCCTGATCGGCGGAATCCGCTACTACGACACCGTCGTCGACGACGCCCGGCACACCATGACCGTCGCGCGCACCGCCGCCCACTACGGCGCGGTGGTGCGGACCTCCACCCAGGTGGTCGCGATGCTGCGCGAGGGCGACCGGGTGACCGGCGTGCGGGTCCGCGACTCCGAGAACGGCGCCGTCACCGAAGTCCGCGGCCACGTCGTGGTCAATGCGACCGGGGTGTGGACCGACGAGATTCAGGCGTTGTCGAAGCAGCGCGGGCGATTTCAGGTGCGCGCGTCCAAGGGCGTGCACGTGGTGGTGCCGCGCGACCGTATCGTCAGCGACGTCGCCATCATCCTGCGCACCGAGAAGTCGGTGATGTTCGTCATCCCGTGGGGCACGCACTGGATCATCGGCACGACCGATACCGACTGGAATCTGGACCTGGCCCACCCCGCGGCCACCAAGGCCGACATCGACTACATCCTGCAGACGGTCAACACCGTGCTGGCCATTCCGCTGACGCATGCCGACATCGACGGCGTGTACGCGGGGCTGCGGCCGCTGCTGGCCGGGGAGAGCGAGGAGACCTCCAAGCTGTCGCGCGAGCACGCGGTGGCGGTGCCCGCGCCGGGATTGGTGGCCATCGCCGGCGGCAAGTACACGACCTATCGGGTGATGGCCGCCGATGCGATCGACGCGGCGGCCCAGTTCGTCCCGGCCCGCGTGGCGCCCTCGATCACCGAGAAGGTCAGCCTGCTGGGTGCCGACGGTTACTTCGCCCTGGTGAATCAGGCCGAACACGTTGCGGCGCTGCAAGGTTTGCATCCGTACCGGGTGCGGCATCTGCTGGATCGCTACGGTTCGCTGATCGGCGACGTGCTGGGTCTGGCGGCCGGAAACGCCGACCTGCTCAGCCCGATCAAGGAGGCGCCGGGCTACCTGAAGGTGGAGGCCCTGTACGCCGTCATCGCCGAGGGGGCGCTGCACCTCGAGGACATCCTGGCCCGCCGGATGCGCATTTCCATCGAGTACTCGCACCGCGGCGTGGACTGCGCCGGCGAGGTCGCCGACGTGGTCGCGCCCGTGCTCGGCTGGAGTGCCGCCGACGTCGAGCGTGAGGTGGCGAACTACTCCGCGCGGGTGGAGGCCGAGATCTTGTCGCAGGCCCAGCCCGACGACGTGTCGGCGGACGAGCTGCGGGCGAGCGCCCCGGAGGCGCGCGCCGAGATCCTCGAGCCGGTGCCTTTGAATTGAGCGTCAGGTGAGAACGGCGCCGCTGCCGGTGCGCGACGGGCTCGGCCCGGCGCGGGTGCGGCTGCACGGCGGACCGGTCCTGGCCGAGCTGACCGAGCGGTTCGGCGCGCCGGCGCGGTCGAAGGTGCTGGCCGGGGAGGTGGTCGACGCCGACGGTGCGGTGGTCGACGAGGCCACGGTGCTGCCCGCCGGATCACACGTGTTTCTCTACCGGGAGCTGCCTCATGAAGTTCCGGTGCCATTCGACATTCCGGTGCTTCATCGCGACGCCGACATCGTGGTCGTCGACAAGCCGCATTTTCTGGCCACCATGCCGCGCGGCAGCCACGTGGCGCAGACGGCGCTGGTGCGGCTGCGCCGGGAGCTGGGCCTGCCTGAGCTGAGCCCGGCGCATCGGCTGGACCGGCTGACCGCCGGGGTGTTGCTGTTCACCGCGCGCCGCGAGGTGCGCGGCACATACCAGACGCTGTTCTCGCGGGGGTTGGTGCGCAAGACGTATCTGGCGCGCGCCGCCGTGGACCCGGCCCTGGTGTTGCCGCGCGTGGTGCGCAGCCGGATCGTCAAGCGGCGCGGGGTTTTGCAGGCCGTCTGCGAACCCGGAGCGCCCAACGCGGAAACGCTGGTGGAACTCCTTTCCCCGGACGGCCTGTACCGGCTCACCCCGCGCACCGGGCGCACCCACCAGCTGCGCGTGAGCATGGCCGCCCTTGGTGTACCGATCAACGGAGACCCGTTGTACCCCAACATCATTGACGTGCCGGCCGATGATTTCAGCACGCCGCTGCGGTTGCTGGCGCAGCGCATCGAGTTCGACGATCCGGTGACGGGGGACCGCCGCGAGTTCGTCAGCCGGCGAGCGGGGCCGTAGTTTCGCTCGGTCTGTCGTGCCGATGGCTTGCCGGGCGCGCGCTCTAGGTGGACAGTCGTATTGAAAACCTCGAACGCTTCGGAGGCCGCCGATGGAGATCGTCCCGTCGGGCCTGGGCTTCGCTGCAGAGGTGTGTGGGGTCAGCATTCAGGACGTCGCGGCATCGGAGGTCGCGCACGCAGCGGTACGCGCGGCGTTCGAGGAGCATTCGGTCCTGGTGTTCCGAGATCAGGACGTCACCGACGAAGCGCAGCTCGCCTTCTCCCGCTGCTTCGGTCCGCTCGAGGTCACCAAGGTCGGTTCGGACGGGCATGGCACCAACCTCGTCATCCTCAAGACCCTCGACGAGGCGGGCAACGTCGTGCCCGAAGGCCACCGGATTGCCCTAGAGAACAAGGCCAACCAGCTCTGGCATACCGACAGCTCGTTCAAGCGCGTCCCGGCGCTCGCTTCGGTGTTGTCGTCGCGCGTCATTCCGGGGCATGGAGGTGAGACCGAGTATGTCTCCACCCGGCTCGCCTTCGAACGCCTCGATCCCGGGTTACAACGGCGGCTCGAAGATTGCTTTGCCTGGCACGAGTACGCCTATTCGCGCGGCAAGATCGCGCCCGACCTGGCCGGCCCGGCCGAGCGCGCGGCGCTGCCGCCGCAATGCTGGCGTCTGGTGTGGCGCAATCCGGTCAACGGCCGCAAGGCGCTGTATTTGGCCTCGCACGCGTACGCGATCGAGGGTATGGCGCCGGCGGCGGCGCGGGAGCTGATCGCCGGGCTGACCGAGGCAGCAACTGCCCGTGAGGCCCGATTCGTGCACTCGTGGCGCGAGGGCGACGTGGTGATGTGGGATAACCGCGCGGTCATGCATCGCGGCCGGCCGTGGCCGGCGGGGGAGCCACGCTTCATGGTGCGGAGCACGATTTCCGCGACGGCCGCGGACGGGCTGGGGGCCATGCGGTTGTCGTTAGCCGGGTGACATAATCGAATGTATGTTCGAATCGAGGGTGTCGTCGCCCGCGGTGATCGCGGAGTTCGATGAGCACTTCGAGCGGCGGTATCCGTCTGCGACGGCGGAGTCGGCGGCG
>NZ_LZIL01000074.1 GCF_001667075.1 Mycobacterium sp. 852014-52450_SCH5900713 | reverse complement strand
GAAGACCCGGTCTGCTCCGACGGCATGAACTTCGCCGCCCACAACACCTACGCCGACGACGGCGCCATGATCGACAAGGGCGTTGCCTTCGCCTCCAGCCACCTCGACGCGGGAACCGCTGGGGCGCCTGTGGTCCGGGGCTTCTCTGGCGGCTGAGCGACCGCTCGGCTACTGTTGGCCGGCTTTGGCGTTCAGGTAGCCGACGATTCCCTGGGTGACCGCGGCGGCATACCTCGCCCGGCCGTCGGGGCTTTGCATCCGCGCGGCGTCGTCGGGGTTCTTCATGTTGCCGAGTTCGACGAGCACAGCCGGGTACTGGGCGAGGTTCAGGCCCGCGAGGTCATCCCGGCCGTACAGTCCGCCCGAGCCGATGTAGTTGGCCGGCTGGAAACCGGCCTGCACCAAGGCGTCCCGCATGGTGTTGGCCAGCTGGACGGCCGGGCCGGATTGCACCTCGTTCAAGGGCGGGCTCGAATAGTTGACGTGGAATCCGCTGCCGGACGCGGGTCCGCCGTCGGCGTGGATGCTCACGATCGCGTCGGGGCGCATCGCGTTGGCCGCCGCGGCGCGCTGGTCCACGCAGGGGCCGACCGAGCTGTCGTCGCCCCGCGACAGTTGGGTGCGGACGCCCATTCCGTTGAGGGACTCGTTGATCAGCGCCACGACCGCCCAGGTGAAGGCGTGCTCGGGATAGCCGTCGTTGGTGGCGGCGCCCGACGTCTGGCACGCCTTGGTTCCGCCGCGGCCGTTGGGGACCTGCTGGCTGATGGACGCGTCGTTCACGGCGTTGTGGCCCGGGTCGAGGAAGACGGCCGACCCGGCGACGCCGGCGGCGCGGGGAGCGGTCATGAGCCCGGCGCCGAGCAGCATCGGCGCGAATCTCAGCACGTCGCGCCGTGAGACGAATCCCGGGTCACTCACCGCGCGATGGTAACAATCAGAGGTCGGTCAATGCCCGGGCCGCGGCGCGGAACATGGTCTGCTTGATCGCGCCGAGCGTGCCGGGGTCCTTGCCGGCGAGCGGGCGCAGCAGGTCGGTCGCCGCCGCGGTCACCTCGCCCTCGGCGGCGGTCGCATCGACGATGCCGAATTCGGCGGCGTCTTCCCCACCGAACCGCCGCCCGGTCGTCATCGAGGCCACCGCGGCGCGCGGCGTCAGCTTGGCCTGGATCAGCGCGGCCATGCCGTCGGTGAACGGAATCCGGATGTCGACCTCGGGGAAGCAGAAGAACCCTCGGTCGGCGCGCATCACCCGCACGTCGTGGGCCATGGCGAGCATGGCGCCGGCGCCGAAGGCGTGCCCGGTCACCGCGGCGGCGGTCGGCATCGGGAAGGTGAGGACGCGAGCGAGCAGGGCCTGCACCCGCCCGACGTACGCCTGTGTCTGGTCGGGGTGGGCGCCCAGCCAGTCCAGGTCCAGCCCGTTGGTGTAAAACTTGCCGACCGCGGTGGTGACCAGGCCCTGGGCGCCGGCCTGCTGGATGTCGTCGAGCTGCTCGTTGATCGCGTCGAGAAACTCCGGGGAGAACCGGTTCTCGTCCTCGCCGAGGTGTAGCACCGCGATCTTGTCGTCCCAACTGTATGTCGGTGTCATGTCGTGTCCTTCTCTCTGGTTGTGCGCCGGGGCTCCCCGACGTCGAGCACGGCGCGGACCGCGGCGCGTAGCCGCTCCCGGGCCCCGGGATCGTTGATCCTGTTGCGGCGCAAAAGGATCGCGGTCGGCAGATCGACGATGCAGGTGGTGATGACGTCGACGGCCGCCGCGTCCTTGCGGTCCCACAGGCGGCGGGCCAGCCGGATCATCGTCTCCACCAGCAGCCGGTCCAGGTCGCGCAGCTGCGTCGCGAGGTCGGGTGGCGTCTCCGGGCCCAGCAGCTCGTCGCGGCGCACGGTCAGCAGTAACCGCGACGACTCCGGGTAGCTGTCGGCGAACACCACCGGCGCCTCGGCCGCCGCCACCACGGCGGCGACGCCATCCCCCACGGGCGCCGCGTCGATCAATTCGCTTTGCGCGCTGAGGAATCGGTGCCCGGCCCGCAACCAGGCGCGCCCGACGAGTCCCGCCCGCGAACCGAACGTGTGGTACAGCGCGCCATTGGAGACCCCGATCGCGTCGCCGACGGCTCTGATCGTGACCGATGCCGGCCCGGACCGCACGGCCAACCGTTCGACGGCATCCAGGATCTGGTCCTGATCGTGAACACGTGGCCGGGGCATTCCGGCATAGAAACAGAGCGGCCGCTCTGTTAGGGGCGTGCGGCCAGTTCACGGGATCGCAGCACCGCCTTAACGCGAAATCCGTTTGACGGCGAACGCCGATCGGGAACCCCCCGCTCATGGGTAAGGTCACGCAGGTCAACGAAGAGATGCTGTTGGCGGACATCGAGCGGCAACTGGTCGACGAGTTCCCGCAAGTCCCATCGGAGGTCGTCGACGCCCTCGTCCGCGAAGAGCATGCCCGCTTCACGCACAGCCGCGTCCGCGATTTCGTTCCGCTGTTCGTCGAGAAACACACGCGCGAGCAACTGCGGATCCGGTCCAACTGAGGAAACGCCTACCGGCAAGATTCTCGGCTTTCCGCCCCGAGCGAGCGGATCAGCGCCTAGGCTCAGCAAATGATTCGGCAGGCGCTCGTCATCGGCGCGATGGTTGCGGCGGCCACCGGTGCGCCCGCGATCGCACGCGCCGACACCCTGAACTTTCAATCTCCGTCCGGGAACATCTACTGCGTGCTGGACAGCGCCTTTGTCGCCTGCGACATCAGCGACTTCGACTACCAGCCACCGCCACCCCCGGAGTGCGGCAAACACCTCGCCTGGGGTAACCGCTTCGTCCTTACCCAGGGTCAACCGGCCGCCATCCACTGTCACGGCGACACCCTGCGCGTCGCCGGCGAGCCGACACTCGACTACGGCCAGACCAAGTCCGCCGGGACGATCAGTTGCGACAGCGAGCCGTCGGGCATGACATGCACCGACAGCAGCACCGGGCATTACTTCCGTGTGTCCCGGGATTCCTACGATCTGGGCTGAGAGCCGTTCTCCTCGAACCTCTTACGTGACCGTACAAAATAGTATGGTACGGTCGGCGCCATGTCTGCGGTCGACACTCGCCCGACGTACGGGATCACCGACGACTTCGTCGCCCGGCTCGCCGAGCGCGCCGACGAGGCCGAGCGGCTGCGCCGGCTGCCCGCGGCGACGGTCGCCGAGTTCCGGGATACCGAGCTGTTCCGGCTGTTGCTCCCTGCCCGGTTCGGCGGCATCCAGGCGTCGTTTCCCGAACTGCTGGAACCGATTCGGCGCATGGCGCACGGGTGCGCATCCAGCGCCTGGACACTCGGTTTCTATGCCCTGCACAACTGGATGCTGTCGCTGTTCGACATGCGGGTCCAGGAGGAGGTGTTCGCCTCGGGGCCGGTGCTCGCCCCCGCTCCCCTGGCCCCGACCGGGCGCGGTACCCCGGCCGACGGCGGGGTGCGCCTGACGGGCCGCTGGTCGTGGGCCACGGGCGCGATGGACGCGGATTGGGTGATGGTCGGGGCGCTGATCGAGCGGCCGGACCGCATCGATCCCGCACTCGTGCTGGTGCCCGCCGACCAGGTCGAGGTCGTCGACACCTGGCAGACCGCCGGGATGCGGGGCACCGGCTCCCACGACGTCGTCGTCACCGACATCTTCGTTCCGGAACATCGCACGGTCGCGGTGGCCGACATCTATGGCGGAACGGCGCCGGGGGCGAACGCGCATGGGGTGCCGACGTACCGCTGGCCGATGGTCCCCGCGCTCGCGCTGGTGGCGTCCATGCCGGTGCTCGGTGCCGCCGAGCGGGTGACCGAGCTGTTCGCCGAACGGCTGGGCGGGCGCGTCCTGGCGTACAGCGGTGCGGCGCAAAAGGATCAGCCCGCCGCCCAGATCCGGCTGGCGAGTGCGCGGGTGCGGTTGCGGGCTCTCAGGGCGCTGGTCGACGAGACGGCCGGCGGCATCGACCGGATGGTGGCCGCCGGCGAGCGGGTGCACCGATCGGCACGGGCGGAAGCGCGGCTGGCGGCGGCCCACACGGTCCACGAAAGCCGGGCTGTTATCGCCGATTTGCTGAATGCCTCCGGGGCGAGCGCCCAGTTCCTGTCGAACCCGCTGCAGCGCTTCAAGCGCGACGTGGACATCGCGGCCGGGCATGTGGTGTTCGACTACGACGTGAGCCGAGAGTTGGCCGGGGCGTTGGCGATTGGCGCCAAGATCTCCCCGATCGCGATGGTCTAGTCCTTGAGCATCAGCTCGAGGAACCGCTCCCGCTGGGCGATCTTCTGCGCCTGCTGGGCCGAGCCGGCCAGGTGCAGCAGCCCGATGCCGGCGGCGAAGGTCAGCTCGGCGCGCAGCTTGGCGTCGTCGGGGCTGAAGCCGTAGTCGCTGTAGGCCTTGGTGACGGAGCGCAGCAGGCGCCGGTCGGCCGTGCGGATGTTGGCGGCGGCGGCCGGGTCGGTGCGGGCCCATTCGCGCATCGCGCGTTCCAGCGTCCAATGCCCCGGGCTGGTCAGGGCGGTCATCATGGCGGACAGGCGTTCCCGCGGGGGCAGCGCGTCGAGTTCGGCCAGCGACTGGCGGTCCTTTTCCAGGAAGGTGTTCCACGAGTCGACCAGCGCGGCCCGGTAGCTGTCCATGTCCTGGAAGTGCCAGTAGAAGCTCCCCCGGGTGACGCCCGCCTGCTGGCAGAGCCGCTCGATCTTCAGCGCGCGCACCCCCTGTTCGGCGAGCAGCGTGTAGCCGGCCTGCAGCCAGTCCTCGACGGACAGGCGCGGGGGCTTGCGCGCGGTCACAGGTGAAGGTTACGGGGGACGTTTCCGGGCGCGAATCCGTCCGTCATGAGGCCCCTGCGTTGGCCCGGGTGAACTCCTACCCAACACATGGCAAAGCGGAGCGGTCGGCCGGACACATGGGTGTAATGTCCGGGTTTGCTAGCCGACAAATTCCTGTTAACTCTTGGCCTGCTTGCTGGGGTGCCGAAGGATCAGGGGGTGCCGTGACCGAGGTGTCCGACGCGTCGGCGACGGTCGACAGCGACGAGGTCGTGGTGTCGTTCCAGGACGAATCCCTGCTGCTGGGCGGGGACCCCGCCGCCGTCGAGTCCTATCTGACGCGGCTGCGCGCGACCGCCGGCCACGCCATGCGCGTCGCCGGCATCGACAGCGCCTCGCTCGCGAACGCGGCGATCGCCGGGCTGGCTTCGTTTCTGGCCGACTCCGGCAAGTACGTGCAGTTGCAGCGCGACACCGTGGACGCGTTGAGGGAAGGCAACCTCGTTCCCCTCAGCGACGGCGTCTTCCGGCTGACCACGGGCGCCGATGCCGGCGAGCTGTTGGCCCAGCTGCAATGGCGACCGGAGCTGCTCGGCCCGGAGGTGATGCTGTCGGCGCAGATGATCGCGGTGCAGGTGGCGTTGAAGTCCGCGGTTGCCGAGGTCGAAGACGCCGTCCGTCGCGTGGAGGACAAGGTCGAATCGGTGCTCGAAGTTGCCCGTGCGCAGCGCGCCGGCGACGTGCTGGGCACCAGCCTGACGATCTCGCGGATGGTCGACTCGTTGGATAAGTACGGGTCGCTGCCCGATGCGTACTGGGATTCGGTGGCCATGCTGGGGCCGGCGCTCAACGTCACCGTCGAGCAGTTGCGCAACCACGTGAGCCGCATCCTGGCGTCCTTCGATCATGAGCTGCCCGTGCAGCAGCGCGCCGGGAAGCTGCGAAATGCCATCAGCGAGAACCGGCTTGGCGACACCCTGAGCCTGCTGGTCATCGCCGAGGAGGCGCTGCACAAGTGGCAGCGGTTGAACCTCGCCCGCATCGAGGCGAAGGAGCCCGAGCAGTTGCTGCGCGCGATCGACGAGGCTCGCGAGCTCGTCGACCATCATCTGCGCGAAGACCTCGACATCTACCGGAGCGCGAAGGAAATTCTGGACCAATTCGGCAAGACGGCGGCCATCGACGGCTTCCGATTCTGGGCGGTACGCGAGCTTGCGAAGCAACGCGGCGCCCTGCGCGACGAGCTCGACCGCTTCGCCGCGGCCCGTCAGCACCAGGTCGAGACCTGGGAGGACTTCCACATCCCGAGTGTTTTGGATGCTGCCGTCGCCACGTTGGGAGCCGTCGGAAGCGTTACGGGCCGGGTGTTCGTGACCGTCGGTCGTGGGGTCGTTTACTTGGGCGGGCAGGTCGTCGGGCCGTTCCGGGGACGTGGCGATGAAGGCTCTCAGGCCAGCTCTGGGCTCGAGGAACACCAGCCGGCGTGCTGATTGGGCGGTGGCGCCGCGGACTGGTTGTGGCGCAACGGAGGTCGGCGTGATCGATCTGGGACTGTCGGGCAAGCGTGCGGTGGTGTCGGGCGCGGGCTACATCCCCGAGCGCGCGGGCCACGGCTGGTTCACGTCACTTGCGCTTGCCGAAGCGGGCGCCTCGGTGGCCTGCATCGACATCGACGAGCAGCGCGCGGAGCAAATCGCCGGCGAGATCGTCGGCCGGGGCGGCACTGCCGTCCCGATCGTCGCCGATATGACCGACCCCGTGCACGTCGGTCGGGCGATCGATGACGCCGTCGCGGCGCTTGGCGGTGTGGATGTGTGCGTCGACATCATTGGTGGGGCGACCTGGTCGAAGGTCGAGGACTTCACTAACGAGTTGTGGGACAAGGCAATCCATTACAACCTGACCCAGGTGTTCTACCTCTTTCAGGCCGCTGCGAGGTACATGATCGCCCAGGGCAGCGGTGGATCGCTGGTGGCGATCGCGTCGGTCGACGGCATCGCGTCGGCGACCTACCACGCCGCCTACGGGGCCGCCAAGGCCGGCGTCATCTCGCTGGTGAAGACGTTCGCAGATGAGCTGGGCCGCTACGGCATTCGCGCCAACGCGGTCGCCCCGGGGAATGTGGGTACCGGCAACGAGGATCAGCCGCCTGGTGAGTACAACGTCAACGGGATCAATCCGCTGGCGGCGCCGCGCGCGCATGACATCGCCAACGCCGCATTGTTCCTGTCGTCCGAGCTGGCCGCCCGCATCACCGGTCAGACCCTCGTCGTCGACGGCGGTGCGACCATTCGGCAGCTATGGGGGCTGGGCGAGTCGATGATCCCTTCTGATCCCGGGGCGGCGCTGCCGGACTTCATGAGGCCCGGGCCGTCGGGCTAGCGCTGGTGGCTTAGCGGCAGGCCCGGCACCGAGCTTCTGCCCTTGAGGACGTATTGCGCCGTGATCGAGCCGATGTAGATGTCGCGCATGTCTTCCCCGCCCCAGGCGATGCTGGTCGGGCTATTTAGTAACGCGCCGTCGGGGTCTTCGATCACGGTTGTCGCCCGCCCGTCCGGGCTGATGGCCACGATCTTGTTGGCGAGAACCAGTGTGACCCAGAGGTTTCCCTCGGCGTCAAATGCGCATCCGTCGGCCATCCCCCAGCGGCGGCTTGTTTCTGGGTCGGCCAGGAACCGGCCGTGGTCGGGGCCGAACTCGTCGGGGCGCCGCCCGCCCAGGGGCGGGCCGTATGGCTCTTGAGGACCGAGTGTTTCGCCTTCGATCGGAAACCGCACCACGTCGGCGGCCAGCGTACGGACCACGTACAGGTAGTTCTCGTCGCGATCCAGCGCCATGCAGTTCGGGAAGTTCACGCCTTCGGCGACCACTCTTGCTGATCGGCGATCCGGTGCGACCCGGAAGATGAACCCGTCCGCGGTGCCGCACGCGATGGTATCCATGAGATCGTCCGCCATCGTGCTTACCGAACACCACAGCGCGCCAGTCGAATCCACGCAAACAAAGTTCAGCCACCGCAGCGGGCGCCCATCGAGTTGTCCGCTCAACACCACCGTGATCTCGCCTGTTTCCGGGTCGAGATCCTGCAGCACACCCAAGCCCCAGTTGGCGATCAGAAAGTGGCCGTCGCGATCCAGAGCGATCCCATTCGGCTCGCCGCCGGCCTGGCCTATGTGCCGAATAGTGTGCTCATCGATGAGTTCTGCGACAGCAGAAGCCCTGTCGGAGGCGAACACCCGGCCATCACCAGCCACCACAACATGTTCCGGGCGTTGCACACCGCGCCCGATGGCGTGCAAGCCGGTGACCTCTATCCGGGTCTCGCCCGTTGTGGCCATCGATACCCCTCGTGGATTTGTAGCAGCCAGATGTGAGGCTAGTCGAGGCGGCGTGATGCGGATCGGAGCGAGGGTTTCCATCGCACCCGCCACATGTGGGCCGCGTGGAGGCAGCAGCGCACGCGCAACGAGCTTGCGGGTGAGGCGTTGCCGCTCGCCGTGCTACTCGGATGCCGATCACACAACGATGAGGCTGTGGACGCCCTGGACGGGGTACAGCGGATGGTCGAGGCACCCGTGCTGATCTGTTGCATCGCGCAGGCAATCCTCGCCGCCCGCCAGGGGATAGAGGCCGAGCCCGTAGTGGCAATGTGGCTGGCGTCGCGCCTGGCCGCCGAGACGTTCGCGCTCAACTTGGTCCCCACTAGCTCTGGAGGCCCGATCACTGGTTACCGGTTCGATCGGGCCGCGCACGATCTGCACCTGTTGCTGCCGGATCCGTACACATTCCAGTCGAGCCTGCTCATCGAGCACGTCAACTCCGAGCTGCCGGGAACGACCGTGGTGGGCGGCGTGGTCCGCGGTGCGCGCCGACGAATTTACAGTCCGCTTTTCCCGGCGTTTGTTGGTTCCAGCCGTGTTGGGCATGTTGGGAAGGTGCTGTTCAGAAAGTTTGTTCTGTTGATCGATGAGAGTGGTTGTCAGCTCTACTGCTGACGGTCTGCGGACGGACTGCCGACTGTCGTGCGCAGAGACCGCTCGTCGCGTGGCCGAGCCTCTGACTGATCAGATTGAGGACTCTATGGGAGCCTCTGAGCTCCTACACGGCAAACGTGTCGGACTGAAAAATGATGTCCGAAAACGTCGCATGCCAGGGTTTCTGGGCTTCTACGCTGAGCCCATGGAGGAAGAGACCGGGGTGTGGTCTGAGGATGGGGCCGGGGGTAATGAAACTGAACAGCTTGCGCCTCCTACCGAAGTGAGATCCGCAGCTTGGTCTGACGAGCAGCAGGAGGACCAGCCGGTTCGGGAGGGCCAGTCTTGGAAGCAGGTCGGGCTGATCGCGGCGGCGATCTTCGTCCCCCTCACCGCGCTCGTTGTAATCCTCGGTTTCTGGTTGCAGCAGCCTCGCAAGCCGCTCGTGCCAGAGCCCTCAGCGGTCCCTCATACAACGACTCCTATAGCCACGCCGCCGCCGGTCACCGTGACAGCACCTCCTCCCGCGACCATCACGCAAGCAGCCCCGCCACCAGTGACGGGGGCAGCTCCCCCTCCGGTGGCAGCTCCCCCGACTCAAGGGACATTCCTTGTCTGCCCTGATGGGCACTCGGGAGTTGCTACAGGCGTGACCTCTTGTCAGTTTGCAATGAATGTGCGCGGCAGCTACCTCAGCAACGGTGGTCCCGAAGTGATTGCATACAGCCCGATTACCGGGCAGAGCTACGACATGGAATGCGTTGCTGGTTACACAGCTCACCTAAGCACTGGCAGGACCGTTGACGCTGTTCGTTGTGTAGGTGGCAACGATGCCGTCGTCATCCTGTGGTGAGGTAGTCATTTCCAGGGCCAGCTACGCTGTCGCTTGGCCACCAAGGCAGCCTAGGTGTTCAGAGCCCAGCCCCATGCCGGCGAAGACGGCAATAGGTACACCACGCCGAGTACGCCCTGCTTCACAGACCTACGGACGGCTGCAGCTCTACGTGACCTACCAGCCTGTGAGCTCGTAGCCCTCAACAGCGGCTGTGAATGCATCAACTTCCTGCCCACGTGCTGTAGCAGAGTCTTATTGTGTCCTGACTGAGTTGCCGGGGGAGGCTCAAGTGGAGGGGACGCCGTTCGGGCGATACCGCCTGGTGGAGTTGCTGGGCCGTGGCGGCATGGGCGAGGTCTGGCGGGCCTTCGACACTGTGACCGAGCGGACTGTAGCAATCAAGGTCTTGCCGATACATCTCGCTGACGACAATGTGTTTCAGCAGAGGTTCCGGCGGGAGGCCAGGGCGGCGGCCGGGCTCGACGAGCCCCACGTAGTGCCCATCTTTGATTTCGGCGAAATCGAAGGTCGCCTGTACGTGGCTATGCGTTTGATCCAGGGACAGGACTTGCAAGGTCTGCTAAGCGAAGGTCCGTTCCAACCCGCCTATGCGGTTCGCATAATCGAGCAGATCGCAACCGCACTGCACGCCGCTCACCGAATCGGTTTGGTGCATCGCGACGTCAAGCCGTCCAACATTCTGATTACCGAAGACGACTTCGCCTACCTGATTGATTTCGGGATCGCACGGGCCGCCGGAGAGACGTCCTTGACTAGCAGCAACATCACCCTCGGCACCTGGGCCTATATGGCCCCAGAGCGTTTCAAGGGTATTGCCGATGCCCGTGCCGATGTCTATGCACTGGCGTGTGTGCTCTACCAGTCGCTTACCAGCAAACAACCCTTCCCGGGCGAGAGTCTTGAGCAACTCGCCACCGCCCACATGTTTGAGCCGCCCCCGCAACCGTCCATGGTTCAAGGCGGCGTCCCTCGGGCGATGGACAAAGTCATAGCGAAAGGAATGGCCAAAGACCCCGAGCAGCGGTACCGAACGGCGAGAGACCTGGCAGAGGCTGCACGGACAACACTAACCACTGGGGAGCAATCCGAGGCTGACACCATGATGGCTGACACCCAGGCGGTCCCTACCGGCCCGACAGGAGCGCCGCCGCAAGCTGACTCAGGTGACACGAAGTCAACAAAGGCTCGTGTGATTGCCGTTGCCGTAAGCCTCGTGCTGGTCGGAGGATTAGCCTTCCTCGGCATCAAGCTTTCTCCGAAGCCTGAGAGCCCACCGACTACGGGAACAGCATCGGCCAAACCGACGTCCGCTACCACCCTTACTCCTCAGACCCCGCCTCCTTCGCCAACTGCCGCGGCCACTGTTCCGCCTCCGCCTGCGACCACGCCGACAGTCACAATGTCGTCCGCATATGCCGAACCAACCGAAACGGGAGTCAGTGGAAGTTCTTGCAGCGATCTGGGCAAACTCGCTCGTGACGTCAACACCGGTAAAGAACTGTATTGCGCGATGTTCTCCCAAGACCACTGGATGTGGTTGGAAACTCCCACGAATGTGAACGGGGTCCATATCACAAATACATCGTGTGATCCCCGAGTAGAGGTAATGGCGAGATCGCCTGACGGATACCTGATTACTTGCCAAGCCCCTTCCGGGGCGATCTCTCCTTACAAGACAACGTGGCAACACTTCATGAGCATGCTCGAATAACGAGTGCTCTTATCACCTAACTGCGGCCACCGGCCAGGCGTAGCGTCTCACTCCTGGTCGCACCCAGTGAAGCCCTTCTTGATTCGATTGAGATTAGTTTCGCTTGGTGTGCCCGCCAAGGGCCGCCGACGTTGTCTTGAAACAGACGACATCTAAGACACCGGGGCGGGCGGTCCGAACCCGCCGCTTTCGTCGAGCTCGTGCTGTCTCAAAAGTTCGTCTCGGAAATAACTTTCTCGAATCCGCGATTCCAGTACTTATGAGTCACGGCTGACATACCCGGCGAGTAGCCAGTGAGCGTAACGAAGCCCATGTCGGCTGTCGCAATAGCCGACTCAAAAACAGCATCGCAACACTGACTAAGGCCGCGCCGGCAACGCCGAGAGCCACCCATCCGAAAGCAGTTCCAACAACTGCCCATCCGGATCCCGAACCATCGCCATCGCCTCGGTCACCGTCGCGTCAACCACCGCTCCCCCGAACTCCTCGACCTTCTCCAACGCCCCGGCAAGATCGGACACCGAGAACGAAATGTGCGTCAGCCCAATCTGATCCATGACGCGTTCCGCCCCGGAGTGCACCTGGCGCTTCGAGTAGTCCATCAGTTCGAGCACAAAGCCGTTGCGCACCAAGTAGGTCGCATGCACCCCGAGCGGCTCGGGAAGCTGGACCAGCTTGGAGGTCGGGCCGTCAGGCGGATCGAGCTCCCACCAGAACTGAAACCCGAGCACATTTTCGTAGAACCGCCGCGACCGCTGCCGATCGGAGACGCACAATCCGACATGGTTGAAGGTCGTCCGGTGACTACTCATCGTGGCCTTTCTCGGCAGAACCAGGCGCGTAATAATGCAAAGATAGTGTAAAAAGCACCTCGGCCGCGGTGGAGGACCAACCAGATGGCAACACGTCCCGACGTCAGCGACGACGCCATCGTCGACTTCGACCATCACTCCGACGCGTTCAACCTCAACGAGTTGGCCATCAACGCCGAGCTGAGGCAACGCTGCCCGGTCGCCTGGAATGAGAACTACGGCGGATTCTGGTTCCTCAGCAGCTACGACGCGGTCAGCCACACGGCCAGAGACGGCGACACCTTCGCCCACAAGTACGAGCCCAACGCCGAAGACGGCGTCGACTATCAAGGAGAGATGGGCGTCCCGCGCCCCGAAGGTCAACCGGCGCTGGGCATCGGCGAAGTCGACGGCCCCTACCACCTAGCCCTACGGCACGCGCTAGCCCCGTTCCTCTCCCCCGGCGCCTTACAGAGACTCAAGCCTTTCATGGAACAAAAGGCGCATGAGTTCCTGGACCAGAAGATCGAAGACGGCCGCATGGACCTCGTTCTCGACTACGCCAGCCCGGTCCCGGCCATCCTCACCATGAAGCTGATGGGCCTGCCCCTCGATAACTGGCACCTCTACGCCAACCTCTTTCACTCCGTGATGGCCGTCCCGCAGGACAGCCCGGAGTACCTCGAAGCCATCGCCAAAGTCCCGAAGATGATGGAAGAAGTCCTCGAGTACGCGGCCAGCAGACGAGCAAAACCGACAGACGACCTGACCAGCTTCCTCATCCAGTTCGAGTTCGACGGCCACCGCCTCACCGACGAACAGCTGCTCAACATTTTGTGGAACCTCATCGGCGGCGGTGTCGATACCACCACCTCCCAGACCGCGCTCACCCTCAACCACCTGGGCAACCACCCGGCCCTCAGGCAACAACTCATCGATCACCCCGAGCTCTACCGCACCGCCACGGACGAATTCCTGCGCTACTTCAGCGTCAACCAAACCCTCAGCCGCACAGTCACTCACGACGTTGAACTCAACGGCCAACGCCTGAGAAAGAACGACAGAGTCGTCATCAGCTGGTTGTCGGCCAACCACGACGAGAAAGAATTCCCAATGCCCGACGAGATCATCCTGGACCGATCACCCAACCGTCACGTCGCCTTTGGACTCGGGCCGCACCGCTGCATCGGATCGCACCTGGCGCGGCTGATGGCCGAGGTGATGGTCAGGGCCGTCCTCGACCGCATCCCCGACTACCAAGTCGACGTGCAAAACGTCCACCAATACCTGGGCAACCCGAGCATGACCGGCCTGGGCACGCTGCCGGTCACCTTCACCCCCGAAGCGCGGCGAGGCTAGATGCCCGCCAACCCGATGACGCAAATGCTGGGCCCGTTCACCCGCACCGGCGGCTTCTACGCCCGTGCGTGGGGCACCTACCTGGATCGTCAACCCGACGAGCTACCGGTCGCCCGGCCCACCCTTGCTCTCGCCGCGCAGGCATTCCGCGACGAAATCCTGCTAGCCGGCTTCAGCCTGTTGCGCCGAGCTCCCGACGCCGAAACGCTGGAGCGAATCAACGCTGAAGTTCTTGCGGCACAAAACTTCTACAAAAACAAGGGCTGGCTCGACAATCCCGAGGGGTTCTTCGCCCCACCTCCACCCCTCACCGACGTCACGGTCAGACGCGTCAGCAGCGTGGGCCGCAACTACGAGCGGCTGTCCTTCGACAGCGGCTATGCGCCGCACGATGGCGAACCCGGCCGCGACCGCTGGCTGAGCTACACCGGCAACAACCGCGAATACGCCCTGATGTTCCGGCACCGCCGGCCGCGGCCCTGGCTGATCTGTATCCACGGCGCGGAGATGGGACGCGCCGCGCTCGACCCCATGCTATTTCATGCGTCGCACCTGTACCGACAACTCGACCTCAACATCGTGCTACCGGTACTCCCCCTGCACGGCCCCCGAGCAAGCGGCGGACCAAAGTTCCCCAGCGAGGACGTGCTCGACGACGTGCACGGCGCCGCCCAAGCGGTCTGGGACATCCGGCGGCTGATCGCCTGGATCCGCGCGCAGCAGCCCGACGCGGCAATCGGGGTCAACGGCATCTCCCTCGGCGGCCTGATCTCGTCGCTGGTCGCCAGCCTCGACGACCGACTCACTTGCGCGATCCTGGGCGTGCCGGCCGTCGACCTAGTGAACCTGGTCGGCCGCCACGCCGGCCTCAGCGGCCACACCGCCCTGCGCCAGACCATGAACTCGGCCAAACCCCTCGGCCGGATGATCTCCCCGCTGGCGCTGACCCCGGGCGTGCCGAAAGAGGGCCGCTTCATCTACGCCGGCCTCGCCGACCGGCTGGTGCACCCACGCGACCAGGTCACCCGACTTTGGGAGCACTGGGGCAAACCCGAAATCCAGTGGTACCCAGGCGGTCACACCGGATTCTTCGGTTCGCGGCCGGTGCAGCGCTTCATCGACGACGCGCTCGTGCAGTCGGGGCTGGCCGACAAGCGATGACCGCCTCCTACCTGCGATCGATAGCGGCGAGCGCGGCCAAGCCGCTGGTCCATGCCTATCGGCGCACCGGCGCCGACGTCCCCTTCGGGGACCCGGTTCCCTCGCACGGGACAGAAATGGAGGGCTGGTTCTGGCGCCTCACCGATGCCGCCTCGGGCCGCGTCGTCGTCGCGCTGTGCAGCGTGAACCGGAATCCAGACGGGGACTGGGCCACTCTGGCGGTCGCGCTGCATCCCGGAGACGTGGTGCGCTCCGCCGTCGTGGACGGCGCCCACGCCGAATCGTCCACTTTCTCCGTGCACGCCGGGACCGCTCCCGACTGCCGCGTGGCGGCGAGCACCGATCGGCTCACGATCGACCTCGACAGCATCCACCTCGACTTGCATTTCACCGATCCGTTCAACTGGCCCAAGGCCTTTGGCGGAGGCGGCGTCTTTTCCTCGGTCCCGTTCCTCAACCAATACTGGCATCCCTACCGACTCGGCGGAAAAGCCACCGGCACAGTCAAATTCCGTGACCGCACGTGGTCGTTCAGTGACGCCCGGCTCTACACGGAACGCAACTGGGGAGCCGGCTTCCCCGAGCGCTGGTGGTGGGGTCAGGCACACGATTTCGGCGACGCCGACGTCTCGGTCGCCTTCTCGGGCGGCCTTCTCCAGCTCGGCCCGATCCGCAGGGACGTCACCGGAGTGGTCGTGCGACTCGGCGACCGCGTCATCCGGGTCACCCCGCCGGCGCCCGTGCGATCGGACGTCGGCGACGGACGCTGGACCGTGTCGGCGCGCACCCCCCGCTACCAGATCGAGCTCGACGGAGACGGCACCCGCGCGGATCCGCACGTTTTACCGGTGCCGCTGCCCGCACAGCGGCACAACATCGACACCGACTTCGAGCACCTTGCCGGCCGATTGCATTGCAGAGTACGGGATTACGGCCGGGTGGTGTTCGACGGCACCTGCGAGCTGGCCGGCCTGGAGATCGGCAGCCGGCCGGCATAGATCATCCCGACGCCGTTGCGTACTGCAACACCGGCTCCGACGAATCGACGTGGCTGCCGCTGATGATCCTCAGCCGATTCGGGCGCACCTCGTAGACCACGCCGTCGACCGGGTTGGTGACGTCGAACCCATCCCCGACCCGCTCGGCGTTCGACAGTTCGATGTGCGCGCCGTCGCGGATGCGCTCCCCGCGGTAGTAGTAACTGCCGCTGAGGTTTTGGCACACCACCGCCAGCGACTTTGCGGTGCGCACCACGGCCGCCGGCGGGTTCCCGGGGTCGCAACGTGCCGTTTCGCCGACGAACCCCAGCCCGTCGGCGCCCTTCACCGGAGCCGACAGCGTCGGCGTCTTCGGCGACGGCGAGCTCGACGGCGCGGGAGAAGCCTTGGACGCCTGGGGCGCTGGCGCACGGTGGTCAACAAGAGCCGATACCAGCGCCACGACCAGCCCGACGATCACCAGCACCACCGCCGCCCCGATCCCCACCAGCGGCGCCCGGCCACCCAACAAGGGTCGACGCGGCGCCGGCGGCGAAGGCTCAACGGGCGGATACGGGCTGAAGCCGGTGTCCTCCGGATTCGGATAGACCGCCTCAAACGGCCGGGTGCGCAGGGGCCCGGCTTCGGCACCGACCGCGACCGGCTCGTATGCCGCGTTCACCGCCTCGCTGGCCGCCCGGGCCAATTCACCCGCGGACGCGAACCGCGCCTCACGCTGTTTCGCCATGCCGCGGGCGATGACGTCGTCGAAAGCCCGGCCGACGCCGCGCCGCATGATGCTGGGTCGCGGCGCCGGCGACAACATGTGAGCACTCTTCAGCTCGGCCGGGTCCGTGGCCTCGAACGGCGGATGCCCGGTGAGGCACTCGTAGAGCAGGCAGGCCAGCGAGTACACGTCGGTCTGCGGTCCCACCCGGCCGGTCGTGAACCGCTCGGGCGCCATATACACGCACGAACCGTCGGCATGCCCGATGCCGAAGTCGACGAGACTCGCGAAGTGATCGGGGGTCAGCAGCACGTGTTCCGGCCGGACACCCAGGTGCACCAGCCCGGCGGCGTGCGCGGCGTCCAGCGCCCGTGCCACCTGCGCCACGATCGACGCGGCGCGCGGCGCTTCCAGCGGGCCCCGCTCGCGCAGCAGGTCCTTGAGGCTGCCGCCCTCGACCAGCTGCATGTCGACGTAATAAACGCCATGAATCGAACCGAAGTCGTGCACCGGGATGACGTGGGGCTCCTGCAACCGCGCGGCAACAGCGCACTCCCGCCGAAAGCGTTGCTGGAAGCCGGGTTCGGCGGCCATCTCGGCAGGCAACAGCTTGACCGCGACCGTCCGGTCCCTGACCGTGTCGTGCGCCCGGTAGACCTCGCCCGTCGCGCCCTCACCGATCAGCGATCGCAGCTCGTAGGGCCCGAACCGGGTGCCAAGCCGCGAGGTCAATGGGCAGTCCTTTCGCTAGGTCGTAAAGGTCCAGCCGTGCGGGTTCCCGAATTGGGCGCCGACCTAACGTGCGGCGGCTCACGCGTGCGGCGGCACCGGGCACCAGAATAGGCCGCAGTTGAAGTTGGGCGGGCCGGCCGGCGCCCGCGGGGCGGCGGTGATCGGGCCGCTCGGCCACCCGTAGACGGCGCCGGTGTCGGCGTCGACGACGCCGCGGTAGTCGTAGTAATAGAGGTGGCACACGCCCATGTCCCAGCTGATGAAGTTGTCCGGGACGCGCTCGCCCGGGCACCACCTGCCGCACGTGTGCCCGGCCGGGCAGTTCCCGCCGACGTGGCCATACGGGTCGGCCTGCGCGACGCCCACGGCCAGCCCCGCGCCGATGCCGGCGGTCAGCAGCGCGCCGGCCATCCACTTCTTCCTCATGCCGTAAGCACACAACGGCCGGCCAGCTACCGATCCCATATCGACCTCAGCCGCCGTGCCCGCCTTTGTGTTTGTTGCCCGGGTACGGCGCGGACAGCGCTGACCGCGCTAACGGTCGAACTACTGCCCGCCTTTCAGCGACTCGGCCACTTTTTCGCCGTCGGGTGTCAATTGGAACCAGACCGCCAGATCCCACAGCGTGGGCTCGTCGTAGTGGCCGACGAAAAGATCGCGAAGGCGCTTCATGGCGGCATCGATCGAGAGATCCCAGGGCACCACTCGTTCATCGGAAGCGCCGAGTATGTCTCCGATCTTCATGAGGCCGTCGTCGAGCAGGGATCGAATCGTGCGCAGCACCAAGTTTTGCTCATCCTCGACGGTATCGGCGAGGTGGTGACGTCTCATGACGGATGTGACCTGCGCCATCGGGACACACATTGCCAGCCCGTCGAGCAGCAGCTCCTTACGCAGGAACTCTTCGGCGTTAATTCCCGGCTTGTTGTGCCCTAGATGCCGGTCATCAGGCTGGATCATCATTTTCTCCGACGTAGCAGTTCTTTGGGTTGTTAGCTTCGGTCATCATTCTTGTGGGCCTTCGAATTCTTCGGGAATCTCGCCGAGAAGCGGCCATTTGTGGTCCAAAGTATGCGGAATATGGATGGGGTGCGGGCCCGTCGCAGGGGAGTTTGGGGGCAGCCCGCCGAAACCTGGCATTGCGCCCCCACCCTCTGGGGTGCCTGGGGCGGGTTTAACAGCGGGCGGAGCTTCGACGGGCGCACGGACCGGTGCCTGCGGGGTGACAGCAGGTTCTCCGGACGCAGGCGGGCCAGCAGGACGCGGCGGGGAGAGCGCTATTTCTGGTACCCCACCTCTCGGATTGATGTGAACTTTTGTATAGCCACCGTGACCGGGAATGTTGATGTCAACAACTGGTTTTCCGTTGGACTCGGCGGTCCAGCGCTGCCCGATCGTCGTGCCGTCAGGTAGCCGGTATCGAATCCCTTTGCCGGGGTCGCCGTAGCCGTTCGGCATTTCGACTCCGTGCTGTTTGGCCCATTTCCACAAGTTCTCGAGATCTTGCGGAGAACGCACTTCCCTGACGTCTGGTCGATCGCCAACAGGCAGTCTCTCAAGCACCCGACGGATATCGTCACCGCTGGGGCCGCCGGTAGGCCCGGGATTCGGTCCGCCGTTGCCGTCTTGTTTCCAGACGCGGTCGACGGCGTAGACATGGCGATTTTGGGCCGGCGGAGGAGCGATAGAGGCGGGAGGTTGCGGGAACGTGTCGCGGATTCCGGCCACCGCGGCGGTGATTTTGCTGGCGACTTGCTGATCCAGGCCAACCAGTTGCGTGGCGCTTTGGCGGATTTCGCCGGCGAACGCCTGTGCTGCGGCGCGCCGCGCGGCCCGCTCCGCGGCTGACCCGCCACCCATGCGGTCGGTGACCGAAAGGTCCTCGCCCACTTCGAATCCCGCTGAACGAGCATCATCTACCGCGTAGCGAACTCGGGATCGGGCCGCATACAAATCCGACGCCCCGCTGCGAGCGACCCGGGTTGCCGCCTGTAGCTGGTCGACTGCTGCGCTCGTGGCTTGCAGGTCGGCATGCATCGCACGACGCAACGCGTCGGCGGCTTCGCCGCGCCAATCGACCGAGGCGGCGTCTCGCCAAACCTGATGGGCGACAACATAGCTACGCTCACCAACGGCGTCCCAGTGAGCGGCCGCCTCGGTGAGATGGTCGGTGGGCCAGGCTAACAGTGCCGACAGATTAGGAGCCCCGCCAACCGCCGCCATCGCTACACGCTGGTCACCGGCGGAGCTACCGCAGCGAGGTCGGTGGCAGATTCAGCTTCATTGGCAATGTAGCGCGCATCGGCTTGACCGACGCCGATGGCGCGTGCACGCACCCGACCGGCCAGCCCTGCGGTGAACACCGCGACATCAACGTGGGCACCGTTGACGGCGGCCGCGCTGGGCTGATAGGACAACAGCCCCGTTGGCGCGGCCGTGCCGTCCAGACCATCCACCAATGCACCCCAGCGGGCCGCCATAGCCCCGACACCGGCGCTGTCCACACGCATCGTTTGCCGCACAGCGCGAGCGTAGGCTGCACGTCACGCGCCTGCCAGTCACTCAGATGCCCCTGTTGCCAGGCAAAATCAAGCCGCCCAAACGTCGGGGTTACCCCGCCGTTGAGTGAAGAGTTTTCAAGTCAGCCGCCGTGCCCGCCTTTGGGCTTTTTGCCGGGGTGACCGGGTGGGGGCGGTGGCGCCGGTTCCGCGGTGCTGCTGGGCGTGGTGGTGGCGGTGGTCGTCGGCGGCGTCGGCGTGGTGGTGGTCGTGGTCGGCGTCGGCGGTGGCGCCGAGAACGGCGGATCGATGGCCAACAGGAGCAGCGCCAACAAGAACGCGGCAACGATCGCCGCGATCCACCACTTGCGCCGCGGAGCGTCCGGCTCCGGGGTCGCACCGGCGGGTGTATAGGTCAGCACGGCGGCCGGCGGCGCCTCCATCACCCGGGTGCCAGTGGGCATCGCTGCTGGGGCAGTGCCGGCGAGCGCGGCTCGCATCGCGCCGGCGTGGTCGAACCGCCATGCCGGGTCGCGCGCCATCGCGCGTTCGATCGCGGCGGCCAGGGGCGGTGGAACGTCCGGGCGCAGCGCGGCCAGCGGCGGCGGTGACGTGTGCAGGATCGCGCGTGCCAGCGCGCCCAGGTCCTCCTGCGGGAACGGCCGGCGCGCGGTCAGCGCCTCGTAACCCACCACGCCCACGGCATACAGGTCGTCGACCACCGTGGCCGGCTTCGACGTCAACCGGTCGGGACTCAGATACGCCATGCTGCCGACGACTTCGCCCGCCCTGGTGTAGGCGGCGCCGGACGTCTTGGCGATGCCGAAATCGGCGAGCTTGGGCTCGCCGGCGGCGGTGAACAGGATGTTGCCCGGCTTGACGTCGCGGTGCAGGATGCCGACGCTATGCGCCTCGGCAAGGGCGTCGAGAACACCGTCGAGCACGACGTGCACGAACGCCGGTGGCAGCGGCCCGCGGGCGATGTGGTCGGCCAGCGACACACCCGGTAGCCGCTCCATGACGATGAACGGCAACCCGTGGTGCTCGCCGATGTCGTGGACCACCACGACGTGCCGGCCGGTCAGCCGCGCCGCCGCGTGCGCCTCCGTTTCGAACCGCAACCGGCTGTCCGGCCGGTCGGCCACCCCGGGATAGAGCAGCTTGATGGCGACGGGCCGGTTCAGCTTCCGGTCCCATCCCTCACGCACTTCGGCCATCGCGCCGCGGCCCAGGACGCCACGCAGCTCGTACCGACCGTCGCCAAGAACCCCGCCCGGCACCAGAGGCACTTCGTTACTGCCCTGGCCGCGGTAAGACTGGGTTCCTTGGAGGTCCGTGTCGATCTCCTGTCGGGAAGCTGACTCCCTGCTGGTTCGGGATAACCACCCAATCCGAAATCGAAACCCGCTACTCGACAGGCGTTAAACAGCGGCGTCCTGCGGCGGTTTGTGGACGGCCCCCGCGTACTCGCCGACGAAGCCGTTCCCCAACCACCACCTGGGCTCGGTGTGCTCGAAGATCTCCTCGCCGAGGGCCCGGGTGCGCACCGACCTCTTGACCGGAAACGGATTCATCCCCGACTTGTATTCGACCCCGACCATGGCGGGGACGGCCGGCCGGTCGCGCCGGGGCAGCAGCTCGAAACCGGCGTCCTGGAGCATCGCGTTCAACTCGGCCGGACGAGGGAACCGCCGAAAGTCGTGGTTCGGCTTGTGCAGGCCGAACACGAACAGCGGTCCGATCGTGACGAAACACAGCCACGTGCACAGGTTGCGATCCGGTGCGACATAGAACATCCGGCCACCAGGCTTCAGCGCGCGAAAGACGCTGTCCATCAGGCGGCGGTGCTCGGTGCAGTGGTCAAGCACTCCGTGCAGGTAGACAAGGTCGAACCGGTTGGCGCCCAACACCTCCGGGTTACGAGCGTCGCCGACGATGAAGCTCACGTTAGTGTTGTCGGCGAAGCGCTTGCGGGCCGCGGTGATCGACTTGTAGTCGACGTCGATGCCGACGACGTCCCATTCACCCAACTCCGGATATCGTTCGAGCAACCCCGCGATCGCCCCGCCGCTGCCGCAGCCGACCACGGCCATCGCCGGGCGTTGACCATTCGTCGGCGGAAGGTAGTTACGGAGGAAGTCCCATGCGGCGTAGTCGATTTCGCCGACGAGATCGGCGGTGAAGCGCCACTGCTCGCTCACTTCGGCGTTGGAGAAGTAACGGACCCCGCGCTCGATCGTGCCGTTACTGATCCGCATCAGCGCGCGATCGATGATCGAATAGTGGTATTCGGGCTCACCCGCCGCGTCGTTGGCCCGTTCACGTTCCAGGAATTCGAAGTAGCTCCGCTCCTCGGGTTCGACTGGTGCCTGCCATGATTGGGCCCCGCCGAGCACACGCTGCCGAATCCACGAGTCGATCACGCGGCTGTAGACGCCGGTGTCGAACAACATGAGCTGATGGCCCCCACCGGGCATCACGAAGAAGTCCTTGGTCCCGCCGATCCGCTCGAAGCAGGCTCGGCAGTGCTCGACACCGACAATCTCATCGTGCTCGCCGCAGGCGATCAGGACGGGTTTCGTGTTGGCGGCGGCGGGTTTCGGCGGCACATAGTTGAACACGGAGTGGTAGCTCTTGAACCCGTACGACCAGACGTAAAGCGGGTCGTTCTTCTTGGTGTCCAGCAGTCCGGGGTCTTCTTGGTAGGCGGCCTTGAAGTCGATGAACCGCCGCAGCGGGACGCGCAGCCGATCGCCCACCTTCTCCGCCGCGAATTTCGCCAGCGGCGACCGGAAGAGCCGGATCGGCAGGCTCATTGGCGCCTCGTGGTTCAACAGGATGTTCATGCACACACCGGCCGTCACGGCCGGGCACGCGTCGAGCGCGTGGAAGGCGACCTCCCCGCCTTGGCTGGCGCCGTGCACGACGACGGGCAGGGACGTGCGTCGTGCGGCGTAATCGGTGACCGCCCTGGTGTCTTCGAGGAAGGCTTCGAAACTGAACACACCCGGCTTGCCCTCGGTGCGGCCATGCCCGGTCAGGTCGAAGGAATAGACCGCCGCACGGTAGTGGCGGCGCATGTGCTCGGCGAACGCGTCGTAACTCTGGCTGTTGCCCGCGGTGCCATGCACCAGCACCAAGACATAGTCGGCCTTGTCGTTGTCGTAGCGGCGCACGAAGATTCGTTTGCCGCCGGATCCGGTCACTGCGTCTTCGACCAGCGGCGGCACTGCCTGAATGGTGGTGTTCGGAGTCATCGGCTTTTCGGATCCAATCCTTCGGTGAAGCGGGCGGCGATCATCTCGGCGAAGGCGTCGAAGTCGGCGCGGAACCTTTCAGTGTCGGCGACGAACGGGCGCTGCATCGACATGCCGAGCAACACGATTTCGCAGAGACGCACCGCCTCGTCGATCGAGTCCTGCGGCGCCTCATCACCGGCAATGGTGCGCAGCAGCTCACCCAACTGCCGTCGCTGGGTATCGCGATAGTCGACATACGCGGTGCGCAAGAACTCGTTGTGGTTGGCCGCCGCGGCGAACTCGACCATGAAGGTGACCGCGTCGAGGTCGTCGATGAACAGCGTGTACAGCAGGCCGGCCGCCTCGGCCAGTCCGTCACGCACTGACGGTCCCTGCGACAGCCGGGCCGCCGCCGCGGCGAACATGTTCTTGGCCATGTCGTCGATGGCGGCCTGGAAGAGCTTTTCCTTGGTGTCGAAGTGGTAGTGCAGCAGCGTCTGCGAAACACCGGCCTTCGCCGAGATCAGCTTCATCGAGGACTTTTCGTAGCCGTACGCGCAGAAGCAGCGCATCGTCGTCTGCAGGATGCGCTGCCGGGTGTCACCGGCGGTGTCCCTGGTCTTCGGAATCGCTTCGGTCACCATCGACTCATCTCGTTGCTTCGGATACGGTACTGCCTGATCGATCAGTCAGGCAAGAGGTGGCGCGATACCCTTTGAAGCGATGCGACCCAAAATCACCTTGACCTTCGACAACGGCCCGACACCCGGTGTCACGGATCAGGTTCTCGATGTCCTGTCTGAGCGTCAGATGTCCGCAATCTTTTTCGTCGTCGGTGAGCAGGTTTGCTCACCGGAAGGACGCCGGTTGCTCGAGCGCGCCGTGAGCGAGGGCCACCGGATCGGCAATCACTCCTTCACCCACGGCCGGCCCCTCGGCGAGCTCTCCGCGGCGGAGACCCTTCGCGAAATCGGCAGCACACAAGAGGTTTTGGACGAGTTCGACGGTGCCGATCGTTACTTCAGACCGTGGGGAACGGAGGGCGCGCTCGAACGGCGCTGCCTGAATCAGACGGCGGTCGACTACCTGATCGCGGAGAAGTACACCTGTGTCCTGTGGAACAGCGTGCCGCGCGACTGGGCCGACCCCCGCGGATGGGTCGACCGGGCGCTCGCCGATGCCCGTGCCCATCAGCACACCGTGGTCGTATTGCACGACCTACCGACCGGTGCGATGGAGCGACTGCCGAGGTTCCTCGATGGGCTCGACGATTCCGGTATAGAGGTCACCACCGACCTCGCCGATGACTGCGTGCCGGTCGTCCGTGGCCGGATGCGAACACCCATCGATCACCTCATGGCGGCGATAAGGTGAACCGGAGGGAGGCCCCAATGAGCGACATGACGGCGCGGTTCTCCGAGATCGTCGGCGAACACAACCTGCTGGCCGGCGACGCAATCCCTGAGGACTACTGGCACGACGAGGTGTTGACGAAGCCGCCGCAACGGCCGGCGTACGTCGCCAAACCCGCTTCTGCGGAAGCGGTTTCGCAGCTTTTGAAGGCCGCCTCGGATAATGGTGTTCCGGTGACGGCCCGCGGGTCCGGGACCGGGCTGTCGGGCGCGGCGATCCCCCGCGCCGACGGGCTGCTGATCTCCTTCGAGCGCATGAACGCGATCCTCGAGGTCGACATCACCAACCAGGTCGCCGTCGTCCAACCCGGCGTCACGCTAACCGAACTGGACGCCGCGACCGCCGACAGCGGCCTGCGGTACATGGTTCACCCGGGCGAGCTGTCGTCCAGCATCGGCGGCAACGTCGGCACCAACGCCGGCGGCATGAACGCGGTCAAGTACGGGATCGCGCGTAACAACGTGATCGGGTTGCAGGCGGCGCTGCCGACCGGCGAGCTCATCCGCACCGGCGGCAAGATCGCCAAGATCTCCACCGGCTACGACCTGACCCAGCTCATCGTCGGCTCCGAGGGCACCCTGGCCCTGGCCACCGAGGTGACCGTCAAGCTGCATCCGCGACTCGACCACAACGCCGCCGTGCTCGCCCCGTTCGCCGACTTCGACCAGATCATGGCGGCGGTGCCCAAGGTGGTGGGAAGCGGCCTTGCGCCCTACATCCTGGAGTACATCGACAACGTGACGATGGCCGCGCTCGTTTACACCCAGAACCTGGAGCTGGGTGTCCCCGACCGCGTCCGCGACAGCTGCGACGCCTACCTCGTTGTGGCCCTTGAGAACCGGACCGCCGGGCGGCTGGACGAGGACGTCGAGACGGCCGGCGAGCTGCTGGCCGAGCTGGGCGCCGTGGATGCCTATGTGCTGGAAGGGGGTTCGGCGCGCAAGCTGATCGAGGCGCGGGAGAAGGCGTTCTGGACGTTGAAGGCCGTAGGGGCCGACGACCTCATCGACACCGTGGTGCCACGCGGCGCGATGCCGAAGTTCCTGTCCGCCGCGCGCGGCATGGCGGCGGCGGCCGCCGGCGCCGCGGCGGGCTGCGGGCACGCCGGCGACGGCAACGTGCACCTGGCGATCTTCTGTAAGGACCCCGACACGCGCAAGCAGCTCATGACCGACATCTTCGCGCTCGCAATGGAATTGGGTGGCGCCATCTCCGGCGAACACGGCCTGGGCCGCGCCAAAACCCCGTACTTCCTCGAACTGGAAGACCCGGTCAAGGTCGACCTGATGCGCCGCATCAAGCACAGCTTCGACCCGGCCGGCATCCTCAATCCGGACGTGGTCTTTGCTACCGAAGCGCTCAGCCGACAACCGGAAAGTGGCGTTGAGCGGCAAGGGATTTGAGCCCCTTCTGCATCACCCCGCGCACATGCGCGTCGAGCCTGTTGATGTCGGACGCATCAGCGAATTTGGCAATGTCGATGGGCGGCAACACCTCGGTGACGATCTTGGTGGGCAGCGGCAAGTTGACCGGCGCGACGACACTGAGCCCGAACGGGAAACCGATGGTGATCGGCAAGATGTCCGTTCGGAACAGCTTGCGCTCCAGCTTGGTCAGCCCAAGCGCTCGTACCAGCCATCTGCCACGGCTCAAGAAGAACTGGCTTTCCTGTCCGCCGATGGAGACGGCGGGAACGATCGGGACATGCGCCTCGATGGCCGTGGTGACGTAACCGGTTCGTCCGTCGAAGTCAATGGTGTTCTCCCGCAGCGTCGGCCGGTAGACATCGAAGTCGCCGCCCGGATAGACCAACACGATGGCACCGGCGGCCAGTGCCTCGGCGGCGTTCTCGCGCGTCGCCCGGATCACCCCGGTGCGCCGCAGGAAATCACCGGCCGGTCCGGCGAAGATGGTGTCGAAACCAAGAGAGTAGAGCGGGCGGTCGTAGCCGTACTTGTCGTAATAGTCGACGGCGAACACCGGCAGATCGAACGTCGTGAGGCCGCCGGAATGGTTACCCACCACGAGCGCCGGTCCCGATGGGATGTTGTCCAGGCCGCGCACCTCGGAACGGAAATACCGTTTGACGATCGGGCGGGTCAGCGCGACGACGTGCTCAGTCAGACCGGGGTCCCATTTATCGACGTCGGTCGAGGCGTTGGGGTTGTGACTCATGTCTTTGGCCTCAGATGAGCTGATGCTACGCCCGCCGATCTGAGACGACATGGTTTCGCCACCCGGCTCTCCGCCGCCGATTTGCAGGGATATGCCGATGTGCCCGCCTCTAAGCGACAACGGCGGCCTCGGCGCCCACCGCCGCGAGTTGTCGCTATGAGGCGGGCACTTTGGGTGCCGCTTTTTCCAGAGGCGCCTGTGGCTCCTGTGACTTAGGTGCCCACGGAAAGCGCCTGTCAGCGTTCAAGTGTGAATACGACGTCGTAGAGGAGCGATTGGGAAGCGACGCAAGCCTCGTTCGACCACAAGCCGGCGATTCAGAAGGATAAGCCGATGTGCCCGCCTCTGAGCGACAACGGCGGGCTCGGCGCGCCACCGCCGCGAATTGTCGCTGTGAGGCGGGCACTTTGGGTGTCGCCCCGGCCAGGGACGCGTGTGGCGCCTGTGACTTAGGCGACGGCTCACATCCCGAAGTGCGCGCACCGCACCGCCGCAACGGCTTCCGGCGGCCCGGTCACTTCGACGTCCGCCGCGCCTTGCCTGCCAAAGAGATACAGCAGCAGCTCCCCCGGTTCGCCGCGAAGCAGCGCCACCGGCGAACCAGGCCGCGCGGTCACCCGCGAGCCGGCCCACTCCACGGCGAGCCCGCTACCAGAAAGCCGCCGACTCAGAAAACGCCCGCCGCGGCATACGTTGCGCCACAACGCCGCGTCCATGTCGGACGCCAAACAACGCGGCCCCAATCCCTGAGCCCTGCGCACGTCCTCGTGGTGCACGAAGAACTCGTTGAGATTGGCCAGGGCGCGAACCCATCCGATGCGGAAGAACCCGACGGGCGGGCCGGACCGGATCCGCGCGACGAGCCACCCGAAATCCGCACGGGCCAGCGCAACCCTGCGCCGCTCGGCGAACCGTTGGAAGGCACCGGGCAGGACGAGACAAGGCCCGGCCACCACATCGCGCTCTCGCAGCACCAGATGGGCGGCGAGATCGCGACACGTCCAGCCCTCGATCAGCGTGGGGGCGGACGGGCCGAGGTCGGCGAAAAGGTCACACAGCGCGGACCGTTCCCGCGCGTCCAGCGTCGGCCCAGACACCACCGCAGGTTACTGCGATCCCGCTGCGCGCCAAACCAATAAACGTGAACGGGCACACACAACCAACGGTTGTGCCCTCACAACGGCGCGACCTCTACCAGCCGCCGCCTAGCCACGGCACTATGAAGCCATGAGACGTGGGCGCAACGGAGCGCCTGCGCTCACCTCTGACTGACAACATCATCGCGTCGATGCCGCGGCCAGCAGCCCTGCAGCCCACGCACCGCGAAGGAGCACACCACATGACCACAGCACGTCCGGCCAAGACCCGCAGCGAGGGCCAGTGGGCGCTGGGTGATCGCGAACCGCTCAACGACACCGAGAAGATCAAGAATGACGACGCGCCGCTGAATGTGCGCGACCGCATCGTCAACGTCTACGCCAACCAGGGCTTCGACAGCATCGACCATTCCGATCTGCGCGGGCGGTTCCGCTGGATGGGCCTGTACACGCAACGCGAACAGGGCTACGACGGCAGCTGGACCGGCGACGACAACACCGACAAGATCGAAGCCAAGTACTTCATGATGCGGGTCCGCACCGACGGCAAACCGCTGTCGGCGCACTCGATGCGCACCCTGGGTCAGGTCTCGACCGAATTCGGCCGCGACACGGCCGACATCAGCGACCGGGAAAACGTGCAGCTGCACTGGATCCGCATCGAGGACGTCCCCGAGATCTGGCGGCGGCTGGACTCCGTGGGCCTGCAGACCACCGAGGCCTGCGGCGACTGCCCGCGTGGCATCCATGGTTCGCCGCTGGCCGGCGACTCGCTCGACGAGGTGCTCGACCCCTCCCCCGCGATCGACGAGATCGTCCGGCGCTCCATGGGCAATCCCGAGTACGCGAACCTGCCGCGCAAGTACAAGACCGCGGTCTCGGGCCTGCAGGACGTCTCCCACGAGACTCACGATGTCGCGTTCGTCGGCGTCAACCATCCCGAGCACGGCCCCGGCCTGGATCTGTGGGTGGGCGGCGGATTGTCGACCAACCCGATGCTGGCCCAGCGGGTCGGGGTGTGGATCCCGCTCGACGAGGTGCCCGACGTCTGGGAGGCCGTCACCCAGGTGTTCCGCGACTACGGCTACCGGCGGATGCGCGCCAAGGCGCGGCTGAAGTTCCTGATCAAGGACTGGGGCGTCGAAAAGTTCCGCGAGGTACTCGAAAACGAGTACCTGAACCGCCGCCTGATCGACGGCCCGGCCCCCGCGCCGGTCAAGCACACCATCGACCACGTCGGCGTGCAGAAGATCAAGAACGGGCTCAACGCGATTGGCGTCGCCCCGATCGCCGGACGCGTCTCGGGCACCACCCTGTCGGCGGTGGCCGACCTGATGGAAAAGGTCGGCTCCGACCGGGCCCGGCTGACCCCGTTCCAGAAGCTGGTCATCCTCGACGTGCCCGACGCCTTGGTCGACGAGACCGTCGCCGCGCTGGACGCCCTGGGCCTGCCGTCGCGGCCGTCGTCGTGGCGCAAGAACACCATGGCCTGCACCGGCATCGAGTTCTGCAAGCTGTCCTTCGCCGAAACCCGGGTGCGCACACAGACTTTGGTGCCCGAACTGGAACAGCGCCTGGCAGACGTCGACTCGAAGCTCGACGTGCCGATCAGCGTCCACCTCAACGGCTGCCCGAACTCGTGCGCGCGAATTCAGGTCGCCGACATCGGCTTCAAGGGCCAGTGGATCGACGACGGCGAGGGCAATTCCGTCGAGGGCTTCCAGGTCCACCTGGGCGGCGGCCTGGGCGAGGCGAGCGGGTTCGGCCGAAAGCTGCGCCAGCACAAGGTGACCAGCGACGAGCTCGGCGACTACATCGACCGGGTGACCCGCAAATTCCTCGAAGGCCGCGACGGCGGCGAAACTTTCGCGTCCTGGGCGCTGCGCGCCGACGAGGCCGACCTGCGATAGGAGTTGAGGACCCCGCCATGGTGGCGATGAACTTCACCAAGGAGCAGCTGCGTGAGCTGGCCGAGCGCGGTGCTTCCGAGATGGAGGGCGCCGGCGCCGTCGACATCCTGCGCTGGACCGACGAGCATTTCGGCGGCGTCGACGGTCCCCGCGGCTGGGCCAACTGCAAGTACGTGGTGGCCGCCAACATGCAAGACGCGGTGATGGTTTCGCTCGCCTCGGACGTGCGACCGGGCGTGCCGGTGCTGTTCCTGGACACCGGCTACCACTTCGCCGAAACCATCGGCACCCGCGACGCGGTCGAGTCCGTCTACGACATCCACCTGCTCAACGTCGAACCCGAACACACCGTCGCCGAGCAGGACGAGCTGCTGGGCAAGGACCTGTTCGCCCGCGACCCCAACGAATGCTGCCGGCTGCGCAAGGTCATCCCCCTGCGCCGCGCGCTGCGCGGTTACGCGGCGTGGGTCAGCGGGTTGCGCCGGGTGGAGGCCGCCACCCGCGCCACCGCCCCGCTGATCAGCTTCGACGAGTCGTTCGAACTGATCAAGGTCAACCCCATCGCGGCCTGGACCGACGACGACGTCCAGGACTACATCGAGCGGAACAACGTCCTGGTCAATCCGCTTGTCGAGGAGGGCTACCCGTCCATCGGCTGTGCCCCCTGCACCGCCAAGCCGGCCGAGGGTGACGATCCTCGCAGCGGCCGCTGGCGGGGACGAAACAAGGTCGAATGCGGGTTGCACGCATCATGAGCACACTCGTACTCACCGCCCACGGCAGCCGGGACCCACGGTCGGGCGCCAACGCGCAGGCCGTCGCCAACCGGCTGGCCGGCATGCGCCCCGACCTCGACGTGCGGCTGGCGTTCCTGGAGCTCAACGAGCCGAACTTCGCCGACGTGCTGGCCGGCCTGCCGGACAGCCGCCGCGCGGTGGTGGCCCCCTTCCTGCTGGCCAGCGCCTACCACGCGCGCCTGGACATCCCGAAGCAGATCGCGAAAGCCGGAGCCCACGGCATCCGCCAGGCCGACGTGCTCGGCGAGGACGACCGGCTGGTGTCGGTACTGCGCGAACGCCTGGCCGAGGTCGGGGTCTCCCCGGACGACGACGACCTCGGCGTGATGGTGGTCGCGATCGGCTCGTCCAACGCCGCGGCGAACGCGCGCACATCGAAGGTGGCGTCCCGGTTGGCCGTCGGAACCCGATGGGCCGCTGCGACGACGGCGTTTGCCACCCGGCCCGAGGCCTCGGTGCAACGCGCCGCCGGCCACCTGCGCCGCCGCGGCGCGCGCCGACTCGTCATCGCGCCCTGGTTCCTGGCGCCGGGGCTGCTCACCGACGGCGTCTCAACCTATGCGCGGGACAACGGTATTCCGATGGGCGCGCCGCTGGGCGCCCACCCGCTGGTGGCCGAGACCCTGCTCGACCGCTACGACGAGGCGTTGGAAGCCGACGCGGCAGCCTAGCGGCTGTTGATGTGGCTCAACAGATCTCGAACCGCCCCGGCCGGCGGCGTGCGCCCGCCCACCCAGATCGCGCGAAACTTGCGCCTTAAGTCCAGTTTCGGAATAGTGACCGCGCTCAGCCGCCCGACCACCAGGTCGTCGGCCACCGCCAACTTGCTCATGGCCGCCGGTCCCGCACCGGCGAGCACGGCCGCGCGCATCGCCGCCGCCGACGTCAGCTCCAATACCGGCGGCGCTTGCTCCATGTCGTCGCCCAGCACCTGACGCAACGCCACCGTCAGCGAATCGCGGATGCCCGAATGGGGTTCGCGGGCAACCAGCGGCGTCTCCGCGAGTTCGCGAGCGGTCACCCCCCGCGCCCGTCGCGTCCACTTATGGCCCGGCGGCACCACGATCACCAGTTCGTCCTGACCCACCACACAAGTGCCCAACCTCTTTGGTGTGCCCGGGTTTTCGACAAACCCGAGATCCGCGCTGCCGTCGCGGACCGCGGCGATCGCGTGCTCGCTATTGGTCGCGGTCAAACTCACCTGCGGGGCAACGACGCCGCGCCGCGTCGCCTCGGTCTGTAGGGACAGCAGCCAATGCGGCATCAGCTGCTCGGAGATCGTCTGGCTGGCCGCAACCCGGATCCGCTCGCGGCCCTCCTTGCGCAGCGATCCCATGCCCGCGTCAAGCTCGGTGGCGACCTCCAGCAACCGCCTCGCCCAGTCCGCGACGATCAGGCCCGCCGGCGTCAGCTGCGAGCCGCGCGTCGTTCGCACCGCCAGCGTCACACCGATCTGGGCCTCCATCGACGCGAGCCGTCGCGAGATGGCCTGCTGGGTCAGCCCGAGTTCGCGCGCGGCGCGGCCCAGGCTGCCGGTCTCGGCGATCGCCAAGAACACCTCGAACGAGGCGAGCTCGGGCATTCGCGGGCTGAGCGGCATGGCTGATCACATCACAATCAATTCGTGTGACACAACGATAGCTTGTGACTCCACAACGCCGGGACCTCTACTCGCGCCGGGTTGCGGCGAGAACCATGGGCTTATGGCCTACGTGATCGCCGAGCCCTGCGTCGACATCAAAGACAAGGCGTGCATCGAGGAATGTCCCGTCGACTGCATCTACGAGGGCACGCGGATGCTCTACATCCACCCCGACGAGTGCGTCGACTGCGGCGCGTGTGAGCCGGTGTGCCCCGTTGAGTCCATCTACTACGAGGACGACCTGCCCGGCGAATACGGCGAGTACACCCAGATCAACGCCGACTTCTTCACCGAGCTCGGCTCGCCCGGCGGCGCGTCGAAGATCGGACTGACCGAGAACGATAGCGCCGCGGTCAAGAACCTCGAGAGCCGGGCAGAAGCCACGTAGGGCATTTCGTAAGGTGAGCGGATGCGGACAGCTCGAATCATCCACGTCATCCGGCAGATAGGGTCGCTGATCGTCACGGCGGTGACCGCGGTGTCCACGCTCAACGCCTACCGGCCGCTGGCGCGCAGCGGCTACCTATCGCTCTTCTCGTTTATGTTCGGGCTGGTCGTCACCGAGTTGCCGTTGCAGACCCTGGTCAGCCAGCTCGGCGGTCTGGCGTTGACCGCTCGCCGACTCACGCCCCCGGTGCGCATCGCGGCGTGGGCGGTGGCAACCGTGTCCGCGATGGGCTTGCTGAACTTCAGCCGCGCCGGGCATAAGGCCAACGTGCCGCTGACCCAGGCGTTGGACGAGGGCCTGGGCGCCGCTCGTCGCACCGAGTCGGGGGACCTGTGGCGCCGGCCGGCCGGCGGCGGGACCGCCAAGACGCCGGGGCTGCTGCGGATGATGCGGATTTATCGCGACTACGCCCATGACTCCAACATCAGCTACGGCGAATTCGGCAGCGCCAATTACCTGGACATCTGGCGCCGTCCGGATCTCGACCCGATGGGCAAGGCGCCGGTGCTCTTCCAGATCCCGGGTGGCGCCTGGACGACGGGAAACAAACGCGGACAAGCCCATCCGCTGATGAGCCACCTCGCGGAGTTGGGCTGGGTCTGTGTGGCGATCAACTACCGGCACAGCCCGCGCAACACCTGGCCCGACCACATCATCGACGTCAAGCGCGCCCTGGCGTGGGTCAAGGCGCACATCGCCGAGTACGGCGGCGACCCCGAATTCATCGCCATCACCGGCGGTTCGGCCGGCGGCCACCTGTCGTCGCTGGCCGCTCTCACTCCCAATGACCCGCAATTCCAGCCCGGCTTCGAAGACGCCGACACCCGAGTGCAGGCGGCCGTGCCGTTCTACGGCGTCTACGACTTCACGCGATTCAACGACGCGATGCACCCGATGATGCCCGCCCTGCTCGTCAAATCGGTTGTCAAGCAACGGCCTTCGACGAACATGCAGCCCTTCATCGCCGCGTCGCCGGTCAACCACGTTTCGGCGGACGCTCCCCCGTTCTTCGTCTTGCACGGCCGCAACGACTCGCTGGTTCCCGTCGAGCAGGCGCGTGGATTCGTCGAGCGGCTGCGGCAGGCGAGCAACCAGCCCGTCGTGTACGCCGAATTGCCGTTCACCCAGCACGCTTTCGACATCTTCGGTTCGGCGCGCGCGGTGCACAGCGCGGTCGCCGTCGAACAGTTCCTGGCCGAGGTCTATGCGACGCGCCGCCAGGCCAACGTGGCCTAACCGCCCAGCATTTGGGCCACCACGCCGGCGATGATGGCCTCCGGGTCCTGCTCGATGCCCACGCTGAGCAACTCGCCACCGATCGCGAGCGACGCGACGCCGTGCACCAGCGACCACAGCGGCGCGGCGAGTTCACGCGGGTCTTGACCGCCGGCGATGCCCGCCTGTTGGCACGTCACGATCGCGTCGAGCAGGTCGCCGAACGCCTGCTCGCCGGCGACGGCCAGGTCGGGATGGTCGGCCTTGGAGAGCTCGGCGCCGAACATCACCCGGTAGTGATCCGGGTGGGCGACGGCCCAGCGCACATACGCGCGGCCGAGTTCGACCACCCGGTCCTTCGGGTCGGGCGCGACGTCGGCGGCCGCGGCCAGTTCGGCGTGGAGGTCGCGAAAGCCCTGTTCGGCCACGGTCGCTAGCAGCGCGGCCTTGTCGGCGAAGTGCCGGTACGGGGCGGCGGCGCTGACGCCCGCGCGTCGTGCCGCCTCGGTCAGCGTGAAGCCCTTCGGCCCCTTCTCGGCCACCAGCGACAAAGCGGCGCTGCTCAGGGCGCGTTTGAGGTCGCCATGGTGATAGCTGTCCCGACGCGCCGCAACTTTCCGCTCCCGTGCCATGTTGACGATATTAACATTAGGGACTATGTTAAAGCCATTCACATCTTTGGAAGGGGATGAAATGGACCAGCAACTCATGACCCCCCGCGCCGGCGACCGCGACCGGGAGAGGGCGGCAGAACGCCTCGGCCAGGCATTCGCGCAGGGCTACCTGCAACTGGATGAATACGAGCAACGGCTGCAGGCCGTGTTCGGCACGCACACCACCGAGAAACTCACCCAGCTCCTCGCCGACCTGCCGCTCGAGCGGATCCGGCGCGCGGACCCGCGCCGCCGCGCCGCCCGCGTCGAGGCCGCCCGCCGTGGCGTGCGCCTTCACCTCGCGGCCTACCTGGCGATGACCGTCATCGTGCTCGCCGTGTGGGCGGCCGTCGCCGCGACCACCGGCGCCACCTACTTCTGGCCGATCTGGCCCATCCTCGGCGCCGGCATCGGCCTTGTCAGCCACGCCCTGGGCATTCACCCCGCCGTCAAAACTCCTGCGAAGTAAGGGGTCAGCCATGTCATGGGCAGTCATCACCGGCGCCAGCTCCGGGCTGGGCGCAATTTTCGCCGACCAGCTGGCGCAGCGGGGCATGTCGTTACTGCTCGCCGGGCGTGACGAAGCACGGCTGAGTGCGGTGGCCCAGCGGGTCGACCAGCAAGTCGAACTGGCAGTCGGCGATCTTGGCACACAGGCCGGCGTCGATGCCCTCGTCGCCCGCCTGGACGGACGGGAGGTCGCCGTGCTGGTCAACAACGCCGGCTTCGGCACCTACGGCCCGTTCGCCGAGCTCGACGCCGAGCGTGAGCGCGAGCTGGTCGCAGTCAACGTCGACGCGCTGGTGCGGCTGAGCCACGCGGTGCTTCCCGGCATGCTGGCCCGCGGCCGGGGCGGCATCTTGAATGTCGCGTCCACCATCGCGTTTCAGCCCGGGCCGTATCAGGCCACCTATGGCGCGACCAAGGCGTTCGTGTTGTCACTGAGCCAAGCGCTGTGGGCGGAGACTCGCGGTTCGGGGGTTACCGTCACGGCGTTGTGCCCCGGACCCACCCGGACTGGGTTCGTCGATGCGCTGGGATCGGACGTCTCGCACACCGCGATCTATCGCCGACTCGCGGCGCCCGAGCCCGTCGTGGCCGCCGGGCTGCGCGCCCTGGACCGGGGCCGCGCCGTCGTCGTGCCCGGGTGGCGCTATCGGCTGATGACGACGAGCACACGATTGATGCCCGGGTGGGTCTCGTCGCTTGTCAGCGCACGGATGCTGCGGCCGGCCGCGTGACGGAAACCCTTGTGCCGCAGGCTATGTCTTGGGACGCACGCCGGCCGCGCGGTACACGAAAACCGGCTGGACCGGATAACGCAGCGTCGTCGTTGGCAGTGTCTCCAGCACCTCGTCGGGGATGGTCTTCTTGTAGTTGAGGCTCATCGACCCGCTGAAGGCGGGGTCGACACCGTGCAGGTCGATTTCCAGCTTCAGCCCTTTGCCGGTGATGGTGGCCCGGGCCGGCCCCTTGCCGCTGTCCCAGGTGCAGTCGATCGATCGCAGGTTGGCGTCCCCGCGCGCGGGAAGAGTGGCGACGATCCGGGCGGACGTGAACGCGAAGGCGCCCGTGTAGCGGGATACGCCGGAAGCCGAATAGACCCCCGGCACGTGGCCGCCGAAGTGCCGGCTCACCCCGACCTTGCCGGCGCTGAAGATGATGCCCTCGGCTTCGAGCTCGTCGCGCAGCGCCGCGGGCAGTTTGCCGATTTCGGACAAATTACGGAGAAAGCCGAACACGCACCAGACCGTAGCGCGACGTCTGACCGGTGCGCACTCGTTTGCCAGAGAGCTTTACTGCACCGTGACGTCGGCCGTATAGGTGCACGCCGGTTTGGAATCCTTTTCGACGAAGCTGGTGTAGGACGTGCCGATCGTCGTGGTCCCCGGCTTCAACGCGGTGAACTTCCACACCTCGGTGCCGGGCGCCCCCAACGCATCGGAACTTGGCGGCACGAACTCGTGGCTGGTTTGCTTGAGGATTCCCGGATCGCCGACCTTCATCTCCGGCGCCCACCGGTACGGGGTCGTGTAATTCGAGCCCAACTTCACGATCAGCGTGTTGCCGGCAGTCAAGGTCATGCTCTGCTTGATGACGTCCTGGGTGAGCACGTCGGTCATGGGCACCTGGAGCGTCTTGGTCGACGGCGGGTTTCTGGATGCGAAGTGGCAGCCCACCACCGTTGACGAAACGAGCACGGCGACTGCTATCAGCAGCCTCATCCTCACAAGATTCATCGCCTCCATTATGGCGGGAAGCCTGATGCCGAGATCGGTCCGTACGGCCGGAAGCTTGATGCCCAGGTCGGAGTGCCAAGCGAAGCCAGGCCGGCCGACTCGCGACGAGTCCGACCACTGCCTCCACGAACGTAAGAAACCACAGTCCGGCCCGAAGGGCGGAGCCGGTCAACCCCCAGTCATCGCGACGCTTTGCGCGGACGGTGCGGCAGGTAAGCGCGGATCGCGTCGTGGTAGGGCAATTGGCCCGCGTCGACCTGTTCTTGGAGGTACTGCTCGAAAGTGATCGCGCCAGCTTCGTGCTCCGGGGTCAGCAGGGCGCCGGCGCGCAACCCACCAAAAACCTTGCCGGGCAACCGGATCGGGACGATGCGTCGACGTTTACCCACGATCGCCAGGTAGCTGCGGGCAAGGTCTTGGAGTGCACGCGCCTGCGGGCCGCCGAAATCCGGCGCACGTCCGATCGGCTCGCCGAGCGCCAACCGGGCCAACCGCTCGCCCACGTCGCGCACGTCGACCGGTTGGAACTTCAAGTCCGACAGGAGCACGACCGGCGGTTTCGCGAGCATGCGCAGTATGACGGCGATCAGATCGTGGAACTGGGTCGCCCGCTGCACCGTCCACGGCAGGCCCGACTCAGCGATCGTGCGTTCGTTGCTGAGCATCATGCGGTACAGGGCGAATGGGACGCGGTCGATTCCGACGATGGAGACGTAAACCAGATGCGGTGCGCCCGCCCGTTTCGCTGCAGCGACCAGGTGCTCGGTGGGATAGACGCAGTGCACGATCGTGTCGACGCCGTCGACGGCCGCGTCGAGCCCGTCGCCGGTTCGCACGTCGCCCACGACATGCTCGACGTCGGTGCGCTGGTGCCGCCGTCGTCCGCGGCTCAGAACGCGGACGTCCTTGCCGGCGGCCGTCAGGTGGTCGACGACGATGCGACCCACGGTGCCGGTGCCGCCTGTGATCAGTACTCGGTTGGTCATACCCCTATGAACCGGGCAGACCCGCCGGATGTGACAACTGCTCGGCGAGGAACCGCAATTTGTCGGGGTTTGCCATCGCCCGCAGGGCTGCGATCTGGTCGCCGATGATCTCGAAAGACAGCACCCCGGTCAGCGTTTCGCCGTCGAACGCCAGGATCGCCGGCTCGCCGTTGACCTCGGCGACGTCGAGGCGCAGCCCCAGCCGCGGGACGTTCCTGCCGAACCCGCGGGCCACATAGGACGCCACGCGGTCGCGGCCCGAGATCACCCGCCGCGCGGCCGCCACCTTGCCGCCCCCGTCGGCCGTCGAGGTCACGTTGTCGGTGAGGATCTCGACGAGTCCGGCCACGTCGCCGGCACTTGCGGCGCTGAAGAAGCGGTCGACCAGGCGTCGCCACTGTGCCCGATCGGGTTGGAAACGCGGCCGCGGTTCGCCGAGGCGCTGCCGCGCTCGCCGGTACAGCTGGCGTGCGTTGGCCTCCGACGTCTGCAAGATCTCGGCGATCTCGAAGTGGCTGTAGGCGAATGCTTCTCGGAGTACGAACGCCGCGCGCTCGGTAGGGCTGAGGTGCTCCATCAGGCTCAGCAGCGCGATCGAAACGGACTCGCGTTGTTCGGCGGTATCCAACGGGCCGAGTGTGCGGTCGTCGGTGAGGACCGGCTCCGGGAGCCACGGCCCCGGATAGACCTCTCGACGGGCGCGCGCCGAAGTGAGCCGGTTGAGACAGAGGTTCGTGACTGCCTTGGTGAGCCACGCCGGGAGCGACTCGATCGCCTCCGCATCCGCGGTGTGCAGTCGCAGGTAAGCATCCTGGACCGCGTCTTCGGCCTCGCTCGCCGAACCCAGCAGCCGATACGCCAACCAGAACAGGCGCGGCCGCTGAGACTCGAAGGCCTCCGCGACGTCGCTCACGCCACCAACACTGCCACGTTTCGGGGGTGCGTTTGCTGCGGGTCCGGTAGCTTCTGGGCATGTTTGGCATCATCCGGCCCTGTCGTCATCGGCTCGGCGGCGAGCTGGCGGCAGCCTGGACAGCCCAGTTGTGCGGATTGTGTCTGGCGCTTCGGGACGATTACGGCCAGACCGCGCGCATCGCCACCAACTACGACGGGTTGGTGGTTTCGTTGCTGGTCGAGGCGCAGTCGGCGGGGTCGCCGGCCCGCCGCACGGCTGGGCGCTGCCCGTTGCGCGGGATGCGCCGCGCCGACGTCGCCACCGGTGACTGTGTGCGGCTGGCGGCCGTCGTGTCGTTGGCGCTGGCCGCGGCGCGGGTCCGTGACCACGTCGACGACCGCGAGGGCCTGGTCGGCGCGGCCGGTGTGCGGCCGGCGGCGCGCCGCATCGCCGAACGCTGGGTGCGCCAGGGCACCGGCGCCGGTCACACCCTGGGCTTCGACACCGGCGTGCTCGTCGCCGCCATGGACCGGCAAGCCGACCTCGAATCTCAGGCCCGCCCGGGTAGCTCGCTGTTGCTGGTGACCGAGCCCACCGAGACCGCCGTGGCCGAAGCGTTCGCGCACACCGCCGTGCTGGCCGGCCGCCCCGACAACGGGGGGCCGCTGCGCGAGGTCGGCCGGCTGTTCGGCCGGGTCGCGCACCTGCTCGATGCGGTCGAGGACTACCACGACGACGTCGCGCGAGGAAAGTGGAACCCGTTGGCCGCCACCGCTACTCCCGTGGGGGCGGCGCGCACCCTGTGCGACGACGCGGTGTTGGGCATCGAGCTGGCGCTTGCCGACGTCTCGTTTGCCGACGGGCGGCTGGTCCATCGGCTGTTGACCGGCGAGGTGCGCCGGTCGATCAAGCGCACCTTCGCCCAGGCTGGTTTCAGCGCAGAAAGCGGAACACCACACGGCCAGCAGGAGCCCATCAACTTTGGCGACCAGCCGGCCCAGCCCGCTGCCGAAGGTGAAACACCCGGACGCAAGAAGCGCGGCGGCGACGGCACCGGATGCTGGTGCTGCTGCGATGGCTGCGATTGCTGCTGTGACTGCGACGACTGCTGCTGCGACTGCTCATGAGTTCGCAAGCATCACCCGACTCTCGGTTTTGATATCGCGGGCGCTATCGAGTTCGAGAGTCGCATAGTGCCCCGGAATCGGGGCCGAAGTGACAGATGTGACGGCGCTTTCCGCCCGAGCCCCGATCGGCGCGAAGCGCGCATGTCCGGCAGGATGGGCTGGTGTTTGGCCTCGTCCTGATCGTTGCGCTCGTCTCCACCGTTATCGTCGGGACGGTCCTCGGCCGGCGCTATCGCGTTGGTCCCCCGGTACTGCTCATCGTGCTCGGCACGTTGCTGGGCCTGATCCCCAGCTTGGCTCACGTGCACGTCAACGGGGAGATCGTGCTGTTGCTGTTCCTCCCGGCGATCCTCTACTGGGAGGGACTGAACACCAGCTTCCGGGAGATCCGAGCGAACGCGCGCATCATCGTGTTCCTCAGCGTCGCCCTGGTGATCGCGACGGCGGTGGCCGTGTCGTGGACGGCGCGGGCGCTGGGCATGGACTCCCACGCGGCGGCCGTGTTGGGCGCCGTGCTGTCCCCCACCGACGCCGCCGCCGTGGCCGGCTTGGCCAAGAAGTTGCCACGCCGATCGGTCACCGTGCTCAAGGCCGAGAGTCTCATCAACGACGGCACGGCCCTGGTCCTGTTTGCCGTCACGGTCCACGTCGCGATCGGCGGCGCCCAGATCACCCCGATCGACCTGGTTGGTCGGTTCGTCGGTTCCTACCTCGGCGGCATCGCCGCCGGGCTTCTGGTCGGCGGAGCGGTCACGCTGCTGCGCAAGAGAATTGACGCGCCCCAGGAGGAAGGGGCGCTGAGCCTGCTGACGCCGTTTGCGGCGTTCTTGCTGGCGCAGAGCATGGATTGCAGCGGGGTGGTCGCGGTCATGGTCGCAGCGTTGATGCTCGCCTACGCCGGGCCGGTGGTGATCCGCGCGCGATCCCGCCTGCAGGCCTACGCGTTCTGGGACAGCGCGACCTTCTTGCTCAACGGCTCGTTGTGGGTGTTCGTCGGCGTTCAGATACCGGGGGCGCTGCGCGGGATAGCCGGCGTGGACGGCGGGATTCGCCACGCCTTGTACATCGCGCTCGCCGTCACCGTCGTGGTGATTCTGTCGCGGATCTTCTGGGGCGAGATCACCGTGTGGTTGATCCGGCTGATCGACCGCCGGGAAGCCCAGCGGGAACGGCGCGTCGACTGGCGTCAGCGTTTCGTCACCGCCTGGGCGGGGTTCCGCGGGGCGGTGTCGCTCGCCGCGGCGCTGGCCGTCCCGACGACCACACTCAGTGGCGCGCCATTCCCCGACCGCAGCCTGCTCATCTTCATCGTGGTCGTCGTCATCCTCGTGACGGTCCTCGTCCAGGGCACCACGCTGCCCGCGGTGGTGCGCTGGGCGAAGATGCCCGAAGACGTCGCCCACGCCGAGGAATTGCAGCTGGCCCGCACCCGTGGCGCTCGAGCCGCCCTCGACTCCTTGCCGACGGTTGCCGACGAGGTCGGCATCAGCGACGACCTCCGCCGGCGGCTGCAGAAGGAATACGAAGAGAAGGCCGCGCTGGCCCTCGCCACCGAAAACGACTCGACGAACAGCCACCTCGTCAAGAAGAAGGATCTCGTCCGTCGGGTGCGGCTGGGCATGCTCGAACGCAAGCGCCGCGAGATCACCGCGCTGCGCAACGAGAACCTCATCGACGACATCGTCCTGCGCGAGCTGCAGAACGAGATGGACCTCGAGGAAGTGCAGCTGCTCGACGCCGCCGACGACGAGTAGGGCCCGTCGGTCGTCGACCGTACAGTCGGCTCCATGTTGCAGACGGTGGCGATCCGCGGCTATCGCTCGCTGCGTGAGGTCATCCTGCCGCTGAGTCGGCTGTCGGTGGTCACCGGCGCCAACGGTGCCGGCAAGTCCTCGCTGTACCGCGCGTTGCGGTTGCTGGCCGATTGCGGCCGCGGCGAGGTGATCGCCTCGCTCGCCCGCGAGGGTGGGCTGCAGTCCGCGCTGTGGGCCGGGCCCGAGGAGCTGAAGGGCGCCCGCCGGACCGGCAAGGTCGAGGGCACCGTGCGCACCCGACCGGTATCGCTCGAATTGGGCTTCGCGTCAGACGATTTCGGCTATCTGGTCGACCTCGGCATGCCGCAGATGGCCGGGCCCAAGTCGGCCTTCGGCCGCGATCCCGAGATCAAGCGGGAAGCCTTGTTCGCCGGCCCGGTGCTGCGGGCCAGCGCGACGCTCGTGCGCCGAACCCGCGATTTCGCCGAGGTGAGCGTGGATTCGGGCCGCGGGTTCGACGAGTTGTCCCGCTCGTTGCCGACGTACCGCAGCGTGCTGGCCGAGTACGCCCACCCGCACGCGCTACCCGAGCTTGCGGCCGTGCGTGAGCGGCTGCGTGGGTGGCGGTTCTACGACGGCTTCCGCGTCGACGCCGGGGCGCCGGCCCGGCACCCGCAGGTAGGAACGCGCACCCCGGTGCTCTCCGACGACGGCAGTGATTTGGCCGCCGCGATCCAGACGATCATCGAGGCGGGCTTCGACGACCTGAGCCGCGCCGTCGCCGACGCCTTCGACGGCGCCACGGTGTCGGTCGCCGTTCATGACGGCCTTTTCGATCTGCAGCTGCGGCAGCGCGGCATGCTGCGCCCGCTGCGATCCGCCGAATTATCCGACGGCACACTGCGATTCCTGCTGTGGGCCGCCGCGTTATTGAGCCCGCAGGCGCCGTCGCTGATGGTGCTGAACGAGCCGGAGACCTCGCTGCATCCCGACCTGGTGCGTCCGCTCGCGGGCCTCATCCGCACCGCCGCCACGAGGACGCAGGTCCTGGTGGTGACCCATTCCCGCACGCTGCTGGAAGCCACCGGCGACGACACCGTCGAGATCGAGCTCTACAAGGAGTGGGGCGAGACGCGGGTCGTCGGGCAGGACCTGCTGACGACGCCGCCGTGGGACTGGGGCAAACGCTGACGACCAACAAGCGCGCTCGTGTTTACGAATGCATCGCGGGCGCGTAAGAGATTCCGATGATCGTGCCCTCGATGGACTGCAGTCGAGCGACAGTTTGTCCCCACGGCTCGGTATGTGCGTCGTGCAGCAGAGTAAAGCCCTTCTGCGTCAACTCGTTCGCCGCGGCCTGGACGGTGTCGGCGTCCGCGACCTCGAATTCGACGCTGGCCTGCGGCACAGGCCGCTCGACTGGCCAGTCAGGCGTGCCAAAGCAGGCTTGCGCAGCCTGAGCCAGCGGCCAAACCCCGAAGGACTTGCAGCCGTCGATGTCTTCACTGTGGAGATAGCCGTCGGCTTCCGCGGTCAGGGGCAGGCCAAGTGTGTCCACGTACAACCTTCGACTGACCGCCGGCTCGGGGGTGATCACTGCAACGCTCGTGACGAATTGCACTTCCATGGCTTCACCTTCCAACGCGAATTCGGCTGACCCATCCGATCGTGGCATCCGGTGCCCACACCCCGCTGGAGATGCATACCTCAAATATTGCCTGACAGGCAATATTGCCCGCCGGGCAAGTTTTGCGTACGTTGGTGCCCATGACCGAACAGCCGCGCGGGTTGCGGGAGCGCAAGAAGGCCGACACCCGCCGTGCCCTCAGCGACGCCGCGCTCAATCTCGCCTTCGAACGCGGGCTGGACAACGTGACGCGCGAGGACATCGCCAACCTCGCGGGAGTTTCGTTGCGCACGTTCAACAACTACTTCGGCGGCAAGTACGAGGCACTCGCCTACCGACAGACCGAGCGCATGCGCCGCAGCATTGCCGCGTTACGGCAACGCCCGGCCGACGAGCCACTGTGGACATCGATCGCACACGTGGTGCTCGAGCCCCTGGAAGCCGACTTCGGTGAGGTGTACGGCGAGGAACACCAGGTGCCCAGCCGCCACGAACTCGTCGAGGTCCGCAAAATGCTGATGAACCCCCAGATCCGTAACGCATTGCCGCAGGACCTATTCGATGAGTGGCTCGCGGTGATCGCCGAACGCACCGGCACCGATCCCGAGCACGACCTCTACCCGCGCCTGGTGGTGGCGATCGTGCGCGCCGTCGGCGACGCCGCAGCGGAGGCCTACGTACGAGCCGACCCGCCCGTCCCGATCACCGACCTGATCCGTTCCGGCTTTGCCGCCGTCAGCGCCGGCCTACCCCAACCCACCAAACGCACGAAGGAAACACATGACTGACGAACACGCCGACATCGTCATCTCCGGCGCCGGCCCCAATGGACTCCTGCTGGCCTGCGAGCTCGCGCTGGCCGGCATCCGGCCCGTCGTGCTGGACGCCCTGCCGGGACCCAGCCCGGAGCCGAAGGCGAACGGCCTTGTGGGACAGGTGGTTCGGACGCTCGACATGCGCGGCCTGTATCAGGCGTTCACCGGCGACCCCGAACCGCCCCAGCCGACCTACGGGTGGATCTTCGCAGCCATGACCCTGAACTTCTCCGGCCTGCCCGAAAACCCGATGTACGCGCTGCCCATCCAACAGCCCCGGCTGGTGCGGCTACTGGAGAAGCGTGCCCGCGATCTTGGCGTGGATCTGCGCTGGGGACACGAACTGACGGGTTTGCATCAGGAGCCGGAAGCCGTTGGAGTGCTGGTGTCTTCGGCCGAACGTGATTATCGCATCGACGCTGACTACCTGGTGGGCGCCGATGGCGGTCGCAGCCTGGTGCGCAAGACGGTGGGCATCGACTTCCCCGGCACCACCACGGACATCGTGGGTCGGCTCGCCCACGTGCACGTCCCCGACGAGTACCGCCGCGCCGACGGCGGGCTCGACATTCCCGGGTTCGGCCGGGTCGCCTTCGGTCACACGCGATTGGACCGGGGCGGACTGATCTACGCCGAGTTCGAGCCCGGTCGATCGCTCTTCGGGACCTTCGAATTCGGGCCGCCGGTCGAGGACAAACCGATGAGCGTGGCCGAGCTGCTCGCAAGCGCCCGCCGCGTACTGGGCGTCGACGTTCCCTTTGAGGAGCCGAAAGACCCTGGGCCGCACGCGCTTCGCCGGATCAACGGACAGAATACCCGCCATGCCGAGCACTATCGCGACGGCCGGGTCCTGTTGCTCGGCGACGCCGCCCACGTGCACAGCGCCATGGGCGGCCCCGGACTGAACCTGGGCCTGCAAGACGCCATGAACCTCGGCTGGAAGCTGGCCGCCCACCTCAACGGCTGGGCCCCAACCGGACTGCTCGACACCTACGAATCCGAACGCCATCCCGTCGGCGAGCGCGTGATGATGCACTCGCAGGCTCAGACCGCGCTCATGTTGCCCGGTCCCGAAGTCGCGGCGCTCCGCACCCTGCTGGGCGAACTTTTCAGCCTCCCCGACGTCGCCAAGCACATGGCCGCGCTGTTGGCCGGCACCGACGTGCGCTACGACGTGGGTGACGACCACCCACTGGCGGGTTGGCCCTTGCCCGAGCTGACCCTCGCGGACGGCCGACGGATCACCGAGTTGCTCCACGGCGCGAGCCCGGTGCTCCTCGACTTCGACGGCGGCGTCGGGACCGCGGCGTCGGCCTGGGCCGATCGGGTGGAGATCGTGACCGCTACGCTCGACGACCCGCCCGCCGCGGCTCTGCTGATCCGGCCCGACGGATACGTCGCCTGGGCGGCTGACGAATTCGGGCCGGCCCAGCAAGCCGGCCTGCACGCGGCGCTGCGGCGCTGGTTCGGGCCCGAGTCCAGCGGTTAGGGCGCGGGCCGCGCGGCTCCAGGGACGGGCCCGAAATGGGTGATGGCGGGCGCCACCCACTGGCGCAAGTAGTCCCGCAGCTCGCTGCCCGTCCGTGGCGGCCGTCCGGGGTCGACGATGAAGGATTGCAAGACCCTGAGCATGAATTCGACCAGGTCGTCGCGCCTGTCGTCGGTGATGCCGGCGCTGTTCCAGTCCACGTTGAAGCGATCGATGATGGAGCGCCCCAGCGCAAGCGCAACATCGGAAGTGACGCTGGCCGAGTAGGCCGCCGCCTTGTCGGAGGTCAGGAGCAACCCGAGGTATTTGTCCTGAGGGAGCAATTCCAAAGTGTGGGCGATGCCCTCGACCACCGCCTCGGCCGGGTCGTGAATGGGCTCCACGTGGGCCGCCAACCGGTCGAGGGCGGGGCCCACTTCCGACAACGCGGTCGCGGCCAACAGCGCGTCGGCGCTCGGGAAATACCGGTACACGGTCTGACGAGTGACGCCCAGATCGCGCGCGATATCACTGATTTTGATGTCCGGGCCTGACTGATCTATCGCGCGGCTCGCCGCGGAAATGATCCGCGCAATGGCTTCGTCGTCGCTCGACGGCAACGCGCCTGCCCAGCCGTGTCTGCGCATCTACCGTGCCCTCACGGTGAGTATGGTCGCATGAGAACCTAACTCAGCGCGACGCCTATCTCCTCGGCAAACACTCTGACCATGTGTTGCACGCCGATCTCGTTGCGGCCGATCACCATATGGTCGTGTTGGCCCTGGCGCACACCCTCGCCGCACTGCGGCAGCATCGCGAAGTCCTCGTCGCGCACCGCCGCGTGCACGGCGTCGTAGATCATGTCGTAGCCGGTCCGCTGGTCGTCGGTGGTCGCCGGGATGCGCGCCAACCAACTGTGCCGCACGGTGCAGCGGGTGGGGGCGCCGGCGGGCAGGATGTCGATGACTTCCACGCCCACGTTGCTGTTGGCCAGAATCAGGTTCGGGTAGATCCAATAGATCAGGCCCATGTTGTCCCGCACGTCCCACGATCCAGTTGGATCGGTGTCGAGGTTGGCGATCCAGTTGAACGGAAAGCCCAGGCGGTGATGCTTGCCGTACTCGTCGTAGATGGCCACGTTGGGCAGGGCGTTCTGGCCAATCAGGCTCTCGCCGTGGACAAATGGGAAGTGGTATCCCTCCGCGAACGCTTCCAGTGCCCCCTTCCACGACACCTCGGAGATGAACTCGCGGTGCGTGTGATACCCGAACGATCCGTAGTCGAGTTCGGCTAACTGTGAACGCAGCGGACCCAGATGCGCGTCGACGTCGAGGGAACCGTCGGCGCTCAGCACCGCCCAGATGAAGCCGTACGCTTCCTGACTGGGCAACTCCACGAGCCCGTAATCGTGGGTATCGACCCCCGTGAAGCCGGATTTGCCTGGGACGCTGAACAACTCACCGGTGTTCTTGTACGTCCACGCGTGATAGGGGCAGGTGAAGCGAGAGGCGTTGCCCGCACCGCATGCGGGCATAGCGCCGCGGTGGCGGCAGTAGTTGAGAAACACATGGCTGGCTCCCGAGCGGTCCCGGGTCACCAACAGCGAATTACCGAGCACCGAGCGGACTTCGAAGTCGTTCGGATCGGGCAGCTGCACACTCGGCAAAATCGCCAGTGGGGTCCGCCGCAGAATCTGCGACTCCTCGATGTCGGCGACTTTGGCGTCCCGGTAGTAATGCAGCGGCACTCGCAGCACGTCCGCGGCCAGGTCGGTCGTCTTGTCCAACACGAGCCGCAACGCTCGCCGCGTCAGATCGTCGTTGAGTTCAACCGGACGCACGCTCTCGATCGTCACGACTCGGACCATACACCGGAGTACCTATGGATGGTCAAGCCCCCGCGACCTCGTCGTATCGCGGACGTGTCGGGCACGGTGGTCGGATTCCGCACCCGGTCAGTGGGACCTCGCAACTGCATTGAGCCTCCCGATTTCGGGCGACTTCCTCGGCGCGCGGGTATCCGGCGCCGACGTCGGCGAACGGATCAACGAAGCCGAGGGCCCCAAGGGCTAGCCGGTCGGCGGAATTCATGGACTGTTCAGGCCAGCGCCAAGTCCACATTGTTGAATGCACACGCGCACCGCGTGTCCTCACGTTATGCGCGTTGTACAGGTCGCCAACTTCTATGGCCCTCGCTCCGGCGGCCTTCGCACCGCGGTGGACCGGCTGGGCGCCGAATATTGCGCCGGCGGGCACGAGGTGTTCCTGATCGTTCCCGGGCAGCGTGCCGAGCGCAGCCGGCTGCACACCGGCGTGGTGCGAATCACCCTGCCCGCCCGGCTGATTCCCCTCACCGGCGGCTACCGCGCCGTACTGCCCGGGCCGGTCAAGGCGCTGTTGGAGGCGTTGCGGCCCGACGCCCTGGAGGTCTCCGACCGGCTGACCCTGCGATCACTGGGCCGGTGGGGACGCGACCATGGCGCCACAACGGTCATGATTTCCCACGAGCGGCTGGATCGGCTTGTGGGACAGATCCTTCCGCGCCGCGCCGCGGTGAAATTCGCCGATCTGGCCAACGCGCGCACCGCGGCCGACTACGACACGGTGGTATGCACCACCGGTTTCGCGCGCGAGGAATTCGACCGCATCGGCGCGACGAACACCGTGACCGTCCCGCTGGGCGTGGATCTGCAGACCTTCCACCCGCGCCGGCACTCGTACCTGGTGCGGCGGCGCTGGGCGACGCCGACCCAGCTGCTGGTGGTTCATTGCGGCCGGCTGTCGGTGGAAAAACGGGTCGACCGCAGCATCGACGCGATCGGCGAGTTGCGCCATGCCGGGGTCGATGCCCGGCTCGTCGTAGTGGGCGAGGGTCCGTTGCGGGCCAGGCTGGAGCGACAGGCCGCCCGCCTACCAGTCGACTTCACCGGGTTCGTCTCCGATCGGCGCATGGTGGCCGGGCTGCTGGCCTCGGCCGACGTGACCCTGGCACCCGGACCGCACGAGACTTTCGGGCTCGCCGCCCTGGAGTCGCTGGCCTGCGGGACACCGGCCGTGGTCTCGCGCACCTCGGCGCTGACCGAGATCATCACCGCGGACAGCGGTGCTTCGGCGGACAACCACCCGGCCGCCATCGCGCGGGCGGTCAGCGCCGTCACCAGCCGCCCCGAGCACCACCGACGCGTCTCGGCGCGACGCCGTGCCGAGGACTTCACCTGGCACCGGGCGGCAACGGGCATGCTGGCCACGTTGGGGGCGCCGGCGCAAGACGATCACCCCGGCGCCGAGCACACGGCTTAGCCCCATAAATCCAGGGCCACATGGGATTTGCCTTGACCTCGGACCGCGGAACTCCCTAAAAGTCGGAGGCTGCCCACGATCCGGGCGGATACGGCGGAACCACGCCGGCGAAGGCGCCATCGGTGAGCCTGCACAGGGTGTCGGAAATCGTTCCGGCGTTGGCCAATACCTTCGCTTCGCTGCCCGGCGCGACGCGCGCGACCACCGCCTGCCAGAAGTAGCCGACGCCGCCGTGTTCGTACCAGACGAACCAGTCGGTGTCGCGATTGCCGGCACGAATCAGCCGGCGGAACGGCAACGTCGGATCGCGGACCGCGTCGGTCGCGTTGAACGGCGCGCCGATGTCGGCGATGGGCGGCAGCAGCTTGGTCAGCTCCGGCGGCAATTGGGATAAGTGCTGCACTTCCCGCACGGGTGTCGTCAACGCGCACTGGGTGTTTGGCAACGCTTCCGCGGGGACCGCCGTCACCAGTGCCAACGTGGCGGCAAGACAACCGCTGATTCCATAGCTGATGCGCGCCACGATCTGCTCCATCTGGTCTACCGCTCACCAGGACGCTACGCCACCCTTTGCTGAACGGCGCCGCTTTCGCGGCCGCTAGGCTCATTGCTGACGATCAGGGAGGCGAATCGGTGGGAACCCGAGACCAGGTGTTGATCACCGTCGCAGAGCTGGCTGGCCTCCTCGAGGCCGGCGATCCGGTGACCATCCTCGACGTGCGATGGCGCCTCGACGAGCCCGACGGGCGGCCGGCCTACCTGGACGGGCACGTGCCGGGCGCGGTGTACGCGTCGCTCGAAGACGAACTCAGCGATCACACGATCGCCGGACGTGGCCGCCACCCGCTGCCGGCGGGCAGCGATCTGCAGTCCGCCGCGCGCCGGTGGGGAATCCGGGATGACGTGCCGGTCGTGGTCTATGACGATTGGAATCGCGCCGGTTCGGCGCGCGCCTGGTGGGTGTTGACGGCGGCCGGTCTGTCCGACGTCCGCATCCTCGACGGGGGCCTGGCCGCCTGGCGAGCGGCCGGACGGAGCCTCGAAACGGGGCAGGTGACACCGCAGCCCGGGAATGTGACTGTGCCGCACGATGATCTGTACGCCGGTGGCCGACCGACCCTGACCGCCGAACAAGCCGGCGACGGCGCCGTGACGCTGCTCGACGCGCGAGCGCCCGAACGCTTCCGCGGCGAAATCGAACCGCTCGACCCCGCCGCCGGGCACATCCCCGGCGCCACGAACCTGCCCAGCACCGCGGTCCTGGCGGCCGACGGCACGTTCGTCGGCGACGACGCGTTCAGTCGAATTCTGGCCGAACACGGCGTCGACCACGGCGACCCGTTGGGCGCCTACTGCGGCTCGGGCGTGACCGCCAGCGTCACGGTAGCCGCGCTCGCCGCGCTGGGCCGGGAGGCGGCGCTGTTTCCCGGGTCGTGGTCCGAGTGGTGTTCGGACCCCGCCCGCGCCGTCGCCCGCGGTCCCGAGTAACGGTCACACACCGCCCCAGCTCTGCAGGAACGCGGCGGTCACCCGGGCGGCGTTATTCGCCGCGATCCGCTTGTAGCAGAAGAACTGGAACGGAAAGCCCGGCAGGTGGAGCGGATCGCCGGGCCCGTCCGTGATGCCCCGGATGCCCAGGAAGGGGACACCGTGCGCATCGGCGACGGCCTGCGCCGCCGCGGTCTCCATGTCCGTCGCATCGTAGGCCGGGTCCGACGTCGAGACGATGTTCAGGTTGCTGATGAGCGCGCTTCTGAGCCAGCGGCCCGCCGCCTGCCGGAAATTGCCCGTGTACCGCAGCGAGCGATCGGGCGCGCGGCGGGGCTGGCAGCCGAAAACGTCGCCGCCGTTCGGGATACAGGGAAACGCCACGCCGTTGTTGTTGTCCCAACTACAACCGTCGCCACCGACGACGATTCGCGGCCGGCGCCGCAGATCGATACTGCCGGCGACGCTTTCCAGTGCGACGGAGAGCTTCTTGGCCGTGGCCAGCATGGCGGGATCAACCGGGCGAAACGTCGTGCCGTTGTCCAGTGTCCAGCGCGCCGGTACGGTCACGTCCGCAATGCTGGTGCGCGCCGCCCCGCCGGCGACCCCCGAAAACACCACCGCCCCAATCTCGTTGGACGATCCGCGAGCGAAGCGTGCCAACGCGGCCTCGGTGGTGTCGACGGCGTTCACCAAACCGATGCCCGTCATCGCCACGATCACCTTCTTGCCGGCGATCGCGCCGAGATAGAAATGTCGCCGGTCGACCACGACCACCGGGTCGGAGTCAAGCGTGGTGTGAGACAGCACCGCGTCGGCTTCGGCCGGAAAAGCGGACAGCAGCAACGTGCGCCGTTCACCGCCATCCGCGCCAGCACGCATCGACCCAGTAAACGCCACTACAGCCGAGGGCGGGGCCGACTCCGTCGCGGCTTTGCTGATTTCGGCCCTTCGCGGGGGGCCAGCGGTTAGTCTCAGCGGCGTTGCAGGCAACCCTGGCGCGCCACAGAGGAGCACGTTCATGCTCGAAGTGATCGACAGAACGCCGCGCCGCGAATCCCACAAGCCGCCGGTGCTATTCGTCCACGGCGCATGGCACGGCGCCTGGTGCTGGGACGAGCATTTCCTGGACTTCTTCGCGGACAAGGGCCACCGAGCGTTGGCGCTGAGCCTTCGCGGTCACGGAATGAGCCCGGCTCTCAAGTCGATGCGGTTGTGTTCGATCGCGGACTTCGTTGTCGACGTCGCCACGGTCGCGGACCGGTTGCCGGAACGACCGGTGATAGTCGGCCACTCCATGGGTGGCTTCGTCGTCCAGAAGTACTTGGAATCGCACGACGCTGCGGCGGCCGTGCTGCTGGCGTCGGTACCCCCGAACGGCATCCGCGGATTCTTGGCGCGCAGGTTCAAGCGGCACCCGTGGTACACCGCCAGCGGGCTGGTCCGGACCAGGTCGCTGTGCGGTGTCGGCGGCACACCGGAATTGGCCCGCGAGACCTTCTTCTCGCGGTCGAACTCCGAAGCCGATGTGGCGCGCTATGCCGCCGAACTCTGCGAGGAGTATGCGCTCAAGATCGCGATCGACATGTTGTGGCTCGACAAACCCAGGCCGCACCTTGTCAGCACGCCGCTGTTGGTGTTGGGGGCCGAAGACGACGTGTGCTTCACGACACGAGAAGTCCGGGCGACCGCGGCCGCCTACGACACCGAAGCGGAAATCTTCCCTAAGATGAGCCACGACATGATGCTTGACCCTGGGTGGCGTGCCGTCGCCGAGAGAATCCACGCTTGGCTCGAAACATGCGTGCCCGCAGGTTGACTGCGCAATGAGCGGCCGGCTTGACGGTAGGGTCGCGATCATCACCGGGGCTAGCACCGGCCTGGGGCCCGTGCTGGGCGCGCTGTTCGTCCGGGAGGGCGCCAGGGTGCTGCTGGCCGCGCGACGCGAAGAGCTGGTACGCGAGGCCGCCCACGCCGCCGGGCCCGGAGCCATCGCGGTGCGCGCGGATGTCACCGACGAGCATGACGTCGCGGCCATGGTGGCGCGAGCCGTGACCGAATTCGGCCACGTGGACATTCTGTGCAACAACGCCGCCGCACCCGGACAGGACCGCTGGATCTGGGAGCAGACCCTGGACAACTGGAACGCCACTCTCGCCATCGACGTCACCGCGGCGATGCTGTGCACCCGGGAAGTGCTCAACCAGTCGATGCTGGCGCGCCGTCGCGGCGTCATCCTCAACTTCTCTTCCACGGCAGGCTATTCCGGCATCGTCCGCAAGACCCACTACGTCACCGCCAAGGCATCCCTGCGGGCGTTCACCAAGACCGTCGCGCTGGAAGTCGGGCCCTACGGCATCCGGTGCAACTGCATTGTGCCCGGGGCCATCGATACCGAGCTGTGGCGGCAATGGGTGCAACGCACGGCCGACGAGCGAGGGGTCGATTTCGCCACCCAGCGCGCCAAAGCCGTCAAAGGCGTTGCCCTGCAAGATATCTCCACGCCCGAAGACGTCGCCAACTTGGCGTTGTTTCTGGCCAGCGACGAAAGCCGCACCATCACCGGCCAATCCATCCCTGTCGACGCCGGAGGGTACATGCAGGGATGAGCGCCCCACGACTCTCGGTGGCCACCCCCGTGGTGACAATGTTTCCGAAGACCAGCGGCGACTGGGAGAAACACGCTTCCATCGACGACCTGGCGCGCATCGCCGAGGCGGCGGATCGGCTCGGCTACCACCACCTAACCTGCAGCGAACACATCGCGCTGCCCGCGGCCGAGACGCACCGCCGCGGTACCCGCTATTGGGATCCGCTGGCCACCTTCGGCTACCTGGCGGCGCGCACCTCACGAATCCGGTTTGCCACCAACGTGCTGGTGCTCGGATACCACCATCCGCTCGAGATCGCCAAACGCTACGGCACGCTGGACAAGGTGAGCGGCGGCCGGCTCATCCTCGGCGTCGGAGTCGGCAGCCTCAAAGAGGAATTCGAGCTCATCGGCGCACCCTTCGACGACCGTGGACCGCGGGGCGACGACGCCCTCAAGGCGCTGCGCGCCTCGCTGTCCGTGCCCGAACCCGCCTACCACGGCGAGTTTTACTCCTTCGGCGGCATGGTCGTGGATCCGTGCGCGGTGCAGGACCGTGTCCCGATCTGGATCGGGGGCCGCACGCTGCGGTCGTTGCGCCGCGCCGCGAACCTGGCCGACGGCTGGGCACCCTTCAACGTGACCCTGCCTCAGGCGCGAGATTGGTTGAGCCGCTTCGATCTTCGATCCGATTTCGAGGTCGTCCTGCCGCCATCGACGGCCCTGGACCCGATCAACGAGCCGGAACAAACCCGAGACGCCGTCGGCCAGGCCGCCGCGCACGGCGCCACCATCGTGCCCGCCGTCTTCCGCCACACCTCGCTGCAGCATTACCTGGACAACCTGCAGGCGCTCGCCGAGCTGCACTCCCCCGGCGGCGCCGCGTGATCCGGATCAGGGCAGGCATATTCAGCCTCACCGCCGCCGCGCCGGCCGACGACGACGGCGGCTACCTGCGCTGGCACCTGCTGGATCACATGCCGGAGCAGTATCAACTTCCAGGCATCGTGCACGGGTTGCGCTGGATCGCCGACGGCGACTATCCCCAGCATCGACTGGCGGCAAACGGCCCGCGGGGTGAGATCGGCAATGCGGTGCACTACCTGGTAGGCGACCCCGTCGAGGAGACATTCGACGACTTCGTCGCCCTCGGCCGCGCGCTGCGCGAGAACGGCCGCTTTCCCGTCGTCCGGCCGTCCCTGCAAGTGGCCGGCCTGCGCTTGCTGCAATGGCACAGCGCCCCGCACGCGCTGGTCTCCGCGGAGGTGGTTCCGTTCCGGCCGCACCGCGGCATCGTGCTGATCGTCGAAGAACCCGTTGACGGCAGCCGACCGGACGGGTGGCTGCAGTGGTTGCATGCCGAGCACCACCCGGCGCTGCTCGGCGTGCCGGGCACGGCCGGCGCCTGGACATTCGGTTCCAGCGCCGGCTGGAGCCACCTGCCGCGGGGCTGGCGAACCGAGCACCAATACATCACCGTCGTCTACCTCGACGACGACCCGCTGACCACGACCAGTGCCCTGGCACCCGTCATCGAAGAGCGATGGCGATCGGACGCGGTACGGCCCATCTTCGCCGGACCGCTGCGCAGCATGGTCAGTTGGGAAGCCTGGCGGTAAACCCCCCGGTTGACTGGTCGCCAGAGAAATGAGACCTTCCCGAAACGAAGGAAACCTATCGTCCTCGCTGACAAGGGAGGTGAGATGACGAATCGGTATGTCCTCGCGGCCGCGGGACTTGTGCTGGTGGCCGGTTTGTCGGGCTGTTCCGGCAAGGGCGGCCAGCCGCCGTCCGCCCCAAGTTCGAGCCGTGTTGCCGTGACCACGACCGTCATGATCGACGGGAACAAACACACCATGACCACGGGGGTCAACTGCGCCAGTTCGGCGGCGCAACCGAACGCGTCGCCACCGGAATCCGGGGACCTGACCACTCGCATCACCGTCCACGACGACACGGCGTCTGTGTCGCTGGCCCTGTCCGACGAGAAGCCGCCGATGGTGGACGGATTCGCGATTTCGCTCACGCTGGCCAACGGTCAGTACCAACTGCCCTACCAGTCGACCAAGTCGGCGACCCAGGTCCAGGCAACCAAGGAGGGCAAGAGCTACACGGTGACCGGGACGGGCGAGGCGACAACGCCCGGCCAAAGCGGCACGCGCCCGGTGACTTTCGGGGTGCACGTCACCTGTCCATAACTGCCGGGCCGCGGAGATGGTTGTCTACCGTCGTCGGCTCTGCGATGCTGGCAGCTTGGACATCTTCGCGGAGTGGCAAACCGGCGGCACTGAACTGCGTTGGCGGTCAACGACCGCCGCCAACGATGCGCACGAAGTCGCGGTGTTCAGTCGCCGCTGCGGCACACCCGGCGCCCCCGCCCTGGTCATCGTGCACGGCTTCCCGACGTCGAGCATCGACTTTTTCGCCCTGGCCGCTGAATTGGGTTCCGAGTTCGACATCTACCTGCTGGACTTCCCGGGTTACGGCCTGTCCGACAAGCCGGCCGAGCCGTATGTGTATTCGCTCTACGACGACGCGCGTCTGCTCGTCTACGCGATCACCCAGGTGTGGAATCTGACCGAATACCGCATGCTCACCCACGACCGCGGCAGCAGCGTCGGCATGATTGCACTGGAAATGCTGGCCGCCCTGGATCCGCCGGCCGCGCCCGTCGACCTCATCGTGACGAACGCCAACATCTACCTGCCGCTGTCCAACCTCACCGCATTCCAGACCGCGCTGCTCGACCCCGCGACCGGCCGGCCCACCGCGAAGGCAACGACGCCGCAGTTGCTGGCGGCCGGCCTGGGAGCCAGCACCTTCATGCCGCGGCGGACAACGGACGACCCCGAGATCGCTACGCTGGCGAAGTGCTTCGCCCACAACGACGGAATCCGCGTGCTGCCCGACACCATCCAATACCTGCACGAGCGTGCCGCGGACGAAACAGGTTGGCTCGAGGCACTTTCCAGGAGCCCGGTCAACACCACCGTGGTGTGGGGGCTGCATGACAACGTCGCGCCGCTACGCGTCCCCAATCATGTCTGGCAGACGTATCTGAAGAACAAGCCCGGCCGCAACCGCTACTGGGTGGTGCCCGGCGCCGACCACTACCTGCAATGCGACGCCCCCGGCCAACTTGCCGAGATCGTTCGGCTCACGGCCCAGGGCGGCGACATTCCGCTGCAGACTCTCGGCAACCAGCCCGACGGCGCGGTGCTCGTAGACCAAAGCGCCACCTAGCCCGGCCGAGTGTGCGGCTGGCCGCACGTTCGAGCTCGAGTGTGCGGCTGGCCGCACACTCGAGCCGGAAGCGTCAGCCGGTGACGACGGGCAGGCGCGCCCAGCCCCGTACGCTCGCGGTGTGCGCGCGCTGGGCGTTGGCGTAGTCGACTTCCCAGTCGGGCCAGCGCTTGAGGACCTCTTCGAGGGCCACGCGGCCTTCCATCCGCGCCAGCGCGGAGCCCAGGCAAAAGTGCAGGCCCTGCCCGAAGCTCAGGTGGCCGCCCCCGCGGTGGATGTCGTAGCGGTCCGGATCCGTGAAGTGCCGATCATCGCGGTTGGCAGAACCGTTGAGCAGCAACATGTATGAGCCCTCGGGCACGACGCGACCGTAGAGCTCGGCGTCCTGGGCCACGTAGCGGGCCTGCACCGGCGAGGGTGGCTCGTAGCGCAACGTCTCCTCGACCGCGCCGGGGATCAGGGACGGGTCGGCGACCAGTTCGCGGCGCTGATCCGGGTGATCGGACAGCAGCTGTCCCATGAAGCCGATCAGCCGGGCCGTGGTCTCGTTCCCGGCGCCGGCGATCATGGCGGTGTAGGCCAGCACCTCGGTCCGCGACAAGGGCCGCCGGGTGCCGTCGGGTTCCTCGATCTCGGCCCGCAACAGGTCGGTCATCAGGTCGTCGGACGGGTGATCGGCCCGCCATTCGATGTACTCGGCGAACACCACGATGCTTTCCTCGAACAGCTTCGCGTTCACCGCGGCCGGGTCGCGCTCCTCGGACAACTCGATGTAAGCCCCGCCTCGATCGCGGATCTTCGCCTGATCCTGCTCCGGAATGCCCAACAGGTAACCGATGGTCCGCATCGGCATCATCGCCCCGAGATCGGCGATGAAGTCGAAGCCGCCGGCACCGACCAGCGGATCCAGCTCCCGGACACAGAAGCCGCGCACCAGGCTCTCCACGGCCAGCATGCGCCGCGGCGTGAAGACACGGGACAGCAAGCGGCGGTGCAGGTCGTGCAACGGCGGGTCTTCGAACAGCAGAATGCCCGGTGGCACTTCGATATTGGCGAACAAGATGTCGGCCGTGGTCCCGCGCCCGGATCGGTAGGTCTGCCAGTTCGGCAGTTCACGCGCCACGTCGTCGTAGCGGCTCAGCGCGAAGAAATTGTATTTCTCGTTGTAGTACAGCGGCGCCTCGTCGCGCATGCGCTTCCACACCGGGTACGGGTTGTCGTCGATGTCGGAGTCGAACGGGTCGTAGTACAAGTCGATCGTGCTGGTGCCCGCCATTTTCAGTCCCTTCGCTCAGTCGTTTCGGTGTAGGAAGCCATGCAGGATCGCCTGGGTGAGTTCTTCGACGATGACCTCTCGAGACGGCGGCTTGGCGCCGAAGTAGGTGGAGCGCAACGCGGCCATCCCGGCGATCATTGCCACCGTCGAGTGAGCGGGCAGGTCGGGGTGGTCCGACCGCAGCCCTCGCAGATGCATGCCCTCCGCGCTGATCTCCCCGAGCGCCGTGATCGCCCGCCTGATATCGGCGATGCCGGCGTCGGCCTTCTCCTCCTCGCTGAGCGCCTCCGACGCCATCAGCGTCAGCAGCAGACCCTGGTGTTCGACGAAGACGTCGTAGAGCTGTCCGACGAAGTGCCGGGCCAGGTCTTGCTCGTCGGTCTCCTCGGGGACCACCGATTGCCAGGTCCGGCCGAACTCGGCGACGAAGTCGATAAACGGCTGGACGAGCGCTTCGCGGAACAACGCCGCCTTCGAACCAAAGTGGCGGAACAACAAATGCTCGGTAACGCCTGCGGCCTGGGCGATTTCACGCGTGGTCGTGCTGCGGTAGTCCTGGCGGGCGAAGCGCGCCCGAGCGCTGTCGAGCAGCAGCTTGCGCGGAGCGCCACGCGGTCGGCGGTTAGCCGGGGCCGGCGCTTCCGCCGCGCCGGGCTTCGTGCTGGGTGGCCGCTGGGGCACAGTTTCGCTCCTCGCCGATTGTTGACTGCCTTTAGGATAGTGTGCACTATCTAATGAGTCGAGCGAAGGGGTGCGACCGTGGGCGCCGTCATCATGCTGGGCACGCTGTTCGGGCTGATCGTCGTGATCTTCGGGCTGGTGCTGCGCTTTGACCCGCAGGCGCGCCGGACCCCGGGGAACGACCAGTGAGCTCCCAGATGACGCCCGTGATGCAGGCGGCGAGTGACTTCGCGCTCGTCGGGGGCATCGGGTTCACCGCCCTCGGCGTGTACCTCAGCGTTCGGCGGCGCCGTCTCCACCCCCTCCTGCTGCTGTGCATATCGGCGATGTCGTTTTCGTGGATCGAGGCCCCCTACGACTGGGCGATGTATGCACAGTTCCCGCCGGCCATCCCGCGCATGCCGTCGTGGTGGCCGCTGAATGTGACGTGGGGTGGACTGCCGTTGTTCGTTCCCGTCGGCTACATCTCCTACTTTGTGCTGCCGGCCGTGACCGGCACCGCGCTCGGGCGATGGTTGAGCGGACGGTTCGGATGGCGCAGGCCCCCAACGTTGTTGGTGGTAGGCCTTATCGTCGGCTTCTGCTGGGCGCTGTTCTTCAACGGATTCCTGGGCGCGAAGCTCGGCGTGTTCTACTACGGCCGGGTGATTCCCGGGCTGGCGATCCGCGAGGGCACCGTGCATCAGTACCCGCTGTACGACTCCCTCGCGATGGCGATCCAGATGATGGTCTTCACCTATCTGCTGGGCCGCACCGACCCGCAAGGACGAAACGTCATCGAGATGTGGGCCGAAAACAGGTCGAAGAGCCGCCTGGGCTCGTCGCTGCTGTCCGTCGCCGCTGTGATCGTCGTCGGAAACGTCCTCTATGGCGCGGTTTTCGCGCCGCACCTGGTGACGAAGCTGGGCGGCTGGGTGACCGCGGGCCCGACGGAGCAGTTGTTTCCGGGCGTGCCGAATCAACCCAAGTAGGTCACCCAAGAGCCTGCGGCAGCACAGCCTCGCCCACTCGCTTGAGATACGGCCACGCGATGTCCGGCGGCAGCCCGCCGCACAGCGGCGACAGGTTGAGGACCTGGCCGGCGCGGACCCGCGAAACCGCTTCGGGGACAGAGATAATCACGTGCGATGTCCCGGTCGCACGCAGCTCGTCCACGGTGTTGACGTGGCTGAATCCCGCCGTCGTCTCGTCGCCGGGGTTCCACGCGGCATAGGTGCGGACATCGTGCAGCAGATGCTCGCCGATCTCTTTCCACGCCTGATCCACGTCGTCGGCGACGAAGACGACCGAGGGCGTGTCGCGGTCGGGAAAGAAGGTAGGCCCGGGCTGATGGCCGTGCTCGCGGCAGGCCTCTTCGTAGGCTTCCTGCATGCCCGGCGCGTTGGCGTTGCCCAGCATGCCCAGGCCATACCTGCCGGCCCGCCGGGCCGCCGCCAACGTTCCGCCGCCCCACATCAGGCCCGGCCCGCCGGGAGTCAGCGGGCGCGGTGTCACGGTGATCCGCCGTCCGTCCTCGATGACGGTTTCACCGGCAAGCAGTCGCCGTAACAGCGCGAGTTTCTCGTCGCAGAGGCGGCCACGCGTCTTGATCGGCACGCCGAATTGCTCGAACTCCTCGGGCCGATAGCCCAAAGCTAAGATGTAGGACGTCCGCCCGTTGCTGATGATGTCGAGGACCGCCATGTCCTCGGCGAGACGCACGGTTTCGTAGAACGGAAGAATCAGGATCAGGCTCAGCGCCAGGCGCTGCGTTCGCCCGGCCACCGCCGAGGCCAGCAGTAGCGGTGACGGCAGATAGCCGTCCTCCGACCCGTGATGCTCGCACAGCACGGCGGCTAGACCGCCGTGCTCCTCGGCCCAGGCGCACATTTCGGGCGCCGCGGCGTACAGATCGGTTGGGGGCGCGGCCCATTCGGGATCGCGCATGTCGAAGCGCAGTGTGTACACGGCAAACTCCTAGGTGGCCTAATCTTGGTGATGCACGTTACACGCTCAGCCGAAGGCGTAAAGCGGCAGCGTCGTGGGAATGTCCAGCGAGCTCAGCAGGCCCGGGGGCGCGTGATGATCAGCGGCGACCCCGACATCGATTGCACGCTGGCCGCGACGCTCAAGGACCTGCGCAAGGCCGGAGTCGGCGGAATGACTTCCGGGGCCGGCGCGATGGTCGCCACCGCGATGCGCGTCGTCAACGCCGTGCCGTATGTCGTTGCGGCAGAACCGGGATTGCTCAGTTCGGTGGACCTGCCGTTGACGATCCCGTAACACGCGTTTGTCGGCGGGTAGGGCTCGCCGGTTACTCTGCGGGCGTGACGTTTAACCCGCTCGAGGAGCTCACGCTGCAGCAACTGCAGCTCCGCACGAGCATGAAATGGCGCGCGCATCCGGCCGATGTCCTGCCGCTGTGGGTCGCCGAGATGGACGTCATGCTGGCACCCACCGTGGCCGACGCCCTGCGGGCGGCCATCGACAACGGTGACACCGGATATCCGTGCGGCACCGCACTGGCCGAAGCGGTCGGTCAATTCGCGTCGGAGCGTTGGCAGTGGCACGACCTGGAGGTCAGTCGCACCGCGATCGTCCCGGACGTCATGCTCGGCGCCGTCGAGCTGTTACGTCTGGTCACCGACCGCGGCGACGCCGTCATCGTCAACCCGCCGGTGTACGCCCCGTTCTATGCCTTCGTCACGCACGACGGCCGCCACGTCGTGGAAGCGCCGCTCAACGCCGAAGGCCGAGTCGATCTGGACGCGTTGGCGGACGCCTTCGCACGCGCCCAAGGGCGCGGTGGAAACGCCGCGTACCTGTTGTGCAACCCGCACAATCCCACCGGAACGGTGCATACGGCCGACGAACTCGGGGCCATCGCCGAACTCGCCCGCCGGTTCGGCGTCCGGGTGGTGTCGGACGAGATTCACGCGCCCGTCGTCTTGTCGGGCTTGCGGTTCACCCCGTACCTGACGGTGCCCGGCGCGGAGAACGCCTTCGCTCTGACGTCCGCATCCAAGGCCTGGAGCCTGTCCGGACTCAAGGCGGCGCTGGCCATCGCCGGACCGGAGGCGGTCGCGGACCTGCACCGGATGCCGGAAGAGGTCAGCCACGGGCCGAGCCACCTCGGCGTCATCGCCCACGCCGAGGCCTTCCGAACCGGTGGCGACTGGCTCGACGACCTGCTGCGCGGCCTGGATCGAAACCGGTCGCTGCTCGGCGACCTGGTCGCCGAGCAGCTGCCGAAGGTGAAATACCAATGGCCGCAAGGGACTTACCTCGGGTGGCTGGATTGCCGGGAGCTGGGCTTCACCGAAGACGCCGCCGATGGGCTTGCGGTAGTGGCCGACATGTCCGGGCCCGCCCAGTGGTTCCTCGACCATGCGCGGGTGGCGCTCAGCTCCGGCCACGTCTTCGGCACCGGCGGCGCGGGGCACGTCCGGCTGAACTTCGCGACCTCGGGGGCCATCCTCTCCGAGGCCGTGTCGCGGATGGGCCGCGCCCTCGCCGATGCGGGCTAGGCCGGAATCTCTTCGGCGCCGCGGCCCAGGTTGCGAAAGCCCTCGGCGGGCCGCTTGAAGCCGAGCACGAACGGCAGCGAATTCAACTCCAGCTTGGCCGTGGCCCCAAGCCGGCGCAGGAAGCTGGAGTCGGGTGCGGGAAGGGAGACCTGCGACGTCGCGAGGTCGAGGTAGTGCGTCGACGTTTCCCCGATGTCGTCGAATATATGGATCAGCGGTTTGCACTGCGAGCGCACCGGTTCGTCGAGACAGGCCGCGACGGGATCGGTCATCAGCACGTATTCGATCACGGGCACCATATTTTTCAGCATGCGATGCACGAGGATGACGTCGAAGCCCGCGAGCTCCGTGTAACGCTTCACCCGTTGCTCGGCCACCTCGCCCTGGTGGACGACGAACTTCAATGAGAGTTTGTCCAATTGCGCGCAACTCGCACACTCGCAGGCGAGATCCTTTTGGAAGCGCTCACGCCGGGCGATGAACGCCTCCCGCATCCGGGACAGCCGGTCGCACACCAGCACTTTGGCGTCGCCGTCGGGCGCCCAGAAGAAGGCGGCGTCACCCTCCAGCTTCGCCAGCTTCAGGCCTCTGCCGGCGTCGATCACCGACTCCAGCAGACCCGCCACCGTCAATTGCGCATGGGCCAGGTGGGTGCGGTTCCACTGCATGTAGTGGGTGTAGCCGCTGATGTCGGCAATGATCAGGACCGCGCGCCGAATCGCCATGAACGAACCAGTTTAATGTCCGCGCGACGACTAGCCCAATGAAATCTCCCACTAGACGAACTCGCGTTGTCGCGAGAGGCTAACTCAAGGCGCCCGCCACCGGAGGAGCTGAATATGCATGTGCTACGAACCCCGGACTCCCGATTCGAAAACCTGGAGGGCTATCCGTTCGTAGCGAACTACATCGACGTGGCAGCGACCGACACCCAACCGCTAAGCATGCACTTCCTCGACGAGGGTCCGGCCGATGGGCCGCCGATCGTGCTGCTGCATGGGGAACCCACCTGGAGCTACCTCTACCGGACGATGATCCAGCCGCTGGCCGACGCCGGAAACCGGGTACTCGCGCCCGACCTGATCGGTTTTGGCCGGTCGGACAAGCCCAGCCGGATGGAGGATTACACCTATCAGCGGCACGTCGAATGGGTGACCGCCTGGTTCGAGCGCCTGAATCTCAAGGACGTGACGCTGTTCGTGCAGGATTGGGGATCGCTGATCGGGCTGCGCATCGCCGCCGAGCAGGGCGACCGCATCGCTCGACTCGTGGTGGCGAACGGTTTCCTGCCCACCGCGGACCGCCCGACGCCACCCGCCTTCCACGTCTGGCGGGCGTTCGCGCGCTACTCCCCCGTGCTGCCCGCCGGCCGCATCGTCTCCGTGGGGACCGTCCGCCGCGTTCCTGCCAGGGTGCGGGCCGGGTACGACGCGCCGTTTCCCGACAAGACGTATCAGGCCGGGGCCCGCGCCTTCCCGCAACTGGTGCCCACCTCCCCGGACGATCCGGCGATCCCCGCCAATAGGGCCGCCTGGAAAGCGCTGGGCCAATGGGACAAGCCCTTCCTCGCCATCTTCGGCGCCCGCGACCCCATCCTCGGCAAGGCGGACCGTCCCTTGATCAATCACATCCCCGGGGCCGCGGGCCAGCCGCACGCCCGCATCCGCGCCAGTCACTTCATCCAAGAAGACTCCGGACCTGAACTGGCCGAACGCATTCTGTCCTGGCAGCAAGCGCTGCGCTGACCGCGCCTGGGCGCCGGACGTCAACGCTCCCCTGTCGATCAGTGGTCTGGGATGCCCGCCCCGGCCAGAGCCGGAACTGCGTCCTCATCGCGTAGCAGCGACGCGGCACCGGTCTTGAACTGGGTGAGTTTGTCGATGATCGTCTGCCCCTCTGGAGTGTGGCCCCAGATGCTGATGCCCTGGTGGGTGGTGGGCTCCCAGGTGGCCTCGTCGACGACGATCGGATTCCAGCCGACTTCCCATTCGAACCCCGACGGCGTGACGGCGTAGAAGGACAGCTCCTTGTCGTTGGTGTGCTGGCCCACCCCGAGCGCCATCCGGAAACCCAGTTGCTTGACGCGCTGGTAGGCGGCGGCCATGTCGTCGAGTTCTGCGACCTGGACATTGACGTGCTGGACCCGGGTGCGGATCGGGTTCAGCCTCAGCCGGTTGACCGAAGCGATCGCCACCGTGTGATGCCGCTCGTTGAACCGCAGGAAGCGGATCTTGAATCGGAGGCCGCTGATCGTCTCGTCGATGTAGTCGGACAACCGCGCGTCCAAAACCGTGTCGTAGTAGCCACGCAGCTGATGAGGCTTTGTGGTGGCGACGGCAACGTGCCCCAAACCCGCTGCGCCCGTGACGAACCCGCTCGAAGCCACCATGCGCAACGGCGCGATGCCGGGACGTGCGCGGGTGAAGACCTCCTGGGTCAGGCCGTTCGGTCCGGGGAACCGGACGAGCCGCTCCACGCCGCGCAGCGCCGCCTCCTCGTCGGTGCCCTCGGCCACGGGCACACCATGCTGGGTCACGCGCGCGAGGACGGTGTCGAAGGCGTCGTGGTCGTCGAGCTGCCAGCCGACCGCGGCGACGTCTTCGGCGGGGCCGCGTTGCAGCAAGAACCGGCACTCGTTGTCGTCGAGGCGGAACCGCATGGCGTCGGTTGTCCCGTCGTCGCAGTGCATGCCGATGGCCTCGCGGCCGAATCGCCGCCAGTCGCCGAACTTTTGCGTCTCGATCACCACGTAACCGAGGTGGACCCGGCCGAAAACCGACGGGCTCATCGCTCGTTCTCCAAGAAATCGACGACCAGACGGTTGAACAGTTCGGCGCGTTCCCATTGCATCCAGTGCCCGGTGTGTGAGGTCATCACCAGATCCGCGTTCGGCAGCGCGTTGAGCAGCAGGGGGCCGCCCGATGGCCGGTTCACCTTGTCGTCGCGGCCCCACAGGACGAGCGTCGGTGCCATCAGGGTCCGCAGCCGGCTGTCTCGGGTGAGGTCCATCCGCCACAGGGTGCGCAGCGCCGTGGGGCCGGAGGGGCGGCGCAGCGGCGGATCCGCGACCACCTCCGGGTCGATCGACGCGCGATAGCGCAGGTCGATCAGATCCTCGGGCACCGAGGCACCGTCGTAGACCAGATAGGTTCGGATGAACTGCGCAAGCTTGTCGCGGCTCGGGCCGTCGCCGCCGTAGTAGGAGAGCAGGCTCCGCAATCCGGGCGTGGGCAGGCCCCTCGTCGTGCCAATCCCGCCCGGACCCATCAGCACCAGCTTGCCGACGCGGTGCGGGGTGTCCAGGGCCAGCCGTAGGGCGGCCGCGCCGCCATACGAGTTGCCGACGAGATGGGCGGTATCGATGCCGAGTTCGTCGAGGAGGCCGCGCATCATGTCGGCCAGGTAACCGAACGGGTCGTCTTGGTCGACGCCCTTGACCGACCTGCCGTAGCCGGGCATGTCGGGAACGATGAGCCGGAAATGCGTTGCGAGAGCGTCGATATTGCGCGAATAGTTCGACACTCCCGACGCACCGGGGCCACCACCGTGCAGCAGGACAACGGCCGGTCCGTTCCCCGTCTCGGAGACGAAGATCGGTTTCCCGGCGACGCTTACGGTCCGCTCGTTCAACTGTGTGGTGATCATGCGGTGACTCCGATCGGGGTGGCCGGCAGGGGTGGCGTCAGGTCGATGAAGTCCTTCGGCGGCGCCGGCAGCGAACGGCCCTCGCCGACGGCGGCGAACACGAATCCGTCGGGGCGCAGCACCACCGCCGCCGCCTTCTTGCTCCGAAGCCACCGGGTCAGCGTGCCGTCGTCGTCGCGAATCGCACCGGCCTGCGGCGCGCCGGCCTGGATGGCCACGGCACGAGCGCCCAGCCGCGCCCACCGATCGGTGCCCGGTGGCGCCGCACCGAGGTGCAGGACGGCCCAGCCCCCGCCGATGACGTCGTCCGCCCGCAACCTCTTACCGGTGGCGTCGGTTACCCAGGGTTGCGGCAGCTGCCAACCGACCGCTGCGTGCGCCTCGGATGTGAAACATCCGTCGGGGTAGTGCGCGGGCGGAATCCAAATCAGGCTCTGCCCCGCCTTGAGCACGCCGGGCAGCCGCGTCAGCGCGCGCAGCAAGTGATTTCTCAGGAATGCCAACGACTTTCGACGCTCGGTGATGAGGCGTCCGTTGCGCACCGCGCGACGGGTGACCTCGGTGACGTGGGGTTTGCGCTCGACCTGGTAGCTGTCGAGCAGTGCATCCGGTGCCCGGCCGCGCGACACTGCCGCGAGCTTCCAGCACAGGTTGGCCACGTCGCGCACCCCGGCCGACATCCCCTGGCCGATCCAGGGCGGCATGGCGTGTGCCGCGTCACCGGCCAGGATGACCCGCCCGACGCGCCAGCGATCCGCGACGCGCACGTGGTGGCTGTAGATGACGGCGCGCAGGATCTTCACCTGCTCGTCGGTGACGCCCTGCTCACGCAGGACCTCCCACACCGCCTCGTGGGTGACGAGTCGCTTCTCGTCCTCTCCGGCCCGGGCCGGGTACTCCCAGCGGTGATGCCCCAGCGGAGTCGGGCAGTCCACCGTCGGACGGGTGGGGTTGCAGTGAAAGCGTAATCGGTCGTGACCCTCCCACTCGCGGATCACCTTGGTATCGATGACAACCCAGCGTTCGGCGTACGTGCGTCCCTCGTATCCGACTCCGAGCTGAGCGCGGGTCGGCGACGCGCCGCCGTCGGCGGCGATCACGTAGGAGGCTTTCACGCGTTTGAAGGTGTCGGTGCGCAGGTCGGCGAGCATCAGTTCGACCGCCGAGTCGCCATTGACCAAGCGCAGGCATTCGTGTTCGAGCAACACCTCGACGTTGGGGTACCTGGCCACACCCTCTCGGAGCACGTGGTCGACCGCGGGCTGGTACAGGAACTGCTGCGGTGGATGCCCGCAGCCCCGCGACGTCATGGTGGTTTCGACGAACGGCGCCCCGCCGGCGTCGACCCACGCCAACGGCCGGTCGGGCAGCATGTCCCGCTGCAACCGGTCGGCCAAACCGAGGGACTGCCAGATCCGCATCACCTCTTCATCGGTCGAAATGGACCGCGCGCGCCCGTACACGTCGGGATCGCGCTCGATGACGACGACGTTAAGTCCCATGCGGCCAAGGAGATTCGCGGCGGTGGCGCCCGTGGGCCCATAGCCGATCACCGCCACGTCATAGGTCGGGTGCTCGTTCATTGCCCTCTCGCCTTCGTGTCGGGCTTGTTCTGTAGTGATCGCTACGGTAATGTAATGATCACTACAGAGTCAAGGGCCTCCAGCGAGGAGATTCAGTGGCCGCTAACGACAAGCCGCAAAAGTCGAACAGGCGCCGCCGCGTCGACGGCGAAGCGTCCAGAAGCCGCATCCTGGACGCGGCCACCGAGATCGCCAGCGAGCGCGGCTACGAGGGCACCAGCATCGGCCTGGTCAGCGCCAAGTGCGGCCTGCCGGCCAGTTCCATCTACTGGCACTTCAAAGACAAAGATGATTTGATCGCGGCGGTCATCGAACACAGCTTCGCGCAATGGCTTTCGGCCTGGCAGATGCCCGCCGAAGGGACCGCGCGGGAGCGGCTCGTCTCGATGGTTATGCAGATCGCCAAGGCGCTGCTCGACTCCCCCGACTTCCTGCGCCTCGGTCTGATGCTCGCGCTGGAGCGCCGGCCGGTCGAGCCGCGGGCGCGTGCCATGTTCCTCGCCGTGCGCGCCCAGGCGTTCAAGACGCTCACGCTAGCCATCCGCGATGTCGTCCCGGGGCTGACCGACGCCCAGGTCCACCAGTTGGCCACCTACGCCCTCGCCGGTGGCGATGGCCTGTTCGTCGCCAAGGAGCTCGGCGGTGACTCGGTCGACCTGCTGACGCTGTTTGAGCTGCACGCGAACACCCTCTACGACACCGCGCTGCGCATGGGCGCCGAGAACGCAAAATGAGCCCCGCACAACAGTGGCCGGTGGCCATCATCGGTTCGGGCAACATCGGCACCGACCTGATGCTCAAGATCGTGGGCGGCGACGGTCCGCTCACCGTGGGCGCCATGGTGGGCGTCGACCGTGACTCGGACGGGCTGGCCCGGGCGCGGCGTATGGACGTGCCCGTCACCGCCGACGGGGTCGACGGGTTGCTGAGCATGCCGGACCTTGCCCGCATCAAGCTCGCCTTCGACGCCACTTCCGCCAACGCGCACCGCGCCAACTGGGCGGCCTTGCGAGACAGCGGGATACGAATGCTCGACCTCACGCCCGCGTCGGTCGGCCCGATGTGCGTGCCCGTGGTCAACCTCGACGACCACCTCGACGCACCCAACCTCAACATGGTGACCTGCGGCGGGCAGGCAACGGTGCCGATCGTTGCCGCCGTCGCCAAGACGGGAATCGTCTCCTACGCCGAGATCGTCTCGTCGATCTCGGCGAAGTCCGCCGGCCCGGGCACCCGGGCCAACATTGACGAATTCATCGAAACCACCTCAACCGCAGTGCAAGTTGTGGGCGGCGCGCAGCGCGGCAAGGCCGTCATCATCGTCAACCCCGCCGACCCCCCGGTGCTTATGCGCAACACCGTGTATTGCCTCGTCGACGGGGATGTCGACCACCGCTCGATCGAGAACGAAATCCTCGACGTGGTCGGCCAGGTCGCCGCGTACGTGCCCGGCTATCGGCTGAAGCAAGACGTGCAATTCGAGGTCTTCGGCCACGACGATCCGCTCTACATTCCTGAAACCGGCAAGTTCACGGGTACCCGCGTCACGGTGATGCTCGAGGTGGCCGGCGCAGGCGACTATCTGCCCGCCTACGCCGGGAATCTCGACATCATGACCTCTGCCGCCAAGGCCACCGCAGAGCGCTTGGCCCTGCATGCCATGCACCGCGCCGAAAGTGTCGGGGCCACAACGTGACCCAACACATCTATGTCAGCGACGTGACCCTGCGCGACGGTATGCACGCGGTGCGCCACCAGTACAGCGTCGAACAGGCCACCAACATCGCGCGGGCACTCGACGAAGCGGGGGTCGACTCGATAGAAGTCGCTCACGGTGACGGGTTGTCGGGTTCGAGCTGCGTGTACGGGTTCGGGGCGCACACGGACGCCGAATGGATCGAGGCCGTCGCCGCCGTCGTCGACCACGCGAAGATCGCGACGCTCCTTCTGCCGGGAGTGGGAACTCTGCGCGACCTCAGGCAGGCGCACCGCGCGGGCGCAACGGTCGTGCGCGTCGGCACCCACTGCACCGAGGCCGACATCGCCGCGCCTTACCTGTCCGCCGCCCGCGGCTTGGGCATGGACGCCGTCGGCTTCCTGATGATGAGCCACATGACCAGTCCCGCCGGTCTGGCCGCCCAAGCCAAGCTGATGGAGGGGTACGGAGCCACCTGCGTCTACGTCGTCGACTCGGGCGGTGCGATGACGATGCGCGATGTCGGCGACCGGGTCCACGCTCTGCGCCAAACCCTTTTAACCACAACGGAAATCGGCATCCACGCCCACCACAACCTGTCGCTGGGCGTCGCCAACTCGATCACCGCCGTCGAGCACGGCGCCTACCGAGTCGATGCCTCCCTGGCGGGCATGGGAGCGGGTGCCGGAAACGCGCCGCTCGAGGTGTTCATCGCCGCGGCCTCCCGCCTTGGCTGGCACCATGGCTGCGATCTCCATCGGTTGCAGGACGCGGCCGACGACGTCGTCCGGCCCCTGCAAGACCGGCCCGTACGGGTCGACCGCGAAACCCTGACTCTCGGCTACGCGGGCGTGTATTCCAGCTTTCTACGGCACGCGGAGGCGGCCGCTGCCCGGTTCAGCATCGACGCCCGCACCCTGCTCGAAGAGGCGGGCCGGCGCGGGATGGTGGGCGGCCAGGAGGACATGCTCGTCGACATCGCCCTCGACCTCACCGGTGCTCACTGAACGCAAGATCCCTGCTTTCGCGCGGTGAGGAGCCTCAGCGCGTAACGGCCAGCACGGCTTCGGCCAGCTCGGGCCGGCAGACCACCAGATCCGGCAACTTCGGGTCTGACCGGTTGTAGGCCAGGGCGGACCCGTCGATGCGCGAGGTATGCAGACCGGCGGCGCGGGCCACCGCCACCGGGGCGGCCGAGTCCCATTCGAATTGACCGCCGGCATGCACGTACACGTCGGACAGCCCCTGGACGAGTGAAGCCACCTTGGCCCCGGCGGAACCCATTTCCACCAGCACCCCGTCCAGTGCGTCACGCACGGCGAGGGCGATCGCGGGCGGCCGGGTGCGCGACACCACGATGCGCGGCTTGCCCGGCGCCGCGGGAGGCGAATCGACCTCGGGAGTGGCCAGGGTGATGCCCTGCGCCGGGAGTGCCACCGCACCGGCAACCAGCTCGCCGGCCTCCCACAGCGCGACGTGCACGGCCCAGTCGTCGCGTCCGAGCTCGGAGAATTCCCGGGTGCCGTCCAGCGGATCCACGATCCACACTCGCTGGGAGCGCAGTCGGACCGGATTGTCGATGCCCTCCTCGGACAGCACCGCGTCGTCGGGCCTTTCGTTGGCGAGGGCGGCCATCAGAAAGTCGTGGGATCGCTTGTCTCCCGCGGCTTTCCGCTCGCTCGGTTCGGCGTCGGCGAACTCTTCGCGGACCGTGAGCAACAGCCGCCCGGCCTCGGTGGCCAGCCGTGCGGCCAGTTCGTGGTCGTCCGTCAGTTGCAGGGCCATCACAATCCTTAACTTGGTAGCGTTGACCAACTTTACCCTGCGAGGACGACGCTGACGGGCCCCACCCCGGGTGGGAAGTTCCGGCCGTAATCTGGTGAATGTGAGCGGGGGCAACGTTCCTTTATTGAGCAGGTTGCGACGCATTCCACGGGGGCGTCTGATCGTGGTCGGCATCGTCTCGGTGGTTGCGCTGGGGGGCGTCCTCGCCTTCGTGGGGGCGAAGCTGGCCGAGGGCAACCGCGACGCCGGGCCACCAACGGCCCAGCCGCCGCCACCGCAGAGTTTCGCCATCCCGGGCTGCTACAACCTGTCCGCCCCGCCGCTCGAGCGCCCCAAGCGGCTCAACGTGCTGGGCTGCGCCAGCGTAGCCGTTGCGCTGCAAGACATGTCGTGGAGCTCGTGGGGGCCGCAGGGCGCCGACGGCACAGGCAAGGCCGTCTTCAAGGTCTGCGACCCGAATTGCGCAGCGGGGTATCAGCTCACCGAGCCGGTCGTCGTGCACGCGTGGAATCCGCAACCGCCGCGGCGCGAGGCCATCTGCCAGGTCGGCTTGAACATCTTCGCCGACATGATCCTGTCCTTCCCCAAAGGCGTCCCGCCACCGAACGTGCAGAAGATCAACGCCCAGTACAACGGGCAGCCGGCGGTGCACTTCGCCAACTACTCGAGCGGCGACACGCGCGGCACCCAGTTCATCGGCTACACGTACTGCAACTAGCCGCTAGACCTCGATCACCACGGCGCCGCCCTGGCCGCCGCCCGCGCACATGGCCGCGACGCCGATGCCGCCGCCCCGGCGGGCCAGCTCATAGGCCAGCGTGGTCACCATGCGCGCACCCGAGGCCGCGATGGGATGGCCCAGGCTGCAGCCGCTGCCGGAGAAGTTGACCTTCTCCTCGTCGATGCCGTACTCCCGGCACGCCGCGATCGGCACCGAGGCGAACGCCTCGTTGATCTCCCACAGCGCCACGTCGTTGACCGACAGACCGGCCCGCTGCAGCACCTTGCCGATGACCTTGACCGCTCCCAGGCCGGTGTCCCTGGGGGCGACACCCGCGGCCGCCCACGCCCGGACCGTGCCCATCACGTTCAGGTTCTCGGCGGCGGCGTAGTCGCGGTCGACGAGCGCCACCGCCGCGGCGGCGTCGTTGGTGCCGCTGCTGTTGCCCGCCGTGATCGAGAACCCCTCGATCTCGGGGTGCAGCACTTTGAGCGTCGCGAGCTTTTCGACGGTGGTGTCCCGGCGGGGATGCTCGTCGACGGAGAACTCCGTGACCGAACCGTCGAACTGCGTGATCTTCAGCGGGAGGATCTCGTCGAGGAACTTGCCGGCGTCCATGGCGGCAATGGCGCGCTGATGGGAGCGCGCGGCCCAGGCGTCCATCTCTTCGCGAGTGATGCCTACCGCCTGTGCGGTGTTCCAGCCGACCGTGATCGACATGTCTTTGGCCGGCGCATCGGGGGTCTCGACGTGGGTCGGCGGCATCCAGCGCTCCTCGAACTTCAGCTCGGGGCCGGGGATGCGCCAATTCGTCAGCGGCGTCATCGACAACGACTGCACCCCGCCGGCGATGAGCACACGTTCCATCCCGGAGCCGATCTGGGCCGCGGCGTTGCCGATGGCGGTCAGGCTGCCCGCGCAGTGCCGGTTCACCGACTGGCCGGGAATGTCCTCCACGCCGGTCGCGGTGGCCGCATACCGTGCCAGATCTCCACCGCCATAGTGCGATTCGGCGAAGATGATGTCGTCGATCGCGGAGGGGTCGACGCCGGACCGGCGCACCACCTCGGGAAGCACCGCGGTGATCAGCGTCTCGGGCGGGGTGTTGACGAGCGTGCCCTTGAAGGAGCGGCCGATCGCCGTCCGAACCGCTCCGACAATGACGGGTGTAGCCATGTTCTCAACCTCGAAGGGTCTGGCTGCGATGGGCAGCGCGGATGTCAGCAGATAACGCAAATCGTAACAAATACCGTATGGCCAATAGTAAACGGCCTAAGTTCACCTGGACCGGGTGGACGAAGAGAGTTGACCGGTCGATCTTCACGAACAGGACACAATGGGCCCATGACAACCAGATCAGCCGCCGGCCGTGACACCACCCAACTGGCCGCGTACCGGGTCGCGGCGATGCTCATCGGCGTGGGGACGCTTCACTTCGTGGCGCCCAAACCGTTCGACACCATCGTTCCCGCCGAGCTGCCCGGAAGCGCACGGTTCTACACCTATGCGTCGGGTGTGGCCGAGGTGGGGGTCGGGGCGGCGTTACTGCCGCGACGCACCCGGCGATTGGCCGCGCTAGCGGCGGCCGTGTTGTTCATCGGGGTGTTCCCGGCAAACGTCAACATGTGCCGGTTGTGGTGGAACAAGCCCTGGCCGATGCGGATCGCCGCTCTGGCTCGGCTGCCCCTGCAGATCCCCATGATCACCACCGCGCTCAAGATCAGCCGCAACAGCTGACTCCCACGGCGGGCACATCTGCCGCAGCCGTGCCTGCCGGAGGGGATGCTCGGAGTGCCCGCCTCGCAGCGACTATGCGCGCGGGGCGGCTCCACGTTCCATCGCCCGGTGTTGTCGCTCGGAGGCGGGCAATTTGTGCGGCTCCCGGCGCGGGGACTGGTGTGGCCGGTGTGAACGGTGAGAGGTCGGCACACCCGATCCCTAGGCGCGGCACTCGCCGGTCGCCGCACTCGAATCAATTGTGGGGCAAAAAGAATACAGTTCTTCCAATGCGCGCTGATAGCTTGGCACCGGCGCCTGAGCCGGAAGATCCACATCGGTTCCACCGGCGCAGCGGAAACAATGAGTCGCTCGCAGAAAGACAACCATGGATTCAGCCCGAGCAAATATCGAACTTCTCAAAGCCTGGTTGGACGCCCACAACCGCGGTGACATCACCGCACTCGAGTACATGTCCAACGATGTCGAGATCGTGGAAATGCCAACCGGGGTCGTCTGGCGCGGCCGGCAGGACATGGAGAACCTCGCCCGATTGGCCTATTCCCGCAAGAGTCACAAGAGACTGACTCACATCTTTGCCACCGAGACGGCTGCGTGCATGGAATACGTCACCGTGGTGTCGATGGCGGGCGAGGTGAGCCCGTTCGAGAAGGAATGGGGTCTGCACGGAATCGATATTTCGCGTGCTGAACCGACAAGCGACGTGTTCGAACTGCCGGTTTGCTTCGTATGCGAAATCAAGGACGGCAGAATTCACCGCGCACGGGAATACTGGGACGCCGCCAGCGCGTCGCGTCAGCTGGGTGTGCATGAGCAGCAAGACAATTCAGGCCACTGACGAAGCAGTAGCCGCACCCGTCATCCGCTGCGGTCGACCGAACGCCCGAGGAACGCCATGAGCCGGGCCGTCGGCGTCGCATCCGCCGGCGCGGCTTGGGCCGGACCGAAGCCACCTGGTCGCCGCAACATCTGTTCCGGGGCCGATTCCACCAGCCCACGGCCCAGCGCGAGCAGGTCCTCGGGCAGCTCGATCAGCCGCCCTTGTGAGCGATGGATGTCCCAGGCGTGCATGGCCAAGTCCGAGACGGGATAGGTCAGCGCCCGATGCAACGGAACCTCACCTTCCGGCGATGTCCGCATCCCGTCGAAGTCGGCTTCCGGCAGGGCGTCTCGTAGCCGCGTCGCCAGCTCACGAAGGCGCGCCGCCGGGTCGTCGCACATCCAGTCGGAAGGCTGCGAGGGACCTCCCCAGATCTCGCCGTCCTCCACGAGGGTCACGACTTTCGCTGCGCTGCCGGTGACGTGACCCACCAGCTCGCGCAGGCTCCACCCCTCGAGATTGGATGGCTGGTCCCAGCTGTCCGGTGAAATGTGGTCGACGGCATCGATGAGTAGGTCGAGCGCCTCGGTAGCCATCACGCCGAGCCCGGAGGTCGTGTTGTCCATTCAGCCTCCTAAAGTTCAACGGGAAAACTTCCGCTACCGTCGGCCGCGTACCGTCCAGAAGTCTAGGGTCGCAAGTCACACGGGAGGGCCGCTTGGGCAAGACAGATATCGCAGCGGTTCTCGCGGTCGCCGCCGCCCTGATGGTTGGCATCGGAGACGTCATCCAGCAGCGATCCGCCCAGCAGGTCACCGACAAACCGGTTGGCACCCTCGCGCTATTTCGCCGGTTGCTTCGCGATCGCCAATGGTGGACGGGCAGTCTGGTGGCCGGCGCGGGATTCGGGTTTCAGGCCGCCGCGCTGGGCCTGGGTTCGGTGGTGCTCGTACAGGCCCTGTTGGTGACGTCGCTGCTGTTCGCGCTGCTCATCAGCGCGCGAGCGAACCACCGGAGAATCACTGTGCGGCAAGGGATTTGGGCCGTATTGCTGGCAGCCGCGGTTGCGGTGGTGGTGACGGTCGGCGACCCGCAGGAGGGAACGCCGCGAGGGTCGGTGCATACGTGGACCATCGTGGCGTTGGTCATGGGCCCCGCGCTGATCCTGTGCGTCGCGGGCGCGCGCATGTTCCCGGGCGGGGTCGGCGCGCTGTTGCTGGGCCTGATGTCCGGCTCGCTGTGGGGATTGTTTTCGGTGTTGACCAAGGGCGTGGTCGACCAACTCGACCACGGCATCCCGGCGTTGCTGCGCATACCCGAGCTGTACGTGTGGGTGGTGGTGGCGATCGCGGCCACGGCCTGGGAACAATCGGCGTTTCGGGCCGGCCCGCTCACCGCATCGCTTCCTGCGGTCACCGTCGCCGAGCCGGTCGTCGGATCGGTGCTCGGTGTCACCGTGCTGGGCGAGACGCTGCGAACCAACGACGTCGGCCTAGTCGCGCTCGGGGTATCGGTCACCGTCATGGCCGCGGCGGTGATCGCGCTGGCGCACAGCCAGGCCACCGGCGCCCCGCCAGCCGACGAAAAGCCTGCGGTATCAGCCTGATCGGCCGCGCGAGCCGACTCGGTGCGCCGTGCCGTCCGGATCGACATAGGCGAATTCGCGCAAGCCATAGGGCGTGTCCTGCGGTGGGATCAGGCGGCCATCGAGGCCTTCCAGTGCCGCCCACTCCGCATAGATGGCATCGGCATCGCTGACGTAGAGGTACACGCTGGCGGCGGTGCGCAGCGGGTCGTGCTCATCCCATTCGGTGAGGTGGATCGACACTGATCCACGTTCGACGAAGCCGTAACGATCCGGTCCGTCGTATCGGCGCGCATCGAAGCCGAGTCGTCGATAGCGATCCAGGGCGGCGTCCAAATTTAGGACCGGGACGATCGGCGCTACCGATGTGAAGTCGACTGCGGTCATACCGCGAAGATAGCGTTCGGCACTGAACTTGCCCAAGACAACCGGCAGCTGTCGTACGCTTCGTTCGCGAATAAGTGCTGAATAGGACGACGCGCGGGGGGTGCGCGAATGCTTGATAGCCGAATCAAGTAGGAAGGCACTCGATATGCGCCAGCTGACCAAGGCGCTTGCTAGTGCGGCCATTGGAATGCTGGTCGCCGGCTGCGGCAACAATGACGGCGGCGGCGCTGCCTCGTCATCCGCCATCACCAGCACCAGGGCGTTGTCGTCCAATGCTCCCCTGACGAAGGCCCAGCTGCCCGACCTGATGCTCAGCCCGAGCGAAATCGACACCGCGCTGGGCGTCACCGGAACATCGAGTGACCCACCGAAAACCGCGCTGGAAGAAGACACCGTAAAGCGCACCAATTACACCCTTCCCGCCGAATGCAAGTACGCCATCCACGCGGCTCTGGAACCCGTTTATGCGGACAGCGGTTACACGGCGGTTTACGGCTACCACGACCTTGCACCCGCTCCCCCGGGTGCGAATGACCTGGAAAGCCCTGACGTGTATCAGTTTGTCGTGTTGTTCCCGTCGCCCGACCAAGCGAACGCGTTTTTCACCACCTCGTCGCAGCAATGGCCCGCGTGCGCCAACCGGTCGGACACCGTACCCGCCGATGACACCCATCCCGAACTTCAGTGGAAGGTGGGACCGGTCGCCAACGCCAACGGGGTTCTGAGCGAAACCGTGACCCTGACCGTCAACCGAAACGGCGTGAATGTCACCGTGCCCTGCCAGCGGGCGCTGACCGTCCGCAACAACGTCGTCATCGACGTCGACGCGTGCCGCAAGGACGCGGGCGACCTTGGCGTCAGCCTCGCCAATCAGATCGCCGGGAAAGTCGGCAAGCAATAGGACCTCACTGGCCGCCCGCCGTTTACCTCCCGGCGGTAGCTACTCGCCGGGACCGCGGCGTACGATCTTGCGGCCGGTCAAGCGACGCCACTTGCGCCACCACCGATCCTGGCGGTAAGCCGTAGCTGCACACAATGTCGCGGGCCGGTTTCGTGCAGTCTGCTCGAAGGGTCGGTCGCGGGGTGTCGAGGAGGAGCGAATGAGCGCATCGGAGACGGGGGCGGCCCAACGCAGCGAGGAGCGGCCGGTGATTCACCTTTCGCAATTGCTGCGCGCGCCGGTGCTGGCCCGCGCCGGGGAAACCGTCGGCCGGGTCGAAGACGTGATCGTCCGGCTGCGGGGCGCCGACGAGTATCCACTGGTGACCGGGATCGTTGCCGGGGTCGGCGGTCGGCGTGTGTTCATCGGCGACAAGTCCATCGACGAGTACACCGCGGACCGAGTTCTGTTGACCAAGAACAAGGTTGACCTTCGCGGCTTCGAGCGCCGCGACGGCGAGGTGCTGTTGCGCGCCGATGTGTTGGGCCACCGGTTGATCGACGTGGCCAACGTGGAGCTGATACGCGCCTACGACGTGGAGCTGGAAGACATCGGCGGCGGATGGATGCTGACGCGCGTGGACACCCGACGGCCACCACGATTGTTCGGGCTGATCAAGCAGTCCGGTGGGCACGCTGCTCGGGATTGGAAGGCGTTCGAACCGCTGATCGGCGACGCACGTTCCGACGCGGTGCGGCGCCTGTCGGACCGGTTCGGCGAGTTCAAAGCCGCCGAGATCGCCGACCTTCTCGAGGAGGCGGACAAGGCCGAGGGCGGCGAGATCCTCGACCGGGTGCGCAGCGATCCCGAACTGGAAGCCGACGTGTTCGAAGAACTGGAGCCGGAAAAGGCCAGCCGACTCCTCGACGGCATGCCCGACAACGAGGTCGCCGCGCTGCTGGGCCGGATGCGCGCCGACGATGCCGCGGACGCGATCGCCGACCTGCGCCAGTCGCGGCGCCGGCGGGTGCTGGACATGATGCCGGGCCCGCAACGCACCAAGGTCATCACCTTGATGGGCTTCAATCCCGAAAGCGCCGGCGGGCTGATGAACGTCGACTTCGTATCGGCCGCCGCCACCACGACGGCGGCCGAGGCGTTGGGCGTGATCACCACCGCCAGCGCCATACAGCCGGAGGCGCTTATCAAACTGCATGTGCTCGACGGGGAGGGACGGCTCGACGGCGTGGTCTCGGTGATCACGCTGTTGCAGGCCCCGTCCGGTGAAACCCTTGAGCGGCTAATGGATTCGGACCCGGTGCGGGTCACCGCCGATGCCGACCTGACGGACGTCGCGCTATTGATGGCCGACTTCAACCTCTACTCCATCCCGGTGGTAGACGAACAGGACCGCGTGCTCGGGGTGGTCACCGTCGACGACGTACTCGAGGCGACGATCCCTGAAGACTGGCGCCGGCGTGAGCCCGCTCCGCGCCCCGTCCGCGAGCTCGCCCAACCCGGTGACCCCAATGCGCGCGTGCCGGGAGGTAACGGGCCGTGACGTCAGGTCGCGAAGAGACGGCCCACAGCGCGGTGCTCGACACCGCGCACCTGGGCGATATCGAGGGCGCGTTCGGACGGATCAGCGTCGGCGAAACCGAGCACGCACGCACGTGGAAGACACGGTTGCTGACCCTGCTGGCGATCGTCGGTCCGGGAATCATCGTGATGGTCGGCGACAACGACGCCGGCGGCGTGGCCACCTACGCCCAGGCCGGGCAGAACTACGGCTACTCCCTGCTGTGGGTGCTACTGCTGTTGATACCCGTGCTGATCGTCAACCAGGAAATGGTGGTTCGGCTCGGGGCGGTCACGGGCGTCGGACACGCGCGGTTGATCAACGAGCGCTTCGGCCGCGGCTGGGGCTGGTTCTCGGTGGGCGACCTGTTCTTGCTGAACTTCTTGACGATCGTCACCGAGTTCATCGGTATCAGCCTGGCCGCCGAGTACATCGGCGTCTCCAAATACGTGGTGGTGCCGGTGTCGGCGGTGGCACTGGTCGCGATCATGGCAAGCGGAAGCTTCCGGCGCTGGGAGCGCGCCATGTTCGTCTTCATCGCCGTCACCCTGCTACAGATCCCGATGCTGCTGATGTCTCACCCGCAGTGGGCCCAGGCGGCGAAATCCTTCGTGATACCGCGTATTTCGGGCGGCGTGAGCTCGGACGCGGTGCTGCTCATCATCGCCATCGTGGGCACCACCGTGGCGCCCTGGCAGCTGTTTTTCCAGCAGTCCAACGTTGTCGACAAGCGCATCACCCCGCGTTTCATCGGCTACGAACGCGCCGATACCGTGCTGGGCGCCTTCGTCGTCGTCATCGGCGCGGCCGCGCTGGTGATGACCGGCGAATGGGCGGCACGTTCCACCAACACCATCGGCGGTTTCATCGACGCCGGCGCCACCGCCCACCTCCTTGGGGAACATCGGGGGACGCTGGGCTGGATCTTTGCGATCGTCCTGATGGACGCCTCGATCATCGGCGCCGCCGCGGTGACGCTGGCCACCAGTTACGCCTTCGGTGACGTGTTCGGCCTGAAGCACTCGCTGCACCGCGGATTCGCCGATGCCAAGCAGTTTTACCTCTCCTACACCGCCATGGTGGCGGTGGCCGCGGCCGTCGTTCTGATACCGGGTGCTCCGCTGGGTCTGATCACCACCGCCGTTCAGGCCCTTGCCGGCCTACTCCTGCCCAGTGCCAGCGTCTTTCTGCTGCTGCTGTGCAACGATCGGGAAGTGTTGGGGCCGTGGGTCAATCGCCCGTGGCTCAACGGGGTTGCCGGGTTGATCGTCGGCACGCTGCTGCTGCTGTCCGGAATCCTGATGGCCACCACCCTGTTCCCCCAACTCGATGTCCTCGCGGTGGCCGGCTACCTGGCCCTGGTCCTGATCGTCCTCGCCGCTGGGGCTGTACCCGCGCTCCGCTGGATGGCCCGGCGGCAACCCGCGGCGCCCCCGGCACCACTGCCGGCACGCGGAGTGGACCGCAATACCTGGCGCATGCCACCACTGACCCTGCTGGAGCCGGTCACCTGGTCACCGGGCACCCGTCTCGGGATGATCGCACTGCGGGGCTACCTGATCCTCGGCGCATTGCTATTGGTGGTCAAGGCAATACAGCTCAGTCACTGACCGCTTGTCGTATCCGACGGGCCACCTCGCCGTACCGCTCGAAACGCTCCGGATCACCCACGGCGTTGTAAAGCACGAGCCGCGTGGCCATTCCGGCATATTTCTCCTTCAGCGCGTCCGCCAACCCGTCCCACGACGACTCGGTGGCAAAGACCGCGATGTGCTCGTCGCTGACCTGGGCCGCCATCCCCGCGAAGTCCCCGGCCTTCTGCTTCTCGCGAATCCGGGCGGTCGTGCCCTCGAACCCGGCCTGGTCCCAGATGAACGCGTAATTCGGTGTGCTGCCGTAGAAGGCCATGCTGGCTCGCACCACTTCGCGTTGCTTGTGGAGCTCTTCGTCGCCGTCGCCGACGATGGTCATCACCGGGACGATCACGGCGAGGTCCGACGGCGAGCGTCCCGCCTTCGCCGCTCCGTCGGCGACGTTCGGCAGGACGTGACGGGCGATGTAGCCGGGCTCGCCGATCGGGTGCACGTGCACCCCATCGGCCACTTCGCCCGCCATCCGCAGCATCCACGGATTGACCGCTGCGATATCGACTTTCGGATCGGGCGCCTCGATCGGACCCGGGCTCCATTGCGGGGTGATGAAGTCGAGGTCATAGAAATCGCCGTGGTGCTCGAGCGTCCCGGATCTAAACGCCGCGAAGCACGCCTTGACGGCGAACAAGTAGTCGCGCAGCCGGGGGCCGGGCCGCTCGAACGCCACGCCGTAGCGCCGGACGACGTGGGTGCGCACCTGGGTGCCCAGGCCCAGCCGGAAGTTTCCGCCGGTCGCTTCCTGAAGCTCCCACGCCGTGGCTGCCGTGACGAAGGGGCTGCGCGGGAACGCCACCGCCACGCCCGTGGACAACGCGAGGCCCGGAGCGGCCTGCGACGCCACGGCGGCGTTGAGGTAGGCCGTGCGCCCCGTCTCGGTGAACAGCAAACCGGAGAATCCGGCCGATTGCGTGCGCCGGGCCAAGTCGCCGATCTGGTGTAGCGGCTGAGGGACCGTCATCGCGTCGACGTGCATTCCTCGGAGCCTACGTGGGGCCGAGCGCTGTGCGGGCCGCGGGACAACCGCGCCGCCGATATCCACCTCTTGCTGGGCGGCCGGTTCACAGTGTTAGCTCTGTAGACAACAGCAACCACATCGGTATCGCTAATAGGAGGATTTCGAACATGCTTCGTGGATGGGTCATGGCCGGAGCAATCGCAGTGGGAATTGCCCTGGCTCCCCCGGCCCTGGCCGCCCCGTCGACGACGACAACCACGACGACGACCTCACCGACGACGGGTGGCAGCGTTTACTACCCGAACTGCAAAGCGGCGTGCGCCGCCGGCGCCGCCCCGATCTACGCGGGGCAGCCGGGATACCGGGCGCCGCTCGATCGTGACGGCGACGGCATCGCGTGCGAAGTCTGCCACTGACGCTGCGGCGCTCGACGTCCGTGCCCACGGCGCGAAGGCTCGCCATCATCTCGATCGCCTGGGCCGGTCTCCTGGCGTGCGGGTCGCAGCACGCCGCACCGCCCAACGCCTCGGGTTCGGGCGCGACAACGTCGTCGACGACTCCGAGCTCGAGCGCATCTAGAGCGGTCGCCCCGCCCGCGACCACCAGCACGCCGGCGTGCGTCGGGTTATCGATATGTCCGCCACCGCCGCCGGATGCCGAGGGAAATCCGGCGTGCTACTACGCCGACGGGTGGCGCGCCGACTCCTCAGGTGCCGGGATCGAGGTGTGGTACTTCCGTGACCCGAAAGACCCGTCCCAGCAGGCCAAGATCACGGCGCTGGTGCGCAAGAAGGATGGGACCAACGAATCCCAGGACGCCGACATCGCCGCCGACCAACAAGTGCATCGGTTCGGGTTCCCCAGCGTCGCGCCGGCGGCGGTGCAAGAGGTGTTGCTCAGCAGCGTCAGCGGCCGCTGCTTTGTCATCGGCGGCTGACGCCCGCGTGCTCAGCGTCTCGGGGGACGGTGGCTCACTGGAGCGGTAAAGCCTTGGGTGTCGTCGAAGTGGGCCCACTGCCCGTCGTCGTTGACCTCCATGCGCCAACCCAGCTCGGTACTGCCGCCAATCGAGTGGGTGAACCAGGCGTGCGCGGACTCCGCGCTGGCAAAATCCTTCGTCGCGATGACCCGCCCACGTGGGTCGATGACGCGAAACTCAGCCATGGGATGTGATTATCCCTGCCAGCGGCTTTTCAATCGAGCTAATCGCCCATTTGCCGACAAAGCCGACAGCGAACGGTGTTCTCGCGGATCTGGCAAATCCCGGACTACACGGTGCGGGTCAAGCGGTCAGCCAGCAGCTCGGCGAACCTCGCCGGATCGTCGAGCGCGCCGCCTTCGGCGAGAAGTGCTGTGCCGTAAAGCAATTCGGCGGTCTCGGCGACCTCAGCAAGTGCGACGTCGCCGTCAGCCTTCTTTTGCGCCTCGCGCAGCCCGGTCACCAGGGGATGGTTGGGGTTGAGTTCGAGGATCCGCTTGCCGACCGGGATGTCCTGCCCGGACGCACGGTAGAGCCGGGCGAGGGCGGGGGTGATTCCGAACGCGTCGGTGATCAGGCAGGCCGGCGAGTCCGTCAGGCGGCTGGAAAGCCGTACCTCCTTGACGTGCTCGCTCAACGTCTCCTTCATCCAGGTCAGCAAGTCGGCGAATTCCTTCTGCTGCTCCTCGCGCTCCGCCTCGCTCTCGTCGCCTTCGGAGCTGAGGTCCACCTCGCCCTTGGCGACCGACTGCAGCGGCTTGCCGTCGAACTCGGTCACGGTTCCCACCCAGACTTCGTCGACCGGGTCGGTGAGCAGTAGGACCTCGTAACCCTTGGCTTTGAACGCCTCGAGGTGCGGCGATTTCAGGATCTGTTGCCGCGTCTCCCCCGTGGCGAAGAAGATCTGCTCTTGGCCGTCCTTCATGCGCTCCACGTACTCGGCGAGGGTGGTGGCCTCCTCCTCGCTGTGCGTCGAGGCGAACGAGGATATTTGCAACAGGGTGTCCCGGTTGTCGAAGTCCGACAGCAGCCCCTCTTTGACGACTCTGCCGAACTGGGTCCAGAAGTTGCGGTAGTCGTCCGGCCGGTCGGACTGCAGTTCCTTGATGGTGGAGAGGACCTTCTTGGTGAGGCGCCGGCGAATCGCCTTGATCTGCCGGTCCTGCTGCAGGATTTCGCGCGACACGTTGAGCGACATGTCCTGGGCGTCGACGACGCCCTTGACGAAGCGCAGGTATTCGGGCATGAGCTGGTCGCAATCGCCCATGATGAACACCCGCTTGACGTACAGCTGAATCCCGGTCTGAGCGTCGCGGTTGAACAGGTCGAACGGCGCGTGGGACGGGATGAAGAGCAAGGCCTGGTATTCGAAGGTGCCCTCGGCCTTCATCGCGATGATTTCGAGCGGGTCATCCCAGGCGTGCGCGATGTGCTTGTAGAACTCCTGGTATTCCTCCTCGGAGACCTCTTCCTTGGGCCGCGCCCAAAGCGCCTTCATCGAGTTGAGGGTCTCGGTATCGATGACGACCTCTTCGCGGGTCTCTTCCGAGCCTTCCTCGACAGGAACCTGGATCCGCCGTTCGACCTCCATCCGGATCGGCCAGGCGATGAAGTCGGAGTACTTCTTCACCAGGCCCCGGATCTTCCACTCCGAGGTGTAGTCGTGCAGCTCGTCCTCGGCGTCCTCGGGCTTGAGGTGCAGCGTGACCGACGTTCCCTGCGGAGCGCTCTCGACGGCTTCGATGGTGTAGGTGCCCTCGCCGCTCGACTCCCATCGGGTCGCTTCGCTCTCGCCGGCCTTGCGGGTGAGCAGCTCGACCTTGTCGGCGACCATGAAGCTCGAGTAGAAACCGATGCCGAACTGACCGATCAGTTCCTCCGAGGCGGCCTCGTTCTTGGCGTCCTTTGCCTCCCTCAACTGCTGGCGCAGTTCCGCGGTGCCCGACTTGGCCAGGGTGCCGATCAGACCGACGACCTCGTCCCGCGTCATACCGATGCCGTTGTCACGGATGGTCAGCGTGCGTGCGTCCTTGTCCACCTCGACCTCGATGTGCAGGTCGGAGGTGTCCACGTCGAGGTCCTTGTTCCGGAAGGCTTCCAGCCGGAGCTTGTCCAATGCGTCGGAGGCGTTCGAGATCAACTCCCGCAGAAACGAATCCTTATTGGAATAGACGGAGTGGACCATCAGGTCCAGCAACTGTCGGGCCTCTGCCTGAAACTCCAACTGCTCGACACGCGCGTTCATCGACATTCCCTACATTTCTCCCAGGACATGACGTTTCAAATTTACCGAGGTGCGAAGCGCTCGTGTCCGGGGGTTCGCCCGTAGCGATCACGTCGGGCCTACGCTGAACAGATGTCTGTTGCTCAACGCGAACGAGCCGCCCTTGTCGACACTCTGCGCGGCGTGGGACCCGATGCGCCCACCCTCTGCGAAGGGTGGAAGACGCGGGACCTCGCCGCCCACCTCGTCATCCGCGAGTACCGGCCCGACGCCGCTCCGGGCATCGTCATCCCCTTCTTCGCCCAGCACACCGAGAAGGTCCAGGACCAGACGGCCGAGACCGAGTGGGGCGAGCTGGTGGACAAGGTCGCGTCCGGCCCGCCGGTGTACTCACCGCTCAAGCTGCTCGACGCGGTGGCCAACGTCGCCGAGATGTTCATCCATCACGAGGACGTGCGCCGCGCCCAGCCGGGCTGGAACCCGCGCGAGCTGGAGCCCGCCCTGGCCGCCAGGCTGCGCCGCACCCTGCCGCTGATGGCCCGGGTCACGCTCGCCAAGGTGCCGGGCCGGGTGGCGTTGCGCACCCCGGAGGGCAAGACGCTGCTGACTGCGGGCCGAGGCCCGGCGGTCACGGTGACCGGTGCACCTGAGGAGCTGCTGCTGTTCGCGGTCGGGCGCTCCGCTCGAGTGGAGTTCGACGGCGACGCATCCGCGGTACAGGCCGTCCGGGATGCGCCCAAAGGGCTTTAGTCGCTCGACGACCGCACCCTCAACTTTTCTCGTGACTGTCTCGATGATCAGCCGAAGGCCTCGCGAAGCTCTTTCTTGACCACCTTGCCGAATTGATTGCGCGGCAGCGCATCGACGATCACGAGGCGCTCGGGATGTTTGTAGCGGCTCAGTCCGCGTGAATGGCAGTGCCGCACCAGCGATTCCAACGACAGGCCCTCAGCCGACGCCGGCACCACCACCGCGCATACGCGCTCACCGGTGCGTGGGTCGGGGACCCCGATGACCGCGACGTCGGCGACCGCGGGATGGGTGGCCAGCACATTCTCGACTTCGAGGGCCGACACGTTCTCCGCGTTGCGGATGATCGCATCCTTGATGCGCCCGGTCACGCGGACGTTGCCGTCCTCGTCGACCAGCCCGAGATCGCCTGTGCGGAGCCAGCCGTCCTGGTCGAACGCGTCGGCGTCGAGCGTGGCGTCCGCGTACCCGAGAAAGCACTGCGGTCCCTTGAGGCGCAGCTCACCTTCCTGCCCGACGGGCAGTTCGGCTTCGTCGCCGCCGACCACCCGGACACTGACTCCCGCCGTCGGCGCGCCGACAGTGTGGTCGAGCGACTCGGGCGCGGCGCTCAGCGATGGTGAAGCCGCCACCGGGAATTCGGTGAGCCCCCACGCGTTGGCGATGCCGGGCAGGCCGAAGGCCTCGCGGATTTGGCGGCCCAGTTCGGCCGTGATCGGCGCGCCGCCGGCCAGGCAGCCGCGGAGGAAGGGAAACAGCGGCTGGTCGCCATGGGCTCGTTGGGCCTCGAGGAATCCGACGAAGAACGGGGTTGCCGTGCCGAGGAAAGTCGGTTTGTGCTCCGCGATGGAAAACGGTGTCGTCGCCGGGTCGAATACCTCAAAGAGCGCCAGCCGCATGCCGGTTCGCAGCGCGGCGGCCAGCATGACCGCCCCGCCGATGTGCGCGACCGGAAAGGCGATGGGATCGACGTCGCTGCCGGTGATGCCGATCGCGCTGACCAGTCCTGATGCGCCGGCGATCACCGATGCGTCGGTATGGCGGATTCCTTTGGGCGCCGCGGTGGTTCCCGACGAGTAATAGACCCAGCGCGCGTCGCGGGCGGACGCCGGCGGCGGCCCGAGCGCGTCCGTGGCAGCGCGGGGCAGCCGCAGCTTGCCGTCGTCCGGCGGCGTCGCCAAGTCAACGGTGATGACTTCGAAGCCCCGCGTCGCGGCCAGGTTCCGCGCCAGCGCGCCGTACTCGAATCCGCGCCAAAGTTTGGGCACCACAAGGTATTCCGAGGACAGCTGCTCGGTGATGAAGCCGACCTCGTGCTCTCGCAGTATCGGGATGATGGGATTTTGCACCGCGCCGATCCGGGCCAGCGCCGCCATGACGACCATGGTCTCGAGCGTGGTCGGCAGCTGCCAGGACACGACGGTTCCCGCGCGAATCCCGCGTTCGGTGAACGCGGCGGCGGTCGCGCAGGCGGCATCGTGGAACTCACGGGTGGTCAGGCTGCGCCCCATGTCATCGGCGAGCAGCGGCCGCGGCGAGGCCTGCGCCGCGTCGGCAATCAGCGTCCAGTAGGTGGCGTCGCTCCCGATGCTCATTCGTTCGTCGGATTGACCTGCGTCGGGCGGAATCCCGAGTGGGCTATCGCGACCGACACAGCACTGCCGATGGGCCCCTTGCGGTCGACGAGCACGGCCGACCCCGTGGCCACGCCCTCATGGCTGTAATGCGTCAACGACGCCATGCCGATATGGGGCCCTTCGGGCAGCCGGCTCAACGTGAGCGTGTAGTCGGCGTTGATGAATTGCAGACCGTTCGTGCCCCAGTTGGCAAGGGACGCCGTGATATCGGCCGCCATGGCCGCGCGGGTGAAGGCACTGAGCGGTTCGCCGTCGATGAGGCAGCGTGTCTCATAGAGCCAGGTGTATTTCGGACCGGAGGTGTCAACCCATTCGGGATCGCGATTCTGCAGTTCGGTGCCCCAGCCATAGGTGCGCATGAACAGCGTGGGTTGCGCGCCGTCCTCGATGGGTAGCGGCGGCATCTGCAGATTCGGCGACCACACCTGCCCCTCCGGCTGAGGGCCGCGCCGTAGGAACAAGGCGCTCCCCCGCGCCACGGGGACACCACGCTGGGTGAGGACCGCCTCGACGAGGCGTAGCCGCCGACGATCGTGGTGCACGGTGGTGTGCACCTCGATGGGTTCCAGCGCGGCCGGTGCGGGAAGGTCGACGGTCAGCCGCGCGGGTTGCAGTTGTGGGTCGTCGACCGCGCGTTCAACGGCCCAACCCAGCAGTCCGCCAACCACGTGCCCGCTGAGCGAGGGGCCCCACCCACCGCGCCCGATCGGATTTGGCACGAAACGGGTTTCGTCGCGCTGGAAGTACGGCGTCTGCGCCGCTGAATCAACGTCATCCGGCACGAAATTCGTTTCGGTCAATGCGCGACGCTCCGCCCAGAGTTGGGTCCCCCGTGTGGGGATGGCAACAGTTGATATTACTGTTTGAATTCCAGTCCCCCGGGCCGACCTCTCTCAGGTCAATCCCCTAGCCGAGCAAGGGTGTTGGCACCCTTAGGCGATCGCCGCACCGACCAAGTGGCCGATCACGTATGTGATCGACAACGCGAGACCACCTCCGATGACATTGCGCAGGACCGCCCGGCCCCTCGGCGCCCCACCCAAACCGGCCGATACCGCCCCGGTGAGCACCAGCGCGGCGAGTACCGCGGCCACGGTGACCGGGATTCTCCACGTCGCGGGCGGCGCCAAGATCGCGATCAACGGCAGGAGGGCGCCGACTGCGAACGACAGCGCCGAGGAAGACGCGGCCTGCCACGGGTTGGTCAGCTCCTCGGGATTGATACCGAGTTCGACTTCGGCATGGGCGAGGAGCGGATTGTGGTCAGTGAGTTCCTCGGCCACGGTGCGCGCGGTCGCGGCGTTCAGGCCTTTGGCTTCGTACAGGGCGGCAAGCTCGTCCAACTCGGCGGCCGGATCGTCACGCAGCTCCTGGCGCTCCTTGTGCAACAGCGCCTTCTCGGTGTCACGCTGGGTGCTCACCGACACGTATTCGCCCAGCGCCATCGACACGGCCCCGGCGACCAGTCCGGCGGTGCCGGCGGTCAATACCGGAGCGCGTTCCACCGTCGCGGCCGCGACTCCCACCACGATGCCCGCCGTCGAGACGATTCCGTCGTTGGCGCCCAGGACTCCGGCGCGCAACCAATTCAATTTCGATGACACCGAACCCGAATGCGGTTCGGACGGATGCGGATGCGACGGACTCGACACGGCCGCAACGATATACATCAAAGACCCGCTCGACTAGGAAACGTAGCCTTTCCAAAGCGGCTACCAGCCTCTCGGCCTCGCCGGGTCTCCTGAAGGCGGCCGTGTCAAGCCGGCGTCGATCCGCGACACGTAAACGTCTGCGGCGACACGCCGTCGCGGGTCGCAGTGGTTTATATCTCGCGGTTCCCCCGGGGGCCGTCCATCTTCCGTTACGCCGACACCCAGGTCGGCGCGCCCCAGAAGTTCTGCTTGGGCCACGCACAGCCGATGCATAGGCAAGCTATCTATGGTCGGTTTGTGTAAGGGGGGATTCCGAGGCATTCACTAATAGTTAGACAGGTGAAGGACTATGAAATTTAAGCAAATACTTGGGGGGATAACCGTCGCCGGTGCCCTGAGCGCCGCAGTGTTGGGCATGGGGGGCGGCGTCGCCAACGCCGCTCCGGGAGCGCCGCCGCCCGGTCCTGCCGGTAACCACGGTGGTCCGGCTCCCGGAGGTGTCCATCCGCCGAACGCACCCGGTGACCCGGGCGGACCCGGCGGCCCGGGTGGGCCGGGTGGACCAGGCGGACCCGATCATCCCGGCGGACCTCCGGGTGGACCCGGCGGACCCGATCATCCGGGCGGACCTCCCGGTGGCCCCGGCGG
>NZ_LZIL01000073.1 GCF_001667075.1 Mycobacterium sp. 852014-52450_SCH5900713 | reverse complement strand
GGGGCGCCCCTCTGCGGGGCCCCCCCCCACCGCCGGTGGCCCCTTGCGATCGGGGTGGTCCACACCTGCCGCGCCGCGCCCGCGGGGGGTGTCCCCCGGGGGGCGGCGGCTCCGACGAAGGAAAGGCGCCGACGAACCCCAGCGGATAGACCTGCCACCAGATCGCGTGTTCTACCCAGGCCGGTGCCGTCACTGCGTCAGCCGACGGTGGCCAGCGTCTGGGCGGCGACAATCGCTTGTGCCACGCCGGAAATGATGGCCGCGGCCTTCAGCGCCTCCTGGATGGTTTCCCGGGAGACTCCCGCCTCGCGCAGCGTGTGTTCGTGGGAGGCCACGCAGTCCGGGCATCCGTTGATCGATGACACCGCGAAGGACCACAGCTCGAAGTTCGCCTTCTCCACGCCGGGATTGGCGATGATGTTCATCCGCAATCCCGCACGCAGGTCGTCGTACTTGCCGCCGAGAAAGCCCCGGCCACGGTAGAACACGTTGTTCATGCCCATGATCGATGCGGCGCCCAGCGCCGCGTTGTACGCCTCGGCGGACAGGATGTCGGCCGCCTCGGCACCGATCTCGGTGATTACCTGAGTGTTTCGCGTCGCCGCGGCGCTCGCCAGCAGGGTGCCCCACAGCTGCTCCTCGTTGAGCTCGGTCGTGCGCGTGATCGAGCCGAGGTTGAGCTTGAGGTCCTTGGCGTACTCGGGCAGCGCTTCCTTGAGGTTTTCTACGCTCATCTCGTCTCCCTGTTCAGACCCTACGCGACTAAGCCGAGGCCTTGAGCAGCTCGGCGGCATTCAGCGTCGGGTCGCCCTTGCGCCAGTTGCAGGCGCACAGCTCGTCGGACTGCAGGGCGTCGAGGACCCGCAGCACTTCCTCGACGTTGCGTCCGACGGATCCGGCAGTGACCGAAACGAATTGGATCTCGTTGTTGGGGTCGACCAGGAAGGTTGCCCGGTCCGCCACACCGTCGGCGTTGAGGACGCCGGTGGCCAGGCTCAGCTCACGCTTGATGTCCGAGAGCATGGGGAAGGGCAGCTTCTTCAGATCTTCGTGCTGCGCGCGCCAGTTGAAGTGCACGAATTCGCTGTCGATCGAGACGCCCAGGACCTGCGCGTCGCGGTCGGCGAACTCGTCGTTGAGCTTGCCGAACGCGGCAATCTCGGTCGGGCACACGAAGGTGAAGTCCTTGGGCCAGAAGAACACAACGCGCCACTTGCCTTCGTGGTCCTCACTGGTGACGGTGGTGAAATAGTCCTCGGGCTGCTTGGCGTCGACCTTGGACAAATCGCCCGCGATCAGCGCGGTGAGCTCGTAGTCGGGAAACTGGTCGCCGACGGTCAGCAAAGGCATGGCTCTCCTAATTTGGATTCACTCAAGATTAGCAATTTCATTGCCCATGGTGCCCGCTCGGCCGGTCTGAAGTAAAGGTGATATTTCCCACTATACTTATCGGTATGCCCGATAAGATTTATCAGCCGACGATCGCCGGCCTCCGCGCGTTCGCCGCGATCGCTGAAAAGCGTCAATTCAGCGGCGCTGCAACCACTCTCGGAGTCAGCCAGTCCACGCTTTCGCAGGCACTTGCGGCGCTCGAGACAGGGCTCGGCACCCAGCTCATCGAGCGCTCGACGCGGCGTGTCCTCTTGACGGCGGAGGGCACGGAGCTACTTCCGCGCGCCCAGGCCGTCATTGAGGCGGTGGACGCATTCACCGCCGCCGCCTCGGGCTCATCCGATCCGCTGCGAGGCGGGATGCGGCTGGGACTGATACCGACGGTCGCGCCCTACGTCTTGCCGACCGTCCTGGCCGGCCTGGCCGAGCAGTTCCCCGGAATGACGTTGCGGGTGACCGAAGACCAGACCGAACGGCTGATGACGGTATTGCGCGAGGGTGCGCTCGATGCGGCGCTCATCGCCCTGCCCGCCGACGCCGGCGGCGTCACCGCGATCCCGATCTACGACGAGGATTTCGTCCTCGCGCTACCGCCTGGGCATCGGCTGTCGGGAAAGCGGCGGGTTCCGGCGACGGCGCTGGCCGACCTGCCCCTGCTGCTATTGGACGAGGGGCACTGCCTGCGCGACCAGGCGCTCGACGTGTGCCACAAGGCGGGCGTGCGAGCGGAGCTGGCCAATACCCGGGCGGCGTCGCTGGCGACGGCGGTGCAGTGCGTGACCGGCGGCCTGGGGGTGACGCTGATCCCGCAGAGTGCGGTGCCGGTCGAGGCGACGAGAAGCCGCCTGGGGCTGGCGCAGTTCGCCGCGCCCCGCCCAGGACGGCGCATCGGGTTGGTGTACCGCTCGTCGAGCGGCCGTGACGAGTCCTACCGGCGATTGGCGGACATGATCGGCAAGTTGATCAGCGGCGAACATCCCGTCCGGCTGGTCAAATAGCGCGGCCGGCGCGGGTAGGTTCTGCCTATGGAAAAGGTCATCGCCGTCCTCATGCGTGCCGATTCGGACGAGGGGTGGTGCGCCCGCCAGCGGGGCCCGGTCGCCCGCGCCCTGTTGGATTTGGGTCTGCCGGGGTTGTCGATCAACGTCCGCGACGACGCCGTGCGCCATTCACTGATGACGCTCACGACACTGGATCCGCCGGTCGCGTCGGTGGTGAGCATGTGGACCCAGCAGTGTTACGGCGAGCAGATGTCCGCAGCGCTGACCCTGCTCGAGGCCGAATGCGAACAACTCGCCGCCTATCTGGTGACCGAGTCGGTCCCGCTCAGGGCACCGGTAACCGAATCCGGTTCTCGCAGCGCGGGATTGGCTAACATTGCGCTGCTGCGTCGGCCCGCCGGCCTGGACCAGGAGAGCTGGCTGACCCGGTGGCAGCGCGACCACACCTCAGTGGCCATCGAGACGCAGGCGACCTTCGGCTACACCCAGAACTGGGTGGTGCGCACCCTCACCCCGGACGCACCGGGAATCGCGGGCATCGTCGAAGAGTTGTTCCCAAAGGAGGCGATCACCGATCTCAAGGCGTTCTTCGGTGCCGCCGACGACAACGACCTGCAGGACCGACTGGGCCGAATGGTCGCCAGCACCACGGCGTTCGGCGCCAACGAGAATATCGACACCGTCCCCACCAGCCGCTACGTCTTCAAGACACCGTTCATCGAGGAACTCTTATGACAACACTGCGTGACGCCGTGGCGTTGGCCGCCGCGGAAAATGGCCTGGCGGTGGTGTCCACCGTTCGGGCCGACGGAACGGTGCAGGCTTCGTTGGTCAACGTTGGTTTGTTGCCGCATCCGGAAAGCGGCCAGGAGGTGCTGGGCTTCACCACCTACGGCAAGGTCAAATTGGCCAACCTCCGGGCTCGGCCGCAGCTGGCGGTCACCTTCCGCACGGGATGGCAGTGGGCGACCGTCGAGGGCCGCGCCGAGCTCGCCGGCCCCGACGACGCGCGGCCTTGGCTGGCTACGGACGACCAGCTGCGGCTGTTGCTGCGCGAGGTTTTCACCGCCGCCGGCGGCACCCACGACGACTGGGACGAATACGACCGCGTCATGGCACGGGAGCGGCGCGCCGCCGTGCTGATCGTGCCCACCCGCGTCTACAGCAACGGCTGACGTCGTTAGGCTGCAGCCGTGACGCTGCAGATCAATGACGAAAAGCGGGTGCGCACCCTCACGCTGAACCGGCCCGAGGCACTGAACGCATTCGACGAAGTCCTGTACGACCTGACCGCCGAAGCGCTGTTGGCCGCTGCTGACGACCCCGAGGTCGCCGTGGTGCTGCTGACCGGCGCGGGCCGCGGCTTCAGCGCCGGTACCGACCTCGCCGAGATGCAGGCCCGCATCACCGATCCGGATTTTACGCCAGGCAAGCACGGTTTCGTCGGACTGATCGACGCCCTGAGCGCGTTCCCCAAGCCGCTCATCTGTGCGGTCAACGGTGTGGGCGTGGGCATCGGCGCCACGATCCTGGGCTACGCCGATCTGGCCTTCATGTCGTCGACGGCCCGCCTCAAGTGTCCGTTCACCAGCCTGGGGGTGGCGCCGGAAGCGGCCTCGTCGTATCTGCTGCCGCAGCTAGTGGGCCGGCAGAATGCCGCCTGGCTGTTGATGTCCTCGGAGTGGGTCGATGCGGACGAGGCGTTGCGAATGGGCCTGGTCTGGCGGGTCTGCGAGCCCGAGGACCTGTTGCCCGAAGCCCGTCGGCACGCGGAAATCCTTGCCAGTCGGCCCATTTCGAGCTTGATGGCGGTCAAGCACACGATGATGGAACCGGTGCGTCCGGAGATCGCGGCGGCCACCGCGCGGGAAAACGCTCACTTCGCCGAACTGATGGGCGCACAGGCCAATGCGGCGGCCCTGGCGGACTTCAACAAAGCGCGGGGCTAAAGCGACGGAGCGGTCTCGAGATTTGCCGACGCGGCGATGATCGCCCGCAGGGTCCTCTTGCAACGCCCGCAGTCACCGCCGGCCCCGCACGCCGCCGCGACCTCTTTGGAGGTGGAGGCACCGCGCGCGACCACCTCGGACACCGTGTGGTTCGTGACGCCGACACACAGGCACACGTACATCAGCGCATCCCCTGCATGCTGGCGACATTCCCTTCGTCGACGGCGTGGCCAAGCGACCGCACTTTCGTCCTCCGAACCGACAGCGTTATTAGTTGAGTCTAACCTAAGTTCGTTAGCGCAGTCTAACCTTAGTCGCTAGCAACGTGCCCCACTCGCTCCGCAAGCAACACACACTGAGCACAGCCATACCTTGCTGGAAGATCGCCACTCGTCGTGGCAAAGTGCGGGTACGGCCCGGCACGGTGCGTTCAGCCCAGCGCACCCGGCCCGGAGCCACGAAATGACCGCCGTTTCACGTCACCGTAGGGGAGTGATCATGCAAGGGGATCCGGATGTTTTGCGCCTGCTCAACGAGCAGTTGACCGGCGAGCTCACCGCGATCAACCAATATTTCCTGCACTCCAAGATGCAGGACAACTGGGGATTCACCGAGCTCGCCGAGCACACCCGGGCCGAGTCCTTCGACGAGATGCGGCACGCCGAAGCGATCACCGATCGCATTCTGCTGCTCGACGGGCTGCCCAACTACCAGCGTCTGTTCTCGCTGCGCATCGGCCAGACGCTGCGCGAGCAGTTCGAGGCCGACCTGGCCATCGAGTACGAGGTGATGGACCGGCTCAAGCCCGGCATCATCATGTGCCGCGAGAAGCAGGACTCCACCAGCGCCAATCTGCTGGAAGAGATCGTGGCGGACGAGGAAAAGCACATCGACTACCTCGAGACGCAACTCGAGCTGATGGACAAGCTCGGGGTGGAGCTCTACTCGGCGCAGTGCGTCTCGAGGCCGCCGAGCTAAGCCTCGGTCAGGCCCGCCCGCGTCGCAATCGTCTGCGGTCTCGGGCGTGACCGGCTGACGAAGCCGCCACGTTCAAACTCGGATGGCAAGGTGGCCAGCCGATTAGTCTCCCGGCATGGATCGCATCTGGCAGTGGGCGTGGAATCGGTTCCGGACGCGGTACTCGTGGGTGATCTATGCGGTCAGCGTCTCCGAGTTGCTGTCGGTCTACCTCACGCTCTCGTTGCTGATCGTCGCGTTCGAACGGTCCGATCGCTACGTCGAGGCGGTCGCGGTGACCGTTGGCACCGTGCTGGTGATGGTGTACGTGACCAATCTCCCCGGACTGGGCGGGAGCCGTCTTGTTGAGCGGTGGGCGGCCGGGCGCGAGGTCGATCGGGCGAGGGCGCTGGAAGCCACGTACGCGTGGAGCCGGACGGCCGGACCCCGCGGGGTGGGGGCCAATGGTGTTTTCATCGCCGTGTTATTCCTCGTCGTGGGTGCGATCGCCGGGGCGACCGGGCCACGATTAGCCCAGTTCGCGATCCTGGGCGCCGCCACAGGAACTTCGGTGGTGCTCATCGCTGTGCACAGCTACCCCGAAGGGGCCCTGCGGCCCGCCAGGGTCGCTCTCGCCGGAGACACCGGAATGGGTGACGCCCTGCCTCGCTCTCGCCCGACTTTCGCCGCGTGGTCGAACGTGTCCGTGCTCGCGGCCGCGTTCATTTTCGCCGTCGTCGGCGCGCTGTTCGCAGTCGCGATCGATCGGGTCCGGGAGGCCCCGGTCCTCATCGTCGTCATCGGTTGTGGCTTGGTGCTTTTCTTCGCAGTGCCGCTCACCGTCGGCGCCTCGTTCGCCCCGTCCCTGCAACCCCTTCGCGACCTTGCCGCAGGAACCGAACGTGTTGCGGCCGGCAACTACAGCCAACGCCTGCCGGTGGTTCAAGACGACGATCTCGGCGCACTGGCGGCGTCCTTCAACCGCATGCAAGCGGGATTGGCCGAGCGGCAACGACTTCACGCCGCGTTCGGGACATACGTCGATCCGGCCCTGGCTGCACGCCTGCTGGAGCAGGGCGACGATATGTTCACCGGAGAACGCCGCGAGGTGTCGGTGATGTTCGTCGACATCCGCGACTTCACGCCGTTCGCCGAGACACATACCGCCGAAGACACGGTGGCCCGCCTCAATGCCCTGTTCGAGATCGTGGTGCCTGCCGTCGTCGACGCCGGTGGGCACGTCAATAAGTTCCTCGGCGACGGTGCACTAGCGGTGTTCGGCGCGCCCAACGACCTTGCGGAGCATGCCGACGCCGCGGTGGGCGCCGCGGTGCTGATCCACCGCCGTGTCGCCGCGCGATTCGGCGGCACGCTTCGGATCGGCATCGGCATCAATACCGGCACGGTGATCGCCGGCACCATCGGCGGCGGCGGCAAGTTGGAGTTCACCCTGATCGGTGACACCGTCAACGTCGCTGCCCGCGTCGAGCAACTAACCAAGACCACCGGCGACGCAATCCTTCTCACTCGGCAGTGCGTCGACGCCCTGAGTTCTCGGCCGCCGGCGCTGATCGACCGGGGGTCCCACGCCCTGAAAGGTAAGTCAGCCCCCGTGCAGGTCTTCAGCCTCCAGCAAGAGACCGACGCGCGGGTTGATTGTCGCTAGCCGGCGGCTAGGGGATTCGCCTCCGCGGGCCCCGTTGCTGCGCGGTTAGATTGCCTTTGGTTAACCGTGGGCATCCCTGAGCAACGGTCGCCGACGGAAGGCAGGCATGACGAGCCCAGCAGCAATTCGAGGCGGTTCATCGACGGACGCCGCGCCGGGCAGCGCGTCGGTCGACCCGCAGCGACGCAATTTCATCTTCGTGGCGATCCTGCTCGGCATGCTGATGGCCGCGCTGGACCAGACGATCGTGGCGACCGCATTGCCAACCATCGTCGCCAATCTTGGTGGCGCGGGCCATCAATCGTGGGTTGTCACCAGCTACCTGCTCGCCTCGACCATCATCACCGCCCTCGTCGGCAAGTTCGGTGACCTGTTCGGCCGCAAGCGGGTGTTCCAGGCGGCCGTCGTGTTCTTCGTCGCCGGATCGGTGCTGTGTGGGCTCTCGAGTTCGATGGGCATGCTGGTCGCGTCGCGCGCGCTGCAAGGCATCGGCGGCGGCGGGCTCATGGTGACCGCCATGGCGCTGATCGGCGAGGTGATCCCGCTGCGGGACCGCGGCCGCTACCAGGGTGCGATGGGCGCAGTATTCGGCGTCACCACCGTGATCGGTCCCTTGCTCGGGGGCTACTTCACCGACCACTTCACCTGGCGCTGGGCGTTCTGGATCAACGTGCCGATCTCGGTCGTGGTCTTCTTCGTGGCGGCCGCCGCCATCCCGGCGCTGTCCAACCGCACCAAACCGGTCATCGACTACACCGGCATCCTGTTCGTCGGCCTGGGCGCCTCGGGGCTGACACTGGCCACCAGCTGGGGCGGGACCACCTACCCGTGGGGATCGCCCATGATCATCGGGCTGTTTGTCGGCTCGGCGATCGCGTTGTGCGCCTTCGCCTGGGTGGAAAGCCGCGCCGCCGCGCCGATCCTGCCGACCCGGCTGTTCGGCAGTCCGGTGTTCACGGTGTGCTGCGTCTTGTCCTTCGTAGTCGGTTTCGCGATGCTGGGCGCCCTGACGTTCCTGCCGACGTACATGCAGTTCGTCGACGGCGTCTCGGCCACCACGTCGGGCCTGCGCACGTTGCCGATGGTGATCGGGATGCTGACCACCTCGATGGGCAGTGGTGTCATCGTCGGCCGCACGGGCAGATACAAAGTCTTTCCGGTCGCCGGCACCGCCGTCATGGCGCTGGCGTTCTTTCTGATGTCGCGGATGGACCCGTCGACGTCGGTCTTGGTTCAATCGCTGTTCCTGGTCATCCTCGGCGCCGGGATCGGGATGTGCATGCAGACCCTTGTCCTGATCGTGCAAAACACGGTGGACTTCGACGACCTCGGCGTCGCGACCTCCGGCGTCACCTTCTTCCGCACGATCGGAAGCTCGTTCGGCGCCGCCATCTTCGGGTCACTGTTCACCAATTTCCTGCACAGCCGGATCGGCCCGGCGCTGGTGGCCAGCCGCGCGCCGGCCGCGGCCGCCGCGTCGCCGGAGGCGTTGCACCGGTTGCCCCGCCAGGCGGCCGCTCCGATCGTCGCCGCCTACGCCGAGTCGCTCACCCACGTATTCCTCTGGGCGGTTCCGGTCGCGCTGGCGGGGTTCGTCCTGGCGTTGTTCCTGCGGGAGGTCCCGCTGCGGGAAATGCACGACAGCACAATCGATCTCGGCGACGCGTTCGGCATGCCAAACACCGAGACACCGGACCAGATGCTGGAGGGCGCGGTCGAACGCATGCTGCGCGGTGTGCCTGGCATGCGATTGCGCAGCATCGCGATGCGACCCGACTGCCGACTCGACGTGGCCGGATTGTGGGGGGTCCTGCGCATCAACCGGTACGGGGAGATGTATGGCACGGCCAGGCTCACCGACATCGCCGACTACCTACGGATACCGTTCGAGGTCTTGGAGCCCACCTTCTCGCGCCTGATCGCGACCGGATACGCCCGGGGCGACGGCGACCAGATGTGGCTGACCCCCGCGGGGGCCCAACAGGTGGAATACGTGCACTCGCTGCTGGTGGGCTGGCTGGTCGACAAGCTCGCCCGGTCACCGGGATTCGACGGACGACCGGATCGTCGCGTCGTCGAAGCGGCGCTGAATCGAGTCGCGGGCCGCGTTCTCGCGCAACGGGACTGGAACGACGACCGTCCCACCACGAAGATCCCGGTGCCCGCACCCTGAGACGGGCGCTCCGGGCGTACCATCACGCCATGAGCCGAATCGGAACATTTGCCGACGACGACCTGGCCGGCTGGTTTGTGAAGTCACCTGACATCGGCGGCGCGCTTGGCGGTTTCAGCAACGCGGTTTACACCAAGAACCGGTTGCCGCTGCGCACGCGCGAACTGGCCCGCGCCGTGATCGCACACCGCAACGAGTGCGTCGTCTGCGTCAACACCCGCGACGAGGACGGGCCCGCCGCCGGAGTCGACGAAGAGCTGTACGACCACGCCCAGGAGTGGCGCACCTGGCCCGGCTACAGCGAGCAGGAGCGGCTGGCCGCCGAGTTCGCGGACCGATTCGCCAGCGATCACACCGCCCTGCGCGACGACGAGGACTTCTGGAGCCGTTGCTCCGAGCACTTCTCCGACGAGCTGCTGGCCGACTTGGCCCTGTCGTGCGCGCTATGGGTCGGCATGGGTCGAGTGTTGCGGACCCTCGACATCGGCCAAGCCTGCAAGCTGACCATTCCCAGCCGCGCATAGCCCTTCTCGCCGCGGGCATTTCCGCGCGACACATGAACGTCAGCGACGACACGCCGGAAAACGTCTCAGCGGTTTATGTTTCGCGGGCACAAAAGGCGGCACCACGGTGTTGCGCCATGGATGAAGATTCGCTTCGGCGTCGGGTTGGGCGCGGACACCGCTCCGGATCGGTTGGCCACCATCGTGGATCGGCTGGAGGCCACTGGAGTGGATTCGCTGTGGTTCTCTGAGCTGGTCTACTCCCCGGCGGTCGATCCGGTGGTCGGCATGGCCTACGCCCTCGCCAGGACGACGCGGTTGAAGGTCGGCACCTCGGTGGCCGTGCTTCCCGGGCGGCATCCGGTACTGGTCGCCAAACAACTGGCTTCGTTGGCGGCGGTCGCGCCGAAGCGGGTCCTTCCCGTCTTCGGGCTGCGGTCCGCGATTCCGGCCGAACGCGAGGTGTTCGTGGTCCCCGACGGAGAGCGGGCCGCGGTGTTCGATGAGTCGCTGCGGGTGCTGCGCTCGGCGCTGGCCGACGATTCGGCCAGCTACACGGGCCGATATTTCACGGTCAACGGGGCTTCCGTGATGCCGCGGCCCAACCCGCCGCTGGACATCTGGTTGGCCGGTTCGGCGCCCGGGGCCTTTCGGCGGATCGGCGCGCTCGGCGACGGCTGGCTGGGCAGTTTCCTGACCCCCGAGGAGGCGCGGGCCGGCCGTGAGGCGATCGAACGAGCCGCGGCGCAAGCGGGCCGGCAGATAGACCCCGACCATTTCGGGATCTCATTGGCCGTGACAGAAGGCGACTTGCCCCCGGAGCTGGCGGCTGCAGCCCGCAAGCGTCGCCCCGACGTTGACCCCGCCGAGCTGATCGCCACCGGATGGGATCACCTGCACCGCCAACTCGACGCCTACATCGATGCGGGCCTGACGAAATTCGTCATCCGGCCGGCGGGCGGCGCTCCCATCGAGGGCTTCCTCGATCGGTTCGTCGCCGAGCTGATCGCCCGCCAGAACTGAATTCGTCAGCCAGGGCGGCTCGAGCCTGCACAATGACTGCCATGACCGGCACACCGCTTGCGGCCGCGGGGATCGCCCAGCTGGAGGCCGAGGGCGTCGACACCGTCATCGGCACCGTCGTGAATTCCGCCGGGCTCACCCTTGCCAAGACCGTTCCGATCCGGCGGACCAACGCGTTCGCGGATCCCGGTCTCGGCGCGAGCCCCTCGTGGCACGCCTTCGCGATCGACCAGAGCGGCATCGCCTTCACCCCCGACGTCGGCGTCATCGGGGACCAGCGCCTGCGCATCGACGTGTCGGCCCTGCGCATCGCCGGCGACGGGCTCGCGTGGGCGCCCGCCGCGTTTTTCTCCCAAGACGGCACACCCGTTCCAGCCTGCGCCCGCGGCACGCTCGGCCGGGTCGAAGCCGCGCTCACCGAAGCCGGGATCGAGGCGATGATCGGACACGAGGTGGAATTCCTCTTGGTCGCCCCGGACGGCGGCCGCCTCCCGTCGACGTTGTGGGCGCAGTATGGCCTCGCCGGCATCCTCGAGCACGAAGCGTTCGTCCGGGACGTCACCCGGTCGGCGGCGGCGGCGGGCATCGCGATCGAGCAGTTTCATCCCGAGTACGGCGCCAACCAGTTCGAACTCTCCCTGGCGCCACAATCCCCGGTGGCCGCCGCCGACCACCTGGTGCTGTTGCGGCTCGTCATCGGGCGGGTGGCCCGCCGCCACGGGGTTCGCATCAGCCTGTCGCCTGCGCCCTTCGCGGGCGGCGTGGGATCCGGTGCCCACCAACATTTCTCGCTGACTACAACGGATGGCCCGCTGTTCTCCGACGGCGCCAGCGCCCACGGCATGACGGCGGCGGGGGAGAGCGCGGTGGCAGGGCTGGTCGGCGGACTGCCGGCTGCGCAGGGCGTGTTGTGCGGGTCGATCGTGTCCGGCTTGCGGATGCGCCCGGGCAACTGGGCCGGCGCGTACGCGTGCTGGGGAACCGAGAACCGCGAGGCGGCGGTGCGGTTCATCACGGGCGGGCCCGGGAATCCGCGTGGCGGGAACGTCGAAGTCAAGATCGTCGATCCCTCCGCCAACCCGTACCTGGCCTCCGCGGCGATCCTTGGGCTGGCGCTCGATGGAATCAAGCGTCAGGCGAGCTTGCCGCCGGAGATCACGATCGACCCGGCGACCCTGTCCGATTCCGACCGCGAGCGCGACGATGTCGTCAGCCTCGCCAGAGGACAGCCCGAAGTGATTGCGGCGCTGGATAATTCGGAGCTGCTGCGCGGCATTCTCGGCGATCCGGCGGTCGACATGGTGGTCGCCGTGCGCCGCCTGGAACACGAGCGATACGGCGACCTCGACACCGAGCAACTAGCGGACAAATTCCGGATGGCCTGGAGCCTGTGACGGGGCACGCGACGACGTCCGACGCCCTGGAGCTGCACATCGGTGAAGTGCGGCTGATCGATCAACACGTCCACGGTTGCTGGCTGACGGCGGGGGATCGGCAACGGTTCGAGAACGGGCTCAACGAGGCCAACACCGAACCCATCGTGGGGCCGGGGTTCGACTCGCAACTCGGCTTCGCCGTGCGCGCGCACTGCGGTCCCATCCTCGGGCTGGCCAGACACGTTGACCCGCAATCTTATTGGGAGCGCCGCAGCCAGTTCAGCGAGCCCGAGCTGGCCCGCATGTTCCTGCCGGCCGCGGGAGTGAGCGACTGGCTGGTGGACACCGGGATCGACGCCGGCACCGCCGGTCCGGCCGGCATGGCCGAACTGTCCGGCGGCCGCGCTTACGAGGTGATTCGCCTCGAGCAGATCGCCGAGCAGGCCGCGCAGGCGCCGGGCGACTACGCGGCGGCCTTCGAGGACATTTTGCGGCGGCGCGCGGCGACGGCGGTCGGCACCAAGTCGATCCTGGCCTACCGGGGCGGGTTCGGCGGCGATCTGAGCGAGCCGTCGCCGTCGCAGGTCGCCGACGCGGCCGCCCGATGGCGCGACCGCGGCGGCACCCGATTACAGGATCGGGTGCTGCTGCGTTTCGGGTTGCATCAGGCGCTGAGGCTGGGCAAACCCCTACAATTCCATGTCGGCCTCGGCGACCGCGACTGCGATCTGCACAAGACCAACCCGATGCTGTTGCTCGACTTCCTGCGGCAGTCCGGGGACACCCCAATCGTCTTGTTGCACTGCTACCCCTACGAGCGCGAGGCGGGATACCTGGCACAGGCCTTCAACAACGTCTACCTCGACGGTGGGTTGAGTGTGAATCAGCTGGGCGCGCGGTCCGGTGCGTTCATCGCCCGGCTGCTGGAGCTGGCCCCCTTCCGCAAGATCCTCTACTCCTCGGACGGGTTCGGCCCCGCGGAACTCCACTTCCTCGGCGCGGCTTTGTGGCGCAGCGGCATTCATCGCGCATTGCGGGAATTCGTGGTCAATGACGACTGGAGCGAGAGCGACGCCATCCGGGTGGTCGACCTGATCGCTCACGACAACGCCGCAGTTCTCTACCGCGTTTGACCCCCGGTGAAGCCGGGGTATACGGCCCGTTATGTCGACCGCGAAGGGCGTCTTGGAGTGGGCCCGCGACAAGGTCGTGTCGTGGGTGCCCAAGGCGGATCTCGACCAGCGCGACCCCGACTACATTCGCGACCAGCTCCCGGGCACCTGGCTGCTCGCGTCGCTCTATTTCCGCGCGGACGTGCGGGGCATGGATCGCATTCCCGCCGAGGGGCCGGTACTGCTGGTCGGCAATCACAGCGGTGGCAACGTGCCACCCGACACCTTCGTCTTCACGCTGGCGTTCTGCTCCTATTTCGGCGTCGAGCGGCCCTTCTACCAGTTGGCCCACAACCTCGTGGTGTCCGCACCGCCGCTGGGCTGGCTGCGCAAATTCGGCACCGTTGCCGCCAACCCCGAAAACGCCCGTCTCGCATTGGATTCCGGGGCCGCGCTGCTGGTCTACCCCGGGGGCGACTACGAGGTGTTTCGGCCCTCGTGGGAGCGCCACAAAGTCGACTTCGGCGGGCGCATGGGTTACGTCAAGCTGGCCCGCGAGGCCGGAGTGCCGATCGTGCCCGTCGCCAGCGTCGGTGGGCAGGAAAGCGCATTGTTCCTCAACCGCGGGCAGTGGTTGGCCAAGCTGCTGATGGCCGACAAGTTGCTCCGGCTCAAAAGCATCCCGATATCGCTGGCGCTGCCCTGGGGTCTCAACGTCAGCGACCTGGCGGGGCATCTCCCGTTGCCCACCAAGATCGTGATCGAGGTCCAACACCCGATCGAGGTCGATGGTGACGACCAGGCGGTGCACGACAAGGTGATGGCCAGCCTGCAGGGCGGCGTCGACCGGCTGGCCGCCGAGCGGCGATTCCCGGTGATCGGCTGATGCGCGTCGAACGCTGTTGCGTCATCAACGCCGACCGTTCCGCGGTCTGGAAGATCGTCAGCGACCCGGACTGCTACCCGTCGTTCATGACCAACCTGGAGCGCTGGGAGTCCTCCAACGACAAACCGACCGGCGTAGGCGCGCGCTACACCGTCCACTGGAAGATCGGCTCCGTCCCGGTCGGGGGGCTCATCGAAGTCGTCGAGTTCGACGACGACCGCGACCTGGCCTTCGTGGGCCTCACCGGCATCACCCTGCGCGGGCGGATTCGACTGCGTGACGCGCGCGACGGCCGCACGAAGGTGACGTTCAGACTGTCGTATCAGGCACCGGGCGGGCTGCTCGGATACATCGCGGACCGAATCGCCGTGCGCCAGGTGGGACGCACGCTCGCCGGAACCCTGAAACGCCTCCGGACGTTGGCCGAGTCGTAGCCAATTTTTCCAATTTCCGGTGTGATCAACCGCAGCGCGGCTTACGCTCCGATCGACGAATCGGGCAACGTCACCAAACTTCGAACACGAAAGGGGTTTGGCAGCATGTTGCTCCGAGCGACTCCCGTCGCCGCGGTCATCGCCGGCGGTGCCTGCCACGGCCACGGCGGCGCCCAACAGTACTTATAGCGGTTGGCGACGTCGGCGCTGCGCAAGGCGCTGTGATGGTCGACATACGAGGGGTGACCATCCAAGCGACGTAAGCGCCGATGTCGCCGAATCCGTTGCAGCCCAGAATGTTTCCCGACGCCTGAGTCCGCTCGGGTCGCCCACTGTGGTTCGGGCAGCAGACTTGTTCCCGAACCGTGAGCGCGTAGGAACGCTCATGCGGCACGACAGCTGCGCTCGCCAAGAATAGGTGTCGATGGCACCGCGGACCCAAACGTCACGCGCGGCCGGGTTAGTGTCTCGGGCACCGCAGCCTGATCAGAGGTCTCCGCGTTTTGCTCGCTACTGAGTGCCGCCGTTTGGGCCTCGCCGCGGGCTAGAGCCACTATCGCGACAATCACCACAATCGCCGCCGACGCCAGCACGATCATCCCCACGCCATCGGCGTTGAGGGTCTCGCCGAGCAGCACGATGCCCAGAACCGATGCCACCGCTGGTTTGGCCACGGTCACCGACGGCATTGAGGCGGTCAGCGCACCAGCGCGAAACGATGACTGCTGAAAGATCATCCCTGCCAACGCCGCCAGTATCCAGACGTAGAACTCCGGCGCGCACAGCAGCGCCCCGAAACCATGTCCGGCCGCCGCGACGACGGCTTTGCTTAGCACCGCGAACAGGGCCAGCGACGAACCGGCCACCACCGCCAGCAGTACAGCCGCACGCGGGCCGGGCCAAATGCGCGCACCCAGGACACAGAACACCAGTAGCGGACCCAACACCAGGGCCACCACAGTCCAGGTTGTCAGCGACCCCTGCGACTGCCCGGCCTTCGGGTCGCCAATTGTGACGACCACCGCCAAAGCGACGGCGAGCACCGTCGCCCACATCCACTGCCGGCGGGTCACCCGCTGATGGGTCAGCCGCGCATTGAGCGGCAGGGCGAATAGCAGCGCCGTCACCTGCAGCGACGTCACCAACATCACCGACCCGACCCCCAGCGCGGCGGCTTGCAGGCTGTAGTTGGCAACGGCCCCCCCGCCGCCAAGCCACCACCGGGAGTCGTGCAACGACATGCGGAACAACTCCCAGTGGCCGACTGGTTCGTCGGTGACTTCATGCGCGGACCGTTGACGGCTCACCGCGCCGATCGCGGATGCCAGCGCGGCGCACAGGGCGAGCACAACCGCGAGTTCCGATAACATGGGATCTCCTCAAGATGCCGAGCTCACTTCGGGCTAGACCCCGAAGTAGACGCCGTACCTGCTGGTGGCGAGCGCTTTCAACAGCGACAGGACCAGCCCGGTTCCAGCCAAGGTGCCCAGAGCCACAGCCACGATGAAGGCGACGCGGAAGCTCGTGGAGAGCGCCGACCGGAGAGGGTTCTGCTGGTCGACGGCGGTCGACGGGTGGATGTTACGGGCGGTCATGGCATTCTCCTCGTTGACTTCGTTTCGGTCATGTGATTGTCGTTGCCGAATTCATGACGAACTCATGAAGGAAATGGTGCTAGACAAAGCACTGCTTCCGGAATGACCGGGAAGCCAGATTGGGTTGCCACTAGGGATAGGGTTTCCTATCCATTTGGTAAGCATCGCGTGATCGAGTACAACCAGCGTCGGTTGAGGCGCCCGCCCTGAAGTCGTCAGACGACCGCACCCGAATCTCCGATTTTCGGCGCCGCAGTTAACGTCTCGAGTACCGTCATCGCGCGGCGTCGGAGGGCCTCATTGGCCAGACGGACCGGCGATCACCCAGCAAGCGGATCGCAGGAGATCTCGCCCTCCTCCGCCATGACCGACATACTCGAACGCGGTTGCCCAATCTGCTACGGCGACAACGTGGTTGGATGCGCAGAAGCGTTTCTCAGTCTGGCTACCTAGCCCTGAACATTCCGCTTGGTCAGTTCGGGGGGAGCGCCTGTGCGCTCACACCAGCAGAGAAATGAGGTAACCCCGAGTCTGCTAGACCAAGCTTGTCGCGTCGAAGACCCAGCTCGTGTCGGCCGTCGCCAGGTTCTCGAAGTGGTTCGGGGGAGCGAAGCTGACCAGGCTGTTCATGTCCCAATAGTCCTTCCAAACGGTGACCTTGCCGCCCTCGACCTTGTGGACCGTCACGAACCTCAGCACGCCGCGCTCACCCGTGGTGAACGTCCATGTCTCGGAGTGCTCGTACATCACGTCAGCACCGTTGGACACCAGCACGCCATCGTGGTTCTCATAGCCCGCCAGCGGCTCGAGACCCATCTTGAGCCGCTTGACGATGTCTTCCGGTCCGCGCGCCGAAAGCGCCGGAACCGGCATATCGACGTAGAGGCAGTCATCGGACAAAAACGTCTTGACCGCCTCCCAGTCCCGGCGCGAGAGCGCCTGCCAAAGCCCGAGGACGACATCCTCGACCGAGATCATAGAAACGTCTGTCATAGCGCAAATAAACTCGGTTGCCGAACGGGTGTCAACAGCCGGCACCCTCCCGGCACGCCGCACTAGCCGTCGACGCGAGCCATCGACCGTGCCGGCCCCAGCGCGACCGGCAGCGACGACCAGCCCCGCAGCACCCGCGTGTCGCGCCTGCTGCCCACGCCCGCCGCACGCACCTCGGGGAAGCGGTCGAAGAACGTACGCAGCCCGACTTCGCCCTCGGCGCGCGCCAGCGCGGCGCCCAGGCAGAAGTGCCGGCCCCCGGAGAACGCGAGATGCCTTCCCGCGTTGGGCCGTTCGATGTCGAAGCGGTGCGGCTCGTGGAAAACGGACGGGTCGCGGTTGGCGGCTGCCAGATAGACGAGCACCAAGTCGCCACGCTGCAGCCGCTTCCCGGCAAGCTCAACGTCGCCCTGCGCCATCCGCGCGGTCAGCTGTACCGGCGACTCCAACCGCAGTATCTCCTCAACGGCGTTAGGCCACAGCTCCGGTCGTTCGCGCAGGGTATCCAGGCGGTCGGGAGCGTCCAGGAGCATGCGGATTCCGTTGCCGAGCAAGTTGACCGTGGTCTCGAACCCGGCCGCCAATACCAGCCCGGCGATCGCTTGCAGCTCGTTCTCGTCCAGATATGTTTCGGCCGAGCCGCTTTCGGCTACCTGGATCAGCTGGCTCATCAGGTTGTCGCTCGGGGCGCGCCGCAACTGACCGAGATGCTCGCCCAGCCAGGAGCTGAAGCCGGCGAGCCCTCGCTGCACGCTGCGGTATTGCCGCCAGGTCAGTCCGATGTCCAGGCTCGGTGCGGCGAGCTCACCGAACTCCAGGACGCGCGGCCGGTCACGCTCCGGCACGCCGAGGATGTCGCTGATGATCGCGACGGGGAGTTGCGAGCAATACCGGCCCACAATGTCAACGACCTGCGAGGCCCCGGACTGGGCGGCCAGCTGATCCAACAGGTCGGCGGCGGTCTGCTCCACGCGAGCGCGCAACGCGGCGACCGCGCGGGGAGTGAAGACCGCGGACACCGTCTTGCGGTAGCGGGTGTGATCCGGCGGCTCGACGGCGAGCAGCGACGGCGCGCGAAGCGGATGCAGCAGATCGTCGCGGCTGCGGCGCTCCAGCCAGCGCAGCGGACCGGGCAGATTCGCCCCGAACACCAGCACGCGGAAGTCGTCGGAGCGCAGAAGCTCGTGGGCGAGCGCATGCTCGGCCGTCAGATAACTCACGCGACCCTCGACCAGCGGCCCCGCCGCTCGGAGTTCGTCGTAGAACGGCACCGGATCGGCCGCCACCCCGGGGTCGGCGATCAGCCTGGCGTGCAGGTCACCGCGCCGGACCCCGAGCGTCGCGACGCCCCGGATGAACCCGTGCATCGCCAACCAGTGCAATCGCGCCTTCACCGGCCCCTCCATCGATTGATGTCACCGAGCCTATGCCCGGACCCCGGACACCGTCAGCACTCCGCGATGATCTTGAACTCCGTCGTCACCACTTTGTCGGGGTTGCTGCTGTTGATGCCGTAGGCGCTACCGGTGATCGTGTAGGCGTCGTTAGTGACGTCGGCGCGCGCGTCGCCCACGCCCCCGTTCCAGAAGCTCCCGGTGAATCCGTCGACGTTGCGGATCTTCACCCACTGGGGCATCACCCGGTAACCACTGGTCAGCACCACTGCCTCGACGCCGCCGTCGCGGTCCTTGATGTCGATGGTGCGGTACTGCTGGTTTTGGCTGCACGCCGGAGGGCGGGTGGTGTGAGTGGCGCCGTCGATGGTCAGGCGGGCCGCTTTGCGGGGCGTGGTCTGGGCCTGTCCGCACCCCGCGACGCCGACACCGGCGATCAACACGAAAACCACTGCGATCAACCGGTTTCGCATTGGTTCAACTCCTTCACTGCCGCTTCGGCATCAGCGCGGGTAGGGATTTGACGATGCTGCGTCGCACGAGTTCCGGACTCAGGCCCTTGAAGAAGTCGATCAAGCGAATGCTCTTCGGCACGTACCAATGCAACCGCTTCGGGTTGTGGTAAGCCTGCCACGCGGCTTCCGCCACACTGCTCGCCGGCATCAGCCGGAACAACCCCTTCTTGGGCGCGGTGGCCCGAAGCTCGTCGGCCGTCCTCGGCGCGCCGCCGTCGTTGGAGTGATTCGTCGTCGTGGTCAGGATGGCCGTGTCGATCAGGCCGGGCAGCACGTCGGCGACGCGGACCCCGTGCCGGTGCCACTCGACGCTGAGCGCCTCGGTCAACCCTTTGACCGCGTGCTTGGTCGACGAATAGACGGCGAGCCGCGGCATGCCGTAGGTGCCCGACGACGACGAGGTCGAAAACATCAGGCTGCCAGGCGTTTTCTTCAGATACGGTAACGACGCGTAGGCGCCGGTAAGCACCGCTTTGTAGTTGATGTCGACGACGCGCATGGCGGCCTCGTAGGGCACGTCCTCGAACCAGCCGCTTTCGCCGATGCCGGCGTTGTTCCACATCATGTCGAGCCCGCCGTCACTGTTGCCTGCGCAGAAGTCGGCGAGGGCACCCTCCAGGGCCGCCCTGTCCGTCACATCGACCTGGCGGGTCCACAACCGGTCGCCACCGAGTTCTTCCCGCAGCGTCGCCAGGCCGTCGCCGTTGCGGTCCACGGCGCCGACCCGCCACCCCTTGGCGTGGAACAGCGTTGCCCCCTCCCGGCCCATGCCGCTGCCCGCGCCGGTGATGAAGATCGATTTCACGGCGCGTCAGCCGGCCTCGACCACATCTTTGATGCGGTTCAGGGTTTTGGTCATGTCGCGCACGTTGCGTCGCTTACGCAGGAAACCCCCGAAGAGCCAGTAGAGGCCGAGCCACGGGGCCGGGTTGAGCCGGAAAGACTCGGTCACATCCGTGCCGCCACCGCTGGGCGCCAACCGGTAGTGCCAGTTGTTGACCGCCCGATCGCCGAGCAGCACCGCGAACCCGAATTCGCGGCCGGGCTCGCACGCGGTCACCTCGCACGTCGTCCAATACACCGGCCCAATCTCGTTGCGCCGAACGTGACCACGGAATTTCGCGCCGAGGGCGGGGCCATTCGCGTCGCCCAGCCACTCGGCCTCGAACACTTCGGGGGAGAACCGGCCGATGTTGCGAACGTTTGCGATGAGATCCCAGATCTTGTCCGCAGACGCCGCCATATGAACAGTCGCCGAACCTTCCATGGCCTGATCCAAACACAGCTTGCCGTTCGGTCATAGACCGCGAGGACATTGATCGTCAGTGCGGCGCCGCCGCCTGGATCAGCCCGTTGATGATCTCCTTGATGCCCTGCGCGGGGTGCGAGTACCAACCGATCGGCAGGCCCGAATTGGCGCCGCACTTCGGCCACGCCTCCACCCCTTGGTCGGCGAAAACCCGGTTGGCGACGGCGATTTGCTGCTCTCGGGACGCGGCCGCCGGGTTGCCGACGCCGCCGTACCGCTCCCAGGTACCCGGCTTGAATTGGAGTCCACCGTATTCGCCGTTTCCGGTGTTGGCGTGCCAGTTGCCACCGGACTCGCACTGGGCGATCGCGTCCCAGTTGGGCGTGGGTGCGGAGGTGGCTATACCAGTGGACGAAGCTATCGACGCTGCAACGAACCCGCCGACCGCCAGGGACTTGACGAGAGGCTTGCAGAGAATTTTCATGTCATGGATTTCGGACGCTGTGGCCAAAGCGTTACCCATTCGAAAAAGCCGCGAGATATGCCTTCTATCTGCGCAAACGGCAATATCGCGGAGCAAAAAGAAAGTGTTAGAAACCGTTGAGGAAAAACTAAATTATTGCTGGCAATATGCCTGAGTGGCTAACGCCAGCGCCCGTTGATAGAGGGCGTCGAGGCCGCGGGCGCGGATGGCGCCGCTCGCGGCGACCCCGAGTTGCGCGGGGCAGGCCGCCGAATGCAGCAAGTCCCAGTTGGCCACGATCTGGTTCAGCATCGTTTGGTTGAGGTCGTCGATCGCCGACCGCGACGCCGACAGATCGGCCGACTCGGCCGGGGCGGCTTCGGGATCGAGCTTCCAATCCGCGAACCGGCTGTATTCGATGCCCTCCGTGGCGCGGATCTGGTCGCCGAATACCCGGGTGACGTAGTCGGGGTCGATCCGCCTGGCCGAGGCCTGGGCGGCCATTTTCGCCAGTTCTTGCCGGACGCGTCCTTGGTCTTCGACGGCCCCGTGACTGACCCACTTGAAGGCGGCCACCGGCTCGGCGATTTGTAACCGCTGCGCGGCGGCGTCGACCAACTCGGTGAGAGGGCTCGCATCGTCGGCTCTCGCGGGCGATGCGACCAGGATCGTCAGTCCGACGGCCATGCCGGCGCAGCGGGTAACCAGGGTTATGCGCCGGCTCTGCATGACCATGATTCTGCGGCAGCGCCGGATACGAGCGCATTTGGGAGTTAGCCTGAGGTGTTGATGTCGTCGACCATGGACAATCGCGGCCCGCGCCGCGTTGGCGGGAAGCGCGGGAAATCGTTGCGCTCGAGGCAGATTCGTGCGCTGATCGCCGTCGCGCTGGCGATTCCCCTCTTGCTCGGTGCGGCGCTCATCATGGTGGACCGGCTGCACTCGAAGCCCGCCGACGCCCTCGAACATCCCGCCAGTCCGGTGAGCGACGATCAATCGAAGGCCCAGGTCGTCCAATCGGCCCAGCACATCGTCACCGCGACGGGTCTGCAAGCGTCCTCGGCGGGCTACTCGCTGATGTCCTGCAAAAACCGCGACGACCCGCCGTATCAGGGCTCGATCTACCTGACGTTCTCGCTGCCCGCCACCGCACCGGCCGACACCTATTTCGGCCGGTTTGCCGCGACGCTGGCCGGCGATGGCTGGGCCGAGGGCCTACCACCCAACAATCACGCGTTCGCGAAGACACTCACCAAGGACGGCGTCACAGTGATCGTTTACCGCCACGACGACGAACCGCACCTCGGCGTCCTACGCGTCTACGGCCAGTGCCGCAACATGAACGATCACCACAGGGACGCGACGGCTTGGACGGATGTCACCGACCAATTCGCCGCGACGCGTTGATCGGCGGAGACCCAAAGGGCCATGACGCACTACTGCGCCCGACGGCGTCGTCGTCGGGCGCAGCAGCGACCTCGGGGCAGGTGAGGCTATCCGCCGCCGCCTGCGGTGGCACCCAGGGTGCCCTGCAGGTCCGGCTTCATGGCGTTGAGCTGGGCTCCCCAGTACTCCCAGCTGTGTGTTCCGTTGGCATTGAAGTTGAACACGGCGTTGTGGCCACCGGCCGCGTTGTACTGGTCCTGGAACTTCAAGTTGCTGCTGCGCACGAAGTTCTCCAGGAACTCGGCGGGCATGTTCGCCCCGCCCAACTCCGACGGTGTGCCGTTACCGCAGTAGATCCAGAGCCGAGTGTTGTTGCCCACCAGCTTGGGGATCTGCAGTGAGGGGTCGTTGCGCTGCCACGCGGGGTCGCTGGACGGGCCCCACATGTCGCTCGCCTTGTAGCCACCGGCGTCGCCCATCGCGAGGCCGATCAGGGATGGCCCCATGCCCTGTGAGGGGTCCATCAGCGCGGACAGCGAGCCCGCATAGATGAACTGGTTCGGGTGGTAGGCGGCCAGGATCAGGGCCGAGGAACCGGCCATGGAGATGCCGACCGCGGCGCTGCCCGTGGACTTGACGCTCTTGTTGGAGGCCAGGTACTGCGGCAGCTCACTGGTCAGGAAGGTTTCCCACTTGTAGGTCGAGCAGCCGGCCTTGCCGCAGGCCGGGCTGTACCAGTCGCTGTAGAAGCTGGACTGGCCACCGACGGGCATGACGATCGACAGGCCCGACTGGTAGTACCACTCGAACGCCGGCGTGTTGATGTCCCAGCCGTTGTAGTCGTCCTGGGCGCGCAAGCCGTCGAGCAAGTACACCGCGGGGGAGCCGTTACCGCCGCTTTGGAACTGGACCTTGATGTTGCGGCCCATCCCCGCCGACGGCACCTGCAGGTATTCAACCGGCAGGCCCGGGCGCGAGAACGCTCCCGCGGTCGGTGCGCCGCCGGCAAGACCGATCAGCCCCGGGAGGGTAACGGCGGCTGCCGCACCGACTAAAAGCCGGCGCCCCCAGGCCCGGACCATCTCGCTCACATCTGTCATACCTGCCCCTTGTCGTGTGTGACCGTCGTCTCAGGCAGGAATTTACCGTGCGAATAGCCCGAATGTCGATCGGGACGCGGGGGTGTCTCAGTTTGGTATCGGAATTCCCCCGCCAATTGCGCTCGCGGGGATAAGAGCGCCGCAACGTTCGCACCGGTTGACCCGCACCCGGATTTGACCACCGGGCCACGCATAACGCCTGGCAGCGGGGTCTAGGGCTGGCCGCGCCGTAATGCGCAAAGCCGCCATTTTCGATCTCGCCACGACGTCTAGCGGCGCCGCGCCGCCGAACCAGCGCCGAAAAAGTCGATTCGGTATCCGTAAGACGTTTATCGCGGCGGGCGGAAGGCATGGTTTCCCCGCGCCGACGGCCCTTCTCCCACCAGCACGACCTGTGGGCGCATCGACTGGTTCCCGAGTGGCGGATTCTGCGGCGAGGCGGAACCGGGGCAACCCGACCCGCGTCGACCGCGTAGGCTCTCACGGAGCAAGCCGATGGAGACCACGTTATCTCGGTCCGTTCCGGCCCTCACGACCCACCTGACCAGGGTTTTTCTGGTGCGCGTGGGTGTGGCTGAGGGCATCGGGCGTCCGGGACCGATTGGGGCATGAGTTTGGATACGGTACTTGGGCTGTCAGTGACGCCGACCACCGTTGGGTGGGTGCTCGCTGAAGGACACGGCGCAGACGGCACCATCCTGGATCATCAGGAGCTGGCGCTGGACGCCGGTCACGGCGCACGCGCCGTGAGTACCGCGGACCAAGTAGCGGACGAGATCGCGCGGGTGGAAGCGCAGGCGGCCGCCAGCGACCATCGGCTGCGGGTCATCGGGGTGACGTGGAACGACGACGCGGCGGCCCACGCCGCGTTGCTGCTGGAAGCGCTGACCGACAGTGGCTTCGACAACGTCGTGCCGGTAAGGCAACTCGATGCCGTCGAGACACTGGCGCAGGCCATCGCGCCGGTCATCGGCTACGAGCAGACCGCGGTCTGTCTCCTCGAACGCGACTCGACGACCGTCGTCATGGTCGATACCCGCGACGGGGAAACGCAGACGGCGACCAAGCAGGTGCGCGGCGGTTTCGACGGCCTGACTCGCTGGCTGACCGGCATGTTCGACCGCAATGGCTGGCAGCCGGCCGGGGTGGTGGTCATCGGCGCGCACAGCGACATCGACGGCCTCTCCTGGCAGCTCGAAAAGACCCTGCCGGTGCCGGTGTTCGTGCAAGCGATGGCTCAGGTGACCATTGCGCGGGGCGCTGCGCTGACCGCCGCCCGAAGCACCGAGTTCACCGACGACCAGTTGGTGGTCCACCCCGGTGAACCCGCCGCCGCACCGCCGGCGCCGCGAAAGCTGTCGTACGCCGGGGCCGTGACCACTCTGGCCGCCGGCGTTATCACCTTTGTCTCCTCGATATCGCTCGCGGTGGGCATCCAGCTGGCGCCGACCAGCAAGCCCGTCCCGCGGCACACGGAGCCCGCACCGACTCCGCAGCTCGCCGAGGCCGTGGCACCGCCCCCGGTCGTGGCGCCGCTGACCCCGCAGGCGAAAGTCTCCGTCGGCGAACCGATCACGGAGGCCGCCACGCCCGACGAGCAGCAGCCGGAACCCAATAGCAGGCAGCCCTACCTGACGCGAATGCTCGAACACATTCCGGGCGACACCGGCGACGCGACGGGTGCCTCGGCCCCCCAGGCGCCCACCCAGCCGCAGCCCTGACGTCGGCGCCGGGACAGCCGCTCAGGCGTTCTTCGCGTGAATCGCGGTGAAGGACACCGAAACCTCATCGGCGACCTGGACCGAACCCATCAGCAATGAGTACGGCTTGATGCCGTAGTCGGTCTGGCGGACCGATGATTCGGTGGACATCCGCCACGCGTCCCCGAGATCCTCTGCGCGCAGGTCGATTACGTGGTCCCGGGACTTTCCCCGAACTTCGAGCTGACCGGTGAGCCGGTACCCGTCTTCGGTCTTGCCGATGGTCTGTGCGAAAAAGCGGATCTCGGGAAACCGGCTGGCGTCCAACGACTTCAAGGCGTTGGAACGCACCAAAACCTTCTCGGGACCTGACAACCCCTTTACGCCGCCCTCGCCGCGCAACACCTCGAGGGAATCCGTTTCGACCACAAGCTCCACGGTGGCGGGTTCCGAGCCGGCCCAGCCGACGATGGCATGCCAGCGGGTCATGGCGATGGTGAGACGGTGACCCATTCGCGCCGCCCGCCCGCGAACGCCGGTGGCAAGAAGTAGCTCGCCGTCGGCTGCGTCCAAGCTCCAATCGTCGGTCATAGGCCGACTGTAATCACATCGTCAGCACTGTGCGGTAGTGCGCACGCCCTTGCTCCAACGCCGCGTATCCGTCGGCGGCCTGTGACAGCGGTAGTTCCTCGATCCACGCCCGCACGCCGGACAGCACGGCGAAATGCATCGTCTCTTCAACGTCTTTCGCCGTGCCGGAAGGATGACCGACGATGCTGACCCCGGGTGTGATCAGTTGGATGGGGCTGATCGGCAACGGTTCGGGCGTGACGCCGATGGTGACGAGCTCGCCTTGGGGCGATATCCCGCCGACGGTTGCGGCCATCGCCGACGAGTTGCCCGCGGTCGCCAGCACGACTGCCGCGCCGCCCAGTGCCTTCAGCGCTTCTGCGGGATCGGCGGCGGTGGAGTCAATGTAGTGGTGGGCGCCCAACTTCCGGGCGTCCCCCTCTTTGCCGCTGCCACGAGCGATGGCGATGGTCTCGAAACCCATCGCCCGGGCGAACTGCACCCCGAGGTGGCCGAGCCCGCCGACACCGAGGATGGCGACCCGGTCGCCGGGCACTGCCTTCGTATGCCGCAACGCATGGTACGTGGTAACGCCGGCGCAACCCATCGGCGCGGCTTCTGCGTCGGAAAGCCCTTCCGGTATGCGGGCGAGCGCGCTCCCCGGAACAGTCACCGATTCCGCATAGCCGCCCGGATATTGGTAACTCGGGACCTTCCCGTTCTCGCAATGGATGAAGTGGCCTTTTCGGCATTCATCGCAGTGGTAGCAGCACCCGCCGAACCACCCGACCGCGACTCGATCGCCGACGGCGAAACCCTCGACACCCGCACCGAGTTCGGCGATCGTTCCGGCGATTTCGTGCCCGGGAGTCAACGGCCACGTCATGCCGGGGAAGCCGCCGGCGACAAAGTGTGCGTCCGTGCCGCAGATTCCACACGCGGTGACGTTTATCCGCGCCTCATCACGTCCTGGTGGCTTGGTTTCGACATCGACCAGTTCTAATGGTGCCCCGGCCGACTTGACGTGAACTGCTCGATGGGTTGCCATGCGGTTGATGCTACTGCGCAGCAGGGGATTTCGCGCCGTTGGTGTGGTAGTCGACCTGCCAGTGCTTGATCCCGTTGAGCCAGCCCGACCGTAGCCGTTCGGGCTTTCCGATCGATTCCAGGTCCGGGATGCCGTCGGCGATCGCATTGAACATCAGGTCGATCGTCATCCGCGCCAGGTTCGCCCCGATGCAGTAATGCGCGCCGGTGCCGCCAAACCCGACGTGCGGGTTGGGGTCGCGCAGGATGTTGAACGTGAACGGGTCGTCAAAGACTTCCTCGTCGAAATTGGCCGAGCGGTAGACCATCACCACCCGCTGACCCTTCTTGATTTGCACACCTGACAATTCGTAATCCTCCAGCGCGGTGCGCTGGAAGGACGTCACCGGGGTTGCCCAGCGGACGATCTCGTCGGCCGCGGTGGCGGGACGCTCCCTCTTGAACAGCTCCCACTGATCGGGAAAGTCGGTGAAGGCCATCATGCCCTGCGTGATGGAGTTGCGGGTTGTTTCGTTGCCGGCAACGGCCAGCAGGATGACGAAGAAGCCGAACTCGTCGTCGGAGAGCTTGTGGCCGTCGATGTCCGCCTGGACCAACTTGGTGACGAGGTCTTCGCCCGGATTCTTCGTCCGGTCGGCGGCCATCTGCATGCCGTACATGATGAGCTCGACGGAAGCGGTGATGGCGTCGTTGCTGGCGAACTCCGGATCCTGGTCGCCGACCATCTCATTGGACCAGTGGAAAAGCTTCTTGCGGTCTTCCTGGGGCACACCCATCAACCCGGCGATGGCCTGCAACGGCAACTCGCAGGAGACCTGCTCGACGAAGTCACCGCGCCCCTCGGCGGCCGCTTCCGCGACGATGTTCCGGGCCCGCTCGGCGAGGTCACCGCGCAGGCGCTCGATGGATCGGGGGGTGAATGCCCGCGAGATGATCTTGCGCAGCCGGGTGTGTTGCGGCGCATCCATGTTCAGCAGCACGAACTTGCCGCGTTCGACCTGCTCGCCCACCGTGCCGTCCTTGTAGCGTGGCAGCGCGGTCTTCTGCAGGCTGGAGAAGACATCGCTGCGCAGCGATACCTCTTTGACGTCCTTGTGCTTGGACACCACCCAGAAGCCGCCGTCGTCGAATCCGCCCGCCCCCAGCGGCTGCTCGTTCCACCAGATCGGCGCGGTCCGCCGCAGTTCGGCCAGCTCCTCCACCGGCAGTCGCTCGGCGTGGATGTCCGGATCGGTGAAGTCGAATCCGGGGGGGAGATTGGGGACCGGCTTGGCGGTTGGCTCGACGGTTGGCATGGCCCGCTCCTCGATGACGAAGTGGTCTAGTCGTCTTTGTGCAAATAAACCATTGCCGCACCACGGTTGGGAAGCGTTGACGCAAGATCGCCGGGTGCAAATTGGAACGTGTTCCTCGTTTCTCATCCAGACCACCAATACGGTCTTGTGGGCTACGGCCCGATGGATATGCTTTGGTGCAGGTCACCAGCGACGACAGGCGGGGTGGAACATGATTCGGGAAGTGCTCAGCGCCGCTTCTATAGCGGGCATTGCGATTGGCGTGGCGCCGTGCGCGGCAGCCGGATACGACGGCGACGTGCCGGGGATGAACTATCAGGCGTCGTTGGGCGCGCCGTGCGACAACTATGAGCACTTCATCTTCGGCCGGGGCCCCAGCGGTCAGGCCGAGGCGTGCCACTTCCCTCCGCCGAACCAGTTCCCGGCGGCCACCACCGGCTACTGGGTCATCTCCTATCCGCTGTACGGGGTGCAGCAGGCGGGCGCGAAGTGCCCTGGGCCGCAAGCCGCGGCGCAGTCGGACCGCGGGCTGCCCATGTTGTGCCTGGGCGAGCGGGGTTGGCAAGAGGGATGGTTCACCGGAGCGGGATTCTTCCCTCCGGCCGAGTGAGCGGCTGAGCCATGGACGACGGCGGGCCGGGCGAGACCCTCGTCCCGCGTTGGCTGCGTTTCGTCCTCGCGTCGGATCGCGCGGGCTCGGCGTGGTATATCGGGACGGGTTTCTTTTTCGCGCCGATCCTCGCGGTGCTCTCGCCGTGGCCCGTCGTCACCGCCGCCCTGTGGGCGATCATCGGGCTGGCCGGACTCTGGCTTGGCCTGCTGGGCATCGCGATGGCCGTGGGGCTGGCCCGAATATTGCGGTCCGGGGCCGAAATCCCCGAATCCTACTGGCGCACCTTGGTCAACTACTGAGCACTACGCCCGGTCTAGAGTCATAGCCAACTGTCCTGCCACGAGAGGAGACTCGAGATGGGCTTCAGCCCGAAAGATGCGGTCGACGCGGCCAGGGACATCGCGACCAACGCGGTCGAGAAGGCCTCCGACATCGTCGAACACGGTAGTGACATCATCCGGGGCGACATTTCCGGCGGTGTCAGCGGCATCGTCCAGAACTCGATCGAGATCGGCACGTACGCGGTGGACCGGACGAGGGAGATGTTCAGCGGCCGCGATGAGCTCGACGACGAGGTCTAGCTCCGCCGTCAGACGGAGGCGGCCTCGTTCAGCTCGTCCAGCCTGTTCGTCGCTTCCAGGTACTCCTGCACCCAGCGCTCGATGACCGTCGCCGTCTTCTCCACCTTGGTGAACTGGCCGACAACCTGACCCACCGGGTTGAACGCGACGTCCACGCTCTCGTTCGGGTACCGGTTCGTTGCCCGCACCGCCATGCCGGAAACCATGTACTGCAGCGGCATTCCCAGCGGCTTCGGGTTGTCCGGCGCCTCCCACGCCTCGGTCCAGTCGTTGCGCAACATGCGGGCCGGCTTGCCGGTGAACGACCGGCTGCGCACGGTGTCCCGGCTGCCCGCCTTGACGTACGCCTGTTGCTGAACCGGCGTGTTCGAGGATTCCTCGACCATCAGCCACTGCGAGCCCGTCCACGCCCCCTGGGCGCCCAGCGCCAGGGCCGCCGCGATCTGCTGGCCGCTGCCGATGCCACCGGCCGCCAACACCGGCACCGGGGCGACCTCCTTTACCACCTGCGGCCACAACACGATGGAGCCCACCTCGCCGCAATGCCCACCGGCCTCGCCGCCCTGGGCGATGATGATGTCGACGCCCGCGTCCGCGTGCTTGCGAGCCTGCGACGGCGACCCGCACAGCGCGGCCACCTTGAGTCCCGCCTCGTGGATGTGCTTGATCATGTCGGCCGGGGGAGTGCCCAGGGCGTTGGCGATCATCTTCACCTTCGGGTGCTTGAGCGCCACCTCGACCTGGGGCGTGGCGGTCGCCTCGGTCCACCCGAGCAACTGCAGGCTGTCGCCGTCGCTGTCCTCGATCGGCACGCCGTGGTCGGCCAGGATCTTCTTGCCGAAGTCGAGGTGTTCCTGGGGCACCATCTTGCGCAGCGTGTCGGCCAGTTCCTCGGCCGACAGGTGCGAGTCCATACCCTCGTACTTGTTCGGGATGACGATGTCGACGCCGTACGGGTGGTCGCCGATGTTCTCGTCGATCCAGTTGAGCTCGATCTCGAGCTGCTCGGGGGTGAAGCCGACCGCGCCGAGCACGCCGAAACCGCCGGCCTTGCTGACTGCGACCACGACATCACGACAGTGGGTGAACGCGAAGATCGGAAACTCGATACCGAGTTCGTCGCAAATAGGGGTGTGCATGCCTACTCCTGGGACGCGGCCGAATTGAAACGTGTTCTAGTTTAGTACGGACGGCCCTGACGTGGCCACCGGGTCCTGACCTGCGTTTTGTCACTACGACCCGTCGGCCGGTCAAAGTGCCACGCTGCGCGCGACCCACAGCACCAGGAACGCGAACATGCAGCCGGCGCAGACAAGGTGATCCCGGCAGACGGACCGCGCCAGCCGGGTCTGCTCGGGCGGACCGTCTGTTCGGCGCCCCAGCCGCACCGCATCGGGAACCGTTTGCGTCAACGCCAGCATGGTCGGACTCCCCGCGAGGACTGCCGACAGCACCAGAAGCCACCAGGGGTCATGCCCGCGTGCGGACTGGTAGGTCAACGCGCCCAGCAGGATCACCATGACGGCGGCGATGAGCCGGCTCATCGGGCGCGAGGTGGTGGTCGCGCGGTGGTAGTAAGCCGCGATGGAGGCAAGTACGGCCTCTGGCAGATCGGTTGGCGCAGAACGGAATCGGAGGACCTGCACATCGAAGATGAGATCCATCCACAAGACGGCGAATAAGAATCCGCCGCAGGCCGTGAGCAACGAGGCCATGACGCTCCTCCATCTCCGGCTTACCGGGAGCATTCGTCGACTTGGACCCATTGTTTCGCAGCAGCGCAAGGGCGGCCTCAGGCAATGGCGCACCGGGCCCCGAAATCACTTACGCCACTTTGGTTTCAGTGGTTTCGGGGCGGCTGGTGTTGTCGGTGGGGCGAAGTATCATTCGAACATGCGTTCGAGTGATCGTGACGAGATTGCGGCGGATTACGCCGCGCTGCACGAGGTCGTCTCGCGCATCAACGCCCACTCGTACGACGCGTTGACCACCCCGGAGCGCTTCACCTACCTCGAATCCCTCGAACGCGAGATGAGGCGGCTGCCGGTGGCCGGCCACGAGCTGCTCAATCAGATCGATTGCCAAGCCACTCCGGCCGAACTCGGCGGCACGTTGCCGCACGTGCTGGCCGACCGCCTGCGCATCACCCGCGGGGAAGCCACGCGCCGGATCACCGACGCCCGCGCGTTGGGCACGCGACACACGCTGACCGGTGAGCCGCTGGCGCCGCAGTATGCGGCCACCGCGGCCGCCCAGCGCGCCGGAAACATCGGCGCCTCCCACATCGCCGTCATCCACCGCTTCTTCGACGAACTGCCATGCTGTGTCGATGCCCCCACCCGCGAGGCCGCCGAGGCCGACCTCGCCCGCTGGGCCGGCGAGCAACGCCCGGAAGGGCTGCGCAAGGTCGCCGAACGGTTGACCTGCTACCTCAATCCCGACGGACAGTTCACCGATGCCGACCGCGCTCGGCGCCGCGGCCTGACCTTGGGAGCCCAAGACAGCGACGGTATGTCCAAGCTGAGCGGCTGGCTCACCCCCGAGGCCCGCGCCACCTGGGAGGCGGTGCTGGCCAAGCTGGCCGCGCC
>NZ_LZIL01000072.1 GCF_001667075.1 Mycobacterium sp. 852014-52450_SCH5900713 | reverse complement strand
CACCCGCGCCGGCGCGCTGTGGTCGTCCCTGATCGGCGGCTGGCTGGGCGAGGCAGGGGGATGGCTGCTCATAGGGTCATCTTTGTCCCATCCGGCACAGAATGAAACCAAACCCGGCAACCGGCCCGCTGGGTCCCGGCGCGCGGGCGACTCTGAGGTTAGTGTCGGCGGTATGGGGATGCCGTCGCGCGCGCGCCGCGCGATCATCCAAGCGGCCGTGTGGCTCACGGCGATCTGCGTTCTCGCGGCGTGCAGCAGTTCGGACCCGCTGGGTGCCCAGGTCCGCAGCCCCAAATCCATCGTCGTGGGGTCCGGCGACTTCCCGGAATCGCAGATCATCGCCGAGATATATGCACAAGCGTTGCAGGCCAACGGATTCGAGGTCGGCCGGCGGATGGGGATCGGCAGTCGGGAGACGTATATCCCGGCGCTGAAGGACCATTCCATCGATCTGGTGCCGGAGTACATCGGCAACCTGCTGCTCTATTTCGCGCCCGAGTCGACGGCGACCATGCTCGACGCCGTCGAATTGGAGCTCGACCGCAGGCTGCCCGGCGACCTGGCCGTCCTGACGCCCTCGCCGGCCACCGACACCGACACCGTGACGGTGACAGGCGGGACCGCTAATTCGTGGAATCTGACGACAATCGCGGACCTGGCGGCGCATTCGGCGGACGTGAGGTTCGGGGCGCCGTCGGCCTTCGCGAACCGGCCCTCCGGCCTGCCCGGGTTGCGGCAGAAGTACGGACTCGACATCAGGCCGGGCAACTTCGTCGCCATCAACGACGGCGGCGGCGCGGTGACGGTGCGCGCCCTGGTGGAGGGAAGGGTCAACGCCGCCAACGTTTTCACCACCTCGCCCGCAATCCCGCAGAACCATTTGGTGGTGCTCGAAGACCCGGAGCACAACTTCCTGGCCGGCAACATTGTGCCGCTGGTCAATTCGCAGAAGAAGTCGGACCGGCTCAAGGAGGTGCTGGACGCCGTGTCGGCGAAGCTGACCACTCCCGGCGTGGCCGGGCTCAACGCCGCGGTGGCGGGAAACTCCGGTGTCGATCCCGACCAGGCCGCCCGGGACTGGTTGCGGAACAACGGCTTCGATCATCCGGTCGGCCGATGATCGTCTTCGATGAAGTCAGCAAGTCCTTCGCCGACGGGACCACCGCGGTGGACCGGTTGAGCCTGGTGATCCCGAACGGGAAGTTGACCGTCTTCGTCGGTTCGTCGGGCAGCGGCAAGACCACGGCGCTGCGCATGGTCAACCGCATGATCGAGCCCACGTCCGGCACCATCACCGTCGACGGTGTGGACGTGTCCAGCCTGGACCCGGTGCGGCTGCGCCTCGGGATCGGCTATGTCATCCAGCATGCCGGGCTGATGCCGCACCTGCGGGTGATCGACAACGTCGCAACGGTTCCGGTGCTGAAGGGGCAGTCCCGCCGGGCGGCTCGGGCCGCCGCCTACGAGGTGCTCGAACGCGTCGGGCTGGACACGAAGCTGGCCACCCGCTACCCGGCGCAGTTGTCCGGTGGTGAGCAACAACGCGTCGGCGTGGCGCGTGCGCTGGCCGCCGATCCCCCCGTCTTGTTGATGGACGAGCCCTTCTCGGCCGTCGACCCGGTGGTCCGGCTTGACCTGCAGAACGAGATCCTGCGTCTGCAAAGCGAATTGCACAAGACCATCGTGTTCGTCACCCACGACATCGACGAGGCACTCAAGCTCGCGGACAAAGTCGCGGTCTTTCGGGCCGGCACGTTGCAGCAGTACGACGAACCCACGCGGTTGCTGTCGCGCCCTGCCAACGATTTCGTCTCGAGGTTCATCGGTCTCGGCCGCGGATATCGATGGTTGCAACTCATCGACGCGGCCGGCTTGCCGGTACATGATGTGCAACGCATCCCGGCGGACGACCTCGCCACCACCGCCCTCGCGGACGGCTGGGCGGTGGTGGTGGATGGCGCGGGCGCGCCGATGGGTTGGATCGATTCCGAAGGCCTGCGCCGGCATCGCGCGGGTGCGTCGTTGTCGGACAGCATGAGTGGCGTCGGCTCGTTGTTCCGTCCCCGCGGGAACCTCAGCCACGCGCTGGACGCGGCGCTGTCGTCGCCGTCGGGCGTGGGCCTCGCGGTCGACGAAGGCGGCAAAGTCATCGGCGGTGTGCTGGCCGACGACGTGCTGGCCGCCGCGGAAACCCGAAGAAAGACGTGACCGGGGGAACAGATATGCACTACCTGCTCACCCATCTCGACGACGCCTGGGCGCTGACCATCGTCCATTTGCGGTTGTCGTTGGTGCCGGTGCTGATCGGGTTGGCCCTCGCCGTCCCGCTGGGCGCGGCGGTGCAACGCGTACCGGTTGCCCGCCGGCTCACGACGGCGACCGCGAGTGTCGTGTTCACCATTCCGTCGCTGGCGCTGTTCGTGGTCTTGCCGATGGTCATCGGGACCCGCATCCTCGATGAGGCGAACGTCATGGTCGCGCTGACGGCCTACACCGCGGCCCTGCTGGTACGGGCGGTGCTCGAGGCGCTGGACGCGGTGCCGGCCCAGGTGCGCGACGCCGCCACCGCCGTCGGCTACCCGCCGATCACCCGCATGCTGAAAGTCGAACTGCCGCTTTCTGTTCCGGTCCTGGTCGCCGGGTTGCGCGTGGTGGTCGTCACCAATATCGCGATGGTCTCGGTGGGTTCGGTGATCGGCATCGGCGGCCTGGGCACCTGGTTCACCGAGGGGTACCAGACGAACAAGAGCGATCAGATCCTTGCCGGCATCATCGCGCTCTTCGTGCTGGCCGTCGTCATCGACGCGTTGATCGTGGTGGCCGGCCGCCTGGCCACGCCGTGGGAGCGCGCCGGGCGCTCGCCGCGTCGACGGTCGGTGGTGGCCCCGATAGTGGGTGGCGCGCGATGAACTTCGTGCAGGGCGCCATCTCGTACCTAATGACCGCCGGCAACTGGACCGGCCCGGTCGGGCTTGCGGCGCGCGTCCTGGAGCATCTCGAGTACACGGCGGTCGCGGTGGGCGCCTCGGCCCTGATCGCGGTCCCGGCCGGGCTCATCATCGGGCACACCGGCCGCGGCACGGTGCTGGTGGTCGGCATGGTCAACGGGTTGCGCGCGCTGCCGACGCTGGGCGTGCTGTTGCTCGGGACGTTGCTGTTCGGGTTGGGGATGGGGCCGCCGCTGGTCGCCCTGATGCTGCTGGGCGTCCCGGCGCTGCTGGCCGGCACCTACGCGGGAATCGCCAACGTGGAGCCGACCGTGGTCGACGCGGCCAGGGCGATGGGCATGACCGAGGCGCAGGTGTTGTGGGTGGAGGCGCGCAACGCGCTGCCGTTGATCCTGGGCGGGTTGCGCAGCGCGACGCTTCAGGTGGTCGCCACCGCCACGGTTGCGGCCTATGCCAGCCTCGGCGGGCTGGGCCGATACCTGATCGACGGAATCAAGGAGCGAGAGTTCCACCTCGCCCTGGTCGGTGCCTTGATGGTGGCCGCGTTGGCGCTGGCGCTGGACGGGCTGCTCGCATTGGTGGTGTGGGCGTCGGTGCCGGGCACCGGACGACTTCGCCACACTTACTCGACAGGCCTGCCGCGGTTCGCCCGCACGTCTTACGGTAGGTGAGTGAACGCAGACCCCTCTGATCCTCGGCGCGTGTGGCAGGCAATGTTGACCTGGCGCGCCCAGGACGTCTCCCGGATGGAATCGGTACGAATCCAGGTGTCCGGCAAGAGGATCAAGGCGAACGGCCGGATCGTCGCTGCCGCCACCGCCACCAACCCGGCATTCGGTGCGTACTACGACCTGCAAACCGATGAGACCGGCGCCACCAAGCGGCTGGGGATGACGGTCACCCTCGCCGAACGGGAGCGCGTGCTGTCCATCGCCCGTGACGAAGAGAACATGTGGCTGGTCACCGACCATCAGGGCGAGCGCCGAGCGTCGTACAACGGCGCGCTGGACTGCGATGTGGTCTTCAGCCCGTTCTTCAACGCGTTGCCCATTCGGCGGCTCGGCCTGCACGAGCGGCCGGACTCGGTCACACTGCCGGTGGTCTACATCAACCTGCCCGACATGGCGATTACCGCGGACCTCGTGAGCTACACCAGCACGGGCGGCCACGACGGCATCAAGCTGCACTCCCCGGTCGCCGACACCGTCGTGAGCGTCGACGACGAGGGCTTCATCGTCGACTATCCAGGCTTGGCAGAGCGGATCTGATCACGCGGCCCGCCCGACCCGCGGCGGCCAACTCCTCGCGCCAGTTCTCACCGCCGATGATGACGTGGAAGACGTCGGAACGCGGAAAGCTGTCGTAGCGGGTGCGGGCGGCGTGGCCGGCCTCGACGAGCTCGGCCACCGAGTTGTTCGCGACCAGCGACTCGCGGGCCCGGCTCAGCAACTCGATCACCCGGTCGACGGCCGGCACCAGCTGGTCGGAGTTGCCCTCACACATCGCCCGCACCAGGTCCGGGGCGGTGCCGGCCACCCGCGTCCCGTCGCGGAACGATCCGGCGGCCAGCGCGAACGCCAGCGGGACGTCCCCGGCGATGACCGCCAGCGCCTCGGCGAGCAGGTGCGGCAGGTGCGAGATCGCGGCCGCCGCCGCGTCGTGATCGTCGGACTTGGCCGGGACCAGCACCGCGCCGCAGTCCAGGGCCAGCGTCATGACCATCGACCACACCACCGGGTCGACGTGATCGTCCACGCTGATCACCCACGGCGCCCTGGTGAACAGGCCCGGGTGGCCGGCGGCCCAGCCCGAATGGGCGGTGCCCGCCATCGGGTGACCGCCGACGAATCGTTCCTGCAGGCCGGCCGCGACAACCTCGTCGAGCACGGCCCGTTTGACGCTGGTGACGTCGGTCAACGGGCAGGCCGGGGCCAGTTCGGCGATGTGGGCGAGCATGCCGGCCAGCGCCGGCATGGGGACGGCCAGGACGATCAGCGCGCCGGTGTCGGCGGCGCGGGTGAGCGTCGCCGTCAGGTCGGTGGTCGCGTCGAAGCCGTCGGCGGCGGCTTCTTTTGCGCCCTCCACCGACCGGTTGTAGCCGAACACTTCGCGGCCTGCCGCCGTGGCGGCCCGCATTATCGAACCCCCGATCAGCCCCAGCCCGAGCACGCACACCGGGGTTTGAGAAACAGGGCGAGCCACAGACCTAAGGTTGGCACAATCTGGCGGCGGCGGTGCGTCAAGATGTCGCCGCGGTTTCGCTCCATCTGGTCAGGGGGCCTGGTCTGCGACTACCGTAAGCGGCCATGGGAGCACAACGGGCCCCAGCCCAAGGCCTGTCCGCCGATACGCCGGACGGTTTCGGCGTAGCTGTCGTGCGCGAAGAGGGCCAGTGGCGGTGTTCCCCGATGGCCCGCAAATCGCTGCTGAGCCTCAAGGCCGCCGAGACGGAGCTGCGGGAATTGCGCAGCGCCGGCGCCGTGTTCGGGCTGCTCGACGTCGATGACGAGTTTTTCGTGATCGTGCGCCCCGCGCCGTCGGGGACCCGGCTCCTGCTCTCGGACGCCACCGCCGCGCTGGACTACGACATCGCCGCCGAAGTGCTGGACAAGCTGGACGCCGACATCGACCCCGAGGACCTGGAGGATTCCGACCCGTTCGAAGAGGGTGACCTGGGATTGCTCTCCGATATCGGGCTGCCCGAGGCGGTGCTGGGCGTCATCCTCGACGAGGCCGACCTGTACGCGGACGAGCAGCTCGGCCGCATCGCCCGGGAGATGGGCTTCGCCGACCAGCTGTCGGCGGTGATCGACCGCATCGGTCGGTGATCGCAAGCGCTGGCCGGTCGGTGATCGCTGACGAAGATCTGATCCGTACCGCGTTGTCGGTCGCCGCGACGGCGGGTCCCCGCGACGTGCCCATCGGCGCGGTCGTCGTCGCGGCCGACGGAACTGAGCTCGCCCGTGCGGTCAATGCCCGCGAAGCCCTGGGCGATCCCACTGCGCACGCCGAGATCCTGGCGCTGCGGGCCGCGGCCGGCGTGCTCGGCGACGGATGGCGCCTGGAGGGCGCCACGCTGGCGGTCACCGTCGAACCGTGCACCATGTGTGCCGGCGCGCTGGTCCTGGCCCGCGTCGGCCGGCTGGTGTTCGGCGCGTGGGAACCGAAGACGGGAGCGGTGGGATCGCTGTGGGACGTGGTCCGCGACCGGCGGCTCAACCATCGCCCGGAAGTGCGCGGCGGCGTGCTCGCCGAAGAGTGCGCCGCACCGCTGGAGGCCTTCTTCGCCCGCCAGCGATTGGGGTGAGGGGCTCAGGGTTCGGTAAGCTGCTCGGCGGTGGCGTGTCCGAGCGGCCTAAGGAGCACGCCTCGAAAGCGTGTGACGGCTAACACCGTCCGAGGGTTCAAATCCCTCCGCCACCGCCAACACCTTCACCTGCTATCGCGGGTGGGGGCCGCCCCTGCGTTCTCACGCGGATCCCGCGTGTCGGTTTAGCAAAGACGATTTTCGGCCAATCTCGGTCGATGGTGGCTAGCATTTATTCACGGACAAATTCGATGCGCGCGGCAAGAGGCCACATGACGAAGAAAGTAGAGATCGTCGCCATCCTCTCCTGCTGTTGCGTCCTCACTACGATGCCGGGCACGGTTGGTGAATTCGTCGCGCGCGCAGACGATTCCGGTGCGGTGCTGTATAGCGGCGTCAACGGGCTTCGTCAGCCGTGTGGGCCACTGGCAGATGATCCCCGGTTGAGGGCGGCAGCGCAGCGGCACGCCGAAGACATGCTGCGCACCGGTTTAAGCGGCCATATCGGTTCCGACGGCTCATCGCCGCGGACGCGTATCGCTGATGCCGGCTACACCAGGGCCCCTGCCACCGGCGAGATCGTATTTTGGGGCACCGGATCGGCCGGGACTCCCGCCCAGGCCGTCGACTCATGGATGCAGAGTCCTCCACACCGGGGGATCATCGTCAACTGTGCTTTCACCGCGGCCGGATTCGCCACCGCCTCTGACGGCAACAAAATGACTGCGGTGGGAGACTTCGCGGCCTCCTAGGTCCTTGCTATTCAATCTCGGTTGGTGACGGTAACGGGATGCTGTCTAATGCTTCGAAGGATCGTCGTGCCGCATTGCGATGTATCCAGTGAGATGCCGCTTAGGCGGCGTCTACACATGGGGCAGCCAACCCGAGCCGTGCGGCGACAGCACAAACCCACGGCCTTGCGGGTCCTTGCAGGCGGTCATTCCGGAGTTGTCGACTCCGCACGTGAACCCATTCACGGAAAGGGAATGAAACGGAGGAAGCGTTTTGATGGGTTGGTCATCGATCACACGAGACGGCTCCCCCTCGTTGGTTTGCTTCAACCCTGTCGTAGTTCCTATCCAATTCACCGCAGCGCGACTGGCATTGGTGTTGCCAGTGGCGGGAGGTATCGCCGGGAAATTATTTCCACTGCACTGCGCTTGGTCGGGCAAAAAATTGCAAACTATACCGTCAGGTGTGAGGAAGTAAACTGTCGCTAGCGGTGGCCGTCCTGGATTAGGAACGTCGATCGTGTAGTCGGCGGGTGCTGCGACAGCATATTTACTCAGGTCGGGAAACTTGGGTCCGTCGGCATGCGCCGCGCAAGCTGCTAATAAAGCGGCGCCCGCTAAACCGGTGACCCGGAACAGATTTAATAGCACCGTCTTCATCCTATCGAAGTCCGCAACGAAGGAAGTTATGGATCACTGGTGGAGATTCAATTGGAATTCGCGGGTATCGTATGGAGCACCGACCGGCTGGTGATCGGGTCCCTTGGATGTGTTCCATTCACTGACAAACATCCTGAGGTTATCAAGCGTCGAGCCAGGCAATATATATCCCCCGTACGGCTGGTGCATGTAGTTTGCAGCGGTCCTGTCGCCGTTTTGGACAACCATGGTCGGGTTTACGTCTGGACTGAAGATACCAGTCGGGCTCGAACCGATACGTACCTCAACACTTCCACCATGCGCATCCACATTGAAACCAGACAGGACAGGTTTGCCGCCGATCTCGCGCAAGCTGAGCTCACCGTAGCGATCGTTAGTTACTTGTACGGGACGGTCCACCGGAGTTCCCCAATCTTTGCCAGTCCAAGGTTGCCAACTGCCGCGGTCCCACACTTTGTCAGGATCTGCGCGGTACATGGTGACGCCTCGGCTGCGGTCGAAGGAATCTGCCGCGATGTAGACCTTGCCGTCGGACCCCTTGTAACCGCTGACCTGACTGGGGGCGTCACCCGCCGCACGCAATGAATTCGGCACCATGGTCCACCCCTTGCCCGGGTCGCCATTGACTTCCACCAACCATGAAGCGACCGGTTGGAGATCCCCCTTAGTACCCGTCACCATCATGTATGTTTTTCCGCCTGCAGTTATAGTCCCTGCAGGCAGGGTGTCAGTGACGCCCGCCGCCTCGTTTGGGATAGGAAATAGCTCATGGCCGCTATCCTTCGCTCCGGTCAACGGCGCGCCGAAGTGCGGGCGTCCGTCGGCGTCGAAGGTCACCGGGACGGCCACTGATCGATAATGATCACCTTCGCCAACTTTGTTGCCGGAAAACGAATCACCGAAGATCGCAAGGAATTTCCCCGGCTGTCCGGGCACCTCGACGATCTCACCAAGATCTGCCGCGCCGATTCCCGGGATGCCAGGAACGGCACCAGTGCCGGCGACGGGTCCGAGATCTCTAACCTCGCCCCGTAACGGCTGTTCGAGCGTGTCGTCGATGTTCGCGGGCGGATCGTAACCCTCGGTGTGCAACGAGCCCAGCGCTTTATGCAGCGTGTCGGAGTAGGCGTTGCGGATCGAATTCATCTGCTTCACCGCGTCACGGACGTCATCCACAGCGTCGGCGTGGGCTGCGTCCATGATCATGTGCAGCTTTGCTACCTCCTTCGGCGGAAGGCTCGGATCCCGCAGATCCGCTTGCGCGGCGCCATAAAGCTTGTCGAGAAACTGCAGCTGATGGTCCAAGGTGGCAATCTCGGCGGCACCCTGCTTCTGTGCGTCGGCCAACGCGGCCGCGATGTTCTCTAAGTCAGCGCCGATTTTGGGCAACTGCTCCGATTGCGCGCCAAGGGATTTCGTCACTCGCTGAACTTCGGCGGAGTCGTTGATCGGGTTGTCACCGTTCTGGTGGTTCCACGACTCGGCGAAGCGCTTCTGGGCTATCTGGAAGGCATGGTCGGCTTCGGCGGTGTGTCGGCCCGCGGCATGAAACGCCTCGGCCAGGCGTGAGATTTGAAACGGGCTACCCGCCTGCAGGCTCTGGTTGATCGCCCACGGGTCGCCCCCGCCCGAGGCGATCAGCTCTGGTTCGCTCAGATGAGTCAGAGTCACCGCCGCCCCCTTCTGCGGCTCAACCCTACTACCGCAAAAAGGGCGGTCAACGGCAAATTCGGCTAACCGAACAGCCCCGCTCAGGCTTGGCTGCCGGCCAGTTTTCGGGTCGTCAGCGCTTCGGTGTCCTGGAAGGGCCGGCCGTCGGGCCGGAGCAGGTCGTGGAACCAGACTTTGGGGATCGCGGTGTACGGGTGGTCCCACGATTCCCAGGGAAAGTAGGTCTGGGTCTTTCCGGCGACCAGACCCCAGTTGATGGCGCCGACGTTGTGGCGCTTGGCCACCGGGAGGATTCCCTCCACGGTGCTGCCCCGGGGCCGGGCCATGTACTCCGTGCAGAGGATCGGCCGCCCCAGGGGGGCAAGCTCGCCGATCCGGGACTCGAAGCCCGCGGGCTCGGCGTAGGAATGGAACGTGATGACATCGGCGTTGGCGAGCTGGATGTCGCTGATTGCGCTGCGGCCCTGGGGTTGTCCCCAGTCGCCACGCCACACGCCGCTCGTGAGCGGCTGACTGGGATCAACCGCGCGCGCCCAGCGGAACACTTGGGGAAGCAGGTTGGCGACCAGCTGATCCTTATCACTGCGCTCGGTGCTCCTGTACTGCCGCGCGGGGTTGTCCGGCTCGTTCCACAAGTCCCAGCCCAGAATGCGGTCGTCGCTGCGGAATTGGGTCAACACCGCGGTGACGTAGTCGCGCATGACGCCGGCGTAGCGGGGGTCGCCGAGCCTTTCGGCTCCCGGGCTCTGCACCCAGCCGGAGTTGTGCACGCCCGGCCGCGGCGCGCGTTGTCGACCGGCCTTGGGTGCCGGGTCCCAGCACGAATCGAAGAAGACGAACAGCGGTTTGATGCGATGGCGCGCGGCGATGTCGACGAACTGCGCAAGGCGCGTCTGGAAGCCGCGCTGGTCCTGCGCCCACAGCTGATCGTGGAGGAACACCCGGGCGGTGTTGTGCCCGTAGAACCTGGCCCAGCCGAGCTCGGCGTCGATGCGCCGCGGGTCGTAGGTGTCGGCCTGAAACATCTCCAGCTGGTTGATGGCGTTGGAGGTGATGTAATTCGATCCGACGAGGAAACCTTGCGCCTGATACCACCGGTTGGCGCGGTCGGCGGGCCACCGACCCGGTTCCTCCGCGGAGGCGCGTGGCGCTCGCGCCAGCGCGGTGCCGGCTGCCAGCAGAAGTGGCAGCTTGAGGGCCGTTCTTCGTTGCACGATGTGACGATAAATTTTCCCGGCGATTTCCCCGGGATTTGCTCAGCGCGTCGCGCCAGCTTGACGTGGGAATTGTTATCGGTTCGTCACTGGCGCCCGCACTCACGCCGCCCCACCCGCACCGCAGCCGGACAAATTTGCCCCGGCGGAGACGGCAAAGTTACTTCAAACTTCACCCCCGGGAGCGCAATACTGAACCCGTGCCCGATCGAAACGTGTTAGGCGGCCCGCTGGAACCGTGCGGCACAGAACCCGTGACCGGGTACTACCGTGACGGCTGTTGCTCGACCGGCCCCGAGGATCTCGGCCGGCACACGATCTGTGCGGTCATGACCACGGAGTTCCTCGAGCACCAGCGTTCCATCGGCAATGACCTTCAGACACCGGTTCCCGAATACCGGTTCCCGGGCCTGTTGCCCGGCGATCGCTGGTGCGTCACGGCGCTGAACTGGCTGCGGGCGCACCAGGATGGCTGCGCGGCACCCGTGGTGCTGGCCTCCACGCACGAGCGCACCCTCGAGGTGGTGCCCCTCGAGGCGCTGGAGGAGCACAAGGTCGACGTGCCCGACGACTTGGCGAACCTGTAGGACCACAGCAGATCGACACCTGACGTCTGTGTCATATTTCTCTTCGACGACACGTCGAAAAGAGGATCCGGTGGGCTCTGCCGTTGACGAGATCGACTTCGACGACCTGACCGCGCCCAGGCTGACCGACGTCCAACGCCAGATCCTGGAATTCACCGAGGCCAAACATGTCGACTTCGACATCGACCGGATGCTCGCGGAGGCCGTCGAGCAGGCCGGAGTCGACGACCTTGACGATGTCGACGGCTTCGGTGATCGGCTCGCCGCGCACATCGCCGCGATCGAAGCCGATGAGGGTCTGCGCCAGCTCACGCGCTCGTCGTTGCGACAACGCGTCGTACGGTTGCTGCGCAACCGGTTGTCCCTGACCGAGCTCCTCAAGCGGTACCCCGAGATCGAAGCCATCCCGATCGAGCGTCCGTTCATCGTCGTCGGGATGCCGCGTTCGGGCACCACTCATCTGGTGAATCTCATTGCCGCCGACCCGCGCCGGCGGGCCCTGCCGTATTGGGAGAGCCAGGAGCCGATTCCGGCGCGCGGTCAGGGGCCGGACATCCCCGGGGTCGACCCCCGTTATGCGCGAGCCAAATCCGAGCACGACGCGTTGATGGCCAGCGCTCCGGTGGTCGCCGCCATGCACGACCGGTTCCCCGAGGCGATCGAGGAAGAAGTCGAACTGCTCGACCTCGACGTGGCCGCCTATGTCCTGGAATGGCATGCGCGCGTGCCGGATTGGCGCGACTACTACCTGAGCCTGGATCAAACCCGGCACTACGCATACCTGAGAAAGGTTCTGCAGGCGCTGACCTTCCTGCGCGGTCCGCGGACCTGGGTCCTGAAAAGCCCGCAGCATTGCGAGCAGCTCGGCCCGCTCATGGCGACGTTTCCGGACGCTACCGTGGCTTTCACGCACCGCGATCCCGTCGCGGTTATCCAGTCGGCGATCACGATGATGGCCTACTCCGATCGGCTGCGGCGCACAAGCATCGAGCCCGACTGGCTGCTGGACTATTGGAGCGACCGGGTGCACCGGTTGCTCAGCGCTTGCGTGCGCGACCGCGATCTCGTCCCGGCCGAACGCAGCATCGACGTCAGCTTCCACCAGCTGAACGGCAACGAAATGCAGCTGCTTGAAAGGCTTTACGAATGCGGTGGCGTCGACCTGCCGCCGAAGGTGCGGACGCGCTTCCAGAAATACCTGGGCGGCAATCCGCGCGGCAAACACGGCCGCATCCACTACGACCTGCAAAAACACTTCGGCGTCACGGCCGACGAGCTGCGCCGACGATTCGACTTCTACTTCGACAGGTTCGACGTCCTTGCCGAGAGCTAACCGGAAGGCGACACATCGATGAATTTCGAACCGGTCTACCGCAACAGGCCCGGGGCCGACGCCATGCGCCCCGCGGCCGCCGAACGGGCCGAGGAGATCGCGCCCGGTCTGTGGGTCTCACCGGGGCTGTCGAATTCCTACCTACTCACCACCCGTGAGGGACGGGTGATCGTCAACACCGGCATGGGTTTCGAGGGCCCGGTGCATCGGGCGAACTTCGACGCCGTCGACCCCTCGCCCGTGCGCTACATCATCTTCACGCAGGGCCATGTCGACCACGTCGGTGGTTTGGACAGCGTGCGCGACCCCGACACCACCGTCGTCGCGCAGGCCAACTGGACGCTGTGGCGCGACGACAACGAGCGCCTCATTCCGTATCGCGCCAGCCGTAGCGCCTTCTCGTTCAAGGACACCCTGGCGACCGGTGTCCAAGCCGTTCAGCGGCGGCTGGGGAGTAGCCGGCTGGCCGGCCAAAGCGTTCCCGTCGTCGACCTCGATTTCGAGGACACCTTGACCCTGGGGGTCGCCGGTCGGCGGATGGAGCTGATCTCGGTGCCCGGCGGCGAGACCACCGACTCACTGGTGGTGTGGCTGCCGGATGAGCGTATATGTTTGTGCGGTAACGTCTTCGGCCCGCTCTTTGGGCACATTCCCAACCTGGTCACCATCCGTGGCGACCGGTACCGCGACGCGCTGACGGCCAGCGCGTCCGTGGAGCGGGTGCGCGACCTGCGGGCCGACCTCCTGGTGACCGGTCATTTCGAACCGATAGCCGGGGCCGAGCTGATTTACGCCGAACTGACCCGGCTGCGCGACGCGATCCGGTACGTCCACGATCAGACCGTCGAGGGGATGAACGCCGGCAAGGATGTCCGGACCCTGATGCGCGAGATCGCCTTGCCCGCGGAATACGAAGTAGGACAGGGCTATGGAAAGGTGGCCTGGGACGTGCGGGCCATCTGGGAGAACTACTCCGGCTGGTTTCACCACGAGTCAACCACCGAGCTCTATCCGGTCGGGTTCGACGCCGTCGCGGCCGACGTGGTCGAGCTGGCCGGGGCCGACGCATTGGTGAACCGGGCGCGGGCACACCTCGCCGACGGTCGCCCGCTGCAGGCCATCCACCTCGCCGAGCTTCTTCCGTCGGACCATGCCGGGGCCCGGGACGTGCTTCGGGACGCCCACGAAGAACTTCTCGCCGGCAGCACGAACTTCTGGGAAACCGCCTGGCTGAGAAACCAGATAGCGAGGAACTCATGACGGCACGCGTCAGCTTCGACTTCACCGGGACCACGGCCCTGATCACCGGCGCCACCAGCGGGATCGGGCACGCGACCGCCATGTTGTTCCGCGACGCCGGCGCCCGCGTCGCCATCACCGGAACCAAACCGGCGGCGGACGACTACGAAGTTGACCTGTCCGGCATGGATTATCACCAGCTCCAGATCAGCGACCCGGATTCGGTGGACGCGCTGGCGGACAAGTTCACCCGGCTCGACGTACTGGTCAACAACGCCGGCGCCAATTTCCCTGGCGGCCTTGACGAATCCAGGCCCGATGGGTTCGAGGCCTCGGTCGCGCTGAACCTCACCGGGCCGTACCGGTTGACGGTCGGGCTCTACCGCGCCCTGAAGGCGTCGACCGCCGCGGGCGGCGCCAGCGTGGTGAACCTGGCGTCGATGTCTGCGCTGCGGGCCGTTCCCCTGGTGCCCGGATACGGGGCGGCGAAGGCGGGGATCGTCTGCATCACAAGGAACCTAGCGGTCAAATGGGCCAGTAAGGGAATCCGGGTGAACGCGGTGGCGCCGGGCGCGATCGACACCCCGATGACCGCGCCCATGCACGGCTCGGCCGAATTGGTGGAGTCCGAACTGGCGCACATCCCGCTGCGCCGTTTCGGTTCGGTCGGGGAGATCGCCCCGACCATCGCCTTCCTGTGCACCGAGCAGAGTAGCTACACCAGCGGCGCGGTGTTCGTCGTCGACGCCGCGTCGGACTGCGTCTGAGACACGAGGGAAGACATGTCAATTGCGTTGCGGCCCGAGGACTTCTACCACACCGGCATCATCGTGCCCGACCTCGATGCGGCCATGGGCCGACTGAGCGCGCTGGCCGGCTACCGGTGGATCAACCCGATGAGCTACACCCTGCCGTTCCGCACCCCGGCGGGTGTCCGCGAATTGACCTCGACGATCGTCTACTCCTTGCAGAGTCCGCACCTCGAACTCGTGCAGGAGGTGCCGGGGAGCCCGTGGACGGCAGCGCCGGGCAACGCGGTCCACCACCTGGGCTACTTCAGCGACGACCTGTCCCAGAGTGCGCGTGCGCTGGAGGCCAACGGCTTCACGCTCGAGATGACGGCGGACGTCCCCGGCTCCGACCTCGGGCTATTCGCCTACTACACGGACGCTTTCGGCGCCCGCATCGAGATCGTCGACCGCGCGCTGTTTCCCGACTTTCCCGCGTTCCTACGGTCTATGGCGGGGTCCGAGGGGGCATGACGTGTTGCTGACTGTGCTGCGCTTCAACTTCGCCTCGCCGCAAGGCGAACCACGCACCCAGAGCGGGTTGTTGTCGGCCGCCCTCGAACTTGCGCAGTGGGGCGAATCGCACGGCATCACCTCCATCAGTGTCGACGAGCACCACGCGACCGGCCACGGCTGGAGCTGCAATCCGATCATGGCCGCGGCAATGTTCTTGGCCCGAACGTCGAGGCTGATCGCCAGCGTGGATTGTGCGCTCGGCCCGCTCTGGAATCCGGTCCGGCTCGCCGAGGACATCGCTCTCGTCGACAATATGAGCCGCGGCCGGTTGCACACCACGGTCGGCCTCGGGTACCGCACCATCGAATATGGCGCAATGGGCGTCGATTTCGCGCGCCGGGGCGCTCTGATGGACAGCCTGCTCGAGCGGATGCTGTCGGTATGGTCCGGCGCCGAGGCCGAAGCGGGAATCTGCACCGGCACCTGGACCCGGCCGCATCCGCCCCTGTACGTCGGCGGCGGCGCCCGTGCCACGGCGCGACGTGCGGCACGATTCCGGCTACCCCTCAGCCTCGCCGACCACCTGCCCGACATCGCCGCCTACTACCGCCAGCTGTGTGCCGACGCCGGCATGACGCCGCTCATCCTCATGCCGGGACCGGTTAACCGCGGAATGATCTTCCTGCACGAGGACCCGGACCGGGCATGGGCCGAACTCGGCGACCACATCCTTTGGGAGGCGGTCACTTACGGCGGATGGTCGACCGACCAACGGTCCCTGATGCATTTGCCCGGCGTGCAAACGCTGGACGAGGTCCGTGCGTCGGGCCGGTACCGCTTCCTGACTCCCGACGAGCTGATCGCCGAGGTGCGCGACGCCGACGACTACGGACCGCTCGTGATGCACCCACTGGTCGGTGGCATGCCCGTCGACGAAGCGTGGAAGTCGGTCCAATTGCTCACCGACAAGGTCCTGCCCGCGCTGAACTAACGGGCCAACCGCAGATTGCGCCCCGGAATAAGCGGGTATGCGGCCAGCCATGAAATCTGGAGCAAGGACCCTGACGCTCGTCGGCGGCGCCGCCGCACTCGGTTTGGCGGTCGCCCTAAGTGGTGGTACGGGCGCAGGCACGTCGGCGAGCAAGGCGCCCGAGGCGCCGCCGACGCCCACGTCGTCCAGTCCGGCCCCACCGCCCGTTCCCGGTGGGGCCTATGGGGGCAGCGGGAGCACAGGCACGGGTGGCGGCGCCGCTGGGGGTGCTGGCGGAGGCGCCGGTGGGGGCGGTTAGACGCGAGCTGGCGACCTATCGCCGGGCCCGGCCCAACGACCCATATCGCCGCGACCACAACCAGGGCTAGCCGCCGCATCACCAGACCAAGCGTCGGTGCTTGAATGGTGAGATGGGTGACCCCGCGCCCCAAGTGGCGATTTTGGACGACTATGCCAAAGCGGCCCTGCGGCTTGCCGACTGGTCATCGGTGCAAAACCGTTCCCGCGTAACCGTTTTCGATCGCCACCTCTCCGAGGACGAAGCGGCGGAAGAGCTGCGGCCATTCGATGTGATCTGCACCCTGCGCGAGCGGATGGCGCTACCGCGAACGCTGCTCGCGCGGCTGCCGAACTTGAAACTGATCACGATCGTCGGAAGAAGCCTGCCCAATCTGGACCTGGATGCGGCAACCGAGCTCGGCGTCATCGTCGCCCACACCGACTTCGCCCATCCGCGATTCCGATCCGTGCACGACGCCACCCCCGAATTCGCCTGGGGGTTACTCATCGCCACGGTACGCAACCTGGCGGAAGAACACCGGCGCATGCGAGGCGGCGGCTGGCAGGTGACGACGGGTCTCACGTTGTCCGGCAAGACGCTCGGGTTGCTCGGCCTGGGCCGGGTGGGCAAGCGGATGGCCGAATACGCGAAAGTCTTTGGCATGGACGTCATCGCGTGGAGCCAGAACCTCACCGCGGACGCCGCCGCGGCGGCCGGCGCGCGCCGGGTCGAGAAGGCGACGCTCTTCGAGGAGTCCGACGTGGTCTCCATCCACGTCGTTTTGTCTGAACGCACCCGCGGTCTGGTGGGTGAGCCCGAGCTGGCCCTGATGAAGCCGCAGGCATACTTGATCAACACGTCGCGGGGCCCGATCGTCGACGAGGCCGCGATGATCGTGGCTCTCGAGACCGGGCGCATTGCCGGTGCGGGGCTGGACGTCTATGACGTCGAACCGCTGCCGTCGGATCACCGGTTAAGGCAGCTTCCGAATGTGACGCTGTCGCCCCACCTGGGTTACGTCACCCGTGAGATGCTCGCCGCCTTCTACTCCGACACTGTGGAGGCGGTGACCGCGTGGCTGGACGGGGCCCCGATCCGGATCGCGAACCCCGAGGCGTTGCGGGGTTGATCAGGTGCGCTTCCGTTTCCAGTGCTGGCTCTTGACCGCTTCGAGTGCTTCGGTGACGTAGCGGTCCAGTGGCCAGGGGCGACCCGACTGACGTACCCATTGCTGGAAACCGAAATCGGCTGCTGCGAAAGCGAGTTGGACCAGCAAGCCGGGACGGAGGTCGGCGTCGGAGTTCACGCCCATGCGCTCGGCGATCAGCTTGGCCGCCCGCTCCTTGTCGGCGGGCGTGTGAACGGTCACCTTACGCAGCAGGTCGGGGGCTACCAGCAGCGCTTCTCGCCACTCGTCGGTATCCGCCTGGTCGAACGATCGGGTCCGCGTGATGATGGCGTTGATCAGTGCGACATCGGGTGGCTCACTCGCGGGCCGCTGCTCGAGCAGGTTGACGATCGCTGCGCCGCCATGGCGAACGGGTGCGAGCAGCAGCTCTTCCTTCGTTGGCACGTACCGGAAAAATGTTCGCGGCGAAACTCCTGCGGCAGAGGCGATTTCCTCGGTCGTCACGGCGTCGTATCCGCGCTCGACGAAGAGCCGGAACGCCGCGCGCCTGATGTCGGCCCGGATCTGGGCGCGCTGCCGGTCCCGCAGCGATTCTCCTCTGGTGGGAAGGGTCACCGGAAGCAGCCGATTCCACCGTCGACGTGAATGGTCTGGCCGGTGATGAACGTCGCGTCGCTGCCCAGCAGGAAGGCCACCAGCGCGCCCACGTCGGTGCGGACATCCCCTATCCGTTTCATCGGCACGCGCCGCACGGCCTTCTCGTACTCTCCGGGGGCGAACGACTTCCAGAACTTCACACCGTCCGATTCGGCGAACGGGCAGATGACGTTGACCCGGATGTTGTCGCGCCCCCACTCCAAAGCGGCGACCTTCGACAGGCCCCGGATGGCCTCCTTGGCGGCGGCGTATCCGCCCCATTTCGGCTCGCCGCCGGTGCCCGTCCCGGAGCCGAGATTGACGATCGAGCCGCCGCCCGCCTCGACCATCACGGGGTGCACGGCCTGCATGAGCAGGAAGGTCGCCCGCGGGCCGACGTCGTGACCGAGCGCGAAGTCCTCGGTGGTGATATCGACGAACGCCTTGGGCTCGTTGGTGGCGATCGCATTGTTGACCAGGCCGTGCACCGTGCCGAAAGCGTCGACCGCGGCCGTCACAATTCGTTGGGCGCTGTCCGGGTCGCGCAGGTCAGCCGTCAGCTTCTCGACGCGTCCCAACGCCGACAGTTCGGCGGCCGTCTTGCCCAGCAACTCGTCCTGGATGTCGACCAGCAGCACCGCCGCTCCGCGTTCCAGCAGTGCGGCGGCGGTGCCCTTGCCCACGCCTTGGGCGGCGCCGGTGACGATTGCGACGTGCTCGCGCATCGAGGAGGGATGGCTGTAGGTCATGTGACCGGTCCCATCCGCAGCGGGGTCCCACGATGCATCTCGTAGGTGCTGCGCGCTCCGTCGGGCAGCTGGATGAACTCGACCGGGGTTCCGTCCGGGTCCTTGACGAAAAACATTCGCACCCCGCCGATTTCGAAGGGTTTCTGGTCGGGCGGGTAGCCGGCCGCGCTAACACGGCGGTGGGTGTCGTCGAGATCGGGCACCGACAGGGAGACGTTGTGAATCCCGGTGATACCGCGACGCGCGGGCCGCTGATCGGCAGGGCTCGCACCCAGTGAGAGCAGTTCAACCATCAGCCCGCCGAGCAGCCCGCCCACCACCCGGCCCTCCTGTTTGCGGGTGGCGTGCAGCACCGCGTCGAAAGGCTCACCGGAGATGAGGGTTTCGAACACGATCTCCATGCCGAGCAGGTCGCGGTAGAACGTCAGGGCACGGTCCATGTCGGTCACACCGACGACGAGGTGACAGAACGATACGTCGCCGAGGGCGCCGGTCATGACGAGGCGAGTTGGGGTGCCGGGCGGCCCGCGAACATGGGCAGGTCCAGGTAAGTCTTGATGCCGGGTCCGGCGGCGCAGACGTCGGGGATCGCGTTGACGCAGTGATTGGCCGTGGCCACCACGCCGGGGTTCTTCACCAGCCCTTCGGCGATCGTCTCGGGCTGCAGACCCTTGAAGGTGAGGCTCACGGTGGGATCACCGGTGATCTCCACCTCGAAGCGTTCGCCCCGGCCGCCGAAATTCCACGCCGGCTCCAGGTTTTCCTCACCCATCAGCCAGTTGACCGCGGCCGTGATGACCGGCTCGCCGTCTACCAGGGCCTGCCAGCGGAACCGGCGCGCGGCCACGGTTCCGGTGGTGATCGGGAACGGTGCGTAGTCGATGTCGGCGGTCGCGACGGCGACATCCTGGATGGTCCTGATGTTCGGTTCGATGCGAAATCCCATGTGATCTGCGATCATTCGCACCGACTGCTTGAATCCGGCATCGAGCAGCCCGGCCATGGGCCCTTGCATGGCTTCCTCGGGGGTGCCGCCGAAGCCCATGATGTGGCGCACGACGTCCGGGGCGTTGTAGGTGCGGATGTCGGAAAATTCCTCGGCGCGGATGTGGGTGACTGCCGACGACAACGACGAAAGCATCAGCGGGAATCGTTCGGTGATGCCCCCGGGGTGGATCCCCGAACCGTGCAGGGTCACCTTGCCTTCCACCGCCGCGTCGGCGACGGCCTGGTGCCGGCGGTTACCCGGATCGGGATACACCCAGCCGACGGGCGTGACAACGTTCTTGCCGGATCGCAGGATCGCGATCACCTCGTCGTCGTTGGGTATCAGCGGGCTGTACATGACGCAGTCGGCGTCCAGCGCCAGGATCTCGTCGATGCTGGAAGTGGCGGTGACACCGAGGTCCTCAGTTCCGAGGATTCGCCCGACGTCGACCCCGTTCTTGTCGGCGCTGTGCACCCAGCAGCCCGCCAGCTCCAGCTGCGGATGGTTCAGGACGCACGCGATGGCCGCCTTGCCGACGCCTCCGGTCGCCCACTGGATGACACGAAGCTTGGACGGACTACTCATCTGCTGACCTCCGAATTGCATGCCTTTACACGCCCACGACCGGACTGGCACAGTATGACCCGCTGACAGTGACTGTCAACATCGACTGCGAGTGGGAAGGCCTGTCATGAGCATCCTTGACGGCAAGGTCGCGATCGTCACCGGCACGAGCCGCGGTGTGGGCGTCGGCATCGCCCACGAACTGCTCCGCGCCGGTGCCACCGTCGTCGGCTGTTCGCGTTCGCCGCTGGACGCCATCCCCGGTTGCGAAACCGACTGGGCCGCCAGGGCCTACCAGAAAGTGTGTGACCAAGGGGACTACCGCGCGATCGATTCCTTCGTCGCCGACGTCGTCGCCGAGCACGGCCGGATCGACATCCTGGTGAACAACGCCGGCGGTACCGTTCCGGCGCCGCACGCCGACAGCATTCCCGAGCTGGTGCAACGCATTCAGGGGGCGCCCGCCAGCGACGACGAATATGAGCGCACCGCGCTGTTCCACGCGTACGCGGTGCAGATGAACCTCATCAGCCCGCTCTGGTTCGCTATCCGCGTCTACCGGCAGATGCGTACCCAAGACGGTGTTGGCTGCATCATCAACATCTCCAGCGGGGCCGGCCATCCGGCCGGGTCGCCGACGTTGGTTTCCTATGGCGCGGCCAAGAGCGGGCTCAACCATCTCACCCGCTCGCTGGCCGAGGAGTGGGGGCCCAAGGTGCGGGTCAATTGCATCGCGCTGGGGCCGACGATGACCGAGAACTTCCGGTCGTTCGTGTTGCCCAAGGACGACCCAACGGGCGCAGAGTATTTCGCCGCGATTCCGCTACGGCGCGCGGGCGACCCCGCGGAGGTGGGCAGGGTCTGCGTGTTCCTGGCCGGCGGGGAGGCCGACTTCGTCAACGGCACCACCATCGAGCACGACGGTGGCATGCTGCCCGGCGTGCTGTACGAGGCAGGCCTGAAGACCATCACCGATCTGCTCTAATCGTCACCATGAGCAACTTGGAGCCCACCGCCGAACAGTTCGCGGCCCTGGCCGCGCGGCCTGCCGACGCACCCGTGGTGATGGTCAACCTGTTGAAGTTCAAGACCCCGGATGGCCTGGGGTCCTACCTGCGCTACGGGCAGGAGGTCGCACCGCACCTGCAGCGGGTGGGTGCCACCGTCCGTTACGCGGGAACCGCGCCGGCCTTCGTCATCGGTGACGGCGAAAAGCCATGGTGGGACGCCATTCTCATCGTCGAATACCCGACGCCGCAGGCGTTCATCGACATGGTGACCACTGCCGAGTACGCCGAAGTGCACCAACACCGCGCCGCAGGGCTCGATCGGGGTGATCTGATCGCCACGTCGGTATGGTCACTCGCGGGCGCTGACACTTAGAGCTTGTAACCGATAGCGCGCAGCAGATCGTGGCGCTCGGCCGCGTCGCGGTCGCCTTCCACTCCGACGGGAGTCTGACCGTCGATGACACCCACGATGCCGCGACCGCGCGGGGACTCCGCGACAATGACTTCAACGGAATTGGCTGTGGCGCAGTAGATCCCGCAGACTTCGGGCACCGCTTTCACGGGGTTGAGGACATTGACCGGAAAGCCCTCCCGCAAGAAGATCACAAAGCTATGTCCGGCCGCGATGGCCAGCGCGGCGCGAGTTGCCAGGTCGACCAAGTCCGCGTCGTTGCCGCTGTGGCGAACCAACCGCGGTCCGGACGCTTCGCAGAAGGCCACGCCGAACCGCAGCGATGGGCTCACGCCGACCAGGGCCTCGTGCAGGTCTTCGACCGTTTTGACGAAATGCGCCTGACCGATGATCACGTTGACATCCTCTGGCTTGTCAACGGCCACCACATCCCAGGTCAACGATGGTGTCGTCACGAACCCATGCTGCCACCCGGCTGCGGGCCTACGGTACGGCCTTTTGTCCTTTCGGTCGGGTCGAAAGACCGCGATGTTCGAAGAGCGCCTTCGGCCCGGCGTCCGTCGAGGTCTAATTGATGGATGGAACTGATGATGCCCACCGACGCGATATTTTTGCTGGGAGAGTCGCGGGAACACCCCATGCACGTCGGCGGTCTGCAGTTGTTCGAGCTGCCGGAGGGCGCCGGCCGCGGCTTCGTCCGTGACCTCTACGACCGCTTGGTCGCGCAGGATGATTTCCAGCCCACATTCCGCAAGCATCCGGCGACGTTCGTCGGTGGAATCGCGAACCTGGGCTGGTCTTACGACAAAGACGTCGACATCGACTACCACGTCAGGCGCTCGGCGGTGCCGTCGCCCGGCCGGATCCGTGAACTGCTCGAGCTGACCTCGCGGTGGCACAGCAGCCTGCTCGATCGTCATCGTCCGCTGTGGGAAACGCACATCATCGAGGGTCTCAAGGACGGCCGGTTCGCCATCTACACGAAGATCCACCACGCACTGATCGACGGCGTCTCCGCGCAGAAGCTGATGCAGCGCGCGTTGTCGACCGATCCCGACAATCGTGAGATCCGCGCGCCATGGAGCCTGCCCAAAAGCAAGCGCAAGAGCAACCCGGTAAGCCCGCTGACTTCGGCGCTGCGGGCGGCGGGATCCCTTGCGGCGCTCGCCCCGTCGACGCTTTTGCTGGCCCGAGCGGCGCTGTTCGAACAGCAGCTGACGCTGCCGTTCGGAGCCCCGCGCACCATGCTGAACGTCAAGATCGGCGGCGCGCGCCGCTGCGCCGCGCAGTCATGGTCGTTGGACCGCATCAAGAGTGTCAAGAAAGCCGCCGGCGTGACGGTCAACGATGTCGTCCTGGCGATGTGTTCAGGCGCCCTGCGCTACTACCTGCTCGAGCAGAACGCGCTACCGGACACACCGCTGATCGCGATGGTCCCCGTCAGCCTCCGCACCGAAGACGAGGCCGACGCCGGGGGCAACCTCGTCGGAGCCATCCTGTGCAATCTCGCCACCGACACCGACGATCCCGCGCAGCGACTGCAGACGATCAGCGATTCGATGCGGAGCAACAAGGAGGTGTTTTCGCAGTTGCCTCGTTTCCAGGCGCTGGCGCTGTCCGCAGCCAATACGTCAGCGCTCGCGTTGGCGGCGGTCCCCGGCTGGGTGGCGTCGACGTCGCCGCCGTTCAACATCATCATTTCCAACGTGCCGGGGCCTACCCAGCCGATCTACTACGGGGGCGCCCGGCTCGACGGAAACTATCCGCTGTCGATCGCGCTGGACGGACAGGCGCTGAACATCACGCTGGCCAACAACGCCGGAAACCTCGACTTCGGCTTGGTGGGATGCCGTCGCAGCGTGCCGCACCTGCAGCGTCTGCTCGCGCACCTCGAGTCGTCGCTCAAGGACCTGGAACGCTCGGTCGGGTCCTGAGCGAATGCCGAAGCTCAGTGCGGGTGTGCTGTTGTACCGGACCCGCGACGGCGTCGTCGAGGTCCTGATCGCCCATCCGGGGGGCCCGTTCTGGGCGCGAAAAGACGACGGGGCGTGGTCGATTCCAAAAGGGGAGTACGCCGAGAGCGAAGATCCGTGGGCGGCCGCGCAACGCGAGTTCTTAGAAGAACTCGGGCTTTCGGCCCCGGCCGGGGCCCGGCTGGATCTCGGCCAACTCAAACAGTCCGGCGGCAAGCTGGTCACCGCCTTCGCCGTTTGCGGCGACTTGGACGTGACCGACGCGCGCAGCAACACCTTCGAATTGGAATGGCCGAAGGGTTCGGGCAAGTTTCGCGAGTTCCCGGAAGTCGATCGGGTGGGCTGGTTTTCGGTGGCGCAGGCCCGCGTCAAGCTCCTGAAAGGGCAACTCGAATTCTTAGACCGATTGATGGCGTATCCCGATTTGGCGGGGTTACACGAAGGGACCTGACATGCAGACGTTACGCACACCCGACGAGTCGTTCGACCGCGTGCCCGACTTTCCGTATGCGCCCAGGTATTGCGAAATATCGGACGGCGAAGGCGGGACGCTGCGGGTCGCCTGGGTGCAAGACGGCCCCGAGCGCGCCGACCCGATCCTCATGCTGCACGGCGAACCGTCGTGGTCTTTCCTGTACCGCAAGATGATTCCGGTACTTGTCGGCGCCGGACACCGGGTCATCTGCCCCGATCTGGTCGGGTTCGGTCGCTCGGACAAACCAACCCGCCGCGAGGATCACAGCTACGCGCGCCACGTCGAATGGATGCGCGCGGTGGCCTTCGACGTCCTCGACCTTCGAAACGTGACCCTGGTCGGCCAGGACTGGGGCGGGCTGATCGGTTTGCGCCTCGCCGCCGAACACCCCGATCGATTCGCCCAGCTGGTCGTGGCCAACACCGGCCTGCCGACCGGGGAGCAGCCGATGCCCGACGTCTGGTGGCGTTTTCGCGAGGCGATCACCACCGCGCCGGAGCTACACGTCGGCGCGTTCGTGCAGGGCGGCTGTCGGCAACCGATGAGCGACGACGTGCGCGCGAGCTATGACGCGCCGTTCCCCGGCGACGAGTACTGTGCGGGTCCGCGGGCCATGCCGGGCTTGGTGCCGACCTCGCCGGACGATCCCGCGGCGGCGGCCAACAAAGCGGCGTGGGCCAAACTCTCGGCGAGCCCCACTCCAATGCTGGTCGCCTTCAGCGACAGCGACCCGATCACCGGCCCGATGGGCGCCATCTTCCAACGCGAGATGCGCGGCGCGCAGGGAATCGATCATCCCCTGATCCGCGGCGCCGGACACTTCCTGCAAGAGGATGCGGGCGAGGAGCTGGCGGGCCACATCGTCGAGTTCCTCCGTCGCTGAAACTACGTGCGGTCCGCCTAGGGGCAGAATGGCCGCATGACGACCGCGCCGACCGATTCCCAGGGGTTGCTGCTGCAGCTGCTGGACCCGGCCAACCGGCCCGACCCGTATCCACTGTGTGCGCAGTTTCGCGACGGCGGCGCGCTGCAATTGCCCGGCGCCAACCTGACCGTCTTCTCAAGCTACCGAGACTGCGACGAGGTGTTGCGGCACCCATCGTCAAGCAGCGACAACGTCAACTCGACGGTCGCCAAGCGGCAGGCCGAGACCGGCACGGCGCCGCGCAGGCAGGGCCCGCCGGGCTTTTTGTTTCTCGATCCACCCGATCACACCAGGCTGCGCAGGCTGGTCAGTAAGGCATTCGCGCCGAAGGTGGTGAACGCGCTGGAACCCGATATTCGTTCGCTGGTCGACGGAATGCTCGATCGGGTCGCCGAAAAGGGCCACTTCGACGTCGTCGAGGATTTCGCCTATCCGCTGCCGGTCGCGGTGATCTGCCGGCTGCTCGGCGTGCCGCTCGACGACGAGCCCCAATTCAGCCGTGCATCCGCCCTGCTCGCCCAGGCGCTGGATCCGTTCTCGACGATTACCGGAGTGCCGCCCGAGGTCGCGAATGAGCGACAGCAGGCCGGAACGTGGCTGCGCGAGTACTTTCACGGCCTGGTCGACCGCCGCCGTTCGACACCCGGTGACGACCTGCTGTCGGGGCTGATCGCGGTGGAGGAGTCCGGAGATCAACTGACCGAAGAGGAGATTGTCTCCACCTGCAATCTGCTCTTGATCGCCGGACACGAGACGACGGTGAACCTGATCGGGAATGCGATGTTGGCGATGTTGCGCGATCGCGGCCAGTGGAGCCGGTTGGGCGCCGACTCCGGACGAGCGTCGGCCATCGTGGAAGAGACCCTGCGGTTCGACCCACCCGTACAGCTGGTCGGGCGAATTGCTCTCGCCGACATGATGATTGGTGGAGTCGAGGTACCAGCGGGCGATGTCATGATGTTGGTCCTCGCCGCCGCCCACCGTGACCCTGCGGAATTCGACCGGCCCGATCTCTTCGACCCGGAGCGGAAAGGATTGCGACATCTGGGTTTTGGTCGGGGAGCGCACTACTGTCTGGGCGCGCCGCTGGCCCGGCTGGAAGCAAGTGTCGCGCTGGCGGCGGTAACCGCGCGCTTCCCAAACGCGCGGCTGGACAGCGAGCCGCAGTACAAGGCCAACGTCACGCTGCGCGGACTGTCGCGGCTGTCCGTCGCGGTCTAGATCACCCGCGCTCCCAGGGCGGGCTCTCGCCCATCTTCTTGTAGTACTTCGCCAAGTGGCTCTTTACACGGTCGACGTCCGCCTTCGGCAGGTCGATGCCGCCACGGGCGCCGTCCATGATGGCGCCGGCCGCCATCACACCACGCGGCACAGCCTTGAGGTCGCCGCCGACGACATCGGCGATCAACAGTTTGTACGCCGTGAAGTTGTCCTTCTTGGCGTTGTCGTACCAGACGTGGGCGTCGCGGTACTTCTGGTTCGGTGCGTCCTGCGCCTCGGCCCATTTGCGGACGCGCTTCTCGGCGGCGTCACCGTCCCACTTGCGGTCGCGATCGGCCAACGGCAGGTCCTGAAACGCTGTCACTGACATGTACGTCCGCGTGCCCGCCCGCGGCGGGCGCTAAACGCCGGGGCCGTCGAATGGCGGCTGCCTTTTCGCGCACGGCCTCCACGATGCGTGGAGTTTCCCTGTCTCTGAGCTGCGCGAAAGCAGGGGGCGCCCAAGTTTTCGCCAGATCCGCCGAACCTACCCCCGACGGTAATCGTCTTTATAAGTAACGAATGCCGCCACTCGTCCGACGACCGAGGGAGAGGATGATGGGAGACAGGCATCACGATCCAACTGATCATTTCCGGACCACGCAACCGCACGCCGGCATGACGATGAAGGACAACCTCTTATGGCCGGGGCTCATCCTGCTAGCTATCGGGGTATCCGGGATGATAAGCACTGCGGCGGTCGCGGCCTACGGACATTACGAATGGATCGCCACGACGGGATTGGTCGCCGGACTGGGAACCATCGCCGGAGCGCTGTGGTGCGTTGTAGAGCGTCGCCGTGTGGCTCGGATCGACGAGCAGGTACATCGACTGCGGCGACGCCCGCGACGCCAGCGCGCCGACGGCTCAGAAATGATCGGCGAATTGGCAAGGGAATTAAGCGAATTGGATGCATCAGGCGTGCAGCGAAAGTGCTGATCGCGGGTGCATCGCGCTCATAAAAGCGATCAGCGAAGTCCAGCTGACGGCGCGGTCGTCTTTTCCTGCCTAACCAGCCGCCGCCTTTCTAGCTCGATCCCAAACCGGGCACGATGTCGCCGAGGCTGAAGGTGACCGGCTGTTCGAGTTGTTCGTATGTACACGAGCGCGGCTCGCGGTCCGGGCGCCACCGGTTGAACTGCGCGGTGTGACGAAAGCGCCGGCCTTCCATGTGGTCGTAGCGAACCTCGACAACGCGCTCCGGACGCAGCGGCACGAACGAAAGATCCTTTCCGGCGTTCCAGCGCGAGAATTCGTTCTTGCGCGGCGTCCGTTCGCCGGCCTCATGGGCAGCCCAATTCCACGGGTGGTCCTCGAAACCGGTGACGAGCGGCTGCAGCTCGGTGAACAGGCGCCGTCGTTCGGCCATTGGAAAGGCGCCGATCACCCCGACGGACGCGAGCTGACCATCCTCTTGGTAGAGCCCGAGCAGCAGCGAGCCGATGGCGTCTCCGCCGGACTTGTGCACGCGGTAGCCGGCGACCACGCAGTCGGCGGTCCGCTCGTGCTTGATCTTGAACATGACGCGCTTGTCGGGCTGATAGGTGACGGTCAGCGGCTTGGCGATCACACCGTCGAGGCCGGCCCCCTCGAATTCGTCGAACCAGCGCCGCGCAACCTCAACATCGGTGGTGGCCGGAGTGACATGGATCGAAGGCCCCGAGTCCGCCACGGCATCGACGAGGGCGGCGCGCCGCTCGCTGAATGGTCGCCGCAGGTAGTCTTCGTCGCCCAGGGCGAGCAAGTCGAATGCGATGAAGGACGCCGGTGTCGCCTCGGCGAGCATCCGCACCCGCGAATCTGCTGGGTGGATGCGCTGTTGTAGTGCCTCGAAGTCCAGGCCGTGGTCGGTTGCGATGACGATCTCCCCGTCGATCACGCAACGCTCGGGCAGCTCCGCGCGGACCGCGGCCACCAGCTCGGGGAAATAGCGCGTCATGGGCCGTTCGTTGCGGCTGCCCAGCTCCACTTCGTCGCGGTCACGGAAGCAGATGGACCTGAATCCGTCCCATTTCGGTTCGTATGACGCATCGGGCGGGATCGACCGCACCGATTTGGCAAGCATCGGCGACACCGGGGGCATGACGGGTAAGTCCATACGCCGATTGTGCTGGAATCTTTGGTATGGCCGCTGCAGAAGAGCTCGACGTCGACGGTATTGCGGTTCGCCTGACCAATCCGGACAAAGTTTATTTCCCCAAGTTGGGCTCGAAAGGCACCAAGCGGCGGCTGGTCGAGTATTACCTCGCCGTGGCTGGTGGTCCGATGCTCGACGCGCTCCGTGACCGGCCCACTCATCTGCAGCGCTTCCCGGATGGCATCGACGGTGAGGAGATTTACCAGAAGCGGGTCCCGCAGCATCACCCCGACTATCTGCAGACCTGCCGGGTGACGTTCCCGTCTGGACGCACCGCCGACGCGCTGAAGGTGACGCACCCCTCCGCCATCGTCTGGGCGGCACAGATGGGCACCATCACCTTGCACCCGTGGCAGGTGCGCTGCCCGGATACCGACCATCCCGACGAGTTGCGCATCGACCTGGATCCGCAGCCGGGCGTCGCCTTCGAGCAGGCGCGCGAGGTCGCGGTTGACGTGTTGCGACCACTGCTCGACGAGCTCGGTCTGGTGGGATATCCCAAGACATCCGGCGGGCGCGGGATCCACGTCTTCCTTCGGATCGCCACCGACTGGGATTTCATCGAGGTACGCCGAGCCGGCATCGCGCTGGCCCGTGAAGTAGAGCGACGCGCGCCTGAGGCCGTCACCACTGCGTGGTGGAAAGAACAACGCGGTGAGCGTATTTTCATCGACTTCAATCAGAACGCCCGGGATCGCACCATGGCATCCGCGTACTCGGTACGCCCCACCCCGATCGCGACAGTGTCGACGCCGCTGACATGGGACCAACTGGCCGGCGCGGAACCAGACGACTACACCATCACAACGGTTCCCGATCTAGTGAAGGGCCGCCAAGACCCCTGGGCCGCAATGAATGACGTGGCGCAGTCGATCGCGCCCCTACTGGCGATCGCTGACGCCGACGAAGAACGCGGCCTCGGCGATATGCCGTATCCGCCGAACTACCCGAAAATGCCCGGAGAACCGAAACGCGTTCAGCCCAGCCGGGATACGGACTTGAAGAAGAACGGCAAAGGGAAGCAATAGAGCTTCGGCCCACGGGCGCCGAGCACTGCGCAGCCGCGATTTCGTTGTGCCACAGGGCGTGCGGCGATTTGTCACAGTGACGCCGGCGCGGCGCCTAGTCGACGGGCACGCTAAAGGAACCCTGACGGACGTCGGTGCGCTGACTGGCACGCCCTATGGCCGAAGGCGGACCTGCAAAGTAGAGCGTGCCAGTAGCGCAACCCCGACGGCCTATGGCGTACAGGTGATTCCGGTCGCTCCACCGCTGCACGAGAAGGTAGGCACCGTGCAGCCGGAGCTCGTCAATGCGGTGAAGGCGAGGACCAAGCCGAGGACAACCTTGTACTTCATACGAGACATGAACCACTCCATCCATCCGAGGAGAAATGTTACGCCCGAGACGAGTTATATTACGTGAGTACAATCCGGAATACTATGGGATTAAACGAATTTGCGAATTCCTGGTCCCCTAGCGGTCGATAGGTTGTAAGACCACGGCCATCGATTCCGGTATCGAAGGTCCCTGTGCCGCAACGACTTAAGGATCCGGGTCACCGTGATGTCCGCACTGGTTAGTGGGGCGGCCACATAGGGCAGCGCACCAGGAGTATCAGGCATTCGGCGGCAACGGATTCGACGCGGCTGTGCCGACGTGCATTGAAGCGCACAACGACCGCCCGGATCGCGCGATGCACTTTCGTCACCGGCGCGCGCGAACGAAGCGTGCGACTCGCTGCTCAGATAAGTGCTTGGCGTGCAGGCAGTCTCATCTCGAGCACTACGACGAGAGCCGGTGCGCTAACTGGCACGCCGAGCACTCGGTGGACCCAAAAGTGGGTCTTACCAAGGAAAGCGTGCCAGCAGCGCACCCCTCGAAGGCCGAACGGCCCCTATGGCGTGCAGGTAACTCCAGTGGCTGCAGTGCTGCAGTCGATCACAAGCGGCACCGTGCAACCCGAGGATGTTAACGCGGTGGCGGCCAGAATCAGCCCGAGGACAACCTTGTACTTCATACGAGACATGAACCACTCCATCCGTTAGAGGAGAGATGTACGCCCGAGGGGAGTTATGTTACGTGAGTGCAATGCGGAATGCTATGGGATTTACTAAATTTGCGGCGGCCTACTTCAACTGATTGAAAGCGCGGCATAGTCGTCGGCAACGCGGCCGGCGGATGCGTCCATGATGGCGACTGCGAGCCTGATTTGCATTCATTTTCCAAAATCTTCCGCAGGGGCGGGGCGCGGCATAAGATAGGGAATAGCGCGCGATCCGACCTACATTTCCAACAATGCAGGGCGATGCGAAACATGCTCGGGGGAACCGAGATACGGACTCTGGGGTCCCCTGCAGCGCTGCCGATTGTCGGCGATCCCCGCATTCGCTGTGCCCATTGCAATCCTGCCGACCAACTCGGTAGGCTGTCTGGACGACCACACCGCGCCGGTGTATACGCTCGCGCCAATCTCGGTCCGCTCTTCTCTCAAGTGCCAACACGGTGAATGCATTTCATGCCAGAGTGATCTTTCGTGTCCCACGGCACCGGCCTGATTAGATTCCAAATCCGGTCAACCCGACCGAGAAAAGTAGGCTTCTTCGCTATGCCGGTGGCTCTTCGTGCGTGGTGCGCAACGCTAGCTTTTGCGCTCTCGGTGCCGGTCAGTATTACCGCTGCGGGCGCGGCGCTCGCGACGCCGATCGGTAATGACGCCGGCGACCGGCTGGTCGGCTGGGACACCTATCGACGGCTCGACCGGTTGCCGTATCTGCGCACCGACACGCAGGCCCTGCAGCTTTCCAGTTTCGACCGCAGCGGCGGTGATTTCGACCTCTCCACCGGTAATCGCAACGGCACCGGAGGATGTTTGACCTCGGGCGGTGCCGGCTGCGTCATCGCGGAGGATCGCGGTGCCGGCGAGGTGGATTCGATCTGGCTCACCCGCGACGGCGGCAAGGTGACCCGGCTCGGGAACATCCGCGTCGAACTGGACGGACGAACGGTGATCGACGCTCCCCTGCAATCGGTGGTCGACGGTGCGTTGGGTGCGCCGTTCGAGTGGCCGCTCGTTGCGAATGCGGCGCAGTCGCCGGGTGGTGTGTACATCAAGGTGCCGATGCCCTACCGACAGTCGATGCGGATCAGCGTCGCGTCGAATCTCGAGTACTACCACGTCGACTATCGACAATTCTCGAGCGCCATGGGCGTGTCGACTTTCTCGCCCTCCGACCCCGCGCTCGACGTGCTCGCGATGCTGCGCGCCGCGGGCGCCGTCGACCCCAAACCGTCTGCGGCTGCGGCGGTTCACGACAACCGGGTCGTCGAGGTCCCGGCCGGGGCCGAGATGACCATCGCGGAATCGGCCGGCGCGGGCACCATCTCGGCGTTACGGCTGCAACTGCCCGAACCGGCGGACCAACTGCTGAGCGGCTTGCGGCTGCGAATGGACTTCGACGGCCGCACCCTGGTCGACTCGCCGCTCGGGGAGTTCTTCGGCGCCGGGCTCGGTGCCAACACCGTGCGGTCCCTGATGTTCGCGGTGGTCCAGCAGCCCGGGGGACCGCTGTCGTTGTCCGCATGGTGGCCCATGCCTTTCGCCCACGCGGCCCGCATCACGATTGTGAACACCACCGACCACCCGGTAGCCGGAATCGACAGCGACGTGACCACCGCCCCCGATGCCCAATGGGCGGCCGCGCTGGCCAGCGGTCGCGCCGGCTACTTCACCGCTCGCTCGCATTCCGGGCCGACGGTCGTCGGTCAGGACTGGTTGTTCGCCGACGAGCAGGGCCACGGGAAATTCGTCGGCGTCAGCCACACCATCCGCGGTTCTCGAATCAGGACCGCGTTCAGTGACGCCGCCCCTTACTTTCTCGAAGGGGCCGAGCGCGTCTACACGGACGGCGCCGGGTCGCCCCAGTGGTATGGCACCGGTACCGAGGACCTCTACGAGGGCGGTTGGTATTTCAAGGATGGCACCCGCTTCAGCGACCCGCTCACCGGGCAACCCGACCGGCGCACGGCCACCGCCGGCTGCGCCGACTACTGTGTCGCCGTTTATCGACTCATGCTCGCCGACGCCATCGATTACCATTCCGCGATCCGCTTCGGCATCGAGCACGGTAAACGGAACATGGTTCAACCCGACTACAGCTCAACAGCTTTCCTCTACACGCAGCCGAATGACACTCTTACGCCTGGCGACGACGTTCGCCCGGGCGACCCGGTCAGTCGACTCCTGCACGGCTACGCCGACATTGACGGCGCCGATCAGCTGCTGGTCAGCGAATATGAAGGGGCCGACGACACCCATCCGGTGATCGGGTCGGTCCGCGCCACCAACGCCGCGGTCACGTTCCACCTCGAGACCGACCCGGACAACCGCGGCATCGCGCTGCGCCGCACGTCGGATCAGGCGGACGGCTTCCAGTCGGCGGACGTCACCATCGATGGCGTTCCCGTCGGGAATTGGCTGCAGCCGCGCAGCAACGGCTTTCATCGCTGGCTCGACGACACGTACCTCTTGCCGCAATCGATAACCGCGGGCAAAGCGCAGCTGGCGATCACCCTCACGCCCACACAAGACTCCCCGCCGTGGACGGCCAGCCGCTATCAGATCGAGACGCTGACCGGCTCAACCGATTAGACCGCGGCCGACCGCACCACCCGGTTGGCGAGCAGGGCCATCACGACACCCGTCAACCCGCCGACGGGAGCCATCAACGACGAGCATCCCGACAGCACGAAGAACCCGAACGCGGCGCCGACGGTCAGCAAGGCCGCGTGCACGGGCGTCCAGCGCGCCATCGACGGCAACCGGAACGACAAGCCCATGCCAAGGAGTAGCGCCAGAACGTGACCGAACGCGGTGAAGTCCGCATTAAACGTGGCCACCAACCCGATGCCGAGCCACCAACCGATCCAGGCCGGACGCCAGCGCAACGGTATCGATGCGGTCAGGGCGCCCAGCACGCACACCGCGCCGTAGCTGATCCCGACATCGGTGGCTCGCGCGACCGAGAACGGCAACCATCCCGTCTCCACCGCGGCGACCAGCCCTACCGCGAGGATCAAGGTGGCGCCGATGTGGCCGACGGCAAAGGTGATCAGCAAGCCCCGACCGCGCCAGATGAGTTCGCCCAGCGCCAGGAGGCACACCAGCCCCGGCAACCAGAGATAGACGTCGCCCCCGTCGCTGACGAATGCGCTACCGACCAGGGCGGCCAGGTGGCCGTGCGCCAGGTTGTGCAGGTTGGTGCTCATTTCGCTCACGACCGAGGCGCGGGTGCGCGCACCCATGGCCGTCAGGGTGACGGAGACCGCGAGCAACAGGACGGCGTACGCCACCGTGACACGCAAGCGGTCGGCGCGTGCGCGAACGTTCGTGCCGGGCGACGTCATTGGCCGTTCCAACCGCGGTCGCGGGCCAGCAGGTCGGCCACGGTCTCCCGGCGCACCAGCTCGCGAGAGCGGCCGCCGGAGACCGCGACCAGCGGCGGCCGGCCCACCAGACTGGGGCTCGATACCGTCGAGTGCTGATAGGCGCCGGTGCAGGCCACCGCCAGCAGATCGCCGGGGTGGATGTCCGCGGGCAGCTCGACGTCGCGGGCGATCTCGTCACCGTGTCCATTCCGGCCCACCACGGTGACGGGTGCGCTGGCGGTCGGGCGGTGGCGGTTCGCCAGTGCCACCGTGTATTTCAGGCCCAAACTCCGCGGGTTGTCGGCCGGGCCGTCGTCCACCGCGATGAAGGTATGCCCGCCCGGCTGCCGCTTCACAGCGGTGACCCGGCACAGGGTCACCCCGGCGCGTGCGGCGATCGCCCGGCCGGGCTCGATCGCGATCTTCGGCCGCGGGAATCCGTGCTCCGCGCAAGCGGATTCCAACGCGGCATCCACGGTGGCCCCGAGTGACCGCAGGTTGAGTTCCGGGTCGCCCGAACGGTATGGGATCGCGTGACCGCCGCCGAGATTGAGCTCAGTGAGGACGACCTGATGGTGCTCGCGGACCGCGGCCATCACGCCGATCGTCTGCCGGATAGCCGCACCGTACAGCGAGGCGTCGGTGATGTGCGCCCCGAGTTGGCAGTGCAGCCCCACCAAGTCGAGCGACGGCTGGTCCACGACACGCCTGAGCGCAGCCTGGCCCCCCGCCAGGGCGAAGCCGAATTTTTGGTCGGGCGTCCCGACGTCGGGAATGACCCGCACCAGGACGCGCTGACGGTGCCGCGCCCGGCAGGCGAGCAGCGAGATCTCGCTGGGTGAGTCGATCACGATCCGCCCGACGCCGGCCGCGATCGCGTCACCGAGTTCAGTCGCGGTCTTCGCGCCGGCCAGCACGATCCGCGAGGGCGGGACGTCGGCAGCCAGCGCGGTGGCCAGCTCGGCGGCCGAGCACACCTTCACGCCGGCCCCTTCGTCGGCGGCCCAGCGGGCCACGTCCACGCTCAACAGCGCCTTGCCGCCGTAAATCAGCTCGGCATCGGGGAGCGTCGCGCGATAGCAGCGGATGCGGGCGCGAAAATCCTCCTCGTCCACCACGTAGGTGGGGGTGCCGTACTCGGCGGCGATATCGTCGGCGGAGACGTCCCCGACGCACAATCGGCCCAGGTCGTCGACGTACGCGCTGAGCGGCCAGACCGCGCGGTCGAGGTGCGGGTTCAGCCCGTGCCTCACCGACGGAAGCAGCTCGAAGAGCGTCATACATCCACGGTGCCGGTCCGGCCGCGGGCGTGCCGCCTTCTTAACGAAGCCTTCACACCCGGGCGGTAAATCTTCACAGATCCGGAACACTGGCCGTGATCGAGGCGATCACCTCGCTCGCCGGCAGGATCGCGGTCGCGTAGTTCGGGATGTTCACCTCGAGCGCGGCGCGCATCTCGACGTCCGAATAGTCCGCGGTTGCGTCGCGCACCACGGTGACCTCGTAACCAAGCTCCGCGCCGTACCGCACCGTGGCCTCGAGGCAGGTGTGGGCGATCAGCCCCATGACGATGAGCCGATGAATGCCGTGCCGTTTGAGCTGCAGGTCCAAATCGGTATTGGCGAAACCACTTGAACACCAATGCTCATGGGCGACGATATCGCCGGGTTGCGGTTCGAACCCGTCGCGAAGCTCACCACCCCAGGTGCCGAACTCGAAGGTCCTGCGCGACCACGCCGCCTTCTGGACGGGGGCGATGTATTTCCACGTCTCGTAGTCGCCGGGGCGGTATCGGCGATGCAGCGCGTAGAACACGCGGATGTTCGCGGTCCGCGCGGCGTCGAGCACCTGCCTCATGTGCGTGACGCAGTCGTTGCTCTCGATGACGTTCTTCAGGCGGTCCCACACCTTGCCGCCGGGGGAGATGAAGTCGTTGTACGGATCGATCACCACCAGCCCGGTGGTGTCCTGGCCAAATGTCACGCGGACATCATCCCTCTCCGGCGTCTTGACTGCCCGGTCTACCTGCTGCTAGACATGGGTTCGCCGCAAATTTGGGCGATCGCCCAAACGGTGTGGAGGTGAAGCATCGATGACCGTCGCCAGCGACACGGACGTCTACTACGACCCCTACGACGTGGACATCAACGCCGACCCGTATCCGACCTACGCGCGGCTGCGCGACGAGGCACCGATCTACTACAACGAGCGCTATGACTTCTGGGCGCTGTCCCGGCATTCCGACGTCGAGCGGGCGCTGGCCAACTGGGAGACGTTCTCCAACAAGCGCAGTGACATTTTGGAGCTCATCCAGTCGAAATTCGACATGCCCGGCGGCGTCATGATGTTCCAGGATCCGCCCGAGCACACCAGGCTGCGCGGCCTGATGGCGCGCGTGTTCACGCCGCGCCGGATGGCCGCCCTCGAGGACCAGATTCGGCAATACTGCGTGCGGTGCCTGGACCCGCTCGTCGGCTCGCAAGGCTTCGACATCATCGCGGAGCTGGCCTCGATGATGCCGATGCGGGTGATCGGGATGCTGTTGGGAATCCCTGAATCCGAACAAGTCTCGGTGCGCGACGCCAATGACGCCAACCTGCGCACCAAGCCGGGCGCACCGCTGAAGGTTGCCGACGCCGATTCGATCGCCGACGGCCGGATCTACGCCGACTACGTGGAATGGCGGTCCAAGAACCCTTCCGATGACCTGATGACGACGCTGCTCAACGTCGAGTTCGACGATGAGCACGGGGTGCACCGAAAGCTGACGCGCAAGGAGGTGCTGCACTACACGCAGGTGGTGGCCGGGGCGGGCAATGAGACGACCGGCCGGCTGATCGGCTGGCTGGCCAAGGTGCTCGCCGAGCATCCCGAACAGCGGCGCGTCGTCTATGACAATCGGTCACTGTTGACCCGTACCGTCGACGAGACATTGCGATTCGAGCCGACGGGGCCGCACGTCGCGCGTTGGATGGCAAGGGATTTCGAGTGTTACGGCACGACGGTTCCCGCCGGCAGCGCCATGCTGCTGCTGTTCGGCGCCGCCAACCGCGACCACCGCCGCTACACCGATCCCGACACCTACAACGTCCGCCGCGACAACATCTCGCACATCACGTTCGGGAAGGGTGTGCACTACTGCCTTGGCGCCAACCTGGCCCGCCTTGAGGGTCGCGTTGCGCTGGACGAGATTCTCAACCGCTGGCCGGAATGGGGCATCGACTACGACACGGCGCAACTGGCCTCGACATCGACCGTGCGTGGCTGGGAGCGGCTGCGGGTCACATTGCCCTGAAACGGATTAACTCGGCATTTCGAACCGGTCGACGATCCGGCTCACCAGCGCGACGGCCTCCGAGTGGCCGGTCGTGGCGCCCAGCGCCTGCTCCAGGATGAGCATGCGGCCGACCGCGGCGATGATTACCGCGAGGCCGGCGGGCGGGAAATCGCCTGTGTCCAGGCCGTGTTCGCGGACGATGAAATTCAGGGCGGTGGTCTGCATCTCGCGCCAGCGCTGGAACCAGGCCGCGATCTCGGCCCTGATTTCCTTGCGGTGGTTGGCGAGACCCATGAACTCCAGCAGCAGGCGGGTGTCCTTCGGCTCGATGAGCGTGTCCCAGAAGGCATGCAGGGGGCGGTCGGATGCCAGCGCCCGCCGTTGGCGTTCCAGATAGGCGGCAGCGCCGCGCCGGAAGACGTTGAGGTAGAGATCGTCCATGGTCGGGAAGTAGTAGTGCACCAGGGCGGGTTTGACGCCGGCTTCGGCCGCCACCCGGCGCGACGTCGCCGCGGCGTAACCCTCGTCGACCATGATCCGGACCGTCGCGTCGATCAACATGTCGCGCGTCGTGGAGTCCCTGGCCATCAACGGACCCTAATTTGGGCGATCGCCAAAAATCAACACGGCGGGCGAGCGCAGGCCAAGTCCATGATTAGGGAATCGGCGGCCGGGGAATTGTCATCCGGACAGTTCAAAAAGTGAAGGAAAAATCGTGGCTCCAAGCTTCAAAGACGTCATCGCATCCAAATACCTGCTGCTGACCACCTTTACCAGGGACGGTCGCCCGAAACCGACGGCGATCTGGGGTGTGCCCGAGGGGGAGAAGCTCCTGGTCATCACCGACGACGGGTCGTGGAAGGTCAGGCGGATCAACAACACGCCGCGGGTGACGATCGCGAGGAGCGGATCCCTGGGCAAGCCGAAGAGCGAGCCGGTCGAAGCGATCGCGCGGGTCCTGCCGAAGTCGGAGACGCGGCGGGTGTACAACGCCGTGCTCAAGCGATACTGGTACCACGCGTGGTGGTTTTATGCGCACTCGATCGTGCGCGGCGGCGTCGACAAGGTGCACGTGGGGCTAGAGATCACGCCGGCCGCTTAGCGTCGCTCTTCGGGTCGATCAGGATCTTCGCGTGCGCCTCGGGGTGACCGAGTGCCTCGAAAGCGGCGTCAACGCCGGACAACCCGACCGTCCCGGTGATCAGCGGTGCGACGTCGACCTTGCCGTCGGCGAGCATATGCAGGGTGTCGCGGAACTCCAGTGGCGTGTAGCCGAGCACGAACCGCAGGTCGATTTCTTTGTTGATCGCCATGGCCGGCCGAATGCGGTCGGCACCCATGCAGACTCCGACGACGACGACGCGCGAGAACAGCGGCGCGCTGGAGATGATGTCGTCGATGATGCCCGGGACGCCGACGCATTCGAAGATGACGGGATGCTTGGGGGTGGCCGCGCCGGCCGCTTCCGCGGCGCGCCACACGTGCCACCACGGCAGCCGCAGCCTTTGTAGCTTCTCGATCGTGCCGACCGCGAGGTCGAACGCCTCGAGGATGCCTTGCAGATGCTTACGGCCGGCCTCGGTCTCGTAGGGCGAGTCCTGTGCGGGGTCGACGACGATATCGGCACCGCAGGCCGTCGCGCGCGCCCCGCGGCCCGCCCAGAAGTCGCTCGCGACGACGGTGCGCACCCCATGCGCCTTGAGCATGCAAATAATCGCGAGACCGATTGGCCCGCAGCCGATGACGATGGCGACGTCCCCCTTGCCCACCTCGCCGCGCCGAACGGCGTGCCACCCGACGGCCATCGGCTCGGTCAACGCGGCGACGTCGGGGGACAGTCCGTTCGGAACGGCGAACGTCAGCGACTGCTCGACCAGAAGCTGCTCGGCGTAGGCGCCCGGCGCCATGGTCGACAACCCGATCCCGTGCACCTCCTTGCCGCGCCGCAGCAGCGGCAGGGCGACGACCGGGGTGCCGGGCCGCGGGGCCTTGCGGGTGCCGGGACCGTAATCGATTACCTCGCCGCAGAATTCATGACCGAACACCACCTGCTGATCCGATCGCATGAACGCGTCATATCCCGACTCGGCCATCACGTCGGCGAGTTCGTCGCAGTGCCGGCGCGCGTGCAGGTCCGATCCGCAGATGCCACATCGGAGGACGTCGATCAGCAACTGGCCTTTGCCCGGTGTCGGTGCGGGCAGGTCCACCACTTCGAGTTTTGCGTTGGTGCACGTGACGCTCTTCATCCGTCGATCCTCCTACACGGTGGCCGACTTGGAACCCTCCGGTTGCAGTCCCGCCGCCTCTTTCAGCTCTCCGTAGGCCCGTCGGGTGCACCGGGCGAGGCGCGGTAGGTCACCGAGCGCCGCGGCGTTGGCGATGAAACCGAAGTCCATGCTGTCGTGGTAGGACGCGAAGGTGGCGTTGAGTCCGATCGAGGCCGCGAGGGCGGAAACCGGGTAGATGCCGAGGAGGCGCGCACCGTTGAGGTATTTGATCTCCGCTGCGCCCGCCACGTTGGAAATTACGAGGTTGCACGCCGGGTGCGCGACCCGGTCCAGGTGCGTGGATGAACCCAGGCCGGCGAGCGCCACGAGCCCGGCCGCATAGGTGAGTGCCGCCTCGCTGGACATGCGGCTGAGCTCCTTTTTGCACGCGGCGACCGAGTCCACCACTTGGTGGATCCGTTCCGGCATGCTCGCTCCGGGCTCTCCGAGTCGCGGAAACACGGCCGATACTCGCGTTCCGATCGTCGTGTCCCGGCCGCCGCGCAACGACACCGGACACATCGCAATGAAAGGGTGCGCGAAGGCTTGGCCCGTCTCGCGTAGGTAGGCGTGCAGTCCGGCATCGATGACCGTGACAGCCACGTCATTCAGGGTCGCCCCGAGGCGCCGCCCGACCTCATGCATCTCTTCGAGCGGCAAGGAAAGCGTCGCGAAGCTTCGCCCAATCTGCAGCGGGGCGTTGGTCGGGGCGTGTTGCGCCCCGAACGGCAGACTGCCCTCCAGATGTGATCGGACCATAGTCGCGAAGAGCTTGCGCAGCGCGCCGACCGAAATCTGGCTGAGCGCCTCGACCTGCGTGAGGGTAGCGCGAATCGAATCGGCGATCCGCGACGTGAGGGGTGTCGGAGGGTGTGGTGTGGGTTCCGGCGCGCCCAGCGCGAAGGCGGGCGTCGGGACGGTGCGCTCCCCGGTCGTGCTCAGCCCGGCGTAAAGCAGCTTGAGGCCGGATTCGCCGTCGATGATCGAGTGATGGGTCTTCGTGTAGATCGCGAACATACCGTCCGGCACTCCATCGATCACCCAGCACCGAAATAGCGGCCGGTTACGGTCGAGTTGTGGCTCGTGCAGATCCGCGACGAGCCGCAGCAGATCGTCGTAGGAGGAGCGTGCGGGCAGGGCCAGGTGTCCGACGTGGTAGTTGGGGTCCCACTGCGTCACCTCTCGGAAATGGGGCGCACCCCGACCGAGCAACTCCGGAACGTAGTTGAAGGGCGGTGCCGGCGCGTACGCTCGATACGCCTTCACGATCTCGCGCACTATCGGCGCGCGGCCGGCCGGCTTCTTGAACAACAGCATGGCGCCGACGTGCGTAGTACCGGCTGGCGACTCGATCAACAGCCATGAAAGATCCAGGGGTGGAATGGGTTTGGTCATGCCGTACCTCCAATCCGCAGTCCGACCCTGCCCGGGCGCGCATGACTCGAATCGATACGGCGATGGTCTCTCCGCCGACCACGGCCGGCGAGGGCATTAGGACCCCGTTTACGGCAGTCGTTAGTCCTTCAGCTGAGCGCCGCGCCCCGCTCAGCTCACGGCGCGAAGGGCTTCGAACGTGTCAGCCAGAGTCTCTTGCGGATCGCGGTAGGTGATGCCGAGTTCGCGCTCGCTGGGGGAATCATCGGACGCCGGCATCTGCGTGTAGTATTGCATCCCGGCCCATGTGAAGGGCGTATCGAAGGGTACGAACCGGCTGGCGCGATCCATTACCGCCCCAGCGACGCGCAGCGCGGTGTCGGGAATCGGAACCGAGACCATCGCAGACCCGGACACCTCGCCGAGCATCTTTGCCAACTCCGCCGCCGGAACGCGGTGGCCGCCAGCCATGTACCGGCGCGGCCCGCGGCCGGGCTCCAGCAGGGCCGCATGCAACGCGGCCAAATCGCGCACATCGACGATCAACCAGGCCCCGCTCCGCCCCGGGATCACATGCATCTGCAGGGCGGCCTTGACGCCTTCGCCGGCCTCGCCGAACTGGTCACCCACCGGCGGACCGATGACCATGCCCGGGTAGGTGATGTCCACCGGCGCGCCGGCATCCTGCAGACCGCGGGCATAGATCTCGACCTGCGCCTTGGAAGTCCCGTAGCCGTCCGCCCCGCCGACGACCGGCAGGTCCGCCGACAGCTCTTCGAGGCCGGCGTGAAAGAGCGCGCTGAAACTGGACACGTGGACGATCGGGTCCAGGCCCAGCTCGACCGACTGGCCGAGGACGTTCTGGGCGCCCTGCATGTTGGTGGTGAGCATTTCCGTCGTCTGGCGCGGGTCGGTGGCGACCAGGGCGGCGCTGTGCACGACGGCTTCACAACCGTCCAGCGCCTTGCGCACCGCTATCCGATCGGTGATGTCGGCGACGGCGAAGTCGGACACGTCGACGCCCAGCTTGGCCACCGTAGTCTCCAGCTTGCCGGGGTTGCGCACCAGAAATCGGATCGAGTGCCCCGCGTCCGCGATGGCTTTAGCCGTCCAGCCGCCGACGAATCCCGTACCGCCTGTGATCAGAACGCGCATGCTGCGATCTTTGCAGGGCCTTCCGGGCTACAGGTGACTGGAGGCGAAGTTGGCGGCCTGGCAAGTCATGCCGTTCATCCCGTAGGAAGTGTGCGCGGCGAAGTCGTCGCCGTTGCCGCTGCCGCACACCGGGTCGCCCTGGGCGCACAGCTGGATGGTCTTCGGCTGATACAGGGGGCCGATGGCCAGCGGCGGAGCGTGGTACTTCTGCAGGAAGTCGCCCGACGGCGTTCCGAATAGGGTGACCGCGGCGACATGGTTGGCGACATCGGTCGGCATGGGCGGGGGCACGGCCGACGCGGGCACCCCCGGCGGCACGGCCGCCGAGGTGACATACCCGGCCAGGGCGGCGCCCTGCGAGTACCCGCCGAGCACCTCGCGGGTGTTGGGGCAGTTCTTGGCGGTGGCTTCGACGTGCGAACTGGCGTCACGGATGCCGTCGACCACCGTCTGCGGGAAGTCGGGAGCCGAAAAGTCCGTGCTGGCGGGGTAATTCACTGCATACACCCCGAGCGACCGCGAGCCGATCTGCGAGCGCAGCGCGTCCACGAACGACCCGCCGATGCCGCCGATGCCGGGCGGCTCGCCCGACCCGCGGGCGAACACCACCTCGACATCGGGACACGGTTCCGCGGACGCCGATGGGCTGGGCGCGCTGGACACCAGGGCGCCGGCTACCAGCGCCGCCAGTCCAACGAGCGCTGGCAGCCGGCGCAGCGCGGAAAGCCCGCTCACTTCTTGAACGCGTCTTTCACCTTCTCGCCCGCGTCCTTGAGGCTGGACTTCGCCTGGTCGGCCCGGCCCTCGTCCCTGGTGTCGTGGTCTCCGGTCGCCTTGCCGACGGCCTCTTTGGCCCGCCCGCCCAGGTCTTCGATCTTGTTCTTCAGCTTGTCCTCGTTACTCATGCCGGTGTGGCTACCCAGCAATGGGCGAGGTTAAAACCCCGTCCTGCCATCATGGAGGGCGTGAGCGCCGCAATCGTGGTCGCAATAGTGGTGGGGCTGATGCTGCTGGGCGTCGGCATGGTGGTCAACCAGTTGCTTCGGCTGCGCAGGTATCTGAACGATTCGCCGACGGCCCCCCCCCCCACCCCACACCCCCCCCCCCCCCCCCCCCACCCCCCCCCCCCCCACCTCCCCGCGGGCGTCTACCCCCCCCCCCCCCCCCCCGCCGGG
>NZ_LZIL01000071.1 GCF_001667075.1 Mycobacterium sp. 852014-52450_SCH5900713 | reverse complement strand
ACGGCGCTGTCGGTGCTGGCCATGTTGCTGCCGGCGCTCTGCACCTTCTGCCCGTGGGCGTTGGCCTGCTCGTAGATCACCTGGAAGTTGCGACCCAACTGGGTGATGAACTCCTGGCAGGCCACCGAACCGGCACCGCCCCAGAAGTCACCCGCAGCAAGCACATCGCGAACGATGGCCTGGTGCTCAGCCTCCAGAGACGCGGCCTGGGCGCGGATCAAGGCACCGTGGGCGTCGACATCGCCGAACTGGTAGTTAATGGTCATTGCTTAGCTCCTTAAAGTGTTGGAAGACAGCGGGTTTCGAGTGCTAGCTGCCCAGGATTTGCTGCGAGGCCTGCTCTTGCTGCTCGTAGTTGTTCGCGTCGCGGATCAGTCCGTCCCGCACTCCGTGGAGCATGTTGACGATGTTGCGGAAGGCCTGGTTGACCTGACCCATGGTGTCGTACGAGGTGGCCTGCGCCTGGCCGCTCCAGCCCGAGCCGGCGATGTTCATCGAGGACGCCCACATCTTGCGAGCCTCGTCCTCAACCGTCTGGGCGTGCACCTCGAAGCGGCCCGCCATCGCCCGCATTTCGTGCGGGTCAGTCATAAAACGTGT
>NZ_LZIL01000070.1 GCF_001667075.1 Mycobacterium sp. 852014-52450_SCH5900713 | reverse complement strand
CCAAACGCCGCCGCACCCGCGCCCAAGACCGCGCCTCCCGGGTAGCCACCGAACGCCGCAACAACCACCAAGCCCGCCGAGCACAACGTGCCGGACCCGCACCGCCGCCCGACGACGAACCACCGCCGTTTTGACGGCCGGTCAAGGGGTTATACGACCGCGAACAGGCGCCACTCGCCTGGCACGCGAATCGAGACCTCAAAGGCAGCCAATGCCACTTACCCAAGCGGTAGCGTCAGTACTTGCTGGCTGGGCTGGTGACGGGAGGCAAGCATGAAGCGCGGCATCGTCGGAGGATTCGCCAGCCTGCTCCTGGCCGCGGAGCTGATCGCCTCGGCGCCGCCGGCCAGCGCGGGCTGCCAGTACGGAGGAAATGTCCTCAGTAAGTGCGACGGGCCGGTCCAGCCCGACGGCACCTGGCAACGTTGCGTGGCCGTTCCCCGCTTGATTCCCAACGGCGCCAGTTCCTACCTGGTGCCCGACGGGCACTGCGAGTCGATGGGGCCCGACCAGCGCCCGTCGGATCCCGCCTTCGCCGACCCGCCGATGCACATCGACGGCTGAGTCCGGGGATGCCCTGCAGCCCGGCGGGTGGTCGCGAACCGGCCGCCACCGAGCTGGGGGGAGGATTTGGAGATGCCCGCGTCCCTGCCCCCACTGGCGGCCGAAGATCACGCCTGCGCTGATTGTGGAATGAGGTACTCGGACACTCGGACCGACGACGCGGTCGGTGTCATCGCCGGTCTGCCGGACGCGGTTCGTGAGGCGATCTCCGTGATCCCGCCCGGGGCGCGGCGGTCACGGCCCAGCCCCGAAGTGTGGTCGGTCGCCGAATACCTCTGTCATCTGCGCGACGTCTACGTCTCCTTCACCATCCGGCTGCACCGCGTCCGCACCGAGCACGAGCCCGCGTGCGAGCCGATGTTCAACGATCTGCGGGCCCGCCGCTTCCGGTACAACGATTGCGACATCGACGCCACGCTCGTCGAGCTCGCCGCCGCCGTGGCGGGCTTCCGCGACGAGGTCGCGCGCGTCAAAGACCACGACTGGGACCGCACCGCGACCCGGTTGCCGGGCGAACAGCGCACCGCCCGCTGGTTCGTGCGCCAGGCGATGCACGAAGGCGTGCACCACCTCGCAGATATCCGGAGAATCGGGGGAACGGCTCCTTGAGCCCGCCCCAAAGCCGCCTCGGCCGCGAATTTGGCTCTGAGCTGGTCGTCACCTAGACTCTAGGGGTTGCCTTGGGCAGACCTCGGCCGGTGCGAATCGGCCCCGCGTGCCCTTCGGTGACAAAGACCGCGCATGTCAGGTTATTCGGTGGGCTGTGGCTTGCCTCCTGCCGTGCACACGCAACCAGGTCAGGAGATCGAGTGATTCAGCAGGAATCGCGGCTGAAGGTCGCCGACAACACCGGCGCCAAGGAGATCTTGTGCATCCGGGTGCTCGGCGGTTCGTCGCGACGCTACGCCGGCATCGGAGACGTCATCGTCGCCACCGTCAAGGACGCCATTCCCGGCGGCAACGTCAAGCGCGGGGATGTGGTCAAGGCCGTCGTGGTGCGCACCGTCAAGGAGCGCCGCCGCCCGGACGGCAGCTACATCAAGTTCGACGAGAACGCCGCGGTGATCATCAAGCCCGACAACGACCCGCGCGGCACGCGCATCTTCGGCCCCGTCGGCCGCGAGCTGCGTGAGAAGCGGTTCATGAAGATCATTTCGCTGGCCCCGGAGGTGTTGTAGTGAAAATCAAGAAGGACGACACCGTCCTGGTCATCGCCGGCAAGGACAAGGGCGCCAAAGGCAAGGTGCTCAAGGTTTACCCGGAGCGCAACCGGGTCCTGGTCCAGGGCGTCAACTCGATCAAGAAGCACACCGCGGTTTCGAGCAACCAGCGCGGAGCCCAGTCGGGTGGGATCGTCACCCAGGAGGCGCCGATCGATGCCTCCAACGTGATGGTGGTCGACTCCGACGGCAAGCCCACCCGCGTCGGCTACCGGGTCGACGAGGAGACCGGCAAGCGGGTTCGTATCTCCAAGCGCAACGGCAAGGACATCTGATGACCACCGCAGAGAAAGTTCAGCCCCGCCTGAAAGAGCGCTACCGCGGCGAGATTCGCGATTCGTTGCAGCAGCAGTTCGGTTACGGGAACGTCATGCAGATCCCGACCGTGACGAAAGTTGTTGTCAACATGGGCGTTGGCGATGCGGCGCGGGACGCGAAGCTGATCAACGGCGCGGTCAACGACCTTGCGCTGATCACCGGGCAAAAGCCCGAGATTCGCAGGGCGCGCAAGTCCATCGCGCAGTTCAAGCTGCGCGAGGGCATGCCGATCGGCGCCCGCGTCACCCTGCGCGGAGACCGCATGTGGGAGTTCCTGGACCGCCTCACCTCGATCGCGTTGCCCCGTATCCGTGACTTCCGCGGGCTTTCGCCCAAGCAGTTCGACGGTGTGGGCAACTACACGTTCGGGCTGGCCGAGCAGTCGGTGTTCCACGAGATCGACGTGGACAAGATCGACCGGGTTCGCGGCATGGACATCAACGTCGTCACCTCGGCGACGACCGACGACGAAGGACGAGCGCTGTTGCGGGCCCTCGGCTTTCCCTTCAAGGAGAACTGAGTAGATGGCGAAGAAGGCACTGGTCAACAAGGCCGCACGCAAGCCGAAGTTCGCGGTGCGCGGCTACACGCGCTGCAACAGGTGCGGCCGCCCGCGCGCGGTCTTCCGCAAATTCGGCCTGTGCAGGATCTGCCTGCGCGAGATGGCGCACGCGGGCGAGCTGCCCGGCGTGCAAAAGAGCAGCTGGTAAGAGCCAGGACCCCTAGACCAACCCAGAACAGGCACGCGACAGGCCCTGACCGGGAACCACCGCGAGGAAGGTGACAGACACTGTCATGACTGCGACAACGACGATGCAGAGCGCAGCGATGAAGAGGAGTGGCGCTCGATGACGATGACGGATCCGATCGCAGACTTCTTGACACGTCTGCGCAACGCCAATTCGGCGTATCACGACGAGGTGGCGTTGCCGCACTCCAAGATCAAGGCCAACATCGCCCAGATCCTCAAGAGCGAGGGTTACATCAGCGATTACCGGACCGAAGACGCTCGGGTGGGCAAGTCGCTGATCGTCCAGCTCAAGTACGGACCGAGCCGGGAGCGCAGCATCGCCGGACTGCGGCGAGTGTCCAAGCCCGGTCTGCGGGTGTACGCGAAATCCACCAACCTGCCGCGCGTGCTCGGCGGCCTGGGTGTGGCGATCATCTCGACCTCCTCGGGCCTGCTGACCGATCGTCAGGCAGCCAGACAGGGCGTGGGCGGCGAAGTCCTCGCGTACGTGTGGTGAGGGAGTAGACATGTCGCGCATTGGTAAGCAGCCGGTTCCGGTTCCCACCGGAGTCGACGTAACGATCGAGGGCCAGAACGTCTCGGTGAAGGGGCCCAAGGGCAGCCTGAATCTGACCGTCGCCGAACCGATTACGGTGGCCCGCAACGACGACGGCGCCATCGTGGTCACCCGCCCCAACGACGAGCGGCGCAACCGCTCGCTGCACGGGCTGTCGCGCACCCTGGTGTCCAACCTGGTCACCGGCGTGACCGAGGGATACACCACCAAGATGGAGATCTTCGGGGTCGGTTACCGCGTGCAGCTCAAGGGCGCCAACCTCGAGTTCGCGCTGGGCTACAGCCATCCCGTGGTCATCGAGGCGCCCGAGGGCATCACGTTCGCGGTCCAGTCCCCGACGAAGTTCTCGATTACCGGCATCGACAAGCAAAAGGTCGGTCAGATCTCGGCGAACATCCGCCGCCTGCGCCGTCCCGACCCGTACAAGGGCAAGGGCGTGCGCTACGAGGGCGAGCAGATCCGCCGCAAGGTCGGAAAGACAGGTAAGTAGTCATGGCGCAAAAACAAGCTGACACCGCCGCGCGAAAGCCGGTGGGGCAGAGCGTATCCGCAACTCGTCGGGTCTCGCGGCTGCGTAGGCACGCCCGGCTTCGCAAGAAGATCGCCGGCACCCCGGAGCGCCCGCGGCTCGTCATCAACCGGTCCGCGCGGCACATTCACGTGCAGCTGGTCAATGACGAGAACGGCACCACGGTGGCCGCCGCGTCGTCCATCGAGGACGATGTGCGGGGCCTGCAGGGCGACAAGAAGGCCCGCAGCGTGCGGGTGGGCCAATTGATCGCCGAGCGCGCCAAGGCCGCCGGCATCGACACCGTGGTGTTCGACCGCGGCGGGTACACCTACGCCGGACGGATTGCGGCGCTGGCCGATGCCGCCCGCGAGAACGGATTGAGTTTCTAGATGATCGAGACCTCGAACAAGACTGGAAGGACCGCATAATGGCGGAACAGTCGGCCGGCGGGCAGGGCGCCCCGGACAGCCGTGACTCGCGCGGTGACCGCGACAGCCGCGGCCGGCGCGATGGCGGCGGCCGCGGTGGACGCGACCGCGACGGCGACAAGAGCAACTACCTGGAGCGGGTCGTCGCCATCAACCGTGTCTCCAAGGTGGTCAAGGGTGGTAGGCGCTTCAGCTTCACCGCATTGGTCATCGTGGGCGACGGCAACGGCATGGTCGGCGTCGGCTACGGCAAGGCCAAGGAAGTTCCGGCCGCCATCGCCAAGGGCGTCGAGGAGGCACGCAAGGGCTTCTTCCGTGTACCGCTGATCGGTGGCACCATCACGCACCCGGTGCAGGGTGAAGCCGCAGCCGGCGTGGTGCTGCTGCGTCCGGCCAGCCCGGGTACCGGTGTGATCGCCGGCGGTGCGGCGCGTGCGGTGCTGGAATGCGCTGGGGTGCGCGACATCCTGGCCAAGTCGTTGGGCAGCGACAACGCGATCAACGTGGTGCATGCCACCGTCACCGCGCTCAAGCTGCTGCAGCGTCCCGAGGAGGTGGCGGCCCGCCGCGGGCTGCCCATCGAGGACGTCGCCCCGGCCGGAATGCTCAAGGCGCGACGGGAAAGCGAAGCGCTGGCCGCCAGTGCCGCGCGTGAGGGAACGGCACCGCAATGAGCCAACTGAAGATCACCCAGGTGCGCAGCACCATCGGGGCCCGCTGGAAGCAGCGGGAGAGCCTGCGCACCCTGGGCCTGCGACGGATTCGCCATTCGGTGATCCGTGAGGACAACCCGCAGACCCGCGGCCTGATCGCGGTGGTCAACCACCTCGTCGAGGTGGAGCCGGCCGAGGCGCAAGCCGCAGGGACCGGAGGGAAGAAGAAATGACGATCAAGCTGCACGACCTGAAGCCCGCGCCCGGGTCGAAGACCGCCCGCACCCGCGTCGGTCGCGGTGAGGGCTCGAAGGGCAAGACCGCGGGCCGCGGCACCAAGGGCACCAAGGCCCGCAAGAACGTGCCGGCCACCTTCGAGGGCGGCCAGATGCCGATTCACATGCGGCTGCCCAAGCTCAAGGGCTTCCGCAACCGATTCCGCACCGAATACGAGGTCGTCAACGTCGGCGACCTCAATCGGCTGTTCCCCCAGGGCGGTTCCATCGGTGTCGACGAGCTGGTGGCCAAGGGCGCGGTCCGCAAAAACGCGTTGGTCAAGGTCCTCGGCGACGGCAAGCTGACCGTCAAGCTCGAGGTCTCCGCGCACAAGTTCAGCGGCAGCGCCCGCGAGAAGATCACCGCCGCGGGCGGCTCGGCGACCGAGCTGTAGTCAGCCCAGCAGCGGAATGACTTCCGCGGCAAGGCGTTCCATCTGCTCCCGGTTCTCTGGAACATCGACGCCGACGGGATTGAGCAGCAGGTATTCGGCCCCGGCGTCGATCACCTCGCGCAGCCCCCGTGCCACGTCGTCGGGCGTGCCCGACACCGGAACGTCTTCGACGCCGGGCATCTTGCCGTAGATTCGCCGCAGGCCGGCCAGCACGCGCTCGCGGGCCCGCGTCGCATCGTCGTCGACCATTAGGTACACGCGTTTGCCGACGGTGAAATGGGCTGGGTCCCTTTGCTGTTCGTCGAGTTCACGACGCACCACGGTCACGGCCCCGGCGAAGGCCTGGGTGGTCGACGAACCGGCGCCCAGGAAGGAGTCGCCATGGCGCACCGCCCTGGCCAGTGCCTTCGGGGCCAGCCCGCCGAACCAGATGGGTGGGTGCGGCCGCTGTACCGGCTTTGGCTGGATCGGCACGTCGTCGACGTCGCGGAACCGGCCATGGAAGGTAACCCGGGGTTCGTCGGACCAGGCGGCCTTCATCAGCTTGAGGCCCTCGGTGAAATACGAGATGTACGTATCCTTTTCGACGCCGAACGCGGCGAACCTGCGGAAGCCGCCGCCCGTCCCGACGCCGACGTCCAGCCGGCCGTGGCTGAGCCGGTCGACCGCGGTGACGGAGGAGGCCAGCTGCAGCGGATCGTGCAATGACGTCACCAGCACGGCGACCCCCAGGCGCAGCCGCTCGGTGCAGGCCGCGCAGTAGGCCAGCAGCTCCAGCGGTGCCAGCAGCGGTGCGTCCCCGATGATCTGCTCGAGCACCCAACCCCCCTCGAACCCGAGCTCCTCGGCCCGAAGCAGGTAAGCGCGCAGCCCTTCGGCGTCGAACCGGTCGTAGTCGAGTTGGGGGATGGCGATCGAGAACCTCACCCCACCACCGTACGGCGGCGGTGTCGGTACGCTGCAAACATGTTCGCCTTCCTGCCCTCGATGCCCGGGGTCGACGACGTCCGCGCGTTGGCCGTACGAGTAGATACCGCCCGCCACCACGGCGTACCCAATGGCTGTGTCCTCGAGCTCGACCTGCGATCGGCGCCGCCGGAGGCCACGGGTTTCGACCCGCTCGCGATCTTCACCGGTGGCAGGCCGATGGCGCTGCGCGACGCCGTCGCCGCCATCCACCGCGCGGCCGAGGATCCGCGGGTCGCCGGGCTGATCGCCCGCGTGCAACTTACGGCCTCACCACCGGCGGCGGTGCAGGAGCTGCGCGAGGCGATCGCCGCGTTCACCGCCGCCAAGCCGTCGCTGGCCTGGGCGGAAACCTATCCGGGCACGCTGTCCTACTACCTGGCTTCGGCGTTCGGCGAGGTCTGGATGCAGCCGTCGGGAAGCGTCGGGCTGATCGGCTTCGCGAGCAACGCCACCTTCCTGCGCGACGCGTTCGACAAGGCGGGGATCGAACCCCAATTCGTCGCGCGCGGCCAATACAAGTCGGCGGCAAACCGTTTCACCGAACACGGCTTCACCACGGCCCACCGCGAGGCCGTCACCCGGATGCTGGAAAGCCTGCAGCAGCAGGCGTGGCAGGCGATCGCCGAATCGCGCAAGCTCGACCCCGGCGCGCTCGACGCGCTGGCCGATCGCGCGCCGCTGTTGCGTGACGACGCCGTGGCCGCCGGGCTGCTCGACCGGATCGGATTTCGCGACGAAGCCTACGCCCGCATAGCGGAACTGGTTGGGGTTGAGGATGTTTCGGATGACGCCGCCCCGCCGCGGCTGTACTTGACGCGCTATGCCGGTGCGGCCCGCTCCCGGCTGGCCCCACCCAAGCCACCGGTTCCCGGCCGCCGGCCCAAGCCGACCCTGGCCGTCATCACGGTCGACGGCATGATCGTCGACGGACGCGGTGGGCCGCAGTTCCTGCCGCTGGGCACGGCCACCGCCGGCGGCGACACCATCGGGGCGGCGCTACGGGAGGCCGGCGCCGACGACTCGGTGTCCGCGATCGTGCTGCGGGTGAACAGCCCCGGCGGCACGATCACCGCGTCGGAGAGCATCTGGCGCGAAGTGACCCGCGCCCGCAAGCGGGGCAAGCCGGTGGTCGCCTCGATGGGCGCGGTCGCCGCCTCCGGCGGTTACTACGTCTCGATGGGGGCCGACGCGATCATCGCCAGCCCGGCGACGGTCACCGGTTCGATCGGTGTGATCACCGGCAAGCTGGTGATCCGCGATCTGTTGGAACGGTTGGGCGTCGGGTCGGATACCGTGCGCACCAACGCCAATGCCGACGCCTGGTCGATCGACGCACCGTTCACGCCGGAGCAGCAGGCGCATCGCGAAGCCGAGGCGGACCTGTTCTACGCCGACTTCGTGCAGCGGGTCGCCGAAGCTCGCAACCTGACCGCCGAGGCGGTCGATCGTGTTGCGCAGGGACGGATTTGGACCGGCGCCGACGCGCTGGACCGCGGCCTGGTCGACGAACTCGGCGGGTTCCGCACCGCCGTGCGCCGGGCCAAAGTCCTGGCCGGCCTCGACGAGGACAGCGACGTCCGCATCGTCAGTTATCCGGGCTCGTCGCTGCTGGACATGGTGCGGCCGCGCGCCTCGTCGCAACCCGCCGCCGCATCGCTGCCGGACGCGCTGGCCGCCCTGCTGGGCCGCACGGTCACCGGCGTCCTCGACAACGTCGAGCAGACGCTGAGCGGCGCCAGCGTGCTGTGGCCGGGCCCGTCGCGGTTCTAGGAAGCTAGCCGGTGAGATTGCCGCTGATGAAGATGATCTCACCGAGCGGGTCGTCGTTTTGCGGGGGCGGCGCCTCTATACCCTGGCGGCGGAACAGTTCCGTGCGGGTGGTGCCCTCGACGTCCCACCGCTTGGACCGCAGATAGTCCAGGACGTGGTTGCGTTCGCCGGCGTAGACCAGCGACGCCATGTCGATGTCCACGCCGTGGTCGCGGAAGGAACCGGACATCTCCCGCACCCTGTCGGCATCGAAATCGATGATGCCGGGTACGAATTCGGTGGCGATCGTGCTCCCGGGCGCGCTGAGCGCGGTGATGTTGTCGAACAGCCGGTCCTGGGCTTCCGGCGGCAGGTAGATCAGCAAACCCTCGGCCAGCCAGGCGGTTGGCGCCGTCGGATCGAAGCCGGACGCCTTCAGGGCGGCCGGCCAGTCGGCGCGCAGGTCGATCGGCACGGTGCGCCGCGTCGCGGTCGGTTCGGCGCCGATGCCGGCCAACGTGCCCGTCTTGAATTCGATGACGCGGGGCTGGTCAATCTCGTAGACCACCGTGCCGGCCGGCCACGGCAGCCGGTAGGCGCGCGCGTCCAACCCCGATGCGAGGATGACCACCTGCCGGATTCCGCCGCCGGTGGCGTTGACGAAGTAGTCGTCGAAATACTTGGTGCGCACGGCCATTCCGTCGACCATCGCCTGCATGCGCACCTGCGACGCATTCTCGATCGCGTCGAGGTCGAGCTCGCCGTCCATCATCTTAGTGAAGAAGTCGACCCCGACCGCGCGCACCAGCGGCTCGGCGAACGGGTCGTGGATCAGGCCGCGGGGATCCTTCGTCGCCATGGCGCGCCCGGCGGCCACCATGGTCGCGGTCGCGCCCACACTGGACGCCAGATCCCACTCGTCGTCGTGAGCGCGTGACATGGGGGAGACCTTAGCCAACCCGCTACGCCAGCGTCGCGGCGACGTAGCTCAACTCGCCGAACGTGGCCGACATCTCGTCCTCGGGAAATTCAAAGCCGTTCTGCGCGTACAATTCCCGGGCCGGGTGTGTCTCCACCCGCCAGCCGTGGGTTTTCAGGTAGTCGACGACGACGTTGCGTTCGCCCCGGTAGAACAGGTCGGCCGCGTTGAGGTTGAAGCCGAAGCGCTGCCACCGTTCGCTGATGCGCTGCAATCGCTCGTCGGAGAAGACGTTGGGGTCGGGCACGTGTTCGGTGGCCACCCGGCTGCCCGGCGCGCTGAGCGCGGTGATGTTGTCGAACAACCGGTCCTGCGCCTCCGGCGGCAGGTACGGCAGCAGCCCTTCCGCGCTCCACGCGGTGGGCTGCGTCACGTCGAATCCGCCGTCGCGCAACGCCGCCGGCCAGTCGTCACGCAGGTCGACGGCGATCGCGCGGCGCTCGGCTGTCGGGGCGGCGCCGAGCCCGGCCAGCGTGTCGGTCTTGAACGCGATGACCTGCGGCTGGTCGATCTCGTAGACGACGGTGCCCGCCGGCCACGGCAAGCGGTAGGCGCGGGTGTCCAGGCCGGACGCCAGGATCACCGCCTGCCGCACACCAGCTTTGGTGGCACCGATGAAGAAGTCGTCGAAAAACCGGGTGCGAACCGTGATCTGCTCCGCCCGGGCCTTGCGATTGAACAGCGGATCGTCCTCGAAATCGACCTGTCCTTCGACGATGCGGATGAAGGGCTCCAGGCCGACGGCGCGGACCAGCGGTTCGGCGAGCGGATCGTCGAGTAACGCGTCGGGTCCCTGCGACGCCACCGCGCGGGAGGCGGCGACCATGGTGGCCGTCGCCCCGACGCTGGACCCGGGTCCCCAGCTGTCGCCTTCCGTACGTCCCGATTCCATAGTCATGCAAAGACTCCTATTTCTTGTCCAGTGTGCCGCTTACGTAAAGCATCTCGCCCATGCGGATGTCGTCGTCCTCGAGCGGTGGAAGCCCGTTGGCCGAGAACAGCTCCCGGATGCTGGCGCCGTTCAGCGACCAACCGCGCTCGCCGAGGTAGGGGGCGGCCTCGTTGCGGTCCCCGAAGTACACGAGCCCCGCCATGGCCAGGTCGAAACCGTGCGCCCGCCAGCGTTCGGAGATGTGCTGCATGCGCTCCTTGAGTTTCTCCTCGTCCCCGGGCTCGGGGTTGGGCGCACTTTCGACCGCCACTCGGCTGCCCCGGGCGCTGAGTTCGGTGATGGTGTCCAGCAGGCGGTCCTGCGCCTCCGGCGGCAGGTAGCCCAGCAGGCCCTCGGCGCTCCAGGCGGTCGGCTGGGCCGGGTCGAATCCGGCGGCGCGCAAGGCGGCTGGCCAGTCGTCGCGCAGGTCGACGGCCACCACGCGCCGGTCGGCGGTGGGCGCGGCGCCCAGCTCGGCCAGCGTGCGCGACTTGAAGTCGATCACCTGCGGCTGGTCTACCTCGTAGACGACGGTCCCGGCGGGCCACGCCAGCCGGTAGGCGCGGGCATCCAGCCCCGAGGCCAGGATCACCGCCTGCTTGATGCCCGCACGCGTCGCATCCAGAAAGAACTCGTCGAAGAACTTCGTGCGCACGGCCATGTTGTCGGCCATCCGGGACATCGCGCCGGTGGATCCGGTCGCGCCGTCGTGCGCGTCGTTCAGCTCGTCCGGGTTCACCTCGCCGGTCGCCAGCCGGGTGAGGAGGTCGACGCCCACGGCCCGCACCAACGGCTCGGCGAACGGGTCGTTGATCAGCGGACGGTCGGCGCGGGTGGCGACGGCGCGCGCGGCCGCGACCATCGTCGCGGTCACCCCGACGCTGGACGCCAGGTCCCAGGTGTCGCCCTCATACCTGGTGGAACTCATGTTCGCCCCTATTCAGAAGTAGTTAGGCTAATATTTAGCTAATATAACAAGCCTCCACCACTGTACGCTTCCCCCGATTCGCGGCAACCGTGACGGATGAGTGATCGGGTGCGCATCGCGGGCACGGCGTCAGGGCTGGGGGTGGCCCTGGCGCGGCAGCTGGCGGCGCGGTGAAAGTCGCTGTCGACCAGCGTCAGGCGGGGCGGGTCGCGCGGTAGTAGTTCAGTCGCCCGAGGACGCGATGCGGCTCCGATGCGACCTCGGTGCAGTCAAATCCCGCCGCAGTCAGCAGTCGAGGGATCGCATCGCCCAGGTTGGCGGCCGCGTGGGGATTGCGCCTGATCAGCCGCGCCAGGAGGCCGTGGTCGGTGGCCTTCTCGCCGCCGATGTCGACCAGGTGCAACCGGCCGCCGGGCCGCAGCACGCGGAAAATCTCCTGAGCCGCAGCAGTTTTCGCCCGATCGTCGATGTGGTGGAGCATCATCGACGACAGCACCCGGTCGAATTCGCCGTCGGCGTACGGAAGCCGCTCCGCATAGCCGTGCTCGAAACGGACGTCGTTCCCCTTTCGTCGCGCCCGGTCAAGGGCCCGCGGGTCGGGGTCACATCCGACCGCCTCCAAGTGGGCATAGTCGCGTTTGGCGCGAAGGATGAGATTCCCGGTGCCGCAGCCGATTTCCAGGATGCGATGGCAGTCGGCCAGCTCGGCCTGAGCGATGAGGGTCTGGTGGACCCGTTTGATGCCCAGCAGGCGTGAGATCAGGTCGTAGCAGGGCAGCAGCGCGTCGTGGCCGGCGGCGGGCAAGTAGTCATGTGGATGATGTTTCGTCACGAAATCCATGGTGAATCGATGGACGGCTGAATAATTGGGTGATCCTCGGAGAAAGTTAGACTATTTTTGGTGACATGACGCGACCTGCTCGGATGGTTCGGCGGCGCGCGGGGGTGCCGATCTACGAATACCGCACCGATCCGGACACGCCACCGGTGTCGGTGGTGCGGTCGGGTCCCGACGATTTCATCGAGCGCGGACGCCACATTCACGACTTTCCGGCGCTCTGGTACCTTCCCGTCGCCGGGCTGGTCTATGTGGCGGCCGCGGGCCGGGTGCTCGAGCCCGGACGGCTGGAGCTTCACGACGCCGGCGTGGCGGTGTTCTTCGATCCCGCCGCGCTAGGCGAGGACGCGCGATCGCCATGGCCGGCGTGGCGGGCGCACCCCCTGCTGTTCCCGTTCCTGCACGGACAGGCCGGTGGGATCCTGCGCCTGGATGTGCCCGCGGATCGACGAGGGGCGTGGGACGCCGCGATCCGTTCGATCGAAACGGAATTGGGTGCGCGGCAGGAGGGTTATCGGCAGGCGGCGCTGGCGCATCTGACCCTGCTGTTGATCGACCTCGCGCGCCTGGCCGGCCCGGTGGTTGCCGAGCTGCGGCGCAGCGGTGAACCGCTGCTGGCCGGGGTTTTCGACGTGATCGACCGGCGGCACGCCGAGCAGTTGTCGCTGCGCGACGTGGCAGGTGAACTCGGCATCACCCCGGGACACCTGACCACCGTGGTCCGGCGCCGCACCGGGCGCACCGTCGGCGAGTGGATCACCGATCGCCGCATGGCCGAGGCGCGTCGGTTGCTGGCCCAGACTGACCTTCCGATCGCGGAGGTCGCCGGGCGGGTCGGGATTGGCGATGCGGGCTATTTCAGCAGGCTGTTCAGCCGGACCCACGGCGTTTCGCCACGCACATGGCGCGGCCGGGCGGCCTGACTGCCGCAACTCAAACGGTGACGGCTCCGCGGGACCCGGTGATGGGCAAGTCGATCGGGGTGATGACGCCCGGTTGGGCGTCGCAGACGAACGGGATGGCGTTGACCGCCGCGACGGCGGTGCTGTCCATCAACACCGTCATCACGTCCTCGCCCGGGTGACCGAACCGGATGTTCGCATCGACGCGCGGCTGGCCTTCGATCACCACGCTGAAGCCCTTGGGGTCGGGCCATTGCGGGTCGAGCGCTTCGTCGCTCATCGTCCAGCAGATGGCGAGCTCGACAACGGGGCGCCCGCCCAGATGGCCGCGATAGGTGCGGCGCTGGCCGCCGACGGTGCCCGCGGCGAAGTCCACCCAGCCCAGGTTGAGATCGCGGGTGAGCACTGCCGGCTCAACGAACGCGTCTTTGGAGTCGAGTTCGACGCCCAGCATGGTGGCGATCATGTCCAGGGTCTCGAAGTAGCCGAGGCCGTATCGCTGCGTCGCCGGGTCGATGTGCGTCACCGGCTCCCGGGGTACTTTGCCGAATCCGAGCACTTTCCACACGTCCCATACGGGATAGGTGGTGCAGTCCAATGTTTCGACGAGCTTGACGCTGTGAATCTTTCGGCATGCGCCGGTGAGGAAGCCGGCGACCACGTTGATGAAGCCCGGCTCGAATCCCGTGCCCAGGAAGGTCGCGCGTCCCTCCCGCGCCGCCGCTTCGAGGACAGGGAGTTCGACCGGGTGATGGGTGCCGGTCAGGAAATCTCCCGTCGTGACGACGTTGATGCCACAGCGCAGCATCCTGGTCACCAGCTCGTAGTCGATGGCGCGGGGCATGTAGCACACGCAATCCGGTCGGAGTTCGATCAACGCGTCGGCGTCATCGGTTGCGGCAACGCCGGCCGAGGCTTGGCCCGCCAGCTCGCCGGCGTCGCGGCCCACCTTGTCCGAACCGAATGCATGAACCCCCACCACGTCGAAGTCGCTGCGGTCCAACAGCGCCCCGAGCGCTCGCTTGCCGATGTTGCCGGTCGACCACTGGACCACTCGGTACGGCGCCATGCTCACACCGTATCGATGTCGAGCCACTGATCGACGTCGAATTGGTCGTCGACGGCGCGGATCGTCGCGCCGCCATGGCCGGGGTAGTGCGCGGGTATCACGGCCGCCTTCGCTTGAACGGCCTCGGTGAATATCCTGCGGCGGGTCACGGCGGCGGCGGGTGCGTCCACGTCGAAGGCGCAGGCGTCGGCGGGCCGGCGGAGTTGCAGCGGGCTGTGGGTGAGATCGCCGACGAAGATCGCCGGCTTGCCCGCATCCAGCCACAGCACCGAGGAGCCCGGCGTGTGCCCGGGGGCGGGCCGCAGCCGCAGCGACGCACTGATCTGGTAATCGTCCGACCATTGGACGAGCTGTCCCGCCGCCGCGATCGGTGCGACGCTGTCCGCGAACACGAGCTGGTCGCCGCGCTGCTGCGCCGCTTCCTCCTCGTTGCGCGGCGATCGCCTTGCCGCGGGCCCATTAGGTGCGAAGTGTTGGTAGTCGGCGGCCGGCACCACGTATCGGGCGTTGGGAAAGGTCGGCACCCAGGAATCGTTGTCCAGCATGGTGTTCCACCCGACATGGTCGGAGTGCACGTGGGTGTTGACCACCACGTCCACGGCGGCGCGGTCGACGCCCGCGGACCGCAGGGCGGCCAGGAATCCGGTGTTGAGGTGGTCCAGGGGCGGCATGTGCGGGCGTTGGCGGTCGTTGCCGACACCGGTGTCCACAACGACGGTCAACCCGTCGACCTCGATGACCCAGCTTTGGATCGCGATGTGCCATTGATCGGCGGATGGGTCGAAGAAATCCGGCACCAGCAGGTCGGCGTTGTCTTGCCAGCCGGACGGCGGTGTTTGCGCGAAAAGGCGTGTCGCCAGGTCGAATTGGAGTTCGAGGACCCGCGCCACGCTCGCGCGGCCGAACCGGACCGGGCGCATCAGGCGTTCGCGCGCAGGTAGCCGTAGACGCCGGCGAAGTTGCGGTTCACGTCCTCGGGGATGGGCACCGGACCACCGAGTGCCCTTGCGCCCCAGACGATTTGGGCGGTGCGCTCGACCAGGGCGGTAATGTGCAGCACCTTGTCCGGTCGTGGGCCCACGGCCACCAGGCCGTGGTTGGCGATCAACGCGGCACCCCGGCCGTCGAGCGCCTTGACGGCGTTGGCGCCGACGTCGGGGGTGCCGGAGGCGGCGTACTCGGTGCAGCGGACGTCCCCGCCGCAGTACACCGCGAACTCGTCGATGCACGCCGGAATCGATTGGTGCGCAATGGCGAACATGGTCGCCCACACCGGGTGGCTGTGAATGACGCTGCCGATGTCGTCGAAAGCGCGGTAACAAGCCAGGTGCAGCTGCAGCTCCGAGGACGGCGAGCGGCCGTCCGCGGCGTGCAGCACGGCTCCGTCCGGGTCTATGAGCACGAGGTCGTCGAGCTGCATGTCACGGTAGTCGACCGACGACGGGGTGATGACAATGTTGCCGTCGGAGCGCCGCGCGGAGATGTTGCCCGCGGTCCCCTCGACCAGGCCCCGGCGCAGCATGTCCTTGGCCGCGTCGAGCACCGCCGTTTCGGGGTGGGCCACCGATTTCACGGACGTCATGGGCCGAGCACCTCCGGGTTGACGATGTGGGCGGGCGTACCGCCGGCCAGCAGCGCTTCCAGGTCGTCGGCCACCATCTGCGCCTGCCGAGCCTCAGTGTTCCACGTGGCGCCGCCGATGTGGGGCGTCAGCACGACATTGGGCATGCCGACCAGCGGGTGGTCGGTGGGCAGCCATTCGCCGACGAAGTGGTCCAGGCCGGCGGCGGATACCTTGCCGTCGCGCAGCGCATCGACGAGCGCGTCGGTGTCGTGCAGCTGGGCGCGTGCGGTGTTGAGGAAGACCACGCCGTCGCGCATGGCGGCGAACTGCTGCGCCCCGATCATGCCGACCGTGTCGTCGGTGACGGGCGCGTGCAGGGAGACGACATCCGCCTCGCCCAGCAGCTCGTCCAGGCCGTGTCGGGCGTCGTCGTTGTAGGGGTCGTAAGCGATGACCCGCAGGCCCAGCCCGGACAGCCGCCATGCGGTGGCGCGGCCGACTGCGCCGAGGCCCACCAGACCGGCGCTGCGCCCGGCGATTTCCCAGCCGCGGAACCGCTGATAGGGGATGCTGCCGTCACGAAAGATGTTGCCGCTGCGGACATCCGCGTCGGCGGGCAGGAGCTGGCGAGTGACGGCCAGCAGCAGTGCCACCGTCATCTCGGCGACCGCGTCGGCGTTGCGGCCCGGGGTGTTCAGCACCGGGATTCCGGCCGCGGTGGCCCCCGCGATGTCGACGTTGTTGGGGTCGCCGCGGGTCGAGGCGATCACCCGCAGGCCCAAGTCGAACACCGGCCCGCCGACCGAGTCGCTTTCCACCACAACGACATCGGCGGCCTCGGCGGTGATGCGCTCGGCAAGTTGTTCTGCGCTGTAGATGCGCAGCGGGGTCTGCTCGAGCTCACTTATCCAAGGGTCGTAGACCACGTCGGCCAGCTGCTTGAGCTTGGCGAAGCCCGGCCCCCGCAGCGGGGCCGTCACCAACGCGCGCGGTCTTGACGTCACGAACCCCAATGCTGGCGTACGGTGACGCCCGTGTCACGTGAAGTCGTCACAATCGGCATCGACGTCGGCAGCACCGCGGTCAAAGCGGTCGCCGCGGACGCCGACGGCCGGGTGACCGCGCGGGCCCGGATCCCGCACCAGTTGCGGGTGCCGGCGCCCGGCCGGCTCGAGCACGACGCCGGCGAGGCGTGGCGGCGGGGGCCGGTGGCGGCGCTGAACCAGCTGAACCCCGGGCCGAACGTCCGCGCGGTGGCCGTATCGGCGATGGTGCCGTCGCTGACGGCCGTCGATGCCGCGGGCGTGCCGACGACGCCGGGACTGTTGTATGGCGACGAACGGGGCCGAACACCGGAGCAACCCGTGCAGCCGCTGCCGGCGTTGGGCGAGGCCGCCGAGTTCCTGCGCTGGACGGCGGCGCAAGCGCCGGGCGCGGCGGGGTACTGGCCGGCGCCGGCGGTGGCCAACCACGCCATTGCGGGCGAAGCGGTGATCGACTTCGCCACCGCCGCGACCGCGTACCCGTTGTTCGACGGGACGGGCTGGAACCCCGAGGCGTGCGCCGAGCGCGGCGCGCGGCCCGAACAGATGCCGCGGGTGGAGAGCATGGGGGCCGCCGTCGGGCAGGTGCACGGCAGCGGCGCGGCGCTGGGAATCGGCGCCATCGACGCGTTGTGCGAGCAGATCGTGGCCGGCGCCGACCGCGACGGCGACGTGCTGGTGCTGTGCGGCACCACCTTGATCGTGTGGACCACCATCCCCGAGGCCCGGCAGGTGCCGGGCCTGTGGACCATCCCCCATACCGCCGCGGGCAAGAGCCAGATCGGCGGGGCGAGCAATGCCGGCGGGCTGTTCCTCGGCTGGGTGGACCGCGTGGTCGCATCCGGCGACCCGGCCGCCGCGCAGCCCGGGCGGGTGCCGGTGTGGTCGCCCTACCTTCGCGGGGAGCGCACTCCGTTCCATGACCCGGATCGCCGTGCCGTGCTCGACGCGCTGGACCTCACTCACGACGCGGCAGCGCTGCGCCGGGCCGCCTACGAGGCGTCGGGCTTCGTGGTCCGTCAGCTCATCGAGCTGAGCGGGGCGCCGGTGGCAAGGATCGTCGCCACGGGCGGCGGCACTCGGGTCGGACCGTGGATGCAGGCCATCGCCGATGCCACCGGGCGGCCGGTGGAGGTGTCGGCGGTGCCCGAGGGGGCGGCGCTGGGCGCGGCGTTCCTCGGGCGCATGGCGGCCGGCCTGGAAACCTCGATCGCCGACGCTGCCCGCTGGGTCTCCACCGAGCGCGTCGTCGAACCCGACCCCGCCTGGGCCGCCGCAGTCGAGGACCGCTACCAACGGTTCCTGCAGCTGGGAACCCGGAGATGTAGCGCGCTCCCTCCGGCGGCGTTCTAGGCTGGTGCAATGACCGACCAGGATCGCAAAGCCGCCCGTCGTGAGATCGCCGATGCCCTGCTGAAAGCTCTTGAACGCCGGCATGAAATCGCCGACGTCGTGGTGGAGTCCGAGAATAAGGCGGCCGCGGTCGAGGCGATCGTCCGCCTGCTCGATACCTCCCACGTGGCCGCCGAAGCGGTGATGGGGATGTCGTTCGATCAGCTCACCATCGACTCGCGCCGCAAGATCCTGGCCGAACTCGAGGACCTGAACAAGCAGCTCAGCTTCACCCTCGGCGAGCGCCCGGCCAGCTTGGGGGAGACCCTGGAGCTGCGACCGTTCTCGGCGGAGAATGACCGCGACATCTTCGCTGCCCGCACCGAGGACATGGGCGCCGCCGGCGACGGGTCCGGCGGGCCGGCCGGCAACCTCGACGACGAGATCAGCGCGGCGCTGGGGCGCCTCGACGACGAGGAGGCGGCGTGGTTCGTGGCCGTCGATTCCGGCGAGAAGGTCGGGATGGTGTTCGGCGAGCTGCTCGGGGGCGAGGTCAACGTGCGCATCTGGATCCACCCGGAGCACCGCAAGAAGGGTTACGGCACCGCGGCCCTGCGCAAGTCGCGCACCGAGATGGCCTGGTGCTTCCCCGCCGTGCCGATGGTGGTGCGCGCGCCGTCCGCCAGGCCCGCCTGAGCTACGGCAAAGCCGTTGGCGGCGTAAGGCTTTCGCGGGTGGCTAGCTCAACGTCGCGGTGACGGCGACGATGTTGCGCAGCTGCGACGTCTCGTCGTCCGGGAAGACGAGGCCGTAGTCGGCGAAGTACTCGCGCCGCTCCCGGGTGCCCACCCGCCAACCGCGGCCGGTCAGGTAGTCCACGACGTTGCTGCGCTCCCCGTCGAAGAACAGCCCAGACAGGTCGATGTCGCAGCCCAGGTTTGCCCACCGCTCGTTGAACTGCTGGGCGCGTTCGGTCATCGTCCGGCCGGAGTCGCCGTGGAATTCGGTGGCCAGCTTGCTCCCGGGCGCGCTGAGCTCGGTGATGTTGTCGAAGAGCCGGTCCTGGGCTTCGGGCGGCAGGTACATGAGCAGACCCTCGGCGCTCCACGACGTCGGTTGCGCCGGGTCGAAACCGCTGCGCCGCAACGCTTCCGGCCAGTCGTCGCGCAGATCGACGCTGACGGCGCGCCGCTCGGCGGTCGGGGAGGCGCCCAGCTCGGTCATGGCGGCGGTCTTGAACTCGACGACCTTGGGCTGATCCACCTCGTAGACCACGCTCCCGGGCGGCCAGCTCAGCCGGTACGCACGGGCGTCGAGGCCGGCGGCCAGGATCACCGACTGGCGGATCCCGTCGCGGGCGGCGTTGAGAAAGAAGTCGTCGAAGAAGCGCGTGCGCACCGCGATCGAATCCGTTTCCAGCTGCAGGTCCCGTTCGCCGTCCTCCGCGTCGGTGGGCGCCACTTCGCCGTCGACCAGTTGGCGGAAGAATTCCAGGCCGACAGCTCGCACCAGGGGCGCCGCGAACGGATCGTGGATGATCGGCTCGGCGCCCTCGCTGGCCAGCGCGCGGGCCGCGGCGACCATCGTGGCCGTGGCACCGACGCTGGAGGCCAAGTCCCAACTGTCTTGGTCAGTGCGTGTCATGCTCTCCCCATTTAATTAGCAAATGCAACGAACCAAGAGCACTCTACGCCCCACGGCTTGCGGCTTCCTGTGGTTTTTATGGGTCCTCGGTGACGGCCCTGGACGGGCTTGCCCAGACCAGCTGTTAGTCTCGTACACGGTTTGACGCGCTGCAGAATAAGTCGGCCGTACGTCCTGGCCTGCGGGTGTTGGGCGCGTAATGCAGGAAACCCCCCGGCTGCGCAGGAGGAAGAGTGCTTTCGGCTTTCATCTCATCGCTGCGGACAGTCGACCTGAGACGGAAGATCCTCTTCACGCTGGGAATCGTCGTTCTCTATCGGCTGGGCGCTGCTTTGCCGTCCCCTGGCGTCAATTTCCCGAACGTCCAGCAGTGCATCAAGGAGGCCAGCGGCGGCGCGGCCGGACAGATCTATTCGCTGATCAACCTGTTTTCCGGCGGTGCGTTGCTGAAGCTGACGGTTTTCGCCGTCGGGGTGATGCCCTACATCACCGCGAGCATCATCGTGCAGCTGCTCACGGTGGTCATCCCGCGGTTCGAGGAACTGCGCAAGGAAGGCCAGTCCGGCCAGGCCAAGATGACGCAGTACACCCGCTATCTGGCCATCGCGCTGGCGATCCTGCAGGCGACCAGCATCGTGGCACTGGCGGCCAACGGCGGGTTGCTACAGGGCTGCTCGCTGGACATCATCGCCGATCAGAGCATCTTCACGCTGGTCGTCATCGTGATGGTGATGACCTCCGGCGCGGCGCTGGTGATGTGGATGGGCGAGCTGATCACCGAGCGGGGCATCGGTAACGGCATGTCGTTGCTGATCTTCGTCGGCATCGCGGCCCGCATCCCCTCCGAGGGCAAGACCATCCTGGACAGCCGCGGCGGGATGATCTTCGCCGCCGTCTGCGTCGCCGCCCTGGCCATCATCGTCGGCGTGGTGTTCGTCGAGCAGGGGCAGCGCCGCATCCCGGTGCAGTACGCCAAGCGCATGGTGGGCCGGCGCATGTACGGCGGAACGTCGACGTACCTGCCGCTCAAGGTCAACCAGGCCGGCGTCATTCCGGTCATCTTCGCATCGTCGCTCATCTACATCCCGCACCTGATCACGCAGCTGATCCGCAGCGGCAGCGGTGGAGTGGGCAACAGCTGGTGGGACAAGTTCGTCGGCAGTTACCTGTCCGACCCCAGCGATCCCATTTACATCAGCATCTACTTCGGGCTGATCATCTTCTTCACGTATTTCTACGTGTCCATCACGTTCAACCCCGACGAACGTGCCGACGAGATGAAGAAGTTCGGCGGGTTCATCCCGGGCATCCGGCCGGGCAAGCCCACCGCCGACTACCTGCGTTATGTGCTGAGCAGGATTACCCTGCCGGGCTCGATCTACCTCGGCGCCATCTCGGTGCTGCCCAACTTGTTCCTGCAAATCGGCAATGGCGGAGCGGTCCAGAATTTGCCGTTCGGCGGTACCGCGGTTTTGATCATGATTGGTGTCGGCTTGGATACGGTCAAGCAGATCGAGAGCCAGCTGATGCAGCGCAACTACGAGGGGTTCCTGAAGTGAGAGTCGTTTTGCTGGGCCCGCCGGGGGCGGGCAAGGGAACGCAGGCCCAGAAGCTCTCCGAAAAGCTCGGGATCCCGCACATCTCCACCGGCGAGCTGTTTCGTAGCAACATCGAGAACGGCACCAAACTCGGCCTGGAGGCCAAGCGCTATCTGGACGCCGGCGACCTGGTTCCCTCGGAGTTGACCAATCAGCTCGTGGACGACCGCCTCAGCGATGCCGACGCGGCCGCGGGCTTCGTCCTGGACGGGTATCCGCGGTCGACTGAGCAGGCCAAGGCGCTGCACGAAATGCTCGAGCGCCGAGGCACCGACATCGACTCGGTGCTGGAGTTCCGCGTTTCGGAGGACGAGCTGCTGCAACGGCTCAAAGCCCGCGGCCGCGCCGACGACACCGACGACATCATCCTGAACCGAATGAAGGTTTACCGCGACGAGACCGCGCCGCTGCTCGAGTACTACCGCGACGAACTCAAAACGGTCGACGCAATCGGCACCCTGGACGAAGTGTTCGCCCGCGCCCTGCAAGCGCTGGGCAAGTAACGATGAGCGCGCTGGCGCGACTGCGGAGACACAAAGTCGTGCCGCAGCGCACCGCCGGTGAGCTCGACGCGATGGCGGCGGCGGGGGCAGTGGTCGCGGCCGCGCTGCAGGCGGTGCGGGCGGCCGCGGTGCCCGGGGTGTCGACGCTGGGCCTCGACCAGATCGCCGAGTCGGTGATCCGGGAGGCGGGCGCGATACCGTCGTTCCTCGGCTATCACGGTTACCCCGCGTCGATCTGCGCGTCGGTCAACGAGCGGGTGGTGCATGGGATTCCGTCGGCCGCCGAGATCTTGGCCCCCGGCGACCTGGTGTCCATCGACTGCGGCGCGATCCTGGACGGCTGGCACGGTGACGCCGCGATCACGTTCGGCGTCGGCACCCTCGACGCGGCCGACCAGGCGCTGTGCGACGCCACCAGGGAATCGCTGGAGGCCGGGATCGCGGCGATGATCCCCGGCAACAGGCTGACCGACGTCTCACACGCCATCGAAACGGGCACGCGCGCGGCGGCCGACCGGCACGGGCGCGCGTTCGGGATCGTGGAGGGCTACGGCGGCCACGGCATCGGGCGGCAGATGCACATGGACCCCTTCCTGCCCAACGAGGGCTCACCCGGGCGCGGCCCGCTGCTGGCCCCCGGGTCGGTGCTGGCGATCGAACCGATGCTGACGCTCGGGACGGGCAAGACCGTGGTGCTCGACGACGCGTGGACCGTCACCACCTCCGACGGGTCCCGTGCGGCACACTGGGAGCACACCGTCGCGGTCACCGACGCCGGACCGCGCATCCTGACGACGCTGGCCTAGCCGGGCGAGGCGGGTCGCGGCGATTGAACGGGCCGCGATCGCAAGTGCGGCGGAGCCGGGTGCGGCGGGTCGCGGCGATTGAACGGGCCGCGATCGCAAGCGCGGCGAAGCCGGGTGCGGCGGGTCGCGGCGATTGAACCGAGCACCCGTTCGACTCGTTTCAGTAGTCGGAGGTGATGGAGTGGCCCGTGTTGCAGGCAATTGGAGGGCGTCCGGGACCGCCGAAGCCGCCCTGATGAAGGCGCTGTACGACGAGCACGCAGCGGTTTTGTGGCGTTACGCGCTCCGGCTCACGGGGGATGCGAGCCAGTCCGAGGACGTCGTGCAGGAGACGTTGCTGCGGGCCTGGCAGCATCCGGAGGTCGTCGGGGACACCGAGCGCTCGGCGCGGGCGTGGCTGTTCACCGTCGCGCGCAACATGATCATCGACGACCGGCGCAGCGCAAGATTCCGCAACGTCGTCGGGTCGACGGACGAGGCGGGGGCGCCCGAACGGTCGACGCCGGACGAGGTGAACGCGGCGCTGGACAAGCTGCTGATCGCCGACGCGATGGCGCAGCTGTCCGCCGAGCACCGGGCCGTGATCGACCGGTCGTACTACCGCGGATGGACCACCGCGCAGATTGCTGCCGACCTCGGGATCGCAGAGGGAACGGTGAAGTCGCGATTACACTACGCCGTGCGGGCGTTGCGACTCACTCTGCAGGAACTTGGAGTTACCCGCTGAGGGGCTCCGAAGCTTGAAGGGTGCTGAGGAAATGGATGAGATGAAGACGCCGCTGCGGGGCATCGGCCCGCCGGACGATCCCTACGTGATGTGGGATGCCGCATACGTGTTGGGTTCGTTGTCGGCCGCGGAGCGACGCGAATTCGAGGCGCACCTGGCGTACTGCCCGGCGTGCCGGGGGGCCGTCGCCGACCTGAGCGGCGTGCCGGCGCTGCTCTCGCAGCTCGGCCCGGACGAGGTGGCGGCGATCAACGACTCCGGTCCGGCCGCCGGATTGTCGGCGACACCGGAGATGTCGCCGGAGCTGTTGACGTCGTTGCTGGCCAAGGTGCACTGGCGCCGGCGCCGCACGCGGATAGTGACCTGGGTGGCCTCGTCGGCCGCGGCGGTGGTGCTGGCGATCGGCGTGTTCGTCGGGGTGCAGGGGTATTCCTCGTCCCCGTCGCAACAGGTGACCGCGTCCTCGGCGCCCATGGCGCAGGTGGGCACCACCCTGCTGGCGTCGACGGTCGAGCTGTCCAGCCAGCACTGGGGAACCGCCATCAACCTGCGGTGCGTGTGCCTGGCCCCGCTCAACGCGCACCACGACACGCTGGCGATGGTCGTGGTGGGTCGCGACGGCAGCCAGACCCGGCTGGCGACCTGGGTGGCCGTACCCGGCCACACCGCGACGCCCGCGGGCAGCATCTCGACGCCGGTCGACCAGATCGCGGCCGTACAGGTGGTGGCCGCCGATAGCGGCCAGGTTCTGTTGCAGCGTTCGCTCTAGGGGTCGGGGGCTGCGGTGTCTGGCCACGAGCGTCCACTGCGGGCGCTGGTGGTGGGCGCCGGTGTCGGCGGGATCGCGGTTGCCCGCGGATTGTCGCGGGACGGGCACGACGTGACCGTCTTCGAGCGTCGGCCGGATGTGCGGGCGGCCGGCGGTGCGGTGACGATCTGGTCCAACGGCGAGACGGTGCTTCGGCAGCTGGGCGTCGACATGGACCGGGCCGGTCAGCTGCTGTCGACCGTGCGGGCCGTGACGGCCACGGGCCATCCGCTTGCCACGCTCGACGTGTCCGCGATGGCGGATCGGCTCGGCGCGCCCGTCCGGATGGTTCCGCGCCGGGTCCTGCTGGAACGGTTGCTGGACGGCTTTCCGGCCGACCGCATTCGATGCGGGGCCCGTGCGATCGCATTGGCCGCTACGGGCGACGCCGTGCGGGTCGAGTTCGACGACGGCAGCTCCGCCCAGGGAGACCTCTTGATCGGCGCCGACGGCCTGCACTCGATGGTCCGGGACAGCGTCGGCGGGCGGCAGGCCAAACCCACCGGCTGGTGCAGTTGGCAGGGGCTCATCGCCCTGGCGGAGCTCTCGGACAAGGACACCGCACTGATGGTCATCGGCGACAACGGAAACCTCGGCCTGTGGCCGGCCGGGGGTTCCGAGGTGCAGTGGTGGTTCGACCTCCCGTGGTCCTACGACTTCGTGCGGCCGCAACGTCCGATCGAAACGATCCGGTCCCACTTCGCCGGATGGTCGGAAGCCGTCGACCGGGTGCTGGCGGCCCTGACCGACGATGATCTGGCGCACTCGCCGTATCCGCATTTCCGGCATCCGATACCCCCGGCGGGCCGGGGCCCGGTGACGTTGCTCGGCGACGCCGCCCACACGATGCCGCCCACCCTGGCGCAGGGGACCAACCAGGCGCTGCTCGACACCATGGTGCTGTGCAAGGCGCTGTCGGGTCTTCAGGGCAGCGCCTCCAAAGGCGACGTGCCGAGCGCACTGCGCTGGTATGAGAAGACCCGCCGGCACAAGGTGATGGCCGTGTCCAGGGCGGCGTCACTGCCGGTCTCGCACGGTGAGTTCGTGCTGCGGCCGGCCGCTTTGATCCCCGACCGGCTGCAGGCCCGCGCACTGACGATGTTTCTGCGCTGGACGAGTCACCCGCGGATGTCCGCGGAGATCAGCCGAGAACTGGGGGCCGCGACGACCAGCCGATCCAGCCCATGAGCGACGAATTCATCAGGGTGCGAGGTGAACTCGATGCGCCCTCACGCTGGCTCTGGCTGGTGAAGTGGTGCGTGCTGGCGTTCCCGCACTACCCGATCTTGATCGGGCTCTACCTACTATATCCGCTGTCGACCGTCGTGGCCGGCGTCGCCATCCTGTTCACCGGGCGGTATCCGCGGCCCATCTTCGACTTCAACGTCGGCGTGCTGCGCTGGTCGTGGCGCGTGATGAATTTCCGGTTCCCGATGAACAGCACGGACAGGTACCCGCCTTTCACGCTCGCGTCGCGGCCCGACTATCCCGGTGATCTGCAGGTCGACTACCCGGAGCGGCTGAGGAACTGGGCCGTGCTGGTGAAGTGGCTGTTGGCCATCCCTCAGGTGCTGCTCTGCTGGTCGATGGAGCCGCTCCTACAGGTGTTGTGCGTGATCGCCGCGGTGTCGTTGTTGTGCACGGGGACCACCCCCGCGGGCATGTTCGATCTTCTGCTGGGCATCGTCCGATGGCGATATCGGGTGGCCGTGTACGTGTCCCTTATGCGTGACGAATACCCGCCGTTCCGAATGGATTTGGGTATCAGTGACGCGCCGTAATCCCTACTTCCCGTACGTGTACAGATTCGGCCAGCCGGTCTTCGACCGGCTCTTTTATCACCGCTATCGCCGCGAGGCGCTCAGCCACGCGACGGGCCGGCTGCTGATGCTGGGCTTGGGTCCGGGCACTGACTTGAGGTTCCTGCCCGCCGCGGTGACGTCGGTCGCGGCCGTGGAGCCGGAGGCGCCGTTCCGGCGGATGGCTTCGCGGCTTGCCCGTCGCCACGGCGTCGCCGTCGACATCGTCGAGGGAACCGGCGAATCGATTCCCTTCCCGGACAACGCCTTCGACTCGGTACACATCGGGCTGGTGCTCTGCTCGGTCGACGACGTGGCCGCCACGCTCGGCGAGATCCGGCGCGTGCTCGCACCCGGGGGCAGGCTGGTGGTCCTCGAGCATGTGCGCGGGGACGGCGCGACCGGGCGGCTCCAGGACCTGGTCGCCAAACCGTGGTCGTGGTTGGCCGCCGGTTGTGAGCCGAACCGACGAACCCTGGAATCCATCGCCGCCGCCGGGTTCGACACGACGGCGCTGCGCACCATCCCGCGCACCCCGGTGCCGTTCCCGTGCAAACCCCATTTGCAGGGGTTCGCCATCCTCACTCCACGCTGACGGCCTCGATGATGTTCAGCCGCGCGGCCCGCCGGGCGGGTGGCAGCGAGCCGAGCAGGCAGATCGCCAGCGCGCCTGCGGTGAAGGCCAGGGACATCGGCCTCAGGCCGAAGCCGACCTGAAAATTCATGATCTCCCCGCTGATGAGGCTGAACAGCCACTGGTCGGTCAGGCCGAACAGCAGCCCCAAAACGCCGCCGACTAAACCGATCCCGGCCGCCTCGGCCAGCACCATCCGCAGGGTGAACCGGCGGCTGGACCCCATGGCCCGCAGCACGCCGATCTCGCGGCGGCGTTCCAGCACCGACAACGTCAGGGTGTTGAGCAGCGCGACGGCGGCCACGGCCACGACGATGACCCACACGGCGTTGGCGATGAACATGCTCTGATGCAGCGGGGCTTCCAGCCCCGCCAGTGCGGCGCGGCCGTCGTACACATGGTTGGGTTCGGGCACCACCCGGCGCACCTCGGTCAACAGGCGTTGCCGGTCTACCCCCGGGGCCGCGGTGATCTGCAGGGTCGTCGCCGCCGGGCGATCGAACCACGCCCGCATGTGCCCGAGATCGATTCCTACCGTTCCGATCACGGTCGAGAAGAAGGGCACCAGGGCGAGCACCGGTGTCTGCCGCGGGCCGTGTGGCGTCTGCAGCTGCAGCCGGTCGCCGGCGCGGACGTGCAGAGTGGCGCCCAGATTCTGCGTGAGGACCACGCCGCGGCCGGCCAGAACGTCGGCGCGCACGCGTTCGTCGACCGCGCGGAACAGCGAATCGTGGCTCCCGTCGGAGAAGCCGTCGAGCAGGACGCGGGTGCCGCCGACGACGGCGAACCCGAGCGCGCCCTCGGTCACCCGCGCCACCCCGGGCACCGCGGCCACCTTTTCCGAAAGGCCTTGCGGCAGCGCGTCGGTGGGATAGCTGTCGGGAGGGTTCGCACTCACCCACACGTCGACGGCGGCGGCGGGAGCGAACATGGCGCGGGCCGAGCGGATCATGTCGGCGTTGGTGCCGGTGATCACCACGGTGGTGACGACCCCGATGAGCACGGTCATCACGGTGGCCCACACCCGCCGCGGCGCGCGTTCGATGGTGGCCGCCGCGAGCGCCCCGAACGGCCCGAAGACGCGGGCCACCGCGGCTGTGACCTTGACGATCGGTGCGGTGAGCGCGAAGCCGAGTGCGATCTCGGCGCTCAGCAGAGCGGCCATCGCGGCGAACGCGAAGGTGCCGTGTTGGCCGAGGACCACCCAGATGGACACCGCGAACACCGCGAGGGCGCCAACCCCGACAACGACCCGCAGCCATCGGGGCACGACGTCCGCCGCCGACGCACCGACCGGCGCCAGCGCCTCGATCGGCGCGACCTTGTACACCTGGCGTGCGGCCATCACCGACGCGACCACGCAGGTGAGCGCCGTGGCCGCGAGGGCCAGCGGGATGGCATAGCCGGGCAGCCAGTACTGGACTCGGGCCTCGAGCCCCTGGGTCATCGCGGGAGGCAGGCGGCCAATTGCCATGCGGCCGGCCAGGATTCCGATGCCCGCTCCGATGGCACCGCCGAGGAGCCCGAGGACAGCCGCCTCCCCGATCATGTCGCCGACGATGGTGACGCGTCGGCCACCGATCGCGCGCAGCATGGAGATGACGGGCCGGCGCTGGGTGATCGCCATGGTCATCGTGGTGTAGATCAGAAACGCGCCGACCACCAACGCGACCGCCGCGCCCAGCAGGGCCATGTAGTTCATCAGCTTGACGCCGTCGCCGGCCCGGGCTGACCGCAGGCTCGGGGCGGCGACGATGGCGCGGCCGTGCACCGCGGCGGTGACCGCGGCGCGGACGGTGTCCGCGTCGGCGCCCGGTCTGGTGGTGATCAGGATCGAGTCGAGCTGTCCGGGGCGGTCGGTGACGTTCTGCGCCAACGCCAGTGGGGCCAGGACGTAGTGCCCGCCGTTGAGGTCCGCGAACTGCTTGTCCGCGAGCACCTCGCTCACCGTGACCGAACCCGAGCCCAGTTGCAGCGACTGTCCTTTCGCATATCCCATCCGCGGCCCCACCTGGACGCCGTTGGGTGTCGAGGACAGCACCTGCACCGGTCGTGCGACCGCGTCCTTCAGTGCGCCGCCCAGTGCGGCGGCGCTCGCGTCGGTGCCGAGCAGCAACACCGGCCCCGTCGCGGTGGATGCGGAGGTCCGGATCATCGGCGCCGCGGTGGCGACGCCCGGTACCGCGGCGACGTCGGCCAGTATCGTTTCGGGGAACCCGGCGTCGGTGATGCCCGATACCTCGAGCGCGGCCACGCCGGCGATCCCGTCGGCCAGCCGGTTGACCGATCCGGTGATCGAGCCGAAGATGCCGAATATCGCGACCAGATACGTTGCGGAAACGGCCATTACGGCGATCGACGCTAGCGTGCGACGGCGATGCACTGCGAGCTCACGCAGGCTGAACACGCGCAGTCGGCTGGCCGCCGCCGTGATTTTCACGCAGGGACCGCCGGCATGTCCGAACCGACCCGACCGTCCTGCAGGGTGATCACCCGATCGGTCGCCGCGGCGGCCTCAGCGTTGTGGGTCACCATCACCACCAGCCGGCGGTGGCCGTCTTCGTGTGCCACCTCGGCAAGCAGCTGCAGGATCGCGGCGCCGGTCGCGGAGTCGAGGTTGCCGGTGGGCTCGTCGGCGAGGATGAGCGGCGGGTCCATCATCAACGCGCGCGCCACCGCGACGCGCTGCATCTGGCCGCCGGACAGTTCCGCCGGCCGGTGCTCGGTCCGGTTGCCGAGCCCGACGCGGTCCAGCAATCGAATCGCATCAGGTTTGGCCCTGCCCAGCCGGACACCGTCGAGCAGTTTGGGTACCGCGACGTTCTCCCACGCCGACAAGGTCGGCAACAGGTTGAAGAACTGGAAGATGAAACCCACCCGGTGATGGCGGAACTCCGATTGCTGCTCGTCGCCCAGGCGGCCGATCTCCTCGCCGTCGAACGTGATCGAGCCGGAATCGGGAGAGTCGAGCGCGCCGAGCAGGTGAAGCAGCGTGCTCTTACCCGCACCGGAGGGTCCGACCACCGACACGAACTGACCGCCCCCGAGGCGCAGGCTGATCCCGTCGAGCGCCCGGACCGTTTGACCGCCGACCCGATACTCGCGCACCACGTCGCGCAGTTCGATGGTCATCTAGGCACCACGAATGCCGGCGGCACGTGGTTCACCGGCGGGGTGAACCGATCAAGTGCCGGGCTCGTGTCTGAAGACATGTTCGGCAAGCACCGGGTGGTCGATCACATCGTCGGGCAACTCGCGTCGCTCGGGATGGACCACGTCTTCGGTGTCGACGGCGCCAACATCGAGGATCTGTACGACGCCGCGCACTTCCGGCCGGAGGTCACCGCCGTCCTGGCCAAGCACGAGTTCTCGGCGGCCACCATGGCCGACGGATACAGCCGCAGCGGCGCCGGACTGGGCGTGGTGGCGGCGACGTCCGGTGGGGGAGCGCTGAACCTCGTCGCCGGCCTGGGCGAGTCGTTCGCGAGCCGGGTTCCGGTGCTGGCCCTGGTTGGCCAGCCCGCGACCACGATGGACGGCCGGGGCAGCTTCCAGGACACCAGCGGCCGCAATGGATCGCTGGATGCCCGGGCACTGTTCTCGGCGGTGTCGGTGTTTTGCGAGCGGCTGGTTTCGCCGGCGGACATCGTCTCGGCATTGCCCAGGGCGATCTGCGCTGCGCGTGCCGGTGGCCCGGCGGTGTTGTTGCTGCCCAAGGATATTCAGCAGGCATTCATCGCCGTCGACGGCGGCCCCGAGCATTTCGGTTTCAGCGCGTCGATCGGCAGCCCGCATCTCATCGCCCGGGAACTGCGCCAGACGACCGGTCAGGTCACGATCATCGCCGGCGAGCAGGTGGCCCGCGACGACGCCCGGGCCGAGCTCGAGGACTTGCGTGCGCTGCTGCGCGCGCGGGTGGCCACCGTCCCCGACGCCAAAGACGTCGCCGGCACACCGGGTTTCGGATCGTCGTCGGCGCTCGGCGTGACCGGCGTCATGGGCCACCCGAGCGTGGCCGAAACGCTTGCCGCGAGCGCCCTGTGCCTCATCGTTGGCACCCGGCTCACGGTAACCGCGCGCGGCGGCCTGGACGACGCGCTGGCGGCGGTGCGAACCGTATCGATCGGGTCGGCGCGGCCTTATTTGCACTGCACGCACGTGCACACCGACGACCTGCGTGGCTCGTTGCGCCTGCTGACCCAGGCGCTGCGCGGTCACGGACGTCCGAACGGCGTGCGGGTGCCCGACCAGGTGCGGCGCACCGAACTGACGCCCAAGGACTGCGACGGGCCGGGGGTGCGGTACCGCGAGGCCATGGCGGTGCTGGACCGTGCCCTGCCCGACGGGGCCGACATCGTCGTCGACGCCGGCAACACCGGCGCGGCCGCGATCCACTACCTGCCGGCGCGGCGCGGCGGCAGGTTCGTCGCCGCGCTCGGGATGGGCGGCATGGGCTACAGCTTCGGGGCCGGGATCGGGATGGCGTTCGGACGGGCGAACGGCGGCCGGCCGGGCGGTCGCACCGTGGTGATCGCCGGGGACGGCGCCTTTTTCATGCACGGGCTGGAGGTGCACACCGCAGTGCAGTACCGGCTTCCCGTGACCTTCGTGTTGTTCAACAACAACGCCCACGCGATGTGCGTGACCCGTGAGCAGCTGTTCTACGGGGACCGCTACAGCTACAACCGCTTCCGGCCCAGCGCGCTGGGAACCGGTCTGGCGGCGATGTTTCCCGGGCTGACATCGGTCGATGTCAGCGACCCCGCCCAACTTGCCGCGGCGCTTCGGGTGGCGCTGGAAATCGAGGGCCCGGCGGTGGTCAGCGTCGAATGCAACGCCGACGAAATCCCGCCGTTCGCTCCATTTCTCACCGCGCTCTCAGGCAGTGCGGCTGTCACAGAACAGGTTCCGACCGTGAAGGAGAACCAGGCCGATGTCGCTGCCAGCGCTTGAGGATATCCCCACTCCCATCGACGGGGTGGTCCGAATCGAAACCAGCCCGCGGGAGAAGGCAACCCCGATCATCATGGACATGATGCGGTCGGTCTACCCGCACGATGAGGTCTTCGGGGAGTACTGCACGGTCAACGATTACGTTGCGTGCCCGCCCGATGAGTTGTACGAGTACCTGGCCGACACCCGCAGCCTCGAGGAGTGGACGTACAGCCTGCGCGGTTTCACGCCGACCGACGAACCCGGCCTGTGGCTGGCCTACGATCGGCTCGGCTCGGAGACCGAGATCTATACCCGGACCATCGCCAACGCGGCGGCGCGGACCGTCGACTACCACTGCGCGTGGGATCAGGGCAAACACCTGTGGATGGTCTATCTGATGCGCGTCGTCGACGCACAGGTGGTCCTGGACAAGCCGGGATCGGTTGTGCTGTGGACGAACTGCCACCACCCGTTCTATGACAACAACCCGTACCCGGAGGCGGCGCCGACGCAGCGGCCGGTGTGGGTGGGCGACTTCTGGGACATGTTCGGCGCCGGCCACGCGCTGGAGCTGCAGAACCTCAAGGCGATCGCCGAATACCGGCACCGCAACGGCCTGCCGGTGACGCCGAAATGGATGAGGTAGCAACATGAGCCAACCGAACGTCAGCCTGATCGACGTCTCCACCTATCTGCCCGGCGAACCGATCGGCGCCGACTACTACGCGCAATTCGCCGAGTCCGACGACCTGCGCGAGCACGTGATGTTCCGCGCCCCGAAGTTTCGCCACCACGTCGGGCCTGACGAGAGTTCGATCGACATGATCGAGTGCGCCGCGCAGGGCCTGATCGAGCGGCACGGCCACGACGTGGTCGAGGGCGCCGACGTGCTCATCACCCACACCCAGGTGCCCGACATGGCCTTCTACGGGCAAGGCGGCGGCATCGCGCACCGCCTGGGCATGCGACCGTCCTGGGTGCTCGACCTCAACAATGGCGGCTGCGCGGCGTTCGTGTTGGCGCTCAACGTGGCTCGCAAACTGCTGTCCTCCGGCAACGGGCACACCGCGCTGATCGCCATCGCCCAAAACGCGGCCGGACAGTTCTTCGATCAGCCGACCATCCGCCGCAAGGCGCAGTCCGCGGTGCCCGGGGACGGTGCGGCCGTGGGTCTGGTCACGCTCAGCGACCAATCACCCATCCTCGACGTCGAGTGCCGCACCTACGGTGAATACGCCGGCGAGATGACGCTGTCCTACGACCCGCCCCGCAAGTGGTGGCAGGCCGGGGCCGGCGAGGGCAGCATCGGCTTCACCGAGAGCAAGATCACCAAGGTGCTGGCCCGCGGCAACCGGCAGGTCCCCGAGGTGGCGCTGGCGGTGTGCGACCGAATAGGCCTGCGCGCCAAGGACATCGATCTGCTCGTCACCAACCAGCCGAACCGGGTTTTCCTGCGCAACTGGCGCGAGGCGCTCGAGTTGCCGCCCGAACGCCATCGAGACACCTTTGACGAGTGTGGCAACCTGTTCGGCGCCGGGATTCCGATCAACCTGGATCGCGCGATCTCCGATGGGCAGGCCGAGGCCGGGGATGTCGTCATGATGGCCGCCTTCGCGCACGCCGGCGACTTCGCCGGTGCGGCTGCGGTGCGCTGGGGTGGGCGAGGGTGATGCAGCCCGCCCCGAGCCCGTTGGCCGGCGACGGCTTCGATGCGTTGCCCGACGCGGTGGATCCGTTTGCGTTGTCGCTCAACGAGAATCCCTTCCCGCCGCTGTCGGCGGTCCGGTCGGCGTTGATGCGGTCCGTCCACGCCGTGAACCGCTACCCCGAGTTCCTGCCCGAGCGGCTGCGCGGTGTGATCGCCGACCACATCGGGGTGCCGGCCGACCGGGTGGTGCCGGGCGCCGGCGCGACGGGTGTCGTGCTGCTGGCCCTGCAGGCGCTGACCGCTCCGGGCGACACGGTGGCGATGGCGACGCCCACCTTCGACGGTTACCCGATCCTCACGCGGATGGCGCGGCTTAAGACACGGACAGTTCCCCTGGATGCGCATGGTCACCACGACCTCGACGGGTTGGCCCGCGCCGCCGCCGATGCCCGGGTGGTCGTCCTGTGCCGGCCGCACAACCCCACCGGAACGCTGGAATCCGCTGCCGCCGTTTCGGCGTTCCTGCGCCGCGTGCCGCGTGACACAGTCGTCCTGCTCGACGAGGCGTACATCGAGTTCACCGCGCCCGAGCACCGCATCGCCGTGTCGGCATTGGTCTCTCGCTTCCCCAATGTGGTGGTGGTGCGGACCTTCTCCAAGGCGTACGGGCTGGCGGGGCTGCGGATCGGTTATGGGGTGGCCTCGAAGGAGCTGGCCTCAAAACTGTGGTCCCATCAGCTGCCGTTCGGCGCCCCGATCACCAGTCTGGTCGCGGTAGCCGCGTCGTACGCAGCGGAAGACCAACTGCTGCAGCGGGTCCGGTTGATCAACGCCGAACGCTGTTATCTGCGGATGCGCCTCAGCGCGCTGGGGATCTACACGACGGACGCGCACGCAAACTTCATGTACCTGCCCGCCAAAAAGGATGGGCGGGGTGCGCGGTGGCATGAGGTCTTTGCCGATGACGGGCTACGGGTGCGGTGCTACCCGGACGGCGGCGCGCGGATCACCGTGGGCAATCGTGCCTCGACACTGGCGGTGCTCTCGGCGCTGGGGAAAGCCCACGCCCGCGCGCCAAGTGCGGTATGAAGGGGCGTGGCTGCCTCACGACCGCCGAAGCGTGATCCGATCGCCGCGGCGCGCGACAACTGGGAGCGCTCCGGTTGGAGCGACGTGGCCCAGGGCATGGTCGCGGTGACGTCGGTGATGCGGGCGCACCAGATCCTGCTGGCCCGCGTCGAGACGGCATTGCGTCCCTACGACCTGAGTTTCTCCCGGTATGAGTTGCTGCGCCTGCTGGCGTTCAGCCGGACCGGCGCGCTGCCGATCACCAAGGCGTCCGACCGGTTGCAGGTCCACGTCACCAGCGTGACGCACGCGATTCGCCGGCTGGAAGCCGACGGGCTGGTGCAACGGGTACCGCACCCCACCGATGGGCGCACCACTCTGGTGCAGATCACCGACCTGGGCCGCTCGACGGTCGAGGACGCCACGGTAACGCTCAACGAGCAAGTGTTCGCCGATATCGGCATGTCCGAAACCGAAGCGCGGGCGCTGGTTTCATCGATCGAGACGCTGCGCCGCGACGCGGGCGACTTCGCGGATTGAACGAGAAGAAGGCCATCCTTCGCCGAACGTGCACTGAGTGCGATTTTTCCCGCGCTATTTCGCAGTGAGTACACGCTCGGCGCGCCGCTGTGCCCGATCTAGCTGTCGCGCAGCAATTCGATCACTGCGCTGAAGTCCTTGTCGGCGTGGTCGGCCGCGAATTTGGCGTAGATCTCGGCGGCGTGCCTGCCCAGCGGCGCCGCGGACCCGGTCGAGGTCACCGCGTCCATGGCGAGGCCGAGGTCCTTGTTCATCAGTGCGGTCGCGAAACCCGGCTTGAAGTCGTTGTTGGCCGGCGATGTCGGCACCGGTCCCGGCACCGGGCAGTTGGTGTGCACGGCCCAGCAGTTGCCGGTCGCGCCGGTGATGACGTCGAAGAGGGACTGCGCCGAAAGCCCGAGCTTCTCGGCCAGCACGAACGCCTCACCGACGGCGATCTGCTGCACCGCCAGCACCATGTTGTTGCACACCTTGGCCGCCTGGCCGGCCCCGGCCGCGCCGCAGTGAATCACCTTGCCCGCCATGGGTTCCAGCACGGGCCGGGCGCGCTCCAGGGCGGCCTCGTCACCGCCGACCATGAACGCCAGCGTCCCGGCGACGGCGCCCTTCACCCCGCCGGAGACGGGCGCATCCAGCTGCGCAACCCCCTGCGACTCCGCGAGCGCGTGCACCTCGCGGGCGTCGTTGACCGAGATCGTGGAGCTGTCGATGAACAGTGCGCCCGACCGGGCGGCCGGCAGCACATCGGCGTAGCAACGCTTGACCAGGTCGCCGTTGGGCAACATGGTGATCACGACGTCGGCCCCCGTCACCGCGTCGGCCGCGCTGTCGAACGTCGTGACCCCGTTGCCTGCCGCCGCGGCGATGGCGGCGGGCACGGGGTCGAACCCGCGCACCGCATGCTTGGCGGCAACAAGGTTCGCCGACATCGGCCCGCCCATATTGCCCAGACCCAGGAAAGCCACCGTCAGGTGCTCGGTCATCGCCGACCTTTCTACGCGCTCGCCCGCACGCGCGCGGCCTCGGCCCTGCCGATGACCACCCGCATGATTTCGTTGGTCCCTTCCAGGATTCGATGCACCCGCAGATCGCGGACGATCTTTTCCAGACCATACTCACGCAGATACCCGTAGCCGCCGTGCAGCTGCAGGGCCTTGTCGGCCACCTCGAAGCAGGCGTCGGTGACGTAGCGCTTGGCCATCGCGCACAGCTCGACCTTGTCGGGGTCGTCGTTGTCCAACGCATCCGCGGCCCGCCACAACATCATTCGCGACGTTTCCAGCCCGATGGCCATGTCGGCCAGGGTGAACCGGATGGTGGGCTCGTCGAGCAGTGCCTTGCCGAACGCCTGCCGGTCGCGGACGTAGGCGCCCGCCTTGTCGAAGGCGGACTGGGCGCCGCCCAGCGAGCACGCCGCGATGTTGAGCCGACCGCCGTTGAGGCCGTTCATCGCGATGCCGAATCCGGCGCCTTCGCCCTCTGGGCCGCCCAGCATGGCCTCGGCGGGTACCCGCACGCCCTCCAGGATCACCTGTGCGGTGGGCTGGGCATGCCAGCCCATCTTCTCTTCCAGCGCCCCGAAACTGAGCCCGGGAGCGCCCTTTTCGACGATGAAGGCCGAGATTCCGCGCGGACCCTCACCGCCGGTCCGAGCCATCACCACGTAGACGTCCGAGGCCCCGGCGCCGGAGATGAACTGCTTGACGCCGTCGAGCACGTAGTCGCCACCCTGGCGGATGGCTCGGGTGCTCAGGGCGCTGGCGTCCGAGCCCGCGCCCGGCTCGGTGAGGCAGTAGCTGGCGATGACGTCCATCGCGGCCAGCCGAGGCACCCATTCCTTGCGCTGTTCGGGGGTGCCGAACTTGTCGATCATCCACGCGCACATGTTGTGGATGGACAGGAACGCCGCGATCGTCGGGCACGCGATGGCCAACTGCTCGAAGATCCGGACCCCGTCGAGCCGGCGCAGGCCGCTGCCGCCGACGTCCTCGCGGCAGTAGATCGCGGCCATGCCGAGCTCGGCGGACTCCCGCAACACGTCCGTCGGAAAGTGTTTGGCGGCATCCCATTCCAGGGTGTGCGGGGCCAGGCGTTTGGCGGCGAACGCGGCCGCCGTCTCGGTGATGACCCGCTCGTCGTCGTTCAGGGTGAACATAGGGCCCTAATCCATTGTGGGGATGACGAATTCGGCGCCATCCTTGATGCCGGACGGCCACCGCGACGTCACCGTCTTCGTCTTCGTGTAGAAGATGATGGACGAAGGGCCATGCTGGTTGAGGTCGCCGAAACCGGAGCGCTTCCAACCGCCAAAGGTGTGGTAGGCAACCGGAACCGGGATCGGCACGTTCACGCCGACCATGCCCACCTGCACCCGGGAGACGAAGTCACGGGCCGCGTCGCCGTCGCGGGTGAAGACCGCCACACCGTTGCCGTACTCGTGCTCCGAAGGCAACCGCAGCGCCTCTTCGTAGTCGTGGGCGCGCACGATGCACAGCACCGGCCCGAAGATCTCGTCGGTGTAGATCGACATGTCGGCAGTGACGTGGTCGAACAGCGTTGGGCCGATGAAGAATCCGCCCTCGAGGCTGGCGTCGTCGAATGTCAGGTCGTCGCTGGCGCGCTCCCGGCCGTCGATCACCAATTCGGCGCCCGCCTCGACGCCCTGGCCGATGTAGTCGCGCACCCGCGCCAGCGCGGCTTCGGTGACCAGCGGGCCGTAGTCGGCCTTCGGGTCCAGGCTGTGCCCGACGCGCAGGTTGTTGATCCGGTCGACGAGCCTGGCGCGCAACCGCTCCGCGGTCCGCTCGCCGACGGGCACCGCGACGCTGATTGCCATGCACCGTTCGCCCGCGCTGCCGTACCCGGCCCCGATCAGCGCGTCGACGGCCTGGTCCAGGTCGGCATCGGGCATCACGATCATGTGGTTCTTGGCGCCGCCGAAGCACTGCGACCGCTTGCCGGTGGCCGCGGCCGTGGCGTAGATGTACTGGGCGATGTCGGAGCTGCCGACGAAACCCACCGCCTGTATGTCGGGGTGGTGCAGGATGGCGTCGACGGCCTCCTTGTCGCCGTGCACGACCTGGAACACACCGGGCGGCAGGCCCGCTTCCAGGAAGAGTTCGGCCAGTCGCACCGGAACCGACGGGTCGCGCTCGCTGGGCTTGAGCACGAAGGCGTTGCCGCATGCGAGGGCCGGCCCGGCCTTCCACAGCGGGATCATGGCCGGGAAGTTGAACGGGGTGATGCCGGCGACCACCCCCAGCGGCTGGCGCAGCGAGTAGACGTCGATGCCCGGACCGGCGCCTTCGCTGTACTCGCCCTTGAGCAGGTGGGGGATGCCGATGGCGAACTCGATGACCTCGATGCCGCGCTGGACGTCGCCGCGCGCGTCGGCCAGCGTCTTGCCGTGCTCGAGGGACAGCAGCTCGGCGAGCTCGTCCATGTGGTCGTTGACCAGTTCGACGAATCGCATCAGCACGCGCGCGCGCCGCTGCGGATTCCACGCCGCCCAACCCTTCTGCGCCTCGACGGCCGAGGCCACCGCGGCGTCGATTTCGGCCTTGCCGGCCATCGGCACCTGCGCCTGCACCTCGCCGGTGCTCGGGTTGAAGACGTCGGCGGTGCGGGTGGACTGGCCGGCGGTGCGCTCCCCATCGATGAAGTGGGGGATTTGTGTGGTCATGGTGTCCTCGAGTTGTACGCGCGTGAGAGGCGGATACTTGGATATCCTAGTAACCGCGGACGGGCGCCGCAAGGACACCGGTTTTCACGCCGGATAGCCGCCGGCCGCCAGGTCTTCGAGCAGGCTCGGATGGGTGGGTCGCCAACCGAATCGCCGGCGGGTCAACTCGCTCGAAGCCGGTTGGTCCGCCTCGAAGACGGCACCGAGGAAGCCGAAATGGTCGGCCGGGACCGGCGCCGGGGGCACGTTGAGTTCGCGCCCGATGGTCTCGGCGAGCGCGCGCATCGGATCCCCCTCATCGGCAACCGCGTGCGCCACCGTGCCTGCGGTGGCCTCCTCGAGAACCAAACGGAACAGCCGCGCGGCGTCGAGGACGTGCACGGCCGGCCAGCGCTGGCTGCCGTCGCCGACATAGCCCGACACCCCGGTGCGTCGAGCGGTCTCGATGAGCAGGGATGCGAACCCGCACGGGCCGGCCGCCCGGTGCACGGACCGGGGGAGGCGGACCACCGAAGACCGGACCCCCTTGTCGGCCAGGTCCAGGGCGGCCCGGGCGTTTCGGCCGCGTCCGCGGATGGGTCCGTCGGTCGGCATCGGGTCCTCCTCGGTGGACGCACGGCCGGGCACCACCGGTGTCCCCGAGGCCATGACGAACGGCTTGCCGGTTCCCTCGAGGGCGGCGCCGAACGCCTCGACCGCACCGGACTCCTGGGTGACCGCCTTGGCGAAGTCGTCGAAGTGCAGGAAGGCGAGGTGAATAACGGCATCGGCCTCCGCGGCGCCCCGGCGCAGGCTGTCCGTGTCGTCGAGGTCGCCGCGCAGCACGTCGGCTCCCATGGACTGGGCGGCCTGTGCCGACGCGTCGGAGCGCGCCAGCGCGAGGACCTGGTGGCCTGCGCCGGTCAGCTCGGGCACGACGGCCGAGCCGATGCCGCCGGTGCCACCCGTGACGAAAACCCGCATGAGCAACTCCTCCGAGTGATGGGACTGATGTCTCATCACGCTAGCAGAGTGATGGGACAAAAGTCCCATCGCTACGATGACGGCATGCCCCGATGGGAACCGGATGCGCGAGCACGGCTGGTCGTCGCCGCGCTGCAACTGTTTTCCGAGCAGGGCTACGACCGGACCACCGTCGCCGAGATCGCCGATCAGGCCGGCCTGACCAGGAGCACCTTTTTCCGGTATTTCCCTGATAAGCGGGAGGTCCTGGCGGCCGGTCAGGAGACGCTGGCGCAACTCCTGACGGACGGCATCGCCTCGGCGCCCGCGGGGGCGAGCCCACTCGCCGCGGTGGCCGCCGGGCTGGAGCGGGCTGCCGGGCCGATGACGCCGTTCAATCGCGAGCTCGGCCCCCGGGTACAAGCGGTCATCGCCACCAGCACCGAGTTGCAGGAGCGCGACGCGCTCAAACAGGTCGGCCTGGCCGCGGCGATGGCGGACGCGCTGCGCGCACGGGGGGTTCCGGGCCGGCCCGCGGCCCTGGCCGCCGAGCTGGGGGTGCTCGCGTTCAAGGAGGCCTACGCCGAATGGGTTGCCGCAGAGAATGAGCTAGACCTTGCCGAACTGGCTCGCAAAGCCCTGGATGACCTCCGCGCCGCGGCGGTCGACCTCGGCTGAGCAGGCTAGCCTTCAGGCGTATGCGCACCATCGAGGCCGATTACCTGGTGGTCGGCGCGGGCGCCATGGGCATGGCGTTCGTCGACACGCTGGTGTCCGAGACGGACGCCCGCGTGGTGTTGGTGGACCGCAACCACCAGCCGGGCGGGCACTGGAACATGGCCTACCCATTCGTGCGGCTGCACCAGCCCTCGGCGTTCTACGGCGTCAATTCGCTGCGCCTCGGCAGCGACTCCATCGACGAATTCGGTTGGAATCAAGGGCTTTACGAGTTGGCCACCGCGGGGGAGGTGTGCGCCTATTACGACCATGTGATGCGCCGGCAGCTGTTGGCGAGTGGCCGGGTCTCCTACTTCCCGATGAGCGAATACCGCGGTGACGGCCGCTTCACCACGCTCGCCGGCGCCGACCACACCGTCACCGTCGCGCGCCGCATCGTCGACGCCACCTACATGCACGTCACGGTGCCCGCCATGCGGCCGGCGCCCTACGCCGTCGCGCCCGGCATCACCTGCGTGCCGCCCAACGACCTGCCGAAACTGGGAGCGCACGAGCGTTACGTGATCGTCGGCGCGGGCAAGACCGGCATCGACACCTGCCTGTGGCTGCTCGGGCAGGGCATCGCGCCGGACCGGCTGACCTGGATCATGCCCCGTGACTCCTGGCTGCTGGATCGCGCGACGATGCAGCCGGGACCGCTGTTCGCCGAGAAGATCAAAGCCGGCTTCATCGCGCAGCTGCGCGCGATCAACGATGCCGCGTCGGTTGATGATTTGTTCTCCCGCCTCGAGGAGGCCGGCAGCGTGTTGCGGATCGATCCGGCGATCCGGCCGACGATGTATCGCTGCGCGACCGTCACCCGGGCCGAACTCGAACAGCTGCGACGCATCGGCGATGTAGTGCGCAAGGGGCACCTGCTGCGCGTCGACGCGGACCGAATGATCCTCGAGGACGGCGCGGTGGCGCGCGAAGGTGACGCCCTGTTTATCGACTGCACCGCCGACGGTGCCGAAAAGCGCCCGGCAACACCCATTTTCGACGCCGGCCGGATCACGCTGCAAAGCGTGCGCGGATGCCAGCAGATTTTCAGCGCCGCGCTGATCGCCCACGTCGAAGCCGCGTATGCCGACGACCGGCTGAAGAACGGGCTGTGCGTGCCGTTGCCCCACCCGGACACCGATCTGGACTGGTTGCGGTTGGCGCTGGCGGATTACAGCAATCAGCTGCGCTGGCTCGATGATCCGGACCTGACCGCGTGGCTGTCCGCGGCGCGCCTGGACCTGTTCGGCCATCTGGTCGGTCATCTGCTGCCGCCGGCTTCGGCGAAGCCCCGCGTGCGCGACCGGCTGCTGAGCATGGCCAAATCGGTGTTCTCGGCGACCGCCACCAAACTCGACGAGCTGCTCAGTGAACAAACCTCGCTTGCGGCACCGTGATAACCGGTGTAACCCGGCTCGATATTCATCGGGTAGAGGAGGCACGTGGCGGCACAAAGCGAACCCGTCAAACGGCCGCTGCGGGCGGTGCCCGACAGCGGCTTTGACGATGGCTATCCGGACTGGGAAGCGGTATACCAGGACAACGCGTCCTGGGTCTACCGCACGCTGTTCGCCCGGGTCGGCAACCGGGCCGACGCCGAGGACCTCACCGCCGAGGTCTTCCTCGCCGCGCTGCGGCCGCTGCGGCTGACCGCGAGCGTCGGCGAGGTGCGCGCCTACCTGCGGGTCACCGCGCGAACGGTGCTGGCCGCGCATTGGCGGGAGACCCTGGGCCGGGAGATAACCTCGATCGACGACATCGAACAACCACCGGAAAGCGAGGAAGCGATCAGCACCGCGCCGCAGCGTGTCGCCCGGGTTCTGGACAACCTGCCGGACCGCTATCGGCATATCCTGGAATTACGCTTCCTGCAAGGGCATTCGATCAAGGATTCCGCCGCGGAACTCGGGGTCAGCGTCGCCAACGCCAAGGTGCTCCAGCATCGCGCGCTGCGGTTGGCGGCGCAGGTCAACGATGGGGGCTCACCATGAACGCGCGAGGGCTGCGCCGATACGTCGACGACCTGTTGCGGGGCCGGCGGCCCAGGCCGTTCGCCCCCGACGACTTCGAGGCGGCACAGCTGCGCACGGCGATCGAATTGCGCGCGGCCGGGCGCCGGGGCGAGGCCCCGCGCCCGGAATTCCTCGACGAGCTGCATGATCGCCTCGCCGAGCAGATGTCCGACGCGGGACCCCAACCGGCGCAGAAGCACAGCAGCACCCGCCGCCAGGTCATCGTCGGCACGTCGGCAGCGGCGGCCGCCGCGGTCACCGCGGTGTCCATCGACCGAGCCGTTGTTGTCGGCCACCCCGGCGGGGTTCCCGCCGCCGACAACGCGCCGCTCACGCCCAACGCCGGGACATGGCAGCGGGTGGCGGCCAGTTCGCAGGTACCCGACGGGATCATGCATCCGTTCGACCTGGGTTCGGTGAGCGGATTCGTCCGCCGAGTCGACGGTAAGCCGCAGGCCGTCTCCGGGGTATGCACTCACCAGGGGTGCCGGCTGTGGTTCGACGCGCCCGACGACACGCTGCGCTGCCCCTGCCACTCGACGTCGTTCTCGCCCGCCGGACAGGTGCTCACCCACCAACTGCCGATCGCCCCGAAGCCGTTGCCGGCGTTGCTGGTTCGTGAGATCGACGGCGTCATCGAGGTGTTCGCGCCGGCGCGTCCCGACCAGCCCGCCTGATTGGTGTAACCCGCCGCCCTATTCCTGGGCATGATGCTTCGAAAACATTCGGCGGTCGCCCTGGCCGCCGCAGTCCTCCTGGCGGGGTGCTCGGCCTCGCGGCCCGCCACCGGCTCCAGCACCAGCATGCCCATGGGCTCAGTGACGGCGCCCGCGGCTCCGGTGAGCGGCAATCAGGTCAACATCGACGGCTTCGCGTTCGCGCCGGCCACGCTGACGGTCCCCGTGGGCACCACCGTCACGTGGACCAACCGCGACGAAGAACCGCATACGGTGGCCGCATCCGACGGTTCTTTCCACTCACCCGGGATGGGGACAGGGGCCACTTTCACCCACACCTTCTCCGACGCCGGAACTTTCGACTACGTCTGCTCCATTCACCCGATGATGCGCGGGAGCGTGGTGGTGACGCGATGAACCCGAACATGAGTCGCCGCCAGCTGATGCGACACACGGCGTGGTTCGGGGCGGCGGTGGGCTTCGCCGTGGTTGGCGGCGAAGTGATTTCGCATGTTGCGGGTACCGCGGCGGCAGAGCACGCGCACGCCCGGCCCACCCTGCGTTTCGCCCAGATCAGCGACAGCCACATCGGATTCACCGGGGCGCCCAACCCGAACGTCGCCGGCACGTTCGGCCACGCGATCGGTCAGGTCAACAATCTCGGCTACACACCGGATTTCGTCGTGCACACCGGCGACCTGACGCACCTGTCCAGCCCCGAGCAGTTCGACCAGGTGAAGCAGATGATGACCGCCCTGAAGACGCCGCACGTGTTCACCGTGCCCGGGGAGCACGACTCGGTCGACGACGCGGGCCAGAAGTATCGAAGCGCCTTCGGTGCGGGATCCGTCGGCGACGGCTGGTACAGCTTCGACACCGCAGGCGTGCACGTGATCGCACTGGTCAACACGCTGAACCTGCACAAGCTGGGACATTTGGGGGCGGACCAATTGGAGTTCGTCGAGAAGGACGTCGCGCGGCTGTCGAGCGATACCCCCATCATCGTGTTCAGCCACATCCCGTTGTTCGCGATGTACCCCAACTGGGGCTGGGGCACCGACGACGCGGCCCAGGCGCTGAGCTACCTGCGCCGGTTTTCGTCCGTCACCTGCCTCAATGGGCATGTGCACCAATTGTTTTCCAAGACGGAAGGCAACGTGACGTTCTACAGCGGGACGACGACCGCGTACCCGCTGCCGCGTCCCGGTGACGGGCCGGCGCCCAAGCCGGTCACTCTGCCGTCCGGCAAGCTCCGCGATGCCCTCGGCATCCGCGAGGTCTCTTACACCCGGGGCGAGGCCGCCCTGGCGTTGAAAGAGCAGGCGTTGCAATGACTCTTCTGCTTCGCATCGGGCTGGCCGCGTCACTCGCGGTCAGCGCCCTCAGCCACGCCTACCTCTACGTGCACGGCTACCGACACATCCCGGATATCGGCGCCGCCTTCCTGATTCAGGCCAGTGCGTCGTTCGCCATAGCCCTGCTGATCCTCCTGGGCGGTCCCGGCTGGCTGCGTTGGGCTGGCGCGGCCGTGGCGGGCGGCTCGCTGATCGCGTTCGGCCTATCGAGAACGATTGGGATTATGGGCTTTTCGGAGCAGGGCTGGCAGCCCGCGCCCCATGCCGCGATCAGTGTGACCGCGGAGGTGTTGACGGTGCTGCTGTGGGCGGGGGATCTGGCGACTGCGCGGGGTCGGGGAGTTCGGCAACTTCAGCAAGGTCGCGGACAGACCACTTCCGCTTGAGACGAGACCTCAAGTTTTGCGCGGGCTTCTCGACCAAATACCAGCTCAACGCCGCCAGAGGCAGGGTGGCCAGCGCCGAAACGAGAAAAAACCCAATCGGATGCAGCCAGATAAGCCCACAGACCGCCAGCAACTGCTGCATTGGGTACGCGTATATGTAGACGCCGTAGGAGAGATCCGTGCGTAATCTCAGCCGTTGGTTGTGGATCAACGCACCCGACACGATCACGGCATACGCCAGCGGAAGGGCAGCCACCACACGGTAATCGGGCAATAGACCGGCCGCCACGACGATCACCACGCTCACCGCGACCAGTGACCACCGGGCGGGAATCACGTCTCGCCATTGATAGAGGACCGCGCCGGCGGCGAACATGATCGCCGATCGCACGGCCAACTGGGGGATGGTCCATACCCCGGGAAATGTCAGCGGCGGCAACAACAACGCCCCAAGCACCGCCAGGACCAAAATTGCAGGGGACACCCAACGGCGATTGGCGAGTCCGATGACACCGATGACAGCCACGACCAGGTAGCACATCAATTCCCAGACCAGGGACCACAGGGAAGCATTCCATTTCCCCGCATCCGGAATCCCGCTCGGGGTGGCACCGACACCCTGATGAAGGTAGGCCACCGCAGCGTTTTTCCAGACATACTCGATCGGGTCGCTGGACAGGAGCAGTTTGACGGCCGAGCCACCTTGAATCGCCACGCTTATCGGGGCGATGACGAACGCGGTCACGATCAAGCAGACGTAGAACCCGGGAAGGATGCGCAAGGCTCGAGCGACGAGATAGTCGCGGACTCGTGGGTCGTTGAGCCAGCTGGCGGTGATGAGAAATCCTGAGATCGCAAAGAAACCGTCAACACCCACCGAGAAGAACAGCTGAAGTATCGCCGCGGGCGGCATGCGACCCGTGATCGGCCAGGAGTGGAAGAGCATCACCTCTGCCGCCAGCGCCAACCGGAATGCGTTCAGCGCGTTGTTCCGCGGATCGAATACCACTCCGAGCTTCATCCGCCTCCGCCTGTCGTCGATACCCAGCGCCGTCGGCGTCATCGTATCGGCCGTGACTAGGCGGTGCCCCGGATTTCCGGAGGAAGCCCGGTACCTCGAACCTCCGTGGGCAGCACGAGCACCGTATGACTTGTCTGCTCTCGGGGGGCGGGCGACTTCCGCTTGAGACGACGTTTGAGAGACCGCGCGGGATTCTCGACTAAAGACGAGCTTGCGGCGGCCAGCGGCAGGGTCGCTGCCGTCGCAACGACGAAGAACGCGAACGGGTTTAGGTGTTGACGGTGTTGATGTGGGCGGGGGATCTGGCGACTGCGCGGGGTCCGGGAGTTCGCCAGTCGGCGTGATTCATCGATCGGGTGCGTGCCCGAGTTTCATCCGAGTCCGCCAGTCGCCGTGCGATTCGGACGCAATCGTACGACGACGTTGTTGGGGACCGTCGGGATCTCCAGCTGCTCGGGGTGGGGGCGGGAGCCATTGGTGGCTGGTGCATCCAGTTGGGGGCTGAGTACCTCGGGCACCGACGCGCGCGGTGGTAAAGCATCAGCAGGGGCGGCCGGCCGGTCTGTGACGACGACTGGGTCGCCACAGCTGCTACCTTCGGCGACGTCGGAGGCGGCCAACCCCTTTCGTTTGAATCGATGTTTCAGCGCTTGTGCTGGCTTCTCCACCAGGAACCAGCTCAGCGCGGCAAGCGGCAACGTCACCGCCATCGACAGGGCGGCGAAGGCCAACGGAGTAAGCCAGATAAGCCCGTTCATGGCCAGGAGTTGCTGCATCGGGCTCGCATAGATGTAGACGCCATACGACAAATCAGTACGCAATCGAAGGCGCCGGCTGTGGACCAGCGCTCCCGAAACGATGACCGCGTAGGCAAGCGGGATCGCGGCGACCATCCGGTAGTTAGGGAGAACGCTTGACGCTGCAACGATAACCACGCTCACGGCGACGAGTGACCACCGAGCGGGGATCACATCTCGCCACTGGTACAGGAATGCGCCCGCCGAGAACATGATCGCCGCCCTTGCGGCCAAATAGATCAGCGCGATGGCCGCGCCGCCTTGCTGGTGATCAGCAGTGCCTTCGGCGAGCGAGATCGTCGGCAAGGCGATGGTTCCGAGTAGAGCCGCTATAAATATCGCCGGGGAAATCCAACGGCGGCTGGCGAGTCCTATCACGCCGATCACGGCCACTACGAGGTAGCACATCACTTCCCAGATGAGGGACCACAGCGAACCATTCCAGGCACCCGCGGCCGGAATGCCGTGCGGCGTGCCGCCAATATCGAACTTGACCAGCGCCACCGCGCTGTTTTTCAAGACGAACTCCAACGACGCGCCGGAGGTTATGAGCTTCGTACCAGAGCCACCTTGCATTGCCACGCCGATCGGGGCGATGACGAAGGCCGTCACCAGCAGGCACACGTAGAACCCGGGAAGGATGCGAAGGGCCCGCGCGCCGAGAAACTGACGAAGTCGCGGGTTGCTGAGCCAACTCGCGGTGATGAGGAATCCCGAAATCGCAAAGAACCCGTCGACGCCTACGTTGAGAAGCAACTGATAAGCCGGCCGCAGCGACGGGACGCGGCCCGTCATCCCCCAGGAGTGGCACACGATCACTTCGGCCGCCATCACCAGCCGCCATGCATTCAGCGCATTGCTCCGCGGATCGAATGCGCGCCCTAGTTTCATCGACCCCCATCCGCCGGCCATACCTCGCTACCAGGGCCATCGTAATCGTCACCGACGGCGAATTGAGGGAATTCGCGTTTCCAGATCGTTCAACTACTCGCCGCAAAGGTGGTGTCGACTCAGAGGGCTCGATGGTCTAAGGGCCACACGCCCTCCCTGCGGCTTGGCGGCATAACGACGCCCATGTTCCGGCGCCGATTATTTGCTGCGCATCCCGTCGATAAACTTCTGCGTGTCGTTCCAGCTGGGCAAAAGACCAGCGCCGCGGACTTCTTCCAAGCTGGGGGCCGCGGCATCGCGGTCGGACAGGCTGGGAGCCGCGCCGTTCACCAGCGGCCAGTCGACCCCGATCGCCGGATCGGTCGCGCAGATGGTGCGCTCGCGCTGCGGGTTGTATTCGGTGGAGCAGAGGTACATCACCGTCGAATCGTCCTGGAGGGCAAGGAAGCCGTGCGCCAGGCCTTCGGAGAGGTAAATCGTCCTGCGGTCCTGGTCGTCGAGCAACACCGAGTCCCATCGCCCGAACGTCGGCGAACCCTCGCGGATGTCCACCACGACGTCAAAAACCGAGCCACGCACGCAGGTCACATATTTGGCTTGGCTTGGCGGCAGCTGGGCGAAGTGCAAGCCGCGCAACACACCGGCCGACGAAACCGAACAGTTCGCTTGCCGAACATCCAAGCGGTGACCGGCGAACTCGGTGAACCCGTGGTCGGTGAGCCATTCGAAGAACAGTCCACGGGAATCACCGTGAATGGCGGGGGTGATCTCCCAGGCGCCGGGGATGTCGAGTTCGCGAACCTTCATCTACTGACCACGCTCTTCGTATCGGGCTTCCGCAGCGTCCTTCAAAGGGCGCCACCATGATTCGTTGGCACGATACCAGTCGATGGTGGCGCTCAATCCCTCTTCGAAATCGGTATGCTTTGGGGCCCAACAAAGTTCGTCGTACAACATCGACGGGTCGATGGCGTAGCGCAGGTCGTGCCCGACGCGGTCGGTCACGTGGTCGAAGTCATCAGGTTCGCGGCCCATCATCTTCAGCAGCGTGCGCAGCACGCTCAGATTGTCTCGCTCGCCCTCGGAACTGATCAGGTACGTGCGGCCGATTTCGCCCTTTTCCAGGATCCGTCGCACGGCGCTGTTGTGGTCGTCGACGTGGATCCAGTCGCGGACGTTGGCGCCGCTGCCGTACAGCTTGCACCGCCGGCCGGTGAGCACGTTGGTGATCTGGCGCGGGATGAACTTCTCGACGTGCTGATAGGGCCCGTAATTGTTGGAGCAGTTCGAGATCGTCGCGCGCACTCCGTAGGAGCGCACCCAGGCCCGGACCAGCATGTCGGCGCCGGCCTTGGTGGCCGAGTACGGACTCGACGGGTTGTACGGCGTCGACTCGGTGAATCGGTTGGCGTCGTCGAGCTCGAGGTCGCCGTAGACCTCGTCTGTCGAAATGTGGTGCAGCCGCACGCCGTGGCGCCGCACCGCTTCCAGGATGGTGAACGTCCCGACGACGTTGGTGTGCAGGAAGGGCCCCGGGTCGTCCAGCGCGTTGTCCACGTGGCTCTCCGCGGCGAAGTGCACCACCGCGTCGGACTCGGCGACCAGCCGCGAGACCAGCTCGGCGTCGCAGATGTCGCCCACCACCAGCCGGATGGCGTCCTCGACGTCGGCCAGCGACTCCCGCCGGCCGGCGTAGGTCAAGGCGTCGAGCACCGTCACGGAACCCTCCGGATGCTCCCGGACCGTGCTATGCACGAAATTCGCGCCGATGAAGCCAGCGCCGCCGGTGACCAGTAACCGCATGCCCAAACCCTAACCGAGCGAGTCGGTCAGCTTGCGACAGTCAGCCCCAGCGGCCCGGCCAATTCGCTCAGCACGCGAATCACCTCGTCGTCGTCGGCCGCGTCGAGCACTTGGACCGCCACGTGGTCGGCGCCGGCGTCGATGTGTTCGTTGAGGCGTTGCGCGATGGCCTCGGGAGTGCCGTACGCCACCACCGCGTCGATGAGGTTGTCGCTGCCCGGCTTGCGGACGTCGGCCTCGCTGAAGCCTGTGCGCAGCCAGTTGTTCACATAGTTACTCAGGTCGAGGTAGAAGTCCGCATACCTGCGGCCGACCGCGCGGGCTTCGTCCGCGTCGGTGGTGAGCACCACCTTGTGTTCGGGCGCGAGGAACACGGAGTTCCCGATCAGTTCGCGCGCCTTGGCGGTGTGTTCCGGGGTGGTCAGGTAGGGGTGCGCACCGGCGCTGCGCTGCGCGGCCAGCCGCAATACGCGCGGCCCGAGCGCCGCGAGCACCCGGCGACTGGTGGGCACCATCGCCGCGTCGAGCTCGTCGAGATAGGACACCAGCGCGTCGTACGGCTTGACGTACTCCTGGGTGTGCTCGGGATGTCCCACCCCAACGCCGAGCAAAAACCTTCCGGGGTGGGCGTTTTCGATGCGCGTGAAGGACTTGGCGACGGCCGGGGCCGGCGCGTTCCAGATGTTGACGATCCCAGTGGCCAGTTGCAGCGACGTCGTCCGCTCCAGGGCCGGTTCCACCCACGACAGCTCGGCATCCGGTGAACCGCCGATCCAGGCGGCGCCGTAACCCAGCGACTCGATCCGCGCCGCCAGTTCGGGGGTGATGGAGCGGGTGGGCAGCCACACGCCGAACCGGCCCAGGTCGGGTTTGAGTGCTACTGGCTCGGTCATCTACGTCCCCCTCGTGCGTCGTCTGCTAGCTCAGGCCGAGCGGCCCGGCCAATTCGGCCAGAGCCGGAACCAGGTTTTCATCCTTCGTCAGGACCTGCACGGGCACGTGGTCGGCGCCCGCATCGAGGTGCTCTTTCAGCCGGGCCGCGATCGCGTCGGGCGTGCCGTAGGCCACGACCGCGTCGACCAGGCGGTCGCTGCCCGGCTTGGTGACCTCCTCGTCGGTGAAACCGAGCCGCTTCCAGCTGTTGCGGTAGTTGGCGAGCTGGAAATAGATGTCGAGTGCCCTGCGGCCTACCGCACGGGCCTTCTCGGGGTCGGTGGTCAGGACCGCCTTGTGTTCGGGCGCCAGGAACGCCGACGGGCCGATCAACTGGCGCGCCTGAGCGGTGTGCTCGGGCGTGGTGAGGTACGGGTGCGCCCCGGCGGCTTGCTCGGCCGACAGCTTGAGGACGCGCGGGCCCAGGGCGGCCACCACCCGGCGGTTGGCGGGCACCCCGTAGTCGTCCAGCTGCTGCAGGTACTCGGCGAGCGCGTCGTAGGGCTTGCGGTACTCGGTGTGCGCCTCGGGATGGCCGACCCCGATGCCCAGCAGGAAGCGGCCGGGGTAGGCCTTGTCGATGCGGTGGAACGACTCCGCCACCGGCTTGGCCGCCGCCGTCCAGATGTTGACGATGCCGGTGGCCACCTGCAGGGTGGTCGTCGCTTCGAGGATGGGCTCCACCCAGGCCAGCTCGGCCGGCGGCGAACCGCCCACCCACACGGCCCCGTAGCCCAGGGATTCGATGTCTTTGGCTTGTTGTGGCGTCACGCCGCGTCCGAACGATCCGAACCGGCCGAGGTTGGGCTTGCTCGCTGCATCGGTCATGGTTGTTCCCAACCGGGGGCGTGGTGCGGCTATTCCGGAAGGTCTACCTCCGCGGGCGGCGGCGTCTCGAGCGGCAGCAGCACGATGAACCGGGTATCGCCGGGCGTCGATTCCACGCGCAGATCCCCGCGATGCTTCTTGACGACGATGTTGAAGGCCAGATCCAGCCCCAGGCCGGTGCCCTCGCCGAACGGCTTGGTGGTGAAGAACGGCTCGAAGATGTGCTCGCGCACCTCCTCGGGCACCCCGGGTCCGGTGTCGCAGATCTCGACGCGGGCCATGTTCTCACCCTCCCGGCAGGTGCGGATGGTCAGCGTGCCGCCGGTGTCGCGCATCGCGGCGATCGCGTTGTCGATGATGTTCGTCCACACCTGATTGAGATCGCCTGGGTAACAAGGGATTTCGGGAAGTGATTGGTCGAAGTCCTTGGCCACGGTGATCACGGGGTGCTTGCCGGCCTCCTTGCTCGGGTCCTTGGTCAACCGGTCGGCGAACATCACCAGCGTGCTGCGCAGCAACTCATGCACATTGGCCACCTGGAACGGGGCCCGATCAAGCTGCGAATACTGCTTGGCGTCGGCGACCAGCGCCGAAATCCGCTTGCTCGCCTCCAGAACCTGGTTCATCAGCAGCTCGCTCTCGATGGTGTAGTTGATCCACCGGATCGCCTCCTCCAACGAGGTCGACGCGAGTTCCTCGCTGACCGTGGAAATCCGCTCCAGCCAGTCGGTGTCGATGCCGCCTTCGACGAAGGTCGGCGCGATGTCCCAACCGCCCTCGACGCCGTGGTCTTCCAGCCAGTCGCCGACGGCGTCCTCGCGGTCAGCGGTTTCCATGGCGCTCAGGTGCTCCGACGCCGACTTGGCGACCTGCTCGGCCACCTCCTGCTGCAGGTGGACCAGCGCGCTGAGCGCCTCCGGACTGACCGTGCCGTCGGCGAGCATCGCCAGCTTGCCCCGCATGCCGGCGACCCGGCCGCGCAGGTCGGCCGCCGCACGGGCGATGGCCGCCGCGGGATTGTTCAGCTGATGCGTCAGCCCGGCCGACAACCGGCCCAGCGCCAGCAGCTTCTCCCGGTTGTCGATGATCCGGCGGGTCCGGTCGGTGCCGACGGCGATGCCGTCGAGCAGGTGGACCGCCATCGGGAACTGGTCCTTCATGAACCGGGCGAACACCGGCGCGTCCATCACGAAGAACCGCGACGGCTTGGTCACGTGCACCGAGGCGTCGTAGCTCTTCTGCTTCCCACCGGTGAACGCCCGCCACGCCCCGCAATACACACCGCGCTGCGAGGTGCGGTTGGTTTCGATGTCCTGGCCGCCGGAGAGCTTGGACATCATCAGCTCGCCCTCGATGAGGACGTAGAAGCAGGTCGCCGGCTCGCCCTCGACGCAGATCGGGCCCGGTCCGTAGTTCTCGATGTGCCCGTTGGCACACAACACCGCCAGCTGCTCGTCGGTGAGCGCCTCGAACAGGAACAGGCTGCGCAGCTCGTCGGGCTCGCACGGCGTCTTGGCGGTCACGATTCCGCCAGGTAGCGGTGCACCAGCATCACGGCCATCGATCCCTCGCCGACGGCGGCCGCGACGCGCTTGGCGGACTCGGCCCGCACGTCGCCGGTGGCGAATACGCCCGGCACGCTCGTCTCGAGGTGGTGGGGCGGGCGGTCCAACGTCCAGCCACAGACGTTGCGCAGGTCCGGCCCGGTGAGGACGAAGCCGTGGTTGTCGCGGGCGAGCACCCCGTCCAACCACTCGGTGCGCGGCGCGGCGCCGATGAAGATGAACATCCGGGCGCAGGTGACGTCCTCGGTCTCCCCGGTCTGGTTGTCGACCAGCGTCAGCCGCTCCAGGTGGTCGTCCCCGACAGCGCGGCGCACCTCGGTGCAGGTGCGCACGGTGATGTTGGGTCGCTGCCGGATCTGCTGGATGAGGTAGTAGGACATCGAGGCGTCCAGCGACGGCGCCCGAACAACGATGGTCACCGACTTGGCCTCGCGGGACAGGTACATCGCGGCCTGGCCGGCGGAGTTGGCCCCGCCGACGACGTAGACCTCCTCGCCCGCGCATTCCGACGCGATGGAGACGGCGGCCCCGTAGTAGACGCCGCGCCCGGTCAGCTCGCCGCAGCCCTCCGCCGGGAGCTGGCGGTAGGCGACTCCGGTGGCCAGGATGACGGCGTGCGCGTCGACCGAACCGCCGTCCGCGAACCGCACGGTGCGCTTGGGGCCGTTGACCTCGAGCGCCGTGGCGGTGCGGGCGGTGATGAGTTCGGCCCCGAACTTCTCGGCCTGCCTGCGGGCCCGGTCGGCCAACTGGCCGCCAGACACCCCGTCGGGGAAGCCCAGGTAGTTCTCGATGCGTGAGCTCTGGCCCGCCTGACCGCCCGTCGCGGTGCGTTCGATGAGCACCGTGCGCAGCCCCTCGGAGGCGCCGTACACGGCGGCGGCCAGACCCGCCGGCCCGCCGCCGATGACGATCAGGTCGTAGAACTCCTGCGACGGCGTGGTGGTCAGGCCGAGGGTGTCGGCCAGCTGCGCGTCGGTGGGCTCGATCAGGGTGTCGCCGCGTTCGGTGACGACGACGGGCAGCCGCAGGCCGTCCTCACCGGCGGCCTTCAGCAACCGCTCGCCGTCGGGGTCGTCGGCCATGAACCACGAGTAGTGCAGCCCGTTGCGGGCCAGAAAGTCGCGCACCTGCCAGGACCGCTCCGACCAGCGGTGCCCGATCACCTTGGTGTGCGGGATGGGGTGTTCGGGTGCCGCGCGCCAGGCGTCCAGCAGCGCGTCGACGACGGGGTAGAACTTCTCCTGTGGCGGGTCCCACGGCTTGAGCAGGTAGTGGTCCAGGTCGACGACGTTGATCGCGTCGATGGCGGCGTGGGTGTCCGCGTAGGCGGTCAGCAGCACGCGTCGCGCCGCCGGGTACAGGTCCATCGCCTGCTCGAGGAATTCGATGCCGCTCATCTGCGGCATCCGGTAGTCGGCGATCAGCACCGCGACCGTCTCGCCCCGCAGCTTGAGCTCCTTGAGCGTGTCCAGGGCGTCGGGACCCGACTCGGCGCGCACGATCCGGTGCCGGTCCCCGTATTGGCGACGCAGGTCGCGGGCGACCGCGCGGGAAACCGAGGGATCGTCGTCGACGGTCAACAGGACCGGCTTGCGAGGCTGAACTGAAAGGGTTGCGGGGCTCGCGGGACTCGTCATCGGGATTAAGTATGCCCTCGTCAGGGCGTTGGCGGCAGGTCAAGGAGGCGGTTTATCGGCCGGTCGGATTTCGCTGCCAGCGATTTTGGGTCAGGGCGCTGACCAGGTATCGTGGGACAACGGTGCGTCATCCGCGCCGACTTTTTGCGTGCCCTGTCTTAGGAATTTCCTGGAATTTCCTGCCCTTGGCTCACGTTTCTAGTCGGGCGAATGCTGCGCCGGTATAGGCGCACACAAGGATACGAAACCAAAGACGAGGATTTGACGAGAAGTTATGGCCAAGAAGGAAGGCGCCATAGAGGTCGAGGGCCGCGTGGTCGAGCCCCTGCCCAATGCGATGTTCCGCATTGAGCTGGAGAACGGTCACAAAGTACTCGCCCACATCAGCGGCAAGATGCGGCAGCACTACATCCGCATCCTGCCCGAGGACCGGGTGGTGGTGGAGCTGTCTCCGTACGACCTGTCCCGGGGCCGCATCGTGTACCGGTACAAGTAAGCCCGAATCTGACAACGAGAAAGAACAGGATCGATCAGCCGTGAAGGTGAACCCGAGCGTCAAGCCAATCTGTGACAAGTGCAGGGTGATCCGTCGGCATGGGCGGGTCATGGTGATCTGCTCCGATCCGCGCCACAAGCAGCGCCAGGGCTAACCGCTAAGCGCTTGCTACACAACTGAATGCAGACCTCCCAGCACCACTGAACGGCTGGCATATCTAGATATGGGCCAGTTCACCCACGCCCGGACGGAGGCCGGGCCCCGCGAAGCGGGAACGGGCTGGGAAAAGACCTCCGCCGAGAAAAAGAGGAAACGCCACCTATGGCTCGACTAGTAGGCGTCGATCTGCCGCGCGACAAGCGGATGGAGATCGCGCTGACCTACATCTTCGGCGTCGGCCGCACCCGGTCGAACGAGATCCTGGCAGCTACGGGAATCGATAAGGACCTGCGCACCAGGGACCTGACCGACGACCAGCTGACCCACTTGCGTGACTACATCGAAGCGAACCTCAAGGTCGAGGGTGACCTGCGCCGCGAGGTGCAGGCCGACATTCGCCGCAAGATCGAGATCGGCTGCTACCAGGGCCTGCGACACCGCCGCGGCCTGCCGGTGCGCGGCCAGCGGACCAAGACCAATGCGCGCACCCGCAAGGGCCCCAAGCGCACCATCGCAGGCAAGAAGAAGGCCAGGTAATCGCCCATGCCACCAGCCAAGAAGGCATCCTCTGCGCCCAAGAAGGGGCAGAAGACCCGCAAGCGGGAAAAGAAGAACATCCCGCACGGTGCCGCGCACATCAAGAGCACGTTCAACAACACGATCGTGAGCATCACCGACCCGCAGGGCAACGTCATCGCCTGGGCATCGTCGGGTCACGTCGGCTTCAAGGGTTCGCGGAAGTCGACCCCGTTCGCCGCGCAGCTCGCCGCCGAGAACGCCGCACGCAAGGCGCAGGAGCACGGCGTGCGCAAGGTCGATGTGTTCGTGAAGGGCCCGGGCTCGGGCCGCGAGACGGCGATCCGGTCGCTGCAGGCGGCGGGCCTGGAGGTCGGCGCGATCTCCGACGTCACCCCGCAGCCGCACAACGGCTGCCGTCCGCCGAAGCGCAGAAGGGTCTAGGAGAAATCATGGCACGTTACACCGGACCCATCACCCGCAAATCGCGCCGGCTGCGCACCGACCTCGTCGGCGGCGACCAGGCGTTCGAGAAGCGCCCCTACCCGCCCGGCCAGCACGGCCGCGCGCGGATCAAGGAGAGCGAGTACCTGCAGCAGCTGCAGGAGAAGCAGAAGGCCCGCTTCACCTACGGCGTCATGGAGAAGCAGTTCCGCCGCTACTACGAAGAGGCCACCCGCCAGTCTGGCAAGACGGGTGAGGAGCTGCTCAAGATCCTGGAAAGCCGGCTGGACAACGTCGTGTACCGCGCCGGGCTGGCCCGCACGCGCCGGATGGCCCGCCAGCTGGTCAGCCACGGCCACTTCAGCGTCAACGGCGTGCACGTCAACGTCCCCAGCTACCGGGTGTCGCAGTACGACATCATCGACGTGCGGGACGGCTCGCTGAACACGGTGCCGTTCCAGATCGCGCGGGAGACGGCGGGCGACCGCCCGATTCCGAGCTGGCTTCAGGTGGTGGGGGAGCGTCAGCGCATCCTCATCCACCAGCTGCCCGAGCGGGCGCAGATCGACGTGCCGCTCGCCGAGCAGCTGATCGTCGAGTTCTACTCGAAGTAACGGACTTTCGAGCCGCCCGGCTCGGAAACCTAACGGCATCAAATAGCGGGTGCCGAGAAGGAGAAGAAGAAACAAATGCTGATTTCTCAGCGACCCACATTGTCGGAGGAAGTCCTCACCGACAGCCGCTCGCAGTTCGTCATCGAGCCCCTGGAGCCCGGATTCGGTTACACCCTGGGCAATTCGCTGCGCCGGACGCTGCTGTCGTCGATTCCCGGCGCGGCCGTCACCAGCATTCGCATCGATGGTGTGCTGCACGAATTCACCACCGTCGCCGGGGTGAAGGAAGACGTCACCGCGATCATCCTGAACCTCAAGGGACTGGTGGTGTCCTCCGAGGAGGACGAGCCGGTCACCATGTACCTACGCAAGCAGGGTCCGGGCGCGGTCACCGCGGGTGACATCGTCCCGCCGGCCGGTGTCACGGTGCACAACCCCGACATGCACATCGCGACGCTGAACGACAAGGGCAAGCTCGAGGTCGAGCTCGTCGTCGAGCGTGGCCGCGGTTACGTCCCGGCGGTGCAGAACCGGGCCTCCGGCGCCGAAATCGGCCGCATCCCGGTCGATTCCATCTACTCGCCGGTGCTCAAGGTGACCTACAAGGTCGACGCCACCCGTGTCGAGCAGCGCACCGACTTCGACAAGCTGATCCTTGACGTCGAGACCAAGAGCTCGATCACCCCGCGCGACGCGCTGGCATCGGCCGGTAAGACGCTGGTCGAATTGTTCGGCCTGGCACGCGAACTCAACGTCGAGGCCGAGGGCATCGAGATCGGGCCGTCGCCGGCCGAGGCCGACCACATCGCCTCGTTCGCGCTGCCGATCGACGACCTGGACCTGACGGTGCGGTCGTACAACTGCCTCAAGCGCGAGGGCGTGCACACCGTCGGCGAGCTGGTGAGCCGCACCGAGTCCGACCTGCTCGACATCCGCAACTTCGGTCAGAAGTCGATCGACGAGGTGAAGGTCAAGCTGCACCAGCTGGGCCTGTCGCTCAAGGACAGCCCGCCGAGCTTCGACCCGTCGCAGGTCGCCGGCTACGACGTGGCCACGGGCACCTGGTCCACCGAGGGCGCCTACGACGACCAGGACTACGCGGAAACCGAACAGCTGTAATAGAAGTCCGTCCCGGCCCTACCTGATACGGGGGTCGGCCCCCGATGAGGAGATAGTGCAATGCCCAAGCCCACCAAGGGCCCCCGCCTCGGCGGATCGTCTTCGCACCAGAAGGCCCTGCTGGCCAACCTGGCGACGTCGTTGTTCGAGCACAACCAGATCAAGACGACCGAGCCGAAGGCGCGCGCGCTGCGTCCGTACGCGGAGAAGCTGATCACGCACGCGAAAAAGGGCACGCTGCACAACCGTCGCGAGGTGCTCAAGAAGATCCGCGACAAGGACGTCGTGCACAAGCTGTTCGACGAGATCGGGCCGTTCTTCGCCGACCGCAACGGCGGCTACACCCGCATCATCAAGGTGGAGCCGCGCAAGGGCGACAACGCCCCGATGGCGGTGATCCAGCTGGTGCTGGAGAAGACGGTGACGTCGGAGGCCGACCGGGCGCGCCGGGTGAAGGCGACCAAGAAGTCGGACGCGCCCGTGGCGGCAGCGGCGGCGCCTCAGGCGGCGGTCGAGCCTGAGGAGGCCGTCGGCCCGACGGCCGAAGAGGTGACCGAGCCGGCCGAGACCACCGAGTCCTCGGAGTCCGGCGAGACCACCGAAGCCCAGGCCAAGGCCGAGGAGAAGGCCGACAAGGCCGTTGCCGCGAGGGCCGAGGCCGAGAAGGCCGCCGAGGCCGACGAGGCTGACGAGAGTTAACGACGCCGTCCGTCTGCGGCTCGACATCGCCTACGACGGAACGGAATTCGCTGGCTGGGCACCTCAGTCCGGCCAGCGCACCGTCGCCGGAGTGCTCGACGAGGCGCTGACGACGGTCTTCCGTGCGCCCATGCGGCTGCGGGCGGCCGGGCGCACCGACACCGGGGTGCACGCCACCGGTCAGGTTGCGCACGTCGACGTGCCGCCGGCCGCGCTGCCGCACGCCTACCCGCGCTCGTCGCGCGTCGGGGAAACGGAATTCGAGCCCCTGGTGCGCCGGCTCGGGCGGTTCCTGCCCACCGATGTCCGCGTGCTCGACATCGCCCGCGCCCCAGCGGGTTTCGATGCCCGGTTCTCGGCGCTGCGACGCCATTACGTCTACCGGCTGTCGACGGCGCCCTACGGGGTGGAGCCGCAGCAGGCCCGCTATGTCACCGCGTGGCCGCGCCCCCTGGATTTGGACGCGATGACCGCTGTGTCGCGAGACCTGCTGGGGCTGCACGACTTTACCGGGTTCTGCCGTCATCGGCCCAACGCCACCACGATCCGCGACCTGCAGCGCCTGGACTGGTCGCGCGACGGTGACCTGATCACCGCGTATGTCAGCGCCGACGCGTTCTGCTGGCAGATGGTGCGCTCGCTGGTCGGGGCGCTACTGGCCGTGGGCGAGCACCGGCGCCCGGTGTCGTGGTGTCGTGAATTGCTCACCGCCGCAAGTCGTTCCAGTGACTACGCGGCCGCGCCGGCGCACGGGCTGACGCTGGTCCGCGTCGACTATCCGCCCGATGACCAGCTGGAGGCGCGCAACCTGGTCACCCGGGACCTGCGCACCCGTTAAACCTTGGCCGCGACGAAACTGGCCGCCTGGTTGGTCAATCCGGGCACATAGCTCAGGTGGGACGCCCACCGGCTTCCGCCCGAGCAGATCGGGTCGCCGGGATTGCACAGGTCGATGGTCTTGCCGGCGAATTCCGGGGTCAGGGCGTTCATCAGCCCGCCCGCCCGGCTCGACGGATTCCCGAACAGGGCGACGGCGGCGACGTGATCGGCGGCCGCGGCCGGCAGCGGCTGGCGAAAGCCCAGGCCGGGCATCGGTGCGGCCGTGACGATGTCGACGACGGCGGCGCCCTGCGAGTAGCCACCGAGCACCAACTTGGTGTTGGGGCAGTTGCCCGCCATCTGCTGGATATGGTTGCTGGCGTCGTTGGCGCCGTCCGCGGCGGCCAGGAAGTCCTTGTTTGCCGGGTAGTTCACCCCATATGAGCCAACGCTTTTGCCGGTCTGCTGGCGCAGCGAGTTCACGAACGCCCCGCCGACCTTGCCGACGCCCGGTGGTTCGTCGGTTCCGCGGGCGAACACCACCTCAACGCCGGGGCACGAGGCGAAGGCCTGCGGAAGCAGTTGGGGAGCAACCACTATCGCGGCGCCGGCGAGCAGCCCGGCGCCCAGCGTCAATGGAATGAGCCGCACCCCACGATGTTAGGGGCGCGTTGATCTCGCGCCGGTAACGATTCAGACGAGAGGTGCTTGCGGAGTCACCGTGGTCGGCGCGGCCGGCGACGGCGTCGGACCGGTTCCGCCGTGGATCGAGGGCGGCGACCCGGGCGGGGTCTGCTGCCCGTAGACCGGCGACGGCGTGGCACCGGGCTGGTTCGGAACCGGGCCCAGCGGCGGCCCGAACGCGGGGTTCGACTGACCGGCGGCGGCCAACTTTTGGGCGACGAACGCCGCGGCCTGGGTGGTGTAGACGGGGACGTAGCCCTCGGTGTGCCCGCTCCACTCGTTACCGGGGCCGGCGTGGCAGATCGGGTCGTTGGGGTTGCAGTAGTCCTGCGCCTTGGAACCCAGCAGCGTGCTCTGCGTGGGCAGCGTGCCGCCGGCGCGGTCGGCCACGTCACCGAAGGTGACGACGGCGGCGATGTTGTCCGCGTATTGCGCCGGGAGCTTGTTGCCCCAGCTGATGCCGCCGATCGGGACGCCGGCGACGATGTCCATCACCGACGCGCCCTGCGAGTAGCCGCCCAGCACGATCTTGGTGTTGGGGCAGGTTTCCACGCTCTTCTTGACGCGGTCGATGGTGTCGTTAGCGCCGTCCCCGCCGTGTAGCTGCAGCTTGCTGGCCGCGTAGTTCACCCCGTAGGGCAGGATGTTCAGGCCGGTCTGCTGGCGCAGCGAGTCGACCAGGGCGTCACCGACGCGGCCCAGCCCGGCCGGCTCGTTGGTGCCGCGCGCGAAGATGACCTCGACGTCCGGACAGTCGAAAGCGGAGGCTGTCGGCGCCGCGGCGGGGGACAAGAGCAGGCCGGCGGAGGTAACCACTGCAGAAACCCCCGGACCCACCCAGCGACCTAACCGGTGGGAAAACACGCCGTAACTTTACCTACCCTAAGCACGGTTCGAAAGTTCGCTGACCTGTGGATCAATTAAGCGCCCCCGCCGACGGGCGATTTAGCGTATGCGCAACGACTACGCAGGTTGGGGGAATCAGTGCAGCGTGAGCCCACCACGTGGCTGCACGTCAGCGGCTACCGATTCCTGCTGCGTCGCGTCGAGTGCGCGTTGCTGGGCGGGAACATCCACACCCTCAGCGCCGGCTCGCGTACGCAGACGGCGGCGCTGACGATCGGGTGCGTGCTGGCGGCGGTCGCCGTCGCGGGGGCTGCGCTCCTTGCTTTGCTGCGGCCACGGGCGGCGCTCGACAGCGCCCAACTGGTGATGGGGCAAGAATCCGGGGCGCTGTACGTACGGGTGGGCGATACCTGGCACCCCGTCATGAACCTGGCGTCGGCGCGGTTGATCGCGGCAGTGGCGGCGAATCCCCGGCCGGTGCCCGAAGCGGACTTGGCCCGGGCCAAACGCGGCCCGCTGCTGGGTATCCCGGGTGCGCCGCATTCCATCGGCGATCCGTTGTCGGCGGACGAAGCGGCCTGGACGATCTGCGACGCCGACGGCGCCGGCACGACGACGGTTGTTGTGGGCCGCACCGACGACGCGGCGGCCGGGCGACTGGGTTCCGGGCAGGCCGCACTGGTCGCGCCAGCCTCGGGTTCGCCGGCCTACCTGCTCTACGACGGGAAGCGGGCCGTGGTGGACGTCGCCGACGTCGGGGTCGTGCGCGCGCTTCGGCTGGAAGGCCGCAAACCGCGACGCGTCTCCGCGGCGTTGCTGAACGCCATCCCCGAGGCCCCATCGATCAGGACACCCCTTATCCGAGGCGCCGGCGACAAGGCGTCCGCGCTACCCGGTTTCGCGGTGGGCAGCGTGGTGCGCATCACACGGTCTGGGGGTGACGAGTATTACGCGGTGGTCGCTGCCGGGGTTCAGCGGATCGGACAGGTGGCCGCCGACCTCCTGCGCTCCAGCAATTCCGAGGGCACCGCTAACGCCGTCACGGTGGCGCCCGATGCGATTCGCGCCGCTCCGATCGTCGATGTGCTGCCGGTCGCCGGCTTCCCCGACCGGGCCCCCACCCTGTCGGACGGCAGCGCTTTGTGCGTCTCGTGGCAACCGGCGCCACCCGGCCGATCGGGCGTCACGTTTCTGACCGGCGCTCGGCTGCCGATACCGGCCGGTCAGGCACCCGTGACGTTGTCCCAGGCCGACGGCCCCGGCCCCGCACTGGACGCGGTGTACATGCCGCCCGGCCGAAACGCCTATGTGCGAGTCGGTACGCGGTACCTGGTCACCGACAGCGGGGTGCGGTTCGCGATCCACGACGACGACGCCGCACATGATCTCGGGCTACCGGCGGCTAACCCGGCGCCGTGGCCCGTACTGGGGGCCCTTCCGGCCGGGCCGGAACTGAGCAGAGAGAAGGCGTCAATCGGCCGTGACGTTGTCGCGGGGGTGCCGTAGTCGCCCCCTGGCCACACCGGCGGCCAGCGCAACCCCCAGCGCGGCGAGGCACAGCGCGACGCCGCGCAACGCGGTGTTCCGCGCGTGTGCGTTCTGCGGCGCGGGTGGCGGCGGCGCGGCGATCGTCGCGGGGGCAGGCCTCGATACGGTCCCGGGTGGACCGGCATCGGTGCTGATTGCCGCCAGCGCGTCGATCGCGCCGTTGCCCACGAGCGGGTCCCAACCGGAGGGCGGGTGATGGGCTGTGGACTCGATGCGCTGCATCACTTGCCGCGCGGTCAACACCGGGAACCGCGCCCGGATCAGCGCGGCCAGCCCACTGACCACTGGCGCGGCATAACTGGTGCCGGACACCGGTTCCGAGCCGAGCGGCGTCACCGCCTCGCCGGGCGCCGCTACGTCCACCCAGGGGCCTGCGAGGGTGAAGTCCGACGGCGCCCCTTCAGGATCCACCGAACCGACGGTCAGCACGAAGTCGTCGTACCACGCCGGGCTGACCGCAACCGTGGCCGTCTCCCAGGTGGCGTCTGAGCGCTGGGGAGGGCAATGCGCAGCTCCGCCGGCGTTGCCGGCCGCGGCCACGATGACGGCGTTTTTGACATCGACGGCGTAGGCCAGCGCGGCGCCCAGTGCGCGATCGTCGAGCGCCGACGCGACCGGAACGCAGGCCACCGAGGAGATGTTGATCACCGAGGCGCCGAGATCGGCGGCAGTGCGGACGGCCTTCGCCATGGTGTCGACGTCACCGACGCCCCCACGGGACCGGTCATCGGCGGGGGAGAACTTAGCGCTGGACTGGCGAATGCTGATCACGGTGGCTCCGGGGGCAACGCCAGCCGAACCCGAATCCGCTGTGGCAGCGATGATTCCGGCGACCAGAGTGCCGTGCGCATCACAATCCTGGGTCCCGTCGCCCCCGGACACATAATCCCCGCCCGGCACCACATCGGATAGCAGGGGATGCCGCGAGACACCGGTGTCGATGACCGCGACCCGTTGGCCGGTGCCGCGGGTGAGCTGCCAGACCCGCGACAGATCGAGGAGGTTAGCGAGCCGGTCAGGCGCCGATCCCGTCGTCAACTTCGCGCAAACCTCGCGTTGCACCGTCGGCCGCGTGGGTGCGGGCCGTGCGGGCTTCGGTAACCACCTGTCGTCGACCTGAGGCGGCGGAACCGCTTGGGCCACTGGCAGCCCCAGCACCGTCAGCCACGCCAGCGCAGACACCGGCAGGAGGCGGACGACGCGCGACGTCCTCACTTGAGGTTCAATTCCCGGACTGCGCCACAGAGTCCGCATATCCAGCACGCCAACGGGACCAACGCGACCAGTGCCAGCCACTCCAACGCATCGAAGCTGCGGCGAACGATCGGCGAAAACGACATCGTCGGAGCGGCGAAACCGAGGTAAAGCGCCGCGGCGCTCAGCGTCGCCGCAGCGGCGGCGACCCACGGCCCGTGGCCAGTTGTGCCCATGGCGGCCACACCGAAAGTCGTCCCCACCACCGCCATTCCCGCGATGGCGAACGTTTGCATCCTTATGCCGGCACCGGACCGCGCACGTAAGAGCAGCAAACCGCCGGTGAGAGTGCCGAATGCCATGCAGGACAGGCGCGATGCGCCGGCCAGCACGGTCACGACCGCACCGACGGCCGCCGATGCCGAGAATCCGGCAAGCAGGCTCGACAACCGCGCATCGGCGCGGCGCGCCTGCACCGTCAGGCGAGCCACGCTTGCTTGGCCCTCGTCCATGTCCGATGGCGGCAACAGCTGGGGCGATAACCCCGCCAACACGATCGAAACCCGCGCCGAGGCCCCAAGCAGGCCGAGTGACACCAGCGCCGAGCCCGCGCCGAGGGCGCGCGGCGGGGCCGCGGTGATCAGCCCCACCAGTGCGGCCACGGCGACCACCGTCGTGACGCACGATACGGCGGTCAATGCGACCACTCCGCAACCCGATGCCCGCATCGCCAAAACGCAAGTCATGGTCGCCGCTGTCGCGGCCAGCAAGACATTGCAGACGCCAGGGCGGCCGGGTACCGCCAGAAAACCGGCGAGCGCCGCAAACGCGGTGGCCATCGCGTTCAGCGCCAGCCCGGCGACCGCATTCCGATAGGCCCGGTGCACAACCACAGCGGACAGCAGCGCAACCAGGCCCGTGCCCGCCGCCACGCCCACCGTCATGTTGATCGCGTGGTCGGGGTTGCCGCTGAGCGCATTTCGGATGAGCGCCAGCACGCCGATGGCGATCGAGCAGCTCGCCGCGACCGTACCGGTGCGCCGGGCCGCCGGTCGATTCCGGGCATCGGTCCCAGGTTCTGCAGCCGACGCCAGCGCCTCCGTCACGGCCTCCGCGATGTCGTGGTGACGAGTTACGGGTGGCGGGGCGGGCTGCTGGCTCAGTAGCAGAACTGCGCCATCTGCAATGTCGTTCTGCGCCAGCGTCTTCGACGGGTCCAGAGCAGAGTATCCAGGGAGTGAAAGGTGGTAGCGCTTGGCGGTCAGATCTTCGTCGCCGTCACGGACCCTCAGGAGGTCGACGATCGACGGGGTCAGTATGGCGATGGGAATCTCGGCCGGTAGGGACACGTCGGTGGCGGTGGCGCCGGAATGGATTGACACCCGGCGCAGCCCCGGATCGGTCGCAGGCAATGGTGCCCCCTTCAGTCGGATTGCCGCCAAAATAGCCAGGTTTCGGCCGCCGGGTATCTGACTGTCCACAGGTGACTTGTCGTGGCCCTCGGTGCTGCCTACGGTCGCGCGAGGGAGGGGACGAGATGACCCGAGTTTTCGTGCCCGTGGCGCGTTGCCAGCCACCGGCAGTAGCCACCGCTGACCTCCCTGTCGATCCGCCGCCCGCCCCGCCGTCTTCGCCGACACCGGGCCTGCTGCGCATGTTGCCGGCCCTCCTGGCCGTCGCCGGAATGAGTGCGATGGCGGCGGCATTCGGGTCGGGGCTGGGCGGCAACCGTACCCCCATGTTCCTGGGCTTCCCGATCATGATGATGGCCTCGTCGCTGGTGACAGCGATGGCTGTGCGCGGGCGCCGCCAGGGCGGCGGCATCGAAGGCGAACGCCTCCGCTACCTCGGATACCTCAGTCAGCTACGCGCAACCGTCACCGAAACCGCTGAAGCACAGCGTTCCTCGCTGACATGGAGTCACCCCGACCCCGACACGCTGTGGACATTGATCGGCGGCCCCCGAATGTGGGAGCGCCGAGCGACCGACCCCGACTTCTGCCTAGTCCGAGTCGGCACCAGCACCCAGCCGCTGGCCACCCGGCTGGTAGCCCCGCCGACCAGCGAACCTGCCGACCCGGTCACCACCACCGCCCTGCAACGCTTCCTGCGCGCTCATTCCACGATCGTCGGACCGGTCGCGATCGGCTTGCGGGGAATCCCACGTGTGACGATCGACGGCGACGAGACCGCGGCGCGGGGAACGCTGCGGGCGATGATTTGCCAGCTTGCCGTCTTGCACCCTCCCGATCAGTTGCTGATCGTCGCCGCGATCAGCGACCGGAACCGTAGGCACTGGGAGTGGCTGAAATGGTTGCCGCACAACCAACACCCGAGCGCGGCCGACGGGTTGGGCGCCGTGCGGATGGTGTATCGGAATGCGCGGGATGCGCGAAGCGCGCTCACCGGTGTGCGGTCGACGCACGCGGTGGTGATCACCGACCTGGGTGACAGCGTCGCCGAAATCGCGGGTGCGACCGTCGTCGAAGTCGGTAGCGGCCGCGACGGCGCACCGGTGACGATAAGCCCGTTAGGTGAAGATCAGACGCTGACAGAGCCGGACGGGTTGGCCCCCTTGGAGGCGCTGGTGTGTGCCCGCCGGTTGGCGATGTACCGGGCCGGCACGGCCTTTCGCGGCAACAACGCCGCGACTTGGCCGAGCCTGATCGGCATCGACGAGGTGTCCTGCTTCAATCCGGTCGCATTGTGGCACAACCAAGACCACCGCGATCGGCTCCGCGTCCCGATCGGAAGCCGGGCTGATGGCGCGCGGCTGGAGCTAGATATCAAAGAGGCCGCGGAAAACGGCATGGGTCCACACGGGCTCTGCATCGGCGCCACGGGGTCGGGCAAGTCTGAGCTACTGCGCACGATCGCACTGGGGATGATCGCGCGAAACCCGCCCGATGTGCTCAATCTGCTGCTTGTCGACTTCAAGGGCGGAGCAACGTTTCTCGATTACGCCCGGGCACCGCACGTGGCGGCGGTCATCACCAACCTTGCCGACGATGCGCCGCTGGTGGCCCGGATGCGTGACGCCTTGACCGGTGAAATGAACCGTCGGCAAAGGCTTTTGCGCGCGTCGGGCGTGGCCAGCGCCGCGGCGTACGAACGTGCGCGCGGGGACGGCACCGCATCGACGACTCTGCCTACCTTGTTCATCATTGTCGACGAGTTTTCCGAGTTGCTGAGCCAGCATCCGGATTTCGCCGACCTTTTCGTGGCGATCGGACGGCTCGGCCGGTCCTTGGGCATGCATCTGTTGCTGGCTAGCCAACGACTCGACGAGGGTCGGCTGCGCGGGCTGGATGCCCACCTGTCCTATCGGCTCTGCCTGAAAACCCTGTCGGCCGGTGAATCACGCGCGGTGCTGGGAACACTCGATGCCCATCAACTGCCGAATATTCCTGGGGCGGGTTACCTGCGGACGAGCGACGGAGAGCTGACCCGGTTCCACGCCGCATACGTTTCGGGACCGCTGCCGGCCGGTCCGCCGGCCGCGACGCCCGTGTCTGAGCCTTCCGTGCGCGCGTTCGGGACTCAGAGGGTCGGCGAGATCATCCACGCCATCGAGACCGGTGGGGCGTCAGAGCGAACGGCCGTGCACGCGGTCCTGGACCGGTTGTCCGGCCACGGGCCGCCCGCGCACCAAGTCTGGCTGCCACCGCTAGGCCCGGCGCCCGCGCTGCACACCGTGCTTCGCGATGCTCCTCGCGGGTCGGCAGCCCTGACGGTTCCGCTCGGCATCGTCGACCGGCCCTTCGAGCAGTCCCGAACACCGCTGATGGTCGATTTGCGAGGAGCCGCAGGCAATGTGGCGGTCGTCGGCGCGCCGCAGTCGGGCAAGTCGACGGCACTGCGCACGCTGATCACAGCGTTGGCAGCCACACACGACCCGCGGCAGGTGCAGTTCTACTGCCTGGACTTCGGCGGCGGGGCGCTGACGTCGACACGGACAATCCAGCATGTCGGTGCGGTCGCCGGAAGGGCCGAACAGCGACTCGTGGCGCGGATCGTTGCCGAATGTGAGTCGGTTATCCGTTCACGGGAGGCCATCTTCAGTGTCCACGGGATTGGGTCGATGGCGGAATACCGACAGCTGCGGGCGCAGCGCAAGGCGCCCGACACCGATCCTTTCGGGGACATCTTCCTTCTCGTCGACGGTTGGGCGACTCTACGTGAGCAATTCGCCATACTGGAGTCATCGGTCACCGCCATTGCGACACAGGGTCTTTCGTTCGGCGTGCACGTGGTGGTGTCGGCGTCGCGGTGGGCTGAGGTCAGGCCCGCATTGCGGGACCAAATCGGCACCCGCATCGAGCTGCGATTAGGTGATCCCGCCGATTCCGAGGTGGACCGAAAAGCGGCGCAACACGTGCCCCAGGGCAAACCGGGCCGCGGTCTTTCCAGCGACGGGTCGCACATGATGATGGCCTTACCCCTGGCCGAGATCGGTCCCACCGAATTTCGTGCGCCACCAATACCCGTGCTGCCCAAGGTAGTAGAGCGTGACACCGTCGTGACCCGAGTGGGCGACCGCATCGTCCTGGGCATCGACGAGCATCGGCTGCAGCCGGTGACATGCGAATTCGACCGGCACGCCCATCTTCTCGTGCTCGGCGACAAGGGGTGCGGCAAGACCGCGACATTACGCACACTGTGCCGTGAGTTAGTCCGGACGAAGACCCACGCGCAGGCGAACCTCGTGATCGTCGATTTCCGGCGCTCGCTGCTCGGCGTCGTCGAGACCGAGCATCTCGGGGCGTACGCCATCTCGCCGGGCTCCCTGGCCGGGATGCTGCCAGACCTGCTCGACCTGTTGCGGCGTCGAATGCCCCCGGTCGACGCCACCCCGACCCAGCCGCGAGCCGGGTCGGGGTGGTCTGGGCCCGATATCTACCTTGTCGTCGACGATTACGATCTGGTCGCCGGCCCAGCAGGCAATCCGCTTGCGCCGATTACCGAATATCTGCCGTATGCGACGGATCTGGGGCTGCACCTGCTCATAACGCGGCGCAGCGGTGGGGCGGAGCGCGCGTTATTCGAGCCCTTGCTCGCGGCCGTACGTGATTTCGGTTGCACGACACTGATGATGAGCGGATCTCCCGGCGAGCACGTGCCGTTCGGGTCCGGTCGCCCAGCGCTATTGCCGCCCGGACGCGGTGTTCTGCACACCGGCGCGGGCGACGAACAGCTCGTCCAGGTGGCTTGGAGTGCGCCTTGAACGCACATCGCATCGTCATCGAAGCAGGGCCAGGCACGGTCCGCCGATTATGTTGCGGGGCAAGCGCGGTCGCCGAGCACGAGAGGTCCGAGATCGTCGGGGCGGCGCTCGGTGCCATAGACGATCGGGTCACGGTGGTGGGCGAGCACCCGGTCGCCGTTGCTTCGCTGTGGCGTGACGCGCTGCGATCGGCGGCTTGTGCGCGCGGCAACGACGTCGTCGTGGTCTATCCATCTTGGTGGTCGTCGTCGCGTGTCGGGATGGTGAGCGCGGCAGCGGCGACCGTGTTCGATCGCGTGCTGGCGCGACCCCGGTCGTGGTTGCTGGCGCGGGCCGCCGGTGCCGATGCGGAATCGACGGTGGTCGTGGAGATCACCGAGCGGATGGTGGTGATCGGTGGCGCCGAAGTCGTGGCCATACCGCGTCGGCCGCAACCGCGTCCTGTCGCCGACGAGGTGGCGGCCACCGTCGCCGGCACGCCCGCGGTCACTGTCCTCATCGACACGCCTGGGGCCGTGGCCGGGGCGGCGACCCTTGCGGCGTCGATCGCTGGTGCCGCGCGCGGCAACGGGCAGACGGTGGTGTGCATCGACGACGCCCGGCTGGCCCGGCTGGCCCGATCGGTCGCGTCCCATCACGACGAGCCGACTGAGTCGCGCGGACCCGGCGATCGTGTCCGATCTCGCGCACGGACACTGAGCGGCCTCGGTGCGGCCGCCATGGTGCTGGCCGCTGCGGCCCCGGCGGTCGTCACCGTGGACCGGCACGCCCCGGTGATTCCGCCGCAGGCGGAAGCCGTGCCGACAAAATTCCTGGTGGAAGGCCGGGTCGCAGTTACGGTGCCCGCGGATTGGCCCACCCAGCGGGTGGTCGCCGGGCCGGGATCGGCGCGGGTGCAGGTCACCTCCCCGTCCGATCCCGAAGTGGCGTTGCACCTCACGCAGTCGCCGGTCGTCGGCGAGACGCTGAGTGGCACGGCCGAGCGGTTGAAACGCGCGATCGACGCCGAGCCCGCAGGTGTGTTTGTCGATTTCAATCCCTCCGGGACCAGCGCCGGCAGGACGGCGGTGACGTACCGCGAGGTCCGCGCCGGCCATCACGTGCGGTGGACGGTGCTGCTGGACGGCCCGGTCCGGATCAGCCTCGGATGCCAGAGCCCGCCCGGGATGGAAGACGCCGTCCGGGTGGCCTGTGAGCAGGCCGTGCGGTCCGCCCACGCCATCGGATGAATCGCGAATCGAGTGGAACCAAATGCGCGTCGTCAGGGTCGAACTCAATATGGCTGCAGCGAACACACTAAACGCCGATTTCGACCTGATGCGGTCCGTTGCGGGCATGACGGACGCCCGCAACGAGGAAATCCGGGCCATGCTGCAAGCGTTCATCGGCCGCGTGAGCGGAGTGCCGCCATCGGTCTGGGGCGGGGCCGCGGCTGGGCGGTTCAAAGACGTGGTGGATCGCTGGAACGCCGAGTCGTTGCGGCTCTATCACGTCCTGCACGCGATCGCCGAGACCATTCGGCACAACGCGGCCAGTCTGCAGGCGGCCGGCCACGACCACGCAAGCCACATCACCGCCGCCGGCGGACAACTCTGACCGAAAGGACCATCCGTGGAATCGGCGCTCTCCTACGACTTCGGCGAAATCGAGTATTCGGTTCGCCAGGAGATCCACACCACATCGGCCCGCTTCAACGCGGCGCTGGATGAACTGAGGTCGCAGATCGCCCCGTTGCAGCAGCTCTGGACCCGTGAGGCTGCGGCCGCCTACCAGGTTGAGCAGCAGAAGTGGCACCAGGCCGCGACCGCCCTCAACGAGATATTGGTAGATCTCGGAAACGCGGTGCGCGATGGCGCGGACCAGGTGGCGGACGCCGATCGGCGGGCGGGCCACGTCTGGGGAGGGTAGCCGCGCCCATAGTCGTCTGTGTGGTCCCGGTGGGGGAGAGCCGTCGGGACCACACAGTCGTTTTGACCTGCGGGGACACCCGTCGGTAAGCTGCTCGGTTGGCGTGCGGTACGCCGGGGCCTCGGGTCAATGTCGGTCGCCGAGATATCCCCACCGCAAACGCCTGACCGGCACCCGGCTCGACCCGGGATCCACCTCGAGAAAGAAAAGGTAAGCGCTGTGCCCACCTACGCGCCAAAGGCGGGTGACACCACGCGGTCGTGGTACGTCATCGACGCCACGGACGTGGTGCTTGGCCGCCTTGCCGTCGCGGCAGCCACCCTGTTGCGCGGCAAGCACAAGCCGACGTTCGCCCCCAATGTCGATGGCGGTGACTTCGTCATCGTCATCAACGCCGACAAGGTCGCCCTGTCCGGCGACAAACTGCAGAACAAGCTGGCTTACCGCCACTCGGGGTATCCCGGCGGCCTGCACTCGCGCACCACTGGCGAGCTGATGGAAAAGCACCCCGACCGCGTCGTCGAGAAGGCGATCGTCGGCATGCTGCCCAAGAACAAGCTCAGCCGTCAGATCCAGCGCAAACTCCACGTCTACGCCGGCCCGGAGCACCCGCACGCCGCTCAGAAGCCGGTTCCGTACGAGATCAAGCAGGTGGCCCAGTGACCGAAACGACCGAGGCCCTGGAAACCACGGCCACCCCGGAAACCCCGGACGTTCCGGCCGAGGCGCCCGCCCCCGCGGCCGCCGAGTCCTTCGTCTTCGACCGGCCCATCCAGACCGTCGGCCGCCGCAAGGAGGCCGTGGTGCGGGTGCGCATGGTCCCCGGCACCGGCAAGTTCGACCTCAACGGCCGCAGCCTGGAGGACTACTTCCCCAACAAGGTGCACCAGCAGCTCATCAAGGCCCCGCTGGTCACGGTCGACCGGGCGGAGAGCTTCGACATCTTCGCCCTGCTGCACGGCGGCGGACCCTCGGGCCAGGCCGGTGCGCTGCGTCTGGGCATCGCCCGGGCGCTGATCGTGGCGCAGCCGGAGGACCGGCCCGCGCTGAAGAAGGCCGGGTTCCTCACCCGTGACCCGCGCGCAACCGAGCGCAAGAAGTACGGCCTGAAGAAGGCCCGCAAGGCGCCTCAGTACAGCAAGCGCTGATCAACCATCACTTTCTGGCCGCAACGGGGCCTCAAACGGGGAAGGCACGCGCTTTCTTCGGCGTGTCTGCGCGCAAACGCGCCCCGTTTCGGTCAGAAAAGAACGGGCACGTTAGGTGCTAAACCGTCGATTGTGAGAGGTTTGTCCGCATGGGCCGACTATTCGGCACCGATGGTGTCCGCGGGGTCGCCAATCGGGAGTTGACCGCCGAGCTGGCGCTGGCGCTGGGCGCCGCCGCCGCTCGGCACCTGGCGAGCTCGGGCGGACCGGGCCGGCGCGTCGCCGTGATCGGGCGCGACCCCCGGGCCAGCGGCGAGATGCTGGAGGCCGCGGTGATCGCCGGGCTGACCAGCCAGGGTGTCGACGCGCTGCGGGTAGGGGTGCTGCCCACCCCGGCGGTGGCCTACCTGACCGGCGCGTATGACGCCGACTTCGGGGTGATGATCTCGGCGTCGCACAACCCGATGCCCGACAACGGCATCAAGATCTTCGGCCCCGGCGGCCGCAAGCTCGACGACGACACCGAGGACCGGATCGAGGCGCTCGTGACGGCGGAACCCGGGCTGCGCCCGGTCGGCGCCGGCATCGGCCGCGTCATCGACGCCGAGGACGCCGCCGACCGCTACCTGCGCCACCTGAGCAAGGCCAGCACGCTGCGGCTCGACGGCCTGACCGTGGTGGTCGACTGCGCGCACGGCGCGGCCTCGTCGGTGGCGCCGCGGGCGTACCGCGCCGCCGGCGCCCGGGTGATCGCGATCAACGCCGACCCCAACGGGCTGAACATCAACGACAACTGCGGCTCCACCCACCTGGACTCGCTGCGCTCGGCGGTCATCGCGCACCGGGCCGACCTCGGCCTGGCCCACGACGGGGACGCCGACCGCTGCCTGGCCATCGACGCCAACGGCGACCTCGTCGACGGCGACGCGATCATGGTCGTGCTCGCGCTGGCGATGCGGGACGCCGGCGAGCTGGCCTCGGACACGCTGGTGGCCACCGTGATGAGCAACCTCGGGCTGCACCTTGCCATGCGCTCCGCCGGGATCACCGTGCGCACCACCGGCGTCGGTGACCGCTACGTCCTCGAGGAACTGCGGGCCGGCGAGTACAGCCTCGGCGGCGAGCAGTCCGGCCACATCGTGATGCCCGCGCTGGGCTCCACCGGGGACGGCATCGTCACCGGGCTGCGCCTGATGAACCGGATGGTGCAGACCGGCTCGTCACTGACCACGCTCGCCGCGCCGATGAAGACGCTGCCGCAGGTGCTGATCAACGTGCGCGTCGCCGACAAGGACGTCGCCGCCGCCACGCCCGCGGTGCGCACCGCGGTCGGCGACGCCGAGGCCGAACTCGGCGACACCGGCCGAATCCTGTTGCGGCCGTCGGGGACCGAGCCCCTGATCCGGGTCATGGTGGAAGCCCCCGAGGCGGACGTCGCGCAGCGCGTCGCGAATCGGGTGGCCGAGGCGGTCAGCTCCGCGCGCTGACTTGCGGCCGGACTCCGGGTGCATTACCACGCCACCGGCGATCTCGACTGAATTGATCCCCAGGCCTGGGGCAGTAATCTTGTCGCCAGCGCGGAAGGGGTGGGGATGCTCGTCGGTAGCGGTGCGCGGCGAATCGGGGTTCGCTTCGCTGGTCGGCGTGCGCAGAAAGCGGTCGGCCGGCGATCGCGGCGCGGCGTGGAGGTGCGGTGCAGCTGAAGTATCTCACCAAAGGGGAGCTGGTGGCCGGGGCCGGCGGTGATCCGTGGGAGATCAACCGGACCCTGCAGGCGGGCCAGCCGGGGCAGATCTCCAACCTGGCCAACGCCTTTCATGGCGGCGGGCGCTCTACTGCCGAGGCCGACCATGCCTTCGAGCAAGCCCGCAAGCGATTCGAGGCGGCCTGGAATCGCCAGAACGGGGATCACCCGATCAACGCCTCCGCCGAAGTCCAGCGCACGACCCAGGCGCTGGGAGCCCAGTCCGAACAGTTGCCCAAGATCGGCGCCGACCTGGAAAACATCGCCGCCGCGCTGGCCGAGGCGCAGAAAAGCGGCGCCGCAGAGATCGCCACCTTGGAAGGCCAGTTGGAGCACCTCGATCAACTGATCGACCTGGCGATGAAAGATCTCCAGGACCACCCGGACGCGGCGAGCCAGCAGGAGCTGCACACGATCATCAAGATGCTCAAAGCCTCCGCGGTGAGCGACACCAAAGACGCGCTCGACCAGCTGCAGGCAACACGGCACAACTACTCCGACTCGCTACACCAGGCGCAGACCAACCTGGCGAACGACGGGTACGACCCCGGCCACGTCCTCGGTGTCGACGGTCACGAGGCCGAGACGCCCGAGCAAGCCGAACAAGACGTCAAGGGAGCGCTCGGGGGTGATAAAGGGGCCGCCGCCCGCGTGAACGGGGTGCTGAACTCGATCACGCCCGACCAGCGTGCCGGGAAGGTGCCGTTGACCGCCGAGCAGGCGTCGGTGTTGAGCCAGCTGCAAGCTCAAGAGCACGGGATGTCGATCGATGCGCTCAACACCGCCGAGCAACGGCTCGGCGACGAAAAGGGCATGATCGGCAACTCCTGGCAGTTGATGAGCAACCCCAACCTCACGTTCCCCAAGACGCCACTCCAGGTCGGTGCGAAACAGGGGACGGACACGGTCAAAGGCGGGGCCGCGCAGCTGCCGGAAAGTGTTCAGCAGGCGCTGAATTCGTCTGGCCTGGAATACATGCGCCAAACTAACGACATCGCCATCATCGTCAAGGACGGCGACAAGTCCTTCCAGACGAACACCGATCTGGATCGGGCGATGGTCCGCAAGGCCGGGGCCATGATGGACACCCCGCTCTGGCAGCACGACCCGGCCAGCCAGGGCCAAAACGTCGAGCGCGATCCCGCCATGGACCCCACGGTGTCCAACGTGTTATCCGCGATGTCGCCCGATCACCAGGTCGTCCACGACACCATGACCGGCAGCGATCACGACAAGTTCCTGCAGAACCTGACCCATCACGCCTGGAAGGACAACGGCCAGGCGGTCGGTTCGCTGTTCTCCTGGACCGGCGACGCCGCGCAGGGGCCGGAAGCCAAAATCGCCGGTGAAACCGCCCGCGCGTACGCGGATTACGTCGGCCACCATGCGTCCACGGACTTGCTGCATCTCCCGGGCAACCACACCTTGGGGCAAGTGAACCCCAACCTCGTCCAAGCGATGGGCCACGGCCTCGACCCGTACGTCAACAACATCGCCGGAACATCCAATGGACTGCCGGAATTCGGTAAACCGCTCGACAGCACCGGTGACGTCCATTCCGGCGCACTGCCTCTCGCCAAGGGCATCTTCTCGGTGATGGACAGCGACCCCACCGCGGCGCGGGACTTCAACAAGAACGCGTACACCCAGGCGTTGCTGCACGACTCTTCGTTCGCGCTGAATCCGCATCATGACGGTTACAGCGACCAGCTCTACGACGCCGCCACGTTGCGGGGGCTGGTCGATGTCGGGACTCACAATGCCTACGAAGCGAACGAACAAAACGGTTACCACCAACAACTCTCGGAATACGACTCGAAGAAGCTGGCCTACGAAGACAGCGTCCAGGCCGCCAGCACGGTCGGCGGTTGGGTCCCGGGGGTGGGCAAAGTCGCCGGACCCACGATCGGAATGGTCGGGCATAACCTCGAAAACGACATGTTGGGGCCGGCGCCCACAGCGCCGGGCCAAACGCCGATCCAACCCATGGACATCGGGAACGCCGACGAACACATGCTCGATGCGCTGCTCGGGGCAAACCAGCACATCTCGGGATTGCCGCCCGAATATCTTGTCTACGACCATGATCACCCCAATGGGCGAATCGCGACGCTCGACGAGATGCAGGCCAAACATCCCGATCTCACCGCCGGTCAATACAACAATGTGCTCGGCCCCGTCTTGTCTCAGACACTTGAGCTGCCGCCGAATGAGAAGATGTCGCCGGATCAATACATGGTCGATCGCTACAACAACGTCATCGGGGTACCGCAACCCCCTGGGAAGTAATGATGAGCATCCGGCGCGGACTGCGCACTTTCACGGCACTGTCGACGGTAACCCTCTCGTTGGTCACCGGCTGCGCCTCGGGCAATCATCCCGGCCCGGCCGCGTCGCCCACGTCCACGACGCCCGCCGGCTGGCCACCGACGCTGAACGACTTCAGCGTGGTGTGGAGCGCGGAGCAGGGTATCGACCTCACCACCGCGCCCGCCGCGGTGGTCCGCGCCTACACCGAGTCCTACCTGCTGGCCTCCGTCACGGGTGACGAGAAATTCCTGTACCCGGGATTCAAGCAAGCGGTAGACCCCAACAAGTCGATCGACAACCCGACCGGCAGCCGGTTCCGGTGGCCGAAGACCGACCGCAGGCCGGAAAAACCCTGGGTGGGAACCGAACAGGCCCATATCCTTTCCATCGGGACATCTGGCCGTGACGTGACGGTGGTGGTCTGTGAATATCTGTTCGGCACCGCGCAGGCACAGGGGCACGGATACACCCCGAACATTGCCCAGCCACCCCCCGATTCGGGCATCGACCCGATGCGAATCACGATGACGGCGCCCGCCACCGGCCCGCAAATGCCCGCCCAACAGGGACCGGCTCGCGCCCCGTCGACCGATGTGTTCGGCGGTTGGAGGATCACCGGCCATCAGGGTGGTTACTTCGCCGAATCCGGGCTCGCAGCTGAATGGCCTGGTATCGCTCAGGACACTGATGCCTGTCGTTCCAAAGCGCCCCCACACCCCGAACTCATCCGCGGCGGTGAATATCCCCGCACCGACTTTCCCACCCTGCCGCCGTCTCCCGGCTGGCCGGCTCCCAGCCCGAATTCGTGAGGAGGGCAGTCAATCCTGCTCAGCCTCTACCAATTTCGATATCGCGCTGGTATCGTCCGGCCGGCGCGCGCGTGATAGCCGCCAACGCCGACCCAGTCACCGAATCCTGCTGCGCCCGTTGAAAATCAAGCCCCTCATCGCTTCACGGTGGAAGCTCCCGAGGCCGCGGCGCCCACCGCATCTCGGAGGTGGTCAGCGCGTGCGTTGATTGCGGCCGGAACCACCGGGCGTTCCCGGGCGTCGGACTAGGCATGAGATTCGACAGGGGAGTACGACCGGCCACCGTGGCGCGTACCGAGATCGACGTCCCGGCGACGCACCGCATCGCCGACCAGTTCAGCACCGCCGCCGACATCATCGACCGCGCCCTCAGCGATCAGCTGGGCCGATTGGCTTTCGGCGGGCCCAGCGCGGGGCGGGCGCACACCGCGCGCGGCGAGGCGCTGCGGGTTGAGCTGGAGCGCCTGGCCACCGAAGTCGCGCAGTGGTCGCGCGCGTCGGTCGAGATCGCCGCGGCCCTGCGGGTCAGCGCCGACCGCTACGCCGACGCCGAACGGTATGCCGTGGCGCGGATCGCTTGATCATGGCCGAACGGTTGGACGTCGCGGAACGCCTCGCCGAGGGTCTGCCCGCCGTCGAGCACACCCAGAGTTATGTGCAGGCCTGCCACGTCGTGGGCTACCACCATCCCAACCTGACGGCGCACGTCGCCCAGGTCCGCGACTGGTACGACACCGAAGACGGCCTGGACCTGCGCGCCCTCGACCGCGACTGCGCCGAACTGCGGTCGGCGGGCGAGGCGGTCATGGAAGCCCTGCGGATACAGCGCGCCCAGGCGGCCGAGCTGGCCGCGGCGTGGACCGGGCCGGGCGGGGACGCCGCGGCGCGGTTCCTGGAGCGCCACTGCGACACGGCCAGCACCCTGGCCACGGAACTGCGTGCGGCGGCCCAACGGTGCGAATCCCTGCGCGACAACCTGTGGTACCTGGTCGACACGAAGGTTGCGACCACCATCGCCATCGACGACCGCACGCAGGTGCAGCGACCGGCGTGGTTGGCGGCCTCCGCCGCGGTCACGGCCGGGATGGGCGATCGCCAAGCCGCCGAAGAGGTTGTGCGCGGGCAGGTAATGCCGTACGTGGACAATGAGATTCGCGACGACTGGCTGACCACGATGCGCTCGACGCGCGACGGTGTGGCGACCTCCTACGACATGGTCACCGACAGAATGGCCGCCGCGCCGGCGGCGCGCTTCGAAGCCCCCGGTGATCTCGGGCCCGGCTATCAACCGTTGCGGCCGTCCGTGTCCAGCGCCCCGCCCGTCGCGGTCACGCCCGCGGCCGTGGCGGTTTCGAGCCCGCCGGCGGATCCGGCTCCGAGCCCGCCGGCGGATCCGGTACCGACCGCGGCGACGCTCGCGCCGGCTCCGGTCCCGGCCGCGCCGCAGCCGGACTGGGGCACCGCGCTGGGGGACGGCGCCGGCATGCCGGCGGGCGATCTGGGCGGTGGGCTCGGCGGCGGTGGTGCCGGTCTCCTCGGGTTGGCCAGCAGGATCGTCGACGCGGTCGGCGGTCTGCTCGGCTCGGCCGGCGACGAGGCGGGCGCCGCCGATCCCTTCGGCGACGGAACCACGTTCGACGAGGACCCCTTCGAGGCCGACGAAACGGACGGCACCGACGACAAGGACGACGAGCCCGCGAAAACGGAAGATGTCGAGGAGGCCGAGGAAGCCAAGCCCGACGCGGCGGTTCAACCGGTCGACGCGCCGATGCCGGTCGATGCGTCGGCACCCGCGGATCCGCCACCACCGGCTGCCCCGCCGGTCGACGCACCCGCACCGGTCGACGCACCCGCACCGGTGGCCGCTCCAGCGACGGGCGAGCCTTCGCCTCCGGCCACCGACGGGAAGACGCCCTGCGAGATCGCCGCGGACCAGCTGCCGCAGGCGGGGCAGTGACGGCTCAGGCCGGGCGCAGCCGCAGCACGTCCTCGACGAAGCGCAAGGATTCGGCGCGGTCGGTGGCCAGCGGGCTGAGCAACAGCGTCGTCACCCCGGCCTCGGCGAAGGCGGCCAGGCGTTCGGCGACGTATCCGCGAGGGCCGACCAGCGACATGCCGCGCACCAATTCGTCGGGCACCGTATCGATGGCCTCTCGCTTACGGCCGGACAGGTACAGCTCCTGGATGCGGTCGGCGACCTCGCCGAACCCGTAACGCGTCGCCAGGGCGTGATAGAAATTGCGGCCCTTGGCGCCCATACCGCCGAGGTACAGGCCGAGCTGCGGCTTGACCCACGCCAGCCGCTCGTCGACGTCGTCGCCGATGGCCACCGACGCGTGCACCATGACGTCCAGCGGCCCCAGCGCCGGATCCCGCTTGGCCGCACCGGCCGCCAGCGCATCGCCCCACACCGATGCGGCCTTGTCCGGGAGATAGAAGACGGGCTGCCAACCTTCGGCGATCTCGGCGGTGAGCTCGACATTCTTCGGGCCCAGCGCGGCGATCGTGATGGGAATGCGTTCGCGCACAGGATGATTGATTAGCTGAAGGGCCTTGCCCAGCCCCGTTCCGCGGTCGGGCGGCAACGGAATCTGGTAGTGCTTGCCGTTGTGCTGCAGCCGTTCCCGGCGCCACACCTTCCGGCAGATCTCCACGATCTCGCGGGTGCGGCCCAGCGGCGCGTCGAACTCGACGCCGTGGAAGCCCTCGATCACCTGCGGCCCGGACGTGCCGATTCCCAGCCGGAAGCGCCCGTCGGACACGAAGTCCAGCCCCGCGGCCGTCATCGCCAGCAGCGAGGGCGTGCGGATGTAGATGGGCAACACCCCCGAGGCCAACTCGACGGTGTTCGTCTTGGCTGCCAGGTACCCGAGCTGGCTCACCGCGTCGAAGGCGTACGCCTCGGCCACCACGGCGATGTCGATGCCGGCCTTCTCGAGTTCGACGACGCGGTCCACGGCCTGGTGAAAGCCGCCCGAATAATCCAGAGCGATCCCGATGCGCATCCACGACAGATACCACGGCGGCACCCGCGCGCCGCGCGGGCTCGGGAACTTCAGCCGCCGAGGTGCCCGGTTACCGCATCACTTCAACAGCGCGACGATCTTCTCTTCCAGGGCGACCGGCGGGGCCTCGGGATCCAGCGGATCCGTCTTGGGCAGGTGGGCGTCGGGATCGGCGAAGTCGCGGTAGGTCTTGTCGCCGCCCAGCGTGTAGAGCAGGTAGCCGGTGAGCAGTGCGCGGACCGTGCGCTGCGTGCGCCGGTGCGGGCTGGCCAGGCCGAACACCTTGGTCAACCGCCGGCCCTCCGCGAGTCCGCCCGGTTGGGCCTTGCTGACGATGCGCAGCGTGGCAGCGTCCCATGCGCGCGACAGCGACAGGGCGTTGGACGTCAGCGACTGCGGATCCCCCGGAGCGGTCAAGATCAGCCCGGGGAGCTTCAGCGTCGTCGCCGGGGCCTCGGCCGGGGGGCTGGTGACGGCGGGAAACAGCGCCGCCGCCGCGGCCAGTTTGTTCGGCATGCCGGCCGCCGCGAACACCGCGGCCGAACCGCCGAAACCGTGCCCGGCCACGCCGAGCTTCGCCGGATGCACGCTGATCTTGCCCGGCCCGAGCCGCACACCGGACACGATGTCGAGCGCGGTGCCGAGGTCGAAGGCGAAGTTCAGGACGGACGGGGCCAGCCCGCGCTCGGTGTCGGGAGCGCCGGCCACGATGCCCCACGAAGCGAGATGCTCGAGCAGACCCGAATAGTTGCCGGCCTTGGTGAGCCAGTCGTGACCGAAAGCGATCCCGGGCAGATTCAGCCCTTCCTCCGGCGTGTACACCACCCCCGGCAAACCGGCAAACGCCAGGTCACCGCGCAAAACGCGATGCGGGCCACGGCGGCTGAGGGCTGCGACGAGCTTGCGGGTGCGGGCCACTCGTCGACGTTAGCGCATCGCGCTCAGGCCCTGACCTCGATCACGCCCACCCGCCAGAGCACCGCATACACCTGGCGTAGGGGGATGCTCAGCAACCGGGCGGCCGCGTCCACCATTGGGTCGCCACCACCGATCGGCTCGCGCCGGCGCCGCTTGGCTGCCGGTCTCGGTGCCGGCGCCAGCGTCAAGCTGGCCGCAGGCGAAGTAGTCACCACATCGTCGAACAGAACCGCGGTCATGATTCTCCCCTTGAAGAAGGCTACAAAAATTTCGGATTAACACTTATGAACGTTTATCTATCCGGCGGTTTACTTGCCTGTTCACAATCGAATTAACGGCAGGGTTTGAAACTTGCTTACCGGGTAGCTGGACTATCGGCTTTGATGTCAGTCATAAACAATTATTCTTGAAAAGATTTGGTCGCGCTGCGCGCATGAGCACCGGCAAATCCTGCGATTTACCAGGTAGCGAGGGTCAAGCGGGCGTCAACAAGCTGTCCTTTCTGCTGGCTTCGGCGGTTGCCAGTCATGGCCGATAAGCAGAATTCTAGGTAGCTGGCTTGCTGGATCGATGGCGCAGACGAAAACGCCACAAATACATCAGGTGAAAACGTTTCTACCGTTTATGAAGACGGCATGAAGTGGACCGTCAGCGTCCTTGCGATGGAAATCCGGGCGGATTGGTCCACGGCGTCCACCCGCCCCCGTCCCAGTAATGGTGCTCGGGTCCCGCCGTACCACCCACCGGATAGCGCTCCGATCGGAGCTCAGCGGCGGTAAGGCGCGGTCAATGTGGGCCTTTCGCGCAGGTGGGCGCCCTAACGCTCGCGTCGGCATGCCGTGGCGGGCCGACGGCTGCACTACCCTGGTGTGAATGTGCGGAATCGTCGGCTATGTCGGGCAGCAGCCCGCCTGCAAGGTCGTGATGGATGCGCTGCGCCGGATGGAGTACCGGGGCTACGACTCTTCGGGCATCGCACTGGTCAATGGCGCCGGGACGCTCACCGTGTGCCGCCGCGCCGGGCGGCTGGCGAACCTGGAGGAAGCGGTCGCACAAATGCCGCCGGAGTCGCTGGGCGGCACGACCGGCCTCGGCCACACTCGCTGGGCCACCCACGGGCGGCCCACCGACCGCAACGCCCACCCGCACCGCGATGCCGCCGGCAAGATCGCCGTCGTCCACAACGGCATCATCGAGAACTACCCGAGCCTGCGCCACGAGCTGGAGGCCCTGGGCGTGGAATTCGCCAGCGACACCGACACCGAGGTGGCGGTGCACCTGGTGGCGCGGGCCTACCTGCAGGGCGAGACCGCGGGTGACTTCGCCGCCTCGGTGCTGGCGGTGCTGCGGCGGCTGGAGGGCCACTTCACCCTGGTGTTCACCAACGCCGACGAGCCCGGCACCATCGTGGCCGCCCGCCGGTCCACGCCGCTGGTGATCGGGATCGGCGCCGGCGAGATGTTCGTCGGCTCCGACGTGGCCGCGTTCATCCCGCACACCCGCGACGCCATCGAACTCGGCCAGGACCAGGCCGTGGTGATCACCGCGGACGGCTACCGGATCACCGACTTCGACGGCAACCCCGACGTCGAGTACCGCGAGTTTCACATCGACTGGGACCTGGCCGCCGCGGAAAAGGGCGGCTACGAGTACTTCATGCTCAAGGAGATCGCCGAGCAGCCCGCCGCCGTGGCCGACACCTTGCTCGGGCATTTCGTCGACGGCCGGATCGTGCTCGACGAGCAGCGGCTCTCCGACCAGGAACTGCGCGAGATCGACAAGGTGTTCATCGTCGCCTGCGGCACCGCGTACCACTCCGGGCTGCTGGCCAAGTACGCCATCGAGCACTGGACGCGGTTGCCCGTCGAGGTGGAGCTGGCGAGCGAATTCCGCTACCGTGACCCGGTTCTGGACCGCAGCACGCTCGTCATCGCCATTTCGCAATCGGGGGAGACCGCCGACACCCTGGAAGCCGTCCGGCACGCCAAGGAGCAGAAGGCCAAGGTGCTGGCGATCTGCAACACCAACGGCTCGCAGATTCCCCGCGAATGCGACGCGGTGCTCTACACCCGCGCCGGTCCCGAGATCGGCGTCGCGTCGACCAAAACGTTCCTGGCGCAGATCGCCGCCAACTATCTGGTCGGGCTGGCGCTGGCGCAGGCGCGCGGCACCAAGTACCCCGACGAGGTCGAGCGGGAGTACCAGGAGCTGGAAGCCATGCCGGACCTGGTCGCGCGGGTGCTCGCGATGATCGAGCCGGTGGCCGCCCTGGCGTACCGGTTCGCGCAGTCCTCGACCGTGTTGTTCCTCGGGCGCCACGTCGGCTACCCGGTGGCGCTGGAAGGCGCGCTGAAGCTCAAGGAACTGGCCTACATGCACGCCGAGGGATTCGCCGCCGGCGAGCTCAAGCACGGGCCCATCGCGCTGATCGAGGACGACCTGCCCGTCATCGTCGTCATGCCCTCGCCCAAGGGGCAGGCCACGTTGCATTCCAAGCTGCTGTCCAACATCCGCGAGATCCAGGCCCGCGGCGCGGTCACCATCGTGATCGCCGAAGAAGGCGACGACACGGTGCGGCCCTATGCTGACCACCTGATCGAAATCCCATCGGTATCAACCCTTTTGCAGCCGCTGCTGTCGACCATCCCGCTTCAGGTGTTCGCCGCGTCGGTTGCCCAGGCCCGCGGTTACGACGTCGACAAGCCGCGAAACCTGGCCAAGTCCGTCACCGTCGAATAGTCAGTCGCTTCGGCTGTATCGCCGCCAGACCCGCCGCGGTTCCGTTAGATTGCCCTGGGGAAACAAGCCTTCCATAGCGGTAGGAGAAGCATGCGGTCGGCGGCCAGAAGATTCGCCGCGGTGGGCATCGTCGTGCTCATCGTCGGGACCTACGTCGCGTTGGTCGGGCTCTACCAGAACACGGTGGAAGCGGTTTCGGCCGGCACACTGAGCGACAACGCGGAGACGGCCGCCCAGACCATGGCGACTTTGACCGCGGAGGAGATGCAGTCGAACTTCAGCGCGGTGGTTGTCAACGTGGCTGTGGCACCCGGACCCGCGATGTTGGATCCGGTCACCCACCGTCTAAATGAAGACCTCATGGTGCGCGTCAGGTCGTCGGCCCAGCCCAGCCGACGCGACTACACGAAAGGCATGCTTCCCGGCGTCTTTCCGCTCCCGCTGACCATTGCGGGCCACGTCGAGCGTTGGCCGTTCGACAACTACACCTCGGGACCGATCGAGGTGCAGTTGTTCCATGGTGGCGATACGACGAAACCGCCGGAACTCATTCCGGTGCGGCTCATCGACCACTTGCCCGGATTCAAGGTTTCCGCCACCAAGTTCGCCGGCCACGAGGGGTACCGACTGAGCGTGCGCCGCGCGCCGAGTACCGCGGTGTTCGGGATCGTGATTTGCGGCGTGCTCATCGCCATCGCCGCCCTGGGCCTGATCGTGGCCATTCAGACGATGCGTGACCGGCGAAAGTTCCAGCCGCCGATGACGACGTGGTATGCGGCGATGCTCTTCGCGGTGGTACCCCTGCGCAATGCGCTTCCCGGCTCGCCCCCATTCGGGGCGTGGATCGATGTGACCATCGTGCTGTGGGTGATCGTCGCGCTCGTGGTAGCGATGCTGCTCTACATCGCCTGCTGGTGGCGGCATCTCAGGCCTGAGGTCCCTGAGGTCGCCGCCGCCCCGCCGCCGGAGCCGGTCCCGGCGCCGACGGGCTGACCTTCGGTACTTGAATCGACTTCCTTCCGTTTCAAGACGTTTCCGCCAGCCGTTCAACTACATTGCCCCGTGGGCAAGCGATTCATCCGTTAGATGGCCTCGGGGGCCAGTTCGGGCAGGGGGCGTCGTGAGATACGGAATCATCGCTTTGATCGTGGGCGTCGTTGGGGCGTACGTCGCGTCGGTCGCGCTATACGCCAACAGCGGAGGTCACCACCACCCGAACATCCCGGCCGGCGGTGACCGGAGCACGGCCACGTTGGTCATCGAAGACATTCAGTCGAACTACAGCGTGCTGATGGCCAACCTATCCATCTCGCCGGGATCGGCGCTGCTGGACCCGCAGACCCAGCACCTCAACGAGGACCTCAGCCTTCGAGTGCGATCCGTGGCAACACCGACCCGTCGCACGTGGACCAAGGGCATGCTGCCCGGTGTCTTCCCCGTCCCGCTCACCATCGCGGGTGAGATCGAGAATTGGCCCTTCGACCACTACGGTTCCGGGCCGGTCGAGATCGAGCTCATGCACGGCCCCGGGAACGTGCCCGAACGTGTGCCGGTGACCATCGTGAACCACCTCTCCGGTTGGCGGGTGACCACCGAGGGGTCCGGCCCCTATCAGGTGAGCGTGCACCGTTCGCTCAGCGCGGCGGGGTTCGGCATCGTCATCTGCGGTGTGCTCGTCGCCATCGCCGCCCTGGGCCTCTTCGTCGCCGTTCAGACGGTGCGTGACCGGCGGAAGTTCCAGCCGCCGATGACGACGTGGTATGCGGCGATGCTCTTTGCGGTGGTGCCGTTGCGGAACGCGCTTCCGGGTTCGCCGCCATTCGGCGGGTGGATCGACATCACGCTCGTGTTGTGGGTGCTCGTCGTCCTGGTGGTGTCCATGCTGCTCTACATCATGTGCTGGTGGCGGCATCTACGGCCCGAGGTTGTTGGTGCGCCGCCGAATCCGGCGCCGTCGCCATCGAGTTGAACTTAGCCGCTCATAGGCAGGTCAGTGGGGGAGTAGTCATGAGGTTCGCCGTGGTAGGTCTCATCGTGTCGATCGTTGCGGCATACGTCGCGTCGGTGGCGCTGTACGCCCAAAGCCGTACGGTGCATCACCGGGCGGAGGTTCCCGCTGGAGGCGATACCAGTACGGCGACCTTTTCGGTCGAAGACATTCAGTCGAATTACAGCGTCCTTGTTATCAACTTGGCGATTTCACCCGGATCGGCGCTGCTGGATCCGCAGACCCAGCACCTCAACGAAGACCTCAGCCTCTGGGTCAGATCCGCGGCGACGCCCACCCGCCGGACCTGGACCAAGGGCATGCTCCCCGGCGTGTTCCCCGTCCCGGTGACCATCGCGGGTGAAATCGAACGATGGCCCTTCGATCACTACGATTCGGGGCCGATCGAGGTGGAACTTCTGCACGGCGGCGAAGGTGGCGTTCCCGAGCGCTTGCCCGCCACGTTCGTGAACCACCTACCCGGCTGGCAGGTCACCGCCAGTAACGGCGGCGGGCTCGGTCCGTACCGAGTGACTCTGCAGCGGTCCCTGAGCGCAGCGGCGTTCGGCATCGTCATCTGCGGTGTGCTCATCGCCATTGCCGCGCTCGGTCTATTCGTTGCGGTGCAGACGCTGCGTGACCGGCGAAAGTTTCAGCCGCCGATGACAACCTGGTACGCGGCAATGCTTTTCGCGGTGGTGCCGTTGCGCAACGCACTTCCGGGTTCGCCGCCATTTGGCGGTTGGATCGACATCACCATCGTTCTCTGGGTGCTGGTCGTGTTGGTGATCTCGATGCTGCTCTACATCGCCTGCTGGTGGCGGCATTTGCGACCAGATGCCCCTCAGCCCGGCGCGCCCGCCGCTTAGGTGAAGCAGCGTGACGGTCCGCGTGCGAAGGTAATGACGTGACGAAAGCACCGGTGCGGTCCCGACTGCGCAGCATGGGGCTCGCGGTCTGGCACTACGTCAGCCACGCGCCGCTGACGTACGGGTGGCTGCTCGTGCTGCTGGTCACGACGCTCGCCCAGCACTGGCTGCCCCGGCGGCAACTGCACTCGATGCTGATGCACCATTCCACCAACATCCACGGGTTGGCGCGGGACCCGCTCGATGTCCTGTTTTCCAGCCTGCTGTGGATCGACGGCGACAACCTGGCGCCGTATCTGATCCTGTTCTCGTTGTTCCTGGCCCCGGCCGAACACTGGCTGGGCCAATTGCGCTGGCTCACAGTGGGATTGAGCGCCCACATCCTGTCCACATATTTCAGTGAGGGGCTGCTCTACCTCGCGATCGAGCAACACGACGCGTCGGAACGGCTGGTGCACGCCCGCGACATCGGCGTGAGCTACTTCCTGGTCGGGGTGATGGCCGTGCTCGCTTATCACATCGCTCGCCCGTGGCGCTGGGGTTACCTGGGCGTCCTGTTCATCATCTTCGGCTTCCCGTTGATCGCGATGGACCGGATTGAGCTGAACTTCACCGCGATCGGGCACTTCACCTCGATCCTCGTCGGGCTCTGCTTCTACCCGATGACGCGGCACATGGACCCGCGGCAGCTGAGCCCGGCACGCCTGCGGGCCATGGGGCGACGCCGCCGCTCGCCCGAGGCATCGGCCTGAGCCAAGCGGCCGCTGACCCGTAATGTGGCACTCGTGCGGCACTACTACTCCGTAGACGCGATCCGCCAGGCCGAGGCGCCGCTGCTGGCCAGCCTGCCCGACGGAGCCTTGATGCGGCGCGCGGCCTTCGGGCTGGCCGCCGAGATCCTCGCCGAATTGCGGGCCCGCACCGGCGGGGTGGCCGGGCGCCGGGTGTGCGCGGTCGTCGGCTCGGGCGACAACGGCGGTGACGCCCTGTGGGCCGCCACCTTCGTGCGCCGGCGCGGCGCGGCCGCCGACGCGGTGCTGCTCAACCCGGAACGCACCCACCGCAAGGGGCTGGCGGCGTTCACGAAGGCCGGTGGGCGCATCGTCGAAAGTGTCTCACCGACAACCGATCTCGTCATCGATGGGGTGGTGGGCATCTCCGGATCCGGGCCGCTGCGCCCGGCCGCGGCCGAGGTTTTCGCCGCGGTGGATGAGGCGGGCATCCCGGTGGTCGCCGTCGACATCCCCAGCGGCATCGATGTGGCGACCGGGGCGATCACCGGTCCGGCGGTGCACGCGGCGCTGACGGTCACCTTCGGCGGGCTCAAACCTGTGCACGCGCTCGCCGATTGCGGCCGGGTGAAGCTGATCGACATCGGGCTCGATTTACCGCATACCGACTTGCTGGGTTTCGAGGCCGCCGACGTGGCCGCGCGCTGGCCGGTGCCCGGGCCGCACGACGACAAGTACACCCAGGGCGTGACCGGGGTGATGGCCGGCTCGTCGACGTATCCGGGCGCGGCCGTGCTGTGCACCGGCGCCGCCGTCGCGGCGACGTCCGGCATGGTCCGCTACGCCGGCAGCGCGCACCGGGAGGTGCTCGCGCAGTGGCCCGAGGTGATCGCGTCGCCCACCCCCGCATCGGCCGGCAAGGTCCAATCCTGGGTCGTGGGGCCAGGATTGGGCACCGACGACACGGGGGCCGCCGCGTTGTGGTTCGCGCTGGAAACCGACTTGCCGGTGATCGTGGACGCCGACGGGCTGACCATCCTGGCCGCCCACCCCGAGCTGGTCGCCAACCGCGGCGCGCCGACGGTGCTGACCCCGCACGCCGGTGAATTCGCCCGCCTGGCGGGTAGCCCCCCGGGGGACGACCGGGTCGGGGCGTGCCAAAAGCTGGCCGACACCTTCGGGGCCACCGTGCTGCTCAAGGGGAACGTCACCGTCGTCGCCGATCCGGGCGGTCCGGTGTACCTCAACCCCGCCGGGCAATCCTGGGCGGCCACCGCCGGTTCCGGGGACGTGCTGTCCGGCATGATCGGCGCGCTGCTCGCCGCGGGCCTGCCGGCGGCCGAGGCGGCCGCGGCGGCCGCTTACATCCACGCGCGGGGGGC
>NZ_LZIL01000069.1 GCF_001667075.1 Mycobacterium sp. 852014-52450_SCH5900713 | reverse complement strand
GTTCTACAACTACCAGATCGATGAGGCGATGGCACCCGACGCCCCGCCGCCGGCACCCGCGGGTTTCGACCCGAACCTGCCGCCGCCTCCGGGCCCGGAGGCCCCGCCGCCTCCTCCGGTCCACGCGTACAGCGTGAACTGGGACGCCATCGCGCAGTGCGAGTCGGGCGGCAACTGGTCGATCAGCACCGGTAACGGCTTCGCCGGCGGCCTGCAGTTCACCCCGAGCACCTGGCACGCCAACGGCGGGTCGGGTTCCCCCTCCGGCGCCAGCCGTGAGGAGCAGATCCGGGTGGCCGAGAACGTGCTGCACTCGCAGGGCATCGGCGCGTGGCCGGTCTGCGGGCGTCGCGGCTGACCAACGCACCAATAAGTAATGCCGGGCTTTGGGCCCGGCATTACTTATTGGCGGGTCCGGTAGCGTCGGGCCGGTGACCGCAACGCCGCGCGAATTCGACATCGTGTTGTACGGGGCGACCGGCTTCGTCGGGAAGTTGACCGCCGAATACCTGGCACGAACGGGTCCGGGCACGCGGGTGGCGCTGGCCGGCAGGTCAACCGAGCGGCTGCGGGCCGTCCGCGACACGCTGGGCGAAACGGCGCAATCCTGGCCGCTGGTCGCCGCCGACGCATCGTCGCCGTCGACGCTGAACGCGATGGCGGCCCGCACCCAGGTCGTGATCACCACGGTCGGGCCCTACACCCGCTACGGGCTGCCGCTGGTGGCCGCCTGCGCCGCGGCGGGCACCGACTACGCCGACCTGACCGGCGAACCGCCGTTCATCCGCAACAGCATCGACCAGTACCACAAGCAGGCCGCTGACACCGGCGCCCGCATCGTGCACGCGTGCGGATTCGATTCGGTCCCCTCGGATCTCACGGTATATGCGCTGTACCTTGCGGCGCGCGACGACGGCGCGGGCGAGCTGGCCCAGACCGATTTCGTCGTGCGCTCCCTCTCCGGTGGACTGTCCGGCGGCACCATCGCCTCGCTGCTGGAAGTCCTCGACGCCGCCTCCGGGGATCCCGATATCCGGCGCCAACTGGCCGACCCCTACACCCTGAGCAACGATCGCGCCGCCGAACCGGAGTTAGGCCGCCAGCCCGATTTACCGTGGCGTCGTGGTCGCGACATCGCACCCGAACTGGCCGGCCTGTGGACCGGCGGATTCATGATGGCGCCGGCCAACACCCGAATCGTCCGGCGCAGCAACGCGTTACTGGACTGGGCCTACGGCCGGCGGTTCCGTTACACCGAGAGCATGAGCCTGGGGTCATCGCCCCTGGCGCCGGTGGGATCCGCCGTCTTGAGCGGCGTGGGCAACGCGAGCATGGAGCTGGGCAGCCGCTACTTCAAGTTGTTGCCTCGCCGCCTGGTGGAACGCGTCATCCCGAAGCCAGGCACCGGACCCAGCGCGGCGGTCCGCGAGCGCGGTCACTACCGCGTCGAGACCTACACCACCACAACCAGCGGCGCCCGATACGTGGCGCGCATGGAGCAGCGCGGAGACCCCGGCTACAAGGCGACCTCTGTGCTGTTGGGCGAGTGCGGCCTCGCGCTGGCATTCGACCGTGACAAGCTCACCGATCTGCGCGGCGTCCTCACTCCCGCGGCCACCATGGGCGACGCGCTGCTGGCCAGGTTCCCAACCGCGGGTGTGACGCTGCACGTGGACCGACTGCCATAGTGAGCTGACTCACCGGCGATTTGGGCACTTACATCCTGGTTAACGGCGCTCCCTAGAATTGACGGGTGACCGCCAGCCGCAGCCCCGCCACCGACCTGCCCAAGTCGTGGGATCCCGCTGCCGCCGAAAGCGCGATCTACCAGAAGTGGCTCGACGCGGGCTACTTCGAGGCCGACCCGACGAGTGCCAAACCCGGCTACTCGATCGTGCTGCCGCCGCCGAACGTGACCGGCAGCCTGCACATGGGCCACGCGCTGGAACACACCATGATGGACGCCCTGACCCGTCGCAAACGGATGCAGGGCTATGAGGTGCTGTGGCAGCCGGGCATGGACCACGCCGGCATCGCGACGCAGAGCGTGGTGGAAAAGCAGCTTGCGGTCGACGGCAAGACCAAAGAGGACTTCGGCCGCGAGCTGTTCGTCGAAAAGGTCTGGGATTGGAAGCGCGAGTCCGGGGGTGCGATCAGCGGCCAGATGCGCCGGCTCGGCGACGGGGTGGCCTGGAGCCGCGACCGGTTCACCATGGACGAGGGCCTGTCGCGGGCGGTGCGCACCATCTTCAAGCGGCTCTACGACGCCGGCTTGATCTACCGCGCCAAGCGGCTGGTCAATTGGTCGCCCGTGCTCGAAACCGCGCTCTCCGATATCGAAGTCAACTACGAAGAGGTCGAGGGTGAGCTGGTGTCGTTCCGCTACGGCTCCCTCGACGACTCGCAACCCCACATTGTGGTCGCGACCACGCGGGTCGAGACGATGCTCGGCGACACCGCCATCGCGGTCCATCCCGAGGACGAGCGGTACCGGCATCTGGTCGGCACAACCCTGCCCCACCCCTTCGTCGACCGGCAGCTCCTCATCGTCGCCGACGAACACGTGGACCCCGAATTCGGCACTGGCGCGGTCAAAGTCACGCCCGCCCACGATCCGAACGACTTCGAAATCGGCCTGCGGCACCAACTGCCGATGCTCTCGATCATGGACACCAAGGGCCGGATCGCCGATACCGGAACGCAATTCGACGGCATGGACCGATTCGAGGCCCGGGTCGCGGTGCGCAAAGCGCTGGCCGCCGAAGGCCGTGTCGTCGCGGAGAAGCGTCCATACCTGCACAGCGTCGGGCATTCTGAACGCAGCGGTGAGCCGATCGAGCCGCGGCTGTCACTGCAATGGTGGGTGCGCGTGGAATCGCTGGCCAAAGCCGCCGGCGATGCGGTTCGCAACGGGGACACCGTGATTCATCCCGCCAGCCTGGAGCCACGCTGGTTCGCCTGGGTCGACGACATGCATGACTGGTGCATCTCGCGGCAGCTGTGGTGGGGCCATCGCATCCCGATCTGGTACGGGCCCAACGGGGAGCAGGTGTGCGTCGGCGCTGACGAGACACCGCCGGAGGGCTGGGAGCAAGACCCCGACGTGCTGGACACCTGGTTCTCCTCGGCCCTGTGGCCGTTCTCCACGCTGGGCTGGCCGGAGCAGACCCCCGAGCTGGAAAAGTTCTATCCGACAAGCGTCTTGGTCACCGGATACGACATCCTGTTCTTCTGGGTGGCCCGCATGATGATGTTCGGCACCTTCGTCGGCGGCGACGACACCATCACGCTCGACGGTCGCCGCGGCCCACAGGTGCCGTTCACCGATGTGTTCCTGCATGGGCTGATCCGTGACGAATTCGGCCGCAAGATGAGCAAGTCCAAGGGCAACGTCATCGACCCACTCGACTGGCTGGACACGTTCGGGGCGGACGCGCTGAGGTTCACGCTGGCCCGCGGCGCCAGCCCCGGCGGCGACCTGGCCGTCGGCGAGGACGCCGTCCGGGCGTCGCGGAATTTCTGTACCAAGCTCTTCAACGCCACCCGCTACGCGTTGCTAAATGGTGCGCACGTCGCACCGTTGCCCGCGCGGGACGAGCTGACCGATGCCGACCGCTGGATCCTGGGACGGCTGGAAGAGGTTCGCGCCGAGGTCGATTCGGCCCTGGACGGTTATGAGTTCAGCCGCGCCTGCGAGGCGCTCTACCACTTCGCGTGGGACGAATTCTGCGACTGGTACGTCGAATTGGCCAAAACCCAGCTGGCCGAGGGGAACGCACAGACCACCGCGGTGCTGGCCGCTGTGCTGGACACGCTGCTGCGGTTGCTGCACCCGGTCATCCCGTTCCTCACCGAGGCGTTGTGGCAAGCCCTGACCAACCAGGAGTCGCTGGTGATCGCCGACTGGCCGGGGTCGTCGGGTATCGACCTGGATCCGGTTGCCCTGCAACGGATCAGCGACATGCAAAGGCTGGTCACCGAGGTCCGCCGGTTCCGCAGCGATCAAGGCCTGGCCGATCGGCAGAAAGTGCCGGCCCGGCTGGGCGGCATGGACAGCGCCGATTTGAGCACCCAGGTGGCCGCGGTGACATCGCTGGCCTGGCTCACCGCGCCGGGCGATGCGTTCGAGCCGTCGGTGTCGCTGGAGGTGCGGCTCGGTCCCGGCATGAACAGCACGGTCGTCGTCGAGCTCGACACCTCGGGCACCATCGATGTCGCCGCCGAGCGCCGCCGCCTGGAGAAAGACCTCGCCGCGGCGCAGAAGGAATTGGCCTCGACCACAGCCAAATTGGCCAACGAAGACTTTCTGGCCAAGGCCCCGCAGAAGGTCGTCGACAAGATCCGCGACCGCCAGCGCGTGGCGCAGGAGGAGACCGACCGGATTAACGCGCGGCTGGCCGGGTTGCAGTGAGCGAGCCCTCCGACTGGTCCGAGCCCGGCGAGGCCACCAGCCTGGCTCCCACGCCGGACGAGATCGCCTCCCTCCTGCAGGTCGAACACCTGCTGGACCAACGCTGGCCGGAGACGAAGATCGAGCCGAGCCTGACCCGGATCAGCGCGCTGATGGACTTGCTGGGCTCACCGCAACTGGCCTATCCCTCGATCCACATCGCGGGCACCAACGGCAAGACCTCGGTGGCGCGCATGGTCGACGCGCTGGTCACCGCGCTGCACGGTCGTACCGGGCGAACCACCAGCCCGCACCTGCAGTCGGCGGTTGAGCGGATCGCGATCGACGGTCGTCCGATCACCCCGGCGCAGTACGTCGCGACGTATCGAGAGATCGAGCCCTTCGTGCAGATGATCGACGCGCAATCGAACGCCGCCGGCGGCCCGGCGATGAGCAAGTTCGAGGTGCTGACCGCCATGGCGTTCGCCGCGTTCGCCGACGCGCCCGTCGACGTCGCGGTCATCGAGGTCGGCATGGGCGGGCGGTGGGACGCCACCAACGTCATCAACGCCCCGGTGGCGGTCATCACCCCGGTCGGCATCGACCACGTCGAATACCTCGGTGACGACCTCGCCGGCATCGCCGCCGAGAAGGCCGGCATCATCACGAAGGCTTCCGACGGCGCACCCGACACCGTCGCCGTCATCGCGCGCCAGGCGCCCGAAGCGATGGAAGTGCTGCTGGCCCAGACCGTGCGGGCCGACGCCGCGGTGGCCCGCGAGGATTCGGAGTTCGCGGTTTTGGAGCGTCGGGTCGCGATCGGCGGGCAGGTGCTGCGGCTGCAGGGCCTCGGCGGGGTGTATTCCGACATCTACCTTCCGCTACACGGCGAACACCAGGCGCACAACGCCGCGGTCGCACTCGCGGCGGTGGAAGCGTTCTTCGGCGCCGGGGCGCAGCGGCAACTCGACGTCGAGGCGGTGCGGGCCGGGTTCGCCGCGGTCACCAGCCCCGGCCGGCTGGAACGCATGCGCAGCGCGCCGACCGTTTTCATCGACGCCGCCCACAACCCGGCCGGTGCGGCCGCGCTGGCGCAGACCCTGAGCGACGAATTCGACTTCCGCTACCTGGTCGGCGTGCTCAGCGTGCTGGCCGACAAGGACGTGAACGGCATCCTCGGGGCGCTCGAGCCGGTCCTCGATGCCGTCGTCGTGACCCACAACGGGTCGCCGCGGGCACTGGACGTCGAGTCGCTGGCGCTGGCGGCGGGGGAGCGGTTCGGGCCCGATCGGGTGTTTTCCGCCGAGAACCTGCGCGACGCCATCGACGCCGCGACCGCCCTGGTCGACGACGCGACGGTGGACGGAGAACCCGAAGCCTTCTCCGGCGCGGGAATCGTCATCACGGGCTCGGTCGTCACCGCCGGGGCGGCGCGGACCCTGTTCGGTCGGGATCCGGAATGACCGACCAGAACCGGGCGGACCCCTGGAAGAGCTTCGGCGCGGTGATGGCCGCGACGCTGCTCCTGGAAGCGATCGTGGTGCTGCTGGCGATTCCGGTGGTCAGCGCCGTCGGCGGTGGACTGAGGCCGGTGTCGCTGGGTTATCTGATCGGGGTGGCCGCGCTGCTCATCCTGCTGGGCGGGGTGCAGCGCAAACCCTGGGCCATTTGGGTGAACCTGGGTGTCCAAGTCCTCCTGCTTGCCGGCTTTGCGGTGTATCCCGGCGTGGGGATCATCGGGGTGCTGTTCACGGGATTGTGGGCTCTGATCGCGTACTTCCGGGCCGAGGTGCAACGCCGCCAGCGGTAGGGGCGGCCCCCAGAGGACCCCGCCGCACTCGCCGCCCGACCGATCGCCGCCCGGTTCTGTACGCTGTGCGCCGTGACCGAACGGACCCTGGTACTGATCAAGCCAGACGGCGTCCAGCGGCAGCTGGTCGGGGAAATCATCGGCCGCATCGAGCGGAAGGGCCTGAGCATCGCTGCGCTGGAGCTTCGGCGCGTCAGCGAAGACCTGGCCGCCGAGCATTACGCCGAGCACGAGGGCAAGCCGTTTTTCGGCTCGCTGCTGGAGTTCATCACCTCGGGTCCGGTGGTGGCGGCAATCGTCGAGGGACCGCGGGCGATCGCTGCGTTTCGGCAGCTCGCGGGCGGAACCGACCCGGTGGAGAAGGCCACACCCGGCACGATCCGGGGCGATTTCGGGCTGGAGACGCAGTTCAACCTCGTGCATGGGTCCGATTCGACCGACTCCGCAAAGCGCGAGATCGCGCTCTGGTTTCCCGACGCGTAGCGCCCCGGTTAACGGGGCCGCGCCGCGCCGCTGACGGCCCGTTGGCTCACGGGTTGGTGGGGCTCGCCGAGTGATGTGGGATACTGACGGAGGGTGAACGTCGCCGGACCGGCTTCGGACACCCGAATGAAGACTTAGACAAGCGCGATCATCGCCACCCCGGCGTTGGTGCGCGGCATGTCAGGCCATCATTCAGCACGGCGCCGAGTGCATTCCCCGCGAACCGCTCGGGGCGAGACCATCACAAGCCCGGGGGAAGTTAGCCGGGCCCATAGCGAAGCCCTCGCGTGGCCGCGTCGCAAGGACGCGCCCGGGGGCTTGAGGAGAATACGTGGTAGACGGTGCACCATCCGCAGAGTCATCCGAAGAGCCGACTCGGCACGACGAACTGCCGGACCGCCTGAGAGTCCATTCGCTCGCCCGAACGCTGGGGACGACCAGTAAGCGAGTGCTGGATGCGCTCAGCGCCCTCGACGGACGGATACGCAGCGCGCACTCCACCGTGGAGCGTGATGACGCGGTACGGGTACGCGATCTGCTGGCTGCCCAGCCCGATGAGGGCGCCGCGGACGCCGGAGCCGGCGGCGAGAACGCCGCCGCGGCCGGGGAACCCGAATCCCGGCTGATGCTCGAGACGGCGGTCGAGCGGCCGCACTACATGCCGCTGTTCGTCGCGCCGCAGCCGGTACAGGCGGAGGAAGACGACGGCAACGCCGACGACGACACCGACTCCGATGATTCCGACGCCGACGACGAAGACGACGAGCAGGCCGATCGACCGGCCAACCGGCGGCGCCGACGGGGCCGACGCGGGCGCGGCCGCGGCCGGGGTGAGCAGGGCGGACCCGACAACCAGAACGACTCGGGCGACGACGACGAGCCGCAACAACGGGGCCAGAAGGCGGGAGAGGGCGACTCCTCCGACGCCGAGGACGACGACGGCGAAGACGACGACTCCGATGACTCCGACACCGGCGATGACGGTTCGGCGGAGGGCGGCAACCGCCGCCGCCGCAGGCGCCGGCGACGCAAGTCGGGCTCGGGCGACGACGGTGATGAAAACGCATCTTCCGACGACCCGCCCAACACGGTGGTGCACGAGCGGCCGCCCCGCAGCGGGAAGAACGGCGGCAATGGCGGAAATGGCTCGTCAAACGCCGAGATCAAGGGCATCGACGGCTCCACCCGGCTGGAGGCCAAGCGCCAACGGCGCCGTGACGGCCGCGACGCCGGACGGCGTCGTCCGCCGGTACTGAGCGAAGCGGAGTTCCTGGCGCGTCGCGAGGCCGTCGAACGAATCATGGTCGTGCGCGACAGGGTCCGCACCGAGCCGCCGCATCAGGGGGCGCGCTACACCCAGATCGCCGTGCTCGAGGACGGCATCGTGGTCGAGCACTTCGTGACCTCGGCCGCGTCCGCCTCGCTGGTGGGCAACATCTACCTCGGGATCGTGCAGAACGTCCTGCCGTCGATGGAGGCGGCGTTCGTCGACATCGGCCGCGGCCGCAACGGCGTGCTCTACGCCGGCGAGGTCAACTGGGAAGCCGCCGGCCTGGGCGGGTCCGACCGCAAGATCGAACAGGCGCTCAAACCGGGCGATTACGTCGTGGTCCAGGTGAGCAAGGACCCAGTCGGGCACAAGGGCGCCCGGCTGACCACCCAGGTATCGCTGGCCGGCCGCTACCTGGTCTACGTGCCGGGCGCGTCGTCGACCGGGATCAGCCGCAAGCTGCCGGATACCGAACGGCAGCGGCTGAAAGAAATCCTGCGCGAAGTGGTGCCGTCCGATGCCGGGGTGATCATCCGCACCGCATCCGAGGGTGTCAAAGAAGACGACATCCGCAACGACGTCACCCGGCTGCAGGAGCGCTGGAAGCAAATCGAGGCCAAGGCGGGCGAGATCACCGAGAAGGCCGCCGGCGCGGCCGTCGCGCTCTATGAAGAGCCCGACGTGCTGGTCAAGGTCATCCGTGACCTGTTCAACGAGGACTTCGCCGGCCTCATCGTCTCCGGCGACGAGGCGTGGACGACGATCACCGACTATGTGAATTCCGTTGCGCCCGACCTGGTTTCGAAGCTGAACAAGTACGAACCGCCCAGCGGCGCCGACGGTCAGCCGGGGCCCGACGTCTTCGCGGTGCATCGCATCGACGAGCAACTCGCCAAGGCGATGGAGCGCAAGGTCTGGCTGCCCTCGGGCGGCACGCTGGTGATCGACCGGACCGAGGCCATGACGGTGGTCGATGTCAACACCGGCAAGTTCACCGGGTCCGGCGGCAACCTCGAGCAGACGGTCACCAAGAACAACCTGGAGGCGGCCGAGGAGATCGTCCGCCAACTCCGGCTGCGTGACATCGGCGGCATCGTGGTCATCGACTTCATCGACATGGTCCTCGAGTCCAACCGCGACTTGGTGTTGCGGCGGCTCACCGAGGCGCTGGCGCGCGACCGCACCCGCCATCAGGTGTCCGAGGTGACGTCGCTGGGTCTGGTCCAGCTGACCCGCAAGCGGTTGGGTACCGGGCTGATCGAGGCCTTCTCGACGTCGTGCACCCACTGCGGCGGCCGGGGGATCGTGCTGCACACCGACCCGGTGGATTCGGCCCCCTCGAACGGACGCAAGTCGGAGTCCGGTGGTCGCCGCGGCAGGCGCTCCAAGAAGAAAGGGACCGAGGAGCCGGTGGTGGCCAAGGTGCCGGCTCATGCTCCCGGCGAGCACCCGATGTTCAAGGCGATGGCCGCCGGCGGGTCCGCGCAGGCCGACCGTGACGACGACGAGTCAGACGAGTCCGCCGAGGAAGCGACCGACGAGCTCGACGAGCGCAAGCAGCGGGGCGTGGCCGACGTGGAGGACACCGACCAAGAGGACTTCGAAGACACCGACGAAGACACCGACGACTCTGAGGACGATCTCGACGACGACGACGACGAGGATCTCGACGACGAGGACGACCTCGGCGAGGACGACGAGGACCTCGAGATGGACGACGACGACCTGGACGTCGAGGACGACTCCGACTCCGATGACTCCGATTCCGACGAGGATTCCGACGGGTCCGTCAACGGCGGACCGGGCTTCGAACGTCTGCGGCGGCGCCGCGCGGCAGGCAGACCGGCGGGCCCGCCCATCCACGCGGACTGATCTGGACCAGTTTGACCCTGTAGCCGCTGGTCAAGTACCCTAGGACAGTTGTCGTCAGGCCGGGTGGACTTTGGCCGGCGACAGCGGGACTCCCGGGCAGCCGGCGCAGACCCGCAACCCAGACCCACTTAGCTTTGTCCGAGCGCACCGCCGGTGGCTCGCGCGCGAAGAGCCGAAGAGCGGCTGAGCACAGGAAAGAAGGCAGGAGCAACGATGGCGACCTACGCAATCGTCAAGACGGGCGGCAAGCAGTACAAGGTCGCCGTCGGGGACGTGGTCAAGGTCGAGAAGCTCGACTCCGACCCGGGCGCGAACGTGTCGCTCCCCGTCACCCTGGTCGTGGACGGCGCGAAGGTGACCACCGACGCCGCCGCGCTGGCGAAGGTGGCGGTGACCGGCGAGGTGCTCGAGCACACCAAGGGCCCGAAGATCCGTATCCACAAGTTCAGGAACAAGACCGGCTACCACAAGCGTCAGGGGCACCGTCAGCAGCTGACGGTCCTGAAGGTCACCGGAATCAAGTAGCGGGAGGCGACAGACATGGCACACAAGAAGGGCGCTTCCAGCTCGCGCAACGGCCGGGATTCCGCCGCTCAGCGGCTCGGCGTGAAGCGGTTCGGCGGCCAGATCGTCAAGGCGGGCGAGATCATCGTTCGCCAGCGTGGCACCAAGTTCCACCCCGGCCTGAACGTCGGGCGTGGCGGTGACGACACGTTGTTCGCCAAGGCCGCCGGAGCCGTCGAGTTCGGCATCAAGCGCGGCCGCAAAACCGTCAGCATCACGCCCCAGGTCTAGGCCTCACGAGCCGGGGGCACCGCCCCCGTGCGGGGAACGTTTCGGCGGCTTCGCGAGGTATTCGCCCTGGCGTGACATTCGAAGGGCTGGTATTCGATGCCTCGATTTGTCGATCGGGTCGTCATCCACGCGCGCGCGGGTTCCGGCGGTAACGGCTGCGCGTCGGTCCATCGCGAGAAATTCAAGCCGCTGGGCGGCCCCGACGGCGGCAATGGCGGCCGCGGCGGCAGCATCGTGTTCGTCGTCGACCCGCAGGTCCACACCTTGCTGGACTTCCACTTCCATCCGCACGTCACCGCGCCGTCGGGCAAACAGGGGATGGGCAACAACCGCGACGGTGCGGCCGGCGCGGACTTGGAAGTCAAGGTTCCCGACGGCACCGTGGTCTTGGACGAAAACGGCCGGCTGCTGGCAGATCTGGTGGGTGCGGGCACCCGCTTCGAAGCCGCGGCCGGTGGCCGTGGCGGCCTGGGCAACGCCGCACTCGCGTCGCGGGCCCGCAAGGCCCCCGGTTTCGCGCTGCTCGGTGAGCAGGGCGAAGCCCGGGACCTGACGCTCGAGCTCAAGACCGTCGCCGATGCCGGCCTCATCGGTTTTCCCTCGGCCGGGAAATCGTCACTGGTGTCGGCGATCTCGGCGGCCAAACCGAAGATCGCGGACTACCCGTTCACGACGCTGGTGCCCAACCTCGGTGTGGTGTCGGCGGGCGAGCACACCTTCACCGTCGCCGATGTGCCGGGCCTGATTCCCGGCGCAGCGCAGGGCCGTGGCCTGGGCCTGGATTTCCTTCGGCACATCGAGCGCTGCGCGGTGCTGGTGCACGTCGTCGACTGCGCCACCGCCGAGCCGGGCCGCGACCCGATGTCCGACATCGACGCGCTGGAAGCCGAACTCGCCGCGTATACGCCCACCCTGCAAGGTGATTCGGTCCTGGGCGATCTCGCCGAGCGGCCACGGGCGGTGGTGCTCAACAAGATCGACGTGCCCGAGGCGCGGGAACTCGCCGAATTCGTCCGCGACGACATCGCCGAACGCGGCTGGCCGGTGTTCCTCGTGTCGACGGTATCGCGGGAAGGCCTGCAGCCGTTGGTCTTCGGGCTGTGGCGGATGATCTCGGAATACAACGCCGCCCGCCCGCAGGTGGTGCCGCGTCGGCCGGTCATCCGGCCGGTTCCCGTCGACGATAGCGGCTTCACCGTCGAGCCGGACGGCGAGGGCGGCTTCGTGGTCACGGGCGCGCGGCCCCAGCGTTGGGTCCGGCAGACCAACTTCGACAATGACGAAGCCGTGGGCTACCTCGCCGACCGCCTGGCCCGGTTGGGTGTCGAGGATGAACTGCTGCGGCTGGGCGCGCAACCCGGGTGCGCCGTGACCATCGGGGACATGACATTCGACTGGGAGCCGCAAACGCCTGCGGGACAACAGGTTGCGATGTCTGGGAGAGGCACCGATGTGCGGCTGGAACGCAGCGAACGCACCGGGGCCGCGGAGCGCAAGGCCGCCCGCCGTCAGCGGCGCGAACGCGGTGACGAGTCGTGAGCACGCACCGTGAAGCCATCCGGACCGCGCGCAGCCTGGTGGTCAAGGTCGGGACCAACGCGCTGACCACACCGTCGGGGGTGTTCGACGCGGGTCGGCTGGCCGGGCTGGCCGACGCCATCGAAACGCGCATGAAGGCGGGCACCGACGTCGTCATCGTCTCTTCGGGCGCGATCGCCGCCGGCATCGAACCGCTCGGGTTAAACCGTCGCCCCAAGGATTTGGCGACCAAGCAGGCCGCGGCCAGCGTCGGGCAGGTCGCGCTGGTGAACGCGTGGAGTGCGGCCTTCGCGCGGTATGACCGCACGGTGGGGCAGGTGCTGCTGACCGCGCACGATATCTCCATGCGGGCCCAGCACACGAACGCCCAGCGCACCCTGGACCGGCTGCGGGCCCTGCACGCGGTGGCGATCGTCAACGAGAACGACACGGTGGCCACCAACGAGATTCGGTTCGGCGACAACGATCGGCTTTCGGCGCTGGTGGCTCACCTGGTCGGAGCCGAGGCCCTGGTGCTGCTCTCCGACATCGACGGTCTGTACGACTCCGATCCCCGAAAAACCCAGGGCGCCCGCTTCATTGCGGAAGTCTCTGGCGCGGCGGACCTGACCGGTGTGGTTGCCGGGCCGGGCAGCGACCTCGGTACCGGGGGGATGGTGTCCAAGATGTCGTCGGCATCGCTGGCCGCCGACGCGGGAGTACCGGTCCTGCTGGCCGCCGCAGCCGACGCCGCGACCGCCCTGACCGATGCCTCGGTCGGCACGGTGTTTGCCGCCCGGCCCGTTCGGATGTCGGCCCGCCGGTTCTGGGTGCGGTATGCAGCCGAGGCGGCGGGCGCGCTGACCCTGGACGAGGGCGCGGTGCGTGCGGTGGTGTCCCAGCGTCGCTCGTTGCTGGCCGCCGGCATCACCGCGGTGTCGGGCCGGTTCTACGCCGGAGACGTCGTCGAACTGCGCGGCCCGGATGCGGCCATGGTGGCCCGTGGCGTGGTGGCCTACGACGCGACCGAGCTCGCGAGCATGATCGGCCGGTCGACCTCCGAGTTGCCGGGGGAGTTGCGCAGGCCCGCGGTGCATGCCGACGACCTGGTGGCGGTTTAAGGCGGCTAGCTGAAGGGGTTGCTGTTGTCCTGCCACGCCGCTGATTCGGGACGCGGCCCGTAACGCAGGGCGTAGTCCTCATGCATCCTCGCTTGCTTCTTGTTCTTGAGCACGTCGACCAGGTTCGGGTTCAGCCCGTGCTGCGCCAGCCGGTGCCGACGCCAGACCTTGTTCAACGCAAGCGAGATCAGCAGGGCCCAGGTGTAGAGGGGCACCGTCATCTCGGTGTGCACGTACAGCGAAGCGGGCAGCAGCCAGAAGGGCGCGAGAACCAACAGCGGTGGGATGGCCCAGCGGATCATGTGCCGGCGCACGGCTCCCTTGCCCGCCAGATCGTTGGCGACCCAGTCGCGCATCGAGCTGGGCAGGCACCGACCGTACGAGTAGGCGATGTGCTGCCAGAAGCTGGGTTTGGTGCGGGTCTTGGGATCGGTCACAGTGACTCCTTTGGGCGGCGGGTTCAGGACTGCAAGGCGCCCGCTGCCAAGGCGGCCGCGTTGATGCGGGTCAGCACCTGGTGCAGGTGCTGAAGTTCGGCGATGTCGACGCCCAGACGCGCGACCACGGCGGGTGGAATCTTCAGCGCACGGCGCCGCAAGGCTGTGCCGCTGTCGGTGAGTTTGACATCAGTGGAGCGCTCGTCGACGGTGCTTCGCGTACGGGTGACGAGGCCGAGCGCCTCCAGGCGCTTGAGCATCGGCGACAGCGTGGCCGGATCCATCTGCAGCGTGGCCGCGATCTCCTTGACCGACAGCGCGTTTCGCTGTCCCCTTGCTGCCCGCTGGTGATCCCAGAGCGTCAGCATCACCAGGTACTGCGGGTGGGTCAGCCCCAACGGCTCCAGCAGCGGCCGGTACACCGCCAAAACGGCGCGGTTGGTCACGCTCAGCGCAAAGCAAACCTGCTGTTCGAGGGAGAGCGGGTCGATCTCCGGTGCGGTCAGCGGCGCCATATTTACATGGTACGCCAATAGTTATTGTGCTAACTATGTCGGCTCCGTCACAGACGGCCACCGAAGTCGCCTGCGCATCAGCGCACCGACGTGGCCGTGAGATACAGTGCACCCCAAACGATCTCGGTCAACGTGGCGGCCAGTTCCGCGTCGTAGTCGTGCGGGTTCAGCGGGAGGTTCTGCTGACAGGCCCGCTCGACCATCCAGGTCAGCGCGTTGGCAGTGGTGGCCGCCGGCAATTCCGGCCGGATCGAGCCATCGGCCTGCCCCTCCTCGATGACCCGGGTCATCCGCCCGGTGACCGCGGTCAACAGATTGCGGTAGGTCGCCGCGACCAGCGGGTCATAGCCGGCCATCTCGTTGAGCGCGACCAGCACCGGTTGGTGCCGCCGATAGCTGGCGATGATGCCGTCCATCGCGGCGCGGACGTCGCCCGGATCGTGCCGCCCGGCCACGCTCCACCAGCGATCCGCGCTGTCGGCGAGGTCGGAGAACACCTGGTTGGCCAGTCGGCGCAGCAGGTGCCCTTTGTCCTCGAAGTAGATGTAGAAGCTCGCGCGGGAAATGCCGGCCGCGCCAGACAGCCGGTCCACGCTGAGCTCGGTGAAACTGGCGCCGTCGCGCATCAGCCGCTCGGTGGCGTCCAGCAGCCGGCGCTCGATGTGCTTTCGCCGCTGCTGACGTTCCTGTTCGCGGTTGGCCTGCGGCTTCCGGGTGACCGATGGCATCTTCCCAGCATAGAACGCGGTTTGACGTATTGACTAGACACTCTGTCTAGGAATAGTGTCGCAAGCGAGTCTGTGACCGGCGTCATACGCAACGGAGGGATCACCAATGACCTTGATGACCGGGATGTCGGGGACCGGGAAACCCGGGCGTGCCTACGACCCCATCGACCTGTCCTCGCGGGCGTTTTGGTCGACCACCGCGGCCGATCGCGAGCGTTCATTCGCGGTGCTGCGGGCCGAACGCCCGGTGAGCTGGCACCCCCCGGTCGAAGACGCCCTGATGTCCGATCCCGACGATCCCGGCTACTGGGCGCTAACCCGGCGCGCGGACATCGTCTCGGTCAGCCGCAACAACGAGGTGTTCCTGTCCGGCAAAGGCGTGATCTTCGAGAACGTTCCCGTGGAACTGCTCGAGGCGTCGCAATCCTTCCTGGCGATGGACCCACCGCGGCACACCAAGCTGCGCAAGCTGGTCAGCGCGGCGTTCACCCCGCGGCAGGTCCGCCGCATCGAGGACTCGATCAAGGCGAACGCCAAGACCATCGTCGAAGAACTCCGGGCCGCCGGCAGCGGCGTCGATTTCGTCGAGCAGTGTTCCAAGCAGCTGCCCATCCGCACACTCTCGGACATGGTGGGGATCGAAGAATCCGAGCGCGAGCCCGTGGCGCGGGCCGCCGATGCGCTGGTGTCGTGGGCCGACCCCGTTTACCTCGACGGGCGCAATCCGCTGGAGGTCCTGGTCGAGAATCAGATGTATCTGCACCAGGTCGCCGGCGCGCTGGCCGCCGACCGCCGCGAACGGCCGGGCGACGACCTGTTCAGCGGCCTGGTGAACGCGGAGGTGGACGGCGACAGGCTTTCCGACGCCGACGTGGCGGCGTTCTTCGTGCTGCTCGCCGTGGCCGCCAACGACACCACCCGCCAGACCACCAGCCATGCGATGAAGGCGCTCACGGAGTTTCCCGATCAGCGCGCCTGGCTCCTCGAGGATTTCGACAATCGGATTCCCATGGCGGTCGAGGAGTTCATCCGGTGGGCCTCACCGGTGATGACCTTCCGGCGCACGGCGGCAACGGATGTCGAGCTGGGCGGCCAGACCATCCGGGCGGGGGAGAAGGTGGTGATGTTCTATCCGTCCGGGAACTGGGACACCGAGGCTTTCGACCATCCGGAGCGTTTCGACCTGAGCCGCAACCCCAACCCGCACGTCGGCTTCGGCGGCGGCGGGGTGCACTTCTGTCTCGGCGCGCATGTGGCCCGGGCGCAGCTGCGGGCCATCTTCGGCGAATTGTTGCGGCAGCTGCCCGACATTGAGGCGGGTGAGCCCACCTACGTTGCGGGCAACTTCATTCACGCCGTGCGCAGCATGCCGTGCACGTTCTAACCCGCTGCTATCGGCGATAACTCGTCAGCCAGCAGCGTCAGCAGCTCCGAGCAGCCGCCGTCGACCTTGACGTTGGCCAGGTCATCCCCGCGGGTGCGGCCCCGGTTGATGATGGCGATGGGCCTGCCCAGCGCGGCGGCGTGACGCACGAAGCGGTAGCCAGAGAACACAGTCAGCGACGAGCCGGCGACCAGCAGTGCATCGGCCTCGTCTACCAGTGAATATGCTTGGTCGACAACCTCTTTGGCGACACTTTCGCCGAAGTAGACGATGTCCGGCTTGAGCATTCCGCCACAGCGCGGGCAGTCCAGATAGCGGAATGACGTGGTATCGGCGACGACGGCGTCGGCGTCGGGGGCCACCGCGAGGCCGCCGACCGCTTCGGCGCGCTCGACGAATCCCGGGTTGAGCGCTTCCAGTTGTTCGGCCAGCGCGGCGCGGCTCATGGTGTATCCGCAGTCCAGGCAGACCACCCGCGCGTAAGTGCCGTGGAGATTGACGACGTTCTCGCTGCCGGCCTTGGTGTGCAGCAGGTCGACGTTCTGGGTGATCACCCCGGTCACCACCGAAGCGCGCTCGAGCGCGGCCAACGCCCGGTGACCGGCGTTGGGCATGGTGTCATCCATGTGCCGCCAGCCGACGTGGTTGCGCGCCCAGTACCGCTGCCGGAACACCGGATCCGAGGTGAACTGGCGGATCGTCATGGGATTGCTGGGCGGGGAATCAGGCCCCCGGTAGTCGGGAATGCCGGAGTCGGTGGACAGGCCCGCCCCCGTCAGCACCGCCATCCGGCGGCCGGCCAGCAACGCGACCAACTCCGGCGATTCTGCGCGGGGGGTGGTCACCCCGTCCAGCGTACGGCCACGGGGTGGTTAACCGAGGCACTCCGCGGCGGTGGTGAGCTCCGCGGACATGTTCTTCTCCATCATCTTCAGCGCCGCCGCGGCGGGCCTGGCGTCGATGCCGGCGACCGCGTCGGTCGGAATCACGACGGTAAAGTGGCGCACGTAGGCGTCGAGCGCGGTGTAGAGGATGCACTGCTCGGTGACCTGTCCGGCGATGACCAACCGCTTGGTCTCCAGGCGGTTCAGCAGGTAGGCCAGCGCGGTCGCATAGAAGGCGCTGTGCCGGACCTTGGTCATCACTCGACAGTCCCCGGCCGGCACGATCGGCTTCACCAGATCGGGGCGCGCGCCGTCGAGCGCGGAGCTGACGATGTCGGAGAACTGGGCCGCGAAATCGCCGTAGTTGTCGTTGACGTAGACCAGGTCCACGTCGTCGGATTCGCGTGCGCGCCGGACCAAATCGGCCAGGGGGTCGATGATGCTGGCGACATTGGGTATTAGTTCTTCAGCATCGGGATGCTGATAGGTGTTCATCATGTCGACCACGACGACGGCAGTATCGCTCATGATGGAGGGGATACCCGGCGGCCGCGGGTTGACACAGGTCAGGCGACAATGGAAGGGCGATGGACTTTTACAACGCTTACAGCCAGGGCTTTGTCCGGGTCGCCGCGTGCACGCATCACACCACGCTCGGCGATCCGGCGGCCAACGCGGAGTCGGTGTTGCGGTTGGCGCAGGCTTGTCACGACGACGGCGTCGCGCTGGCGGTGTTCCCGGAGCTGACGTTGTCCGGGTACTCCATCGAGGACATCGTGATGCAGGACCTGTTGCTCGACGACGTCGCGGCCGCCATCGAGAGCATCGTCGGGTCCTCGACCGATCTGCTGCCGGTTCTTGTTGTCGGTGCCCCACTGCGGTACCGCCAGCGCATCTACAACACCGCGGTGGTCATCCATCGGGGCAAGGTGCTCGGGGTGGTGCCGAAGTCGTACCTGCCCACCTACCGGGAGTTCTACGAGCGCCGCCAGCTCGCGGCTGGAGATGACGAGCGCGGCACCATCCGGATCTGTGACGCCGACGTTCCCTTCGGCCCGGACCTGCTGTTCGCCTCGTCCGATGTGTCCGATTTCGTGCTGCACGTGGAAATCTGCGAGGACATGTTCGTGCCGATTCCGCCCAGCGCGGAAGCGGCGCTGGCGGGCGCGACGGTGCTGGCGAACCTGTCCGGCAGCCCGATCACAATCGGCCGCGCAGAGGACCGCTGCCTGTTGGCCCGTTCGGCGTCGGCGCGGTGCCTGGCCGCCTATGTGTACGCCGCCGCGGGCGAGGGCGAGTCGACCACCGATCTGGCCTGGGACGGTCAGACCATGGTGTGGGAGAACGGTGAGCTGCTGGCCTCATCGGAGCGCTTCCCGAAAGGGGAGCGACGCAGCGTCGCCGACGTCGACATCGACCTGCTGCGTTCGGAACGGCTGCGCATGGGGACATTCGACGACAACCGGCGCCACCACCGCGGGTCGGCCGACTCGTTCCGGCGCATCGACTTCCGGCTGGACCCGCCCGACGGCGATATCGGATTGCACCGCGACATCGAGCGTTTCCCCTTCGTTCCCGCCGATCCGCAACGCCTGGAACAGGATTGCTACGAGGCCTACAACATCCAGGTGTCCGGGCTGGAGCAGCGGCTGCGCGCGCTGAACTATCCGAAGATCGTCATCGGGATTTCCGGTGGCCTGGACTCGACGCACGCGTTGATCGTCGCCGCACGGGCGATGGACCGCGAGGAACGGCCGCGCAGCGACATTTTGGCGTTCACGCTGCCCGGGTTCGCGACGGGCGATCGCACCAAGCGCAACGCGATCGAGCTGTGCCGGGCACTCGGGGTCACCTTCTCCGAAATCGACATCACCGAGACCGCAATGGTGATGTTCAAGGAGATCGACCATCCGTTCGGGCGCGGGGAGAAGGTTTACGACGTCACCTTCGAGAACGTGCAGGCGGGCCTGCGCACCGACTACCTGTTCCGGCTGGCCAACCAGCGCGGCGGCATCGTGCTCGGCACCGGCGACCTCTCCGAAATCGGGCTGGGCTGGTCGACCTACGGGGTGGGCGACCAGATGTCGCACTACAACGTCAATGGCGGTGTCCCCAAGACGCTCATCCAGCACCTGATCCGGTGGGTCATCTCGTCCGGCCAGTTCGAGTCCGACGTCACCGACGTGCTGGAGTCGGTGCTGGACACCGAGATCTCCCCGGAGCTCGTACCGAAAGGCGAAGAGGAAGAGCTGCAGAGCAGCGAGGACAAGGTCGGACCGTATGCCCTGCAGGATTTCTCGCTATTCCACGTGCTGCGCTACGGGTTCCGGCCGTCGAAGATCGCGTTCCTGGCATGGCACGCGTGGAGCGACCCCGAGCGTGGGAACTGGCCGCCGGGATTCCCCGCCGACAAGCGACCGGTTTACTCGCTCAAGGAAATTCGGCATTGGCTCGGAATCTTCGTGCAGCGGTTCTACTCGTTCAGCCAGTTCAAGCGCTCGGCATTGCCCAACGGCCCCAAGGTGTCGCACGGTGGTGCGCTGTCACCGCGCGGTGATTGGCGTGCCCCGTCGGACATGTCCGCGCGCATCTGGCTCGACGAGATCGAACGGCAAATACCCGAGGAGTAGACCGCTCGGGGCCCGCCCGGGATCATTGGACCGGCCCCGAGCGTCCGCTCACGCCCGCGCGCGGCGCCAGCCCTGGTACTGCAACTCCGCGAACACCAGCGTGTAGGCGCCCGCCGCCAGATTCAACGCGATGCCGGCCGAGGTCAGCGGGAAGACATCCGCGAGCACCAGAACTACGGCGGCCACCGTGTAGGCCACATTGGCGATGATGACGCCCATACCGGCGCGCAGCACCGATCGCATGCTGGCGAGCCCGAACACGAGCACGCCGTAGCCGATCAAGAACGCGGCCATGGTGTATTCGAACGCCTTCGTGGTGCCCGAAAGCTCGGCGAGCCGGCCGACCAGCGGGATACCGGCCAGGCCGACCAGGCCGCTGATGGCGGCGTCGGCGCGCATGGCGAGGCGAAGCAGGCCGTCCCGGGTGCCCGTGCGGTCAATGGTGGTGGCGGACATTGATGTTCCTTTCGTCGATGGCTGACAACGATCGCCACTGACGCTGCCCGCAAACCACTGCCAGATCGACACCAGACGCTGCCAACCACTGCCAACCGCAGGTCAGGCGGGTCGCGTCGACCCGCGCGCTCAGCGTTCGTAGGTTGCGGTCAGCACGCCGCGGGCCAGCACGTGCCCACGGATCGCGGCCAGCAGCGCCTTGGCCGTGGCGATGCCGTCCGGCACCCGCTGGTCGATCGCGAACACATGGAATCGGTAGTGGTGCGGCCCGTGGCCGGGGATCGGGCGCGGCCCGGCGTACCCGCGATGGCCCAGATCGGCTCGCAGGCACCGCAGGCCTGCCGCGTCGGGCTGCAACCCGCCGGCATCGAGGCCCTCCAGCGTCGGCTCGATCACCGCGGCGGTGTGCAGCAGCGGGCGGGGCAGCGGCACGTCGACGTCGTCGATGATGAGCACCAGCTGCCGGGTCCCCGGCGGCGGCGCGCTCCACCGCAACGGCGGCGACACATTGTCCCCGACGCCCTTGCCGGCGCTGGAGGCCGGCATGCCGCCGCCATCGGTGAACGCGGCGCTGCTGAGGCTGATGGAGGCGGGCGCATCGAACGCCGGCCCGGCAAGGGGACTTCGGTGCGCGCCGGCGCGGACGCCGCGCAGCAGCCGGCCCGGCAGCGCCGTCATGCGCCGCTGCCCGCGCTGCGGATCGCAACAGTGGGCGACCGCAGGAGATCACCCAGTTCGCTGGGAAGATAACCCTGCTCCACCAACCGGGGCAGTACGCCGCCGCTTTCGATGATGTCGAGGATGAGCCCGGGGAGTCTGGGGACGCGTCCGGATGCACCCGTGGTGTCGTTGCGCCAGGTGCCGCCGGTCAGGTCGAAGGTGGCCGTGTCGCCTTCGTGGAAAACGCTGGTGGCGTCGGGCACGGTCATGGCCGGGAGGCCGGCGTTGACGGCATTGCGAAAGAACAAGGAGTTGAATTCCTCGGCGACCAGTCCCGCGACGCCGAGTTCGACGAAGAGGGCCGCCACCGGCCGTGAGGATCCGAGCCCGAAGTTCCTGCCCGCCACCACGATGTCACCCGGGGACACCTGGTCGGTCCAACCCGGACGAACCTCGTAGAAAATGTGCCTGGCGGCTTCGGACGGATCCATCTTCATCGCGAAGGCCGGATACATGGCGTCGGTGTTGAGGTTGTCTCCGAACAGCCAGAGCTTGCCCCGAAACTCCACGGTCATGCCGTCACACTCCTCGGGTCGGTGATGTAGCCGGTGATCGCCGACGCGGCGACGGTGGCCGGTGATGCCATGAAGATCTCGGCCTCGGTGCTGCCCATGCGCCCGGTGAAGTTGCGGGTGCTCGAGGTGATGCATACCTCTCCGGGACCGACCACACCCATGTGGTAGCCGAAACAGGCGCCGCAGGTGGAGTTCGTGATGACCGCACCCGCGTCCGCCAGGTCCTGCAAGTACCCCAGCCGCATGGCCTCCCGGTACACCGCCTGGGAGGCGGGCGTGACCAACAGGCGCACACCGGGTGCGACGGACTTGCCGCGCATCACCCGTGCGGCGATAGCGAGGTCTTCGAGCTGTCCGTTCGCGCACGAGCCGATGAAGGCCTGGTCGACCTTGCGGCGGTCCAGCTGGGAGACGGGCAGCCCGTTGCGGCTGACCGTTCCCGGTCGCGCCACGTAGGGCTCCAGTGTCGTCAGATCGACACGGCGGATCTCTTGGTATGCGGCATCGGAATCCGGTGTGACGGCACCGTATTCGGTGACACCACGGTCGTCGAGAAACGACGTCAATACGTCGTCGGGCTCGAACGTCGCGAAGTCGGCGGAAACCTCGGCGCACTGGGTCGCGACGGTCCGCCGGTCATGCATCGGGATGCCGGCCAGGCCGGTGCCGCCGAATTCCAGGTTGCGGTTCGGGGCATCGCCGTACTCGTTGGCGATATGCAAGAAGATGTCTTTTCCGCTGACGTCTCGGGCTTGGCGCCCTCGAGCTCGTAGCGGATTGTGGGCGCGACCTGAAACCATGTCGTGCCGGTGCACATGATCGAATAGATCTCCGCGGGCCCGAGGCCCCGCGCGGCGGTGTTGTAGGCGCCCGCCGCGCAGGTGTGAGAGTCGGTGCAGGCCAAGATTTCTCCGGGCCGCGCCAGTCCGTTCTCGGCGATCACCTGGTGGCAGATGCCGTGCCGGCCGACGTCATAGAACCGTTCGACGCCGAAATCGGCGACGAATTCGCGGGCCCGCGGACCGCCCGCGGCGTCTTTGATTGTCGGTGCGGGCACGGCGTGGTCCATGACGACCGCCAGCTTGTCGGGGTCGTGAATCCGGTTGGGCGTAATCCACATCGTGGCGAACTGCAAATCGATGAGCACGGTCATATCGACGTCGACCACGACGGTGTCACCCGCGGACACCGCATCCAGACCGGCTTTGCGGGCGAAGATCTTCTCGATGATCGTCATGCCCATGAGGGGTCCTTTCGCGCGTAGCGGGCATCGCGTTCCAGCCAGTCGGCCATTCCGACCATGTTGAAGAAATCGGCGGGTGTGCTGGGCAGGTGGCCGGCGATGTCGGTGCCGTTCAATTCGCAAAGGCTCTGCAACATACCGAAAGTCGCCTGCATCAAGAGGTTGCTCGGATGGATCGCGATGGCGTAGCCCAACTCCTGCAGCCGCGAGGCCGACTGCAGCGGTGTCAGGCCACCGAGCACCAGGTTGATCAGCAGGGGTGCGTCCACTTCGCGCGCGATGCGCTCCACCTCGCCGGCGTCCTGCGGCGCCTCGACGAAGATGATGTCGGCACCCGCCTGCGCGTACCGGTTGGCGCGCTCGATGGCGGCGTCCAGGCCGAGGGGCGCCCGCGCGTCGGTGCGGGCCACCACCAACAGGTTGTCATCGGAGCGGGTGTCCAGCGCCGCGGCCAGAGTCTGCTCGAACACCGCAGTGTCGACCACCTGTTTGTCGGGCAGGTGGCCGCAACGCTTCGGAAAGACCTGGTCCTCCAACTGAATCGCGGCCACCCCCGCCGCGTCGTAGGAGCGAACGGTGCGCACCACGTTCATGGGCGCGCCGTAGCCGGTGTCGGCGTCGGCGATCAGGGGGACGTCACCCAGCGCGTCGGTGATCATCGCGACCCGGCCGGCCATCTCGGTTGCGGTGACCAGCCCGATGTCGGGTAGGCCGAAGCCGGAGGCTGCCACGCCGGCGCCGGTCATGTACGCCGCGGTGTGGCCGGTGCGTTTCGTCAGGTGTGCGGAGATGCCGTCGAAAACGCCTGGCGCGACGATGAGTTCCCGGGTGCTGAGCATGTCCTTCAGCCGTTGTCGGGCCGGGGTAGTGGCCATGAGTTTCCTTTCAGTCCAGCGCGCCCGCGACCGGGGCCGCGAGCAGATCCGTCAGTTGGTCGATGTCGTCGAGGTCGTCGAGATTGACCACCGCCCGCTCGATCGCTTCGGCGCGCGACCGGCTGGTGACCGGTCGGCGAGCGAGTGGAACTTGTCGACGAGTTCGTCGTTGGCGACGGGGTCGGTGGGCGCGCCATGCGGCAAGGCCACACGGGCGCGGTGGACCGCACCGTCACGGGTGGTGACCGCGACATCGGTGCGGAATTTCTCGGTGAAATCGGCGTGCGTGAGCGATTCGTCCAGGTGCACCGTCGTCGCCGCGATGAGCGACCAGATGTCGTCCGAATCGAGGCGGGCGGGGGTGAACTGCTCGGGCAGCACGTTGCCGTCGAGCAGCGCCGCGGCGGTCACATAGCCGATGTTCATCTGGGCGCCGATCGGGGTCAGCGGTTTGTCCGGCTGCCACCAGCCGTGCTTGTAGATGGTCTCGCCCACGGTGATGTCGATTTTCGAAATATCCTCGGGCGCAACGGATTCGCGCACCAGCCTGGCGGCGTCGATCGCTGCGTGCACCCCACCCATCGCGGCGTAGGACTTGACCATGATGATGGTGGTCTCCCAGCGTTGGCCGAGTTCGCCGGTCAGCGGCGCGGCGTCGGGATCGTGCCCCTCGCCGAAAACGCTGAGAAACCCGCCGTATTCGCGCTCGAACACCCGCTTGATGCCGGTGTAACCGGCCGCCGCCAGTCCCGCCGCGTAGAAGCCGTTGCGCGCCGCGAAGCCGTGGTGCATGCGCTTGCTCATGGCCTCGTACTGCGCGGCCATCAGACCCGCCGACTGCGTGCCGGCCAGCCCGAGGGCGTCCTCCAATTGCGCCGGCGGCAGCCCGCGTAACTTTCCCGACGCCATTGCCGCGGCGTGGGTGCCGAAAACCGAGCCCGAGTGCCAGCCGCGGTCGAGCATCTGAGTGCCGTGCAGCGTGTAGCCGACGCGCGGACCCACCTCGAAGCCGGCGATCGCGGCCAGCAGGAGGTCGGCACCGGTCGAACGGTGCGGCCGCGTGGACGCCGTCGAGAGCAGCGCGGGAATCAGCAGCGAGCAGCTGTGCAGCGGGGCAAGGGGGTGAAAGTCGTCGAGCTCGAAGCCCTGGATGAAGGTGCCGTTGAGGATCGCCGCCGCAGGCGCTCCGGAGGTGCGTCCGGTGCCGATGACCACGGTGTCGCCGGGACTTTCGAGCGCGACGACGGCGTCGGTCGCGATGCGTGACCACGGCAGTTGCGCCCCGACGAGCGCGCAGCCGATCCCGTCCAGGAGCAGGTGTTTCGCACGGTCGAGGACGGGACGCGGGACGGTGTCGAGCGTGAGACCGGCGACCCAGGTGGCAAGTCGCCCGGTCGGCCCTTCCGGGTCGGTGGCGGCCGGGGCGTTCATCGGGCCTCCCTGCGCTCTGGGTTAGTTGTTATATACATATAACAACTGATCGGACTGCGCAAGGGAGGCCGTGTGGAAGCATTGACGACCGTGCAGGGCAAAGGTGGGCCGGTATCGGCGGCGGCCGGGGTACCGCTGCACCGGCAGCTGTTCTTGGTGCTGCACGACGAGATCGACCGTGGCGTCATCGCCCCTGGCGACGCGTTGCCAACCGAGCAGACCCTGTGCGACCAGTTCGGCGTATCGCGCATCACCGTGCGCCGGGCGCTGGGGGACCTGGCCGAGCAGGGATACATCGAGCGCAGGCACGGTGTCGGGTCGTTCGTGCGGCCGCACGGCCCAGCGGATGTCTCGGGCGTTTTGGCGGCGGGGCGTTCCTTTATGCAGGGGCTGCGACAGACGCAATTCGAAACCAAGGTCGATGTCGTCGAGCTGGGGAAGCGCCGTCCCCCGAGGGCCATCGGTGAGGCGCTGGAAGCTCCCGGCGAGTTGCTGCAGATCGTGCGGGTGCGGCGCCAACGCCGAACCGATGAGCCGTTGATGGTGACCGAAGCCTGGCTGCCGCCGGAATGGTCCGACGTGCTGACCGAGCGGGAACTGCGGCGCAGACCGCTTTACGAGCTGTTATCGGACGGGGGCGTCGTCGTGGACCGCGTGCTGCACGAGATCACGGCGGAGATCGCCGGACCCCGCCACGCGCACCTGCTCGGCACCGCCATCGGCGCCGCGCTGCTGCGCGTCAACCGCCTGTCGTTCGTGGCCGAGGCGCCGCATCACTACGTGTCGACCGTGTTGTCGCCGAGCCGCAGCCGTGTCCTGCTCAGCCAGACGGCGGAGGAGATGGAGACCGGCGACGGCCTGAGAATCGCCCACGACGTCGGCGGGGACACCGGCTAACGGGCGTCGTGCAGCGCCGCGTCGATCGCTTCGGCATCCGGTGCGCAGTTGCCGGCGCCCGGCACCAGCGTCGCCAGTGCGCCGGCGGCGCAGGCGCGCCGCAATGCGCTCAGCCGCTGGGCGGACGAACCGGGATGCGGCGGCCAGCTGCCGGCCAGCACTCCGGCGAACACGTCACCGGCCCCGGTGGTGTCCACCGCGGCCACCGGGGGAGCGGGCACCAGGAATTCGCCGTCGACACCGACGTACCGGGCGCCGCGCGCGCCCAGCGTCGTCACCAAGTGTGTTGGGCGCCAGGGCCATTCGTCGGCCTCGGCTTCGTTGGCGATCACCACGTCGGCTGCGGCCGCCAGGTCGGCCAGCGAGTACTGGTCCCGGCCGGCCGGCGAGGCATTGACGATGACGACCGCCCCGGCCGAACGGGCCTGTTGCGCTGCGGCCACCGCCGCCTGCACCGGAATTTCCAACTGCGTCAATAACACATCGCAGCCGGCGATGACGCTTCGCACGGCCGCGGCATCCAGCGCCAGCCGGCCGTTGGCGCCCGGCGCGACCACGATGGTGTTCTCGGCGTGGGCGTCGACGACGACGATCGCCGTGCCGCTCGGCCCGGGCGTTTCGGCGGTGGCGTCCAGGCGCACGCCGTTGTCCAGCAGGTGGGCGCGCAATTGGCGGGCGGCCGGGTCATCGCCGATCGCGCCGACGAATTGAACCCGTGCGCCGGCGCGCGCCGCCGCCACCGCCTGGTTACCGCCCTTGCCGCCGGGCGCGTAGGTCAGCGACGACGCCAGCACCGTCTCGCCGGGAGAGGGGAGGGCATCGACGCGCAGCGACAGGTCCATGTTCACGCTGCCGACCACACAGACCCGTGCCATTACGTTGACGTTAGCCGATTCCAAGAGCCAAACAGTGTGCCGTGACGTGGTTTTGGCGCCTGGGTCAGCATGCGCATTCCTCGCCACGCCACGCCGCGAAGCCCTCCCGGACCGCAAAGCCGGCGATGGCGAGTCCGACCGCCGGGTCCAGCCACCAGCCGCCCGGCCACACGGCGATGACGACCAACGTGAGAAGGACCGCCGCTGATTGCGCGGCGCAAAGATAGTTCTGTGTGCCCTCCCCGGCCGTGGCCTGCGAGTCCAGGCGCCTGCCGAGCCTCTGCTTGGCCCGGCCGAGAAGCGGCATCAGGATTAGCGCCGCGGCGGTCAACGCCATCCCGATCCATGTCGTTTCGGGGCGGGCCCCGGCGAGCAGGCTACGGACCGATTCGAAGGCGACGTAGGGCGCGACGAGCCAGAACGAGATGGCCACCCCACGTTGCGCCCGGCGCTCCGAGGTCTCCGACAGCGTGCGTGCACCCGTGAACCGCCACACGACGATCACGCTCGCCAAGCCCTCGACCGCGCTACCCAGCGCCCAGCCGATCAGGGAGACGGATCCGGCGGTGAACCCTTGCCACAGGCCGAGCCCGCCCTCCGCGCACATCCACGCCAGGCTCGCCCACGCGAGCCATCGCGCCACGCGCGCAGCCCGAACCCATTCGGCGTCACGCTCCGGGCGACGGATGGTCGTCACGTCGGTCGTCCCGCAACCGCAACCCTCCGCGCACCCATCGCTCATAACGCCAAGAATAAGTGGGCTCCGTTAGCTGAATGAAGGGTTGGGCGGCGTCGGCGTCGAATGCTTTGGCGCAATCGCCCATATCTGCAGACACGCGCGCTAGTGTGCTGCGTGAGCGATGCTGCGTGTCCGAGGAAGGGCGAAGTCGAGTGACATCGAGCGAGCTAAGAGACGCTGAGCCGGCTTCCAACACCACACCGGAACATGCCGCGGGGCAGGCTCCGGCCGAAATGCCTGTGACAGAGCAAGGCCCGGCCCGCAAGCGCCATAAGTTCCGTCGCCGTCGGCGTTTCCGAATCGGCCTGCAATCCAAGCTGCTGCTGATGTTGCTGCTCTCCAGCATCCTGTCGATCGGGGTGATCGGGTTCATCGGGGCGTCGTCGGGCCGCAACGCCCTGCGCCAAGTCGAATCCGAGCGACTCACCGAACTGCGCGAGTCCCAGGCGCGCCAGGTGCAGTCGCTCTTCAGAGAGGTGACCAACTCCCTGATCGTCTACAGCGGCGGCTTCAGCATCGTCGAGGCGATGACGGCGTTCACCGATGGATTCGCCCAGTTGTCCAATGCGACGATCAACCCGGCCCAGCAGCAGGCGATCGTCAACTACTACGACGACAACATGATCAAGCCGATCAAACGGATCACGGGTGAAGATCTCGATCGCAACGCCATCCTCCCGAGTTCCAACGCGCAGAAGTACCTTCAGGCCTACTACACCGCGCCCTACCGTTCGATCTCCGAGGCGAGGAAGGTCGACGACGCCGGCGATGGCAGTGCGTGGTCGGCGGCCAACGCTCGCTACGGCTTCTACATGCGCGAGATCGTCAGCCGCTTCGAATACCCCGATGCGCTGTTGCTGGACATGCAGGGCAACGTCGTCTATTCGGTGAATAAGGGCCCGGACTTGGGCACCAACATTCTGACCGGGCCTTACCGGGAATCCAAGTTGCGCGATGCGTACCAAAAGGCCTTGCGCTCCAACGATCTCAGCTTCGTCTGGATCACCGACTTCCAGCCGTACCAGCCGGAACTCGACACCCCCACGGCGTGGGCGGTGTCGCTGGTGGGAATGAACGGGAAATTCAACGGCGTCATGGCCCTGCCACTGCCGATCTCGAAGATCAACAGGATCATGACCGCCGACAAACACTGGGATGCCGCGGGAATGGGCCCGTCGACCGAGACTTACCTCGCCGGAGCCGACAACCTGATGCGTTCCGACTCGAGGCTTTTCCTGGAGGATCCGGCCGAATACCGGCGCGAGGCGGTGGCATCGGGCACGCCGCCCGACGTGGTCGACGAAGCGATCCGGCTGGGTGGCACGACCCTGGTCCAGCCGGTCCCCACCGCGGGCCTTCGCGCCGCCCAACGTGGACAGACCGGAGTCATCAGCGCCACCGACTATATGGGCAACAGGGAGCTGGAAGCCTACGCGCCGCTGAGCGTGCCGAACTCCGATCTGCACTGGTCGATCCTGGCGACACGGGACAACTCCGACGCTTTCGCGCGCCTGGGCAGGTTCAGCAGGACGGTAGTGCTGGCGGTGGCGATCATGATCTTCGCCATCTGCGTGGCGTCGATGGTGCTGGCCCAACTGATGTTGCGGCCGATCCGTCGGCTGCAGGCCGGCACGCAGAAGATCAGCTCCGGCAACTACGAGGTCGACATCCCGGTCACCACCCGCGACGAGATCGGCGACCTGACCGCTGCTTTCAACGAAATGAGTCGCAGCCTGGCAATCAAGGAGGAACTTCTCAACGAACAGCGCCGGGAGAACGACCGCCTGTTGCTGGCGCTGATGCCCGAGTCCGTCGTTCAGCGATATCGCGAGGGTCAGGAGACCATCGCGCTGGAACACCAGGGCGTGGCCGTCATCTTCGCCGAAATCGTCGGGCTCGACGAGGTTTCCGTGGATGTATCCGGCGACGAGCTCGTCGGGATCGTCGACGAACTGTTCCGGCAGTTCGATTCGGCGGCCGAATCTCTGGGCGTCGAGCGGATTCGCACGTTCCATAACGGCTATCTCGCCAGCTGCGGTGTGGTCACGCGGCGGCTGGACAGCATCCACCGCAGCGTCGACTTTGCTATCGAAATGCGCCAAATCATCGATAGATTCAACGGCCAGACCGGCCACCAGCTGCGCCTTCGGGTGGGCATCAGCACCGGTGACGTCATCAGCGGACTGGTGGGCCGCTCGGGGCTCGTCTACGACATGTGGGGCGCCGCGGTCAGCCTCGCTTACCGGATGCAAAGTGGCGCAAACCAATCGGGTATCTACGTCACCTCCCAGGTCTACGAGGCGATGCGGGACGTGCGGCAGTTCACGCCGGCCGGCACCATTTCGGTCAGCGGAACCGACCAGGCGATCTACCGGTTGTCGGAGCGATCATGAACCTGTTCGACTCATCGTGGTTCTACTGGGCCATCGGCGTAGCGGTCGGATTCCCGGTGGCCTTGATCCTGCTTACCGAGCTGCACCGCACGCTGGTCCGCCGACACAGCCAGTTGGCCCGGCAGGTAAGCCTGCTGCGTAACTACCTGCTGCCGCTGGGTGCGTTGTTGCTGCTGCTCGTCGAGGCTTCGCAGGTGCCCGCCAAAGACGGCTCGGTGCGGATCCTGACCACGCTGTTCGGCCTGCTGGTGCTCGTGCTGGTGTTGTCCGCGCTGAACGCCACCGTGTTCGAGGGCGCGCCCGACAAGAGCTGGCGCAAACGGCTGCCCACCATCTTCGTCGATGTCGCCCGCTTCGGAGTCATCGGCGTCGGCCTGGCGGTGATGCTGTCAATGATCTGGGGCGTCCGGATCGGTGGCCTGTTCACCGCGCTGGGCGTCACCTCGGTGGTCATCGGTCTGATGCTGCAGAACTCCGTCGGCCAGGTGGTGTCCGGGTTGTTCATGCTGTTCGAGCAGCCGTTCCGGATCGATGAGTGGCTGGACACCGGGACCGCGCGGGGGCGTGTCGTCGAAGTGAACTGGCGGTCCGTGCACATCGACACCGGCAGCGGCATCCGCATCATGCCCAACTCGATGCTCGCGAGCACCTCGTTCACCAACCTCAGTCGCCCGTCGCGCGCGTACGACTGCGCGATCACAACCAAGTTCGCGCCCGGCGATTCCCCGGACAAGGTGTGCGCGATGCTCACGCGGGTCGCTACGGCGTTGCCGGCCCGCAGGCCCGGAATCTTGCCCACCGCAGTCTCCTTGGGCGGCGCCCAGTACCGCACGACCATCCGGTTGGCGTCCCCCGCCGACGCCGAAGCCACCGAAGCGACCTTCCTGCGCTGGGTTTGGTATGCGGCGCGGCGGGCGCGCCTGCATCTTGACGGTGCCGACGACAACTACTCCACCAAACAACGCGTGGAAAAAGCCTTGCGCACGGTCGTCGCGCCGGCGTTGCGGCTGAGCCATACCGATCAGCAATCGCTCGTCCCGTACGCGAAGCTCGTCCGCTACGGTGCCGACGAAATCCTCGAATCCGCCGGCCAGGTCTCGCCCGGCATGACCTTCCTGGTGGCCGGCCGGGTGCGCTTGACGGCGACGACCGACGACGGCTCGGTGGTGCCAGTCACCACCCTGGACGAGGGATCGTTCCTAGGCCTGACCGCGCTGACCCGCCAGCCCAACCTCGCCGGCGCGTATGCGCTGGACGAGGTGACGGCACTGCAGATCGATCGCGAGCACCTCGAGCATCTGGTGATGCGTAAGCCATTGCTGCTCCAAGACTTAGGACGACTCATCGAGGAGCGACAAGCCAAGGTGCGACAGGTGACGCACCGTGAACGGACCAGCCCGGCCCGCATCGGGGTACCGACGGCGGCAAAAACACTTCGCTGACCCACCGGAGACCGCGACTTGATAGTCGGCGCGTTACGCGCGGGGCGGATGCCGTAATACCCGGGCCGCCTCACCTGGCCGGTTAAGGCCCGATACCCTGGTTCAATGAGTCTGCAAGCACCATTCCTCAGCGGTGGGGCTCAACAGCGGGAGTCTGACTTGCGCCGGGAGGTCCACAACGCCGCCCGCCGCGCCCGGGTCGCGTCCCGCGTCCTGGCATTGCTGCCGACGGTCGCCAAGGACCAGGCACTGCGGTCGGCGGCCGACGCGATAGCGGCCCACACCGATTTGATCCTGTCGGCCAATGCCGAAGACCTCGGCGCCGCCGAGGCCTCCGGCACCCCGACCGCGATGCTCGACCGGTTGGCGCTGGACCCCAGACGTGTCGAGGGAATTGCCGCCGGCCTGCGTCAGGTCGCCGGGTTGCCTGACCCGGTCGGCGAGGTGCTGCGTGGCTACACCCTGCCCAACGGTTTGCATCTGCGGCAGCAGCGCGTGCCGCTCGGCGTCGTCGGCATGATCTACGAAGGCCGGCCCAACGTGACGGTCGACGCCTTCGGTCTGGCGCTCAAGTCGGGCAACGCCGTGTTGCTGCGCGGAAGTTCTTCGGCCACCCGGTCCAATCAGGCGCTGGTGCAGGTGCTGCGCGCTTCGCTGGTCAGCGAGGACCTGCCCGCCGATGCGGTGCAACTGCTTTCGGCCGCCGACCGCTCGACGGTCACGCACCTGATCCAGGCCCGCGGCCTGGTCGACGTGGTGATTCCGCGCGGGGGAGCCAGCCTGATCAACGCGGTGGTCCGCGACGCGCAGGTGCCCACCATCGAGACCGGCGTGGGCAACTGTCACGTATACGTCCACGAGGGCGCCGACCTGGACGTGGCGGAACGGATCCTGCTGAACTCCAAGACCCGTCGGCCCAGCGTCTGCAACGCCGCCGAGACGCTGTTGGTCGATGCCGCCATCGCCAAGAAGGCGCTGCCCCGGTTGGTGGCCGCCCTGGAGGATGCCGGCGTGACCGTGCACGGCGGGTTCTCGGCGGACGCGGGGGAGGACGACCTGCGCCGCGAGTACCTGTCGATGGACATCGCTGTCGCGGTGGTCGACGGCATCGACGCCGCGATCGCCCACATCAACGAGTACGGCACCGGGCACACCGAGGCCATCGTCACCAGCAATATGGCTGCGGCGCAACGGTTTAGCGACGGCGTCGACGCCGCCGCGGTGATGATCAACGCGTCGACGGCGTTCACCGACGGTGAGCAGTTCGGTTTCGGCGCCGAGATCGGCATCTCCACCCAGAAATTGCACGCGCGCGGCCCCATGGGGCTGCCGGAATTGACCTCGACCAAGTGGATCGCGTGGGGCGACGGGCAAATCCGCCCCGCCTGACCGCGACGAAAAGTGCTTTAGGAGAACCGAGATAGTGAGCGTGCCCGCCCGGCCCAAGCCGCTGTTCGCCGACATCGACGACGTCTCGCGACGGTTGGCCGAGACCGGTTACCTGCCCGACACCGCCACCGCGACCGCGGTGTTCCTGGCCGACCGGCTGGGCAAGCCCCTGCTGGTGGAGGGCCCCGCCGGCGTGGGCAAGACCGAGCTGGCCCGCGCCGTCGCCCAGGCGACCGGTTCCGGACTGGTCCGCCTGCAGTGCTACGAGGGGGTGGACGAGGCTCGCGCCCTCTACGAGTGGAACCACGCCAAGCAGATCCTGCGCATCCAGGCCGGCTCCGGGGACTGGGACCAGACCAAGGACGACGTGTTCAGCGAGGAGTTCCTGCTGCAGCGTCCGCTGCTGACCGCCATCCGGCGCACCGAGCCCACGGTCTTGCTGATCGACGAAACCGATAAGGCCGACATCGAAATCGAGGGCCTGCTGCTCGAGGTGCTGTCCGACTTCGCGGTGACCGTGCCCGAGCTGGGCACGATCGCCGCCGAGCGGACGCCGTTCGTGCTGCTGACCTCCAACGCCACCCGCGAACTGTCGGAGGCCCTCAAGCGTCGCTGCCTGTTCTTGCACATCGACTTTCCCAGTCCCGAATTGGAACGCCGCATCCTGTTGTCGCGGGTGCCCGAGCTGCCCCAGCACCTCGCCGAGGAGCTGGTGCGAATCATCGGCGTGCTGCGCGGCATGCAACTCAAGAAGGTGCCGTCCATCGCCGAGACCATCGACTGGGGCCGGACGCTGCTCGCGCTGGGCCTGGACACCATCGACGACTCCGTCGTTGCCGCCACCCTGGGCGTGGTTCTCAAGCATCAGTCCGACCAGCAGCGCGCAACCGGCGAGCTCCGGTTGAACTAGGGACGCACCGATGGCCCCCCGCCGCATCCGACCGACCCGGCCCCTCGCCCCGCACGGGCTGCCCGGCCACCTGGTTGGCTTCGTGGAAGCCCTTCGCGCGGTGGGGATTTCGGTGGGACCGTCCGAGACGGTGGACGCCGGGCGGGTGATGGCCACCCTCGGTTTGGGCGATCGTGAGGTGTTGCGCGAGGGCATCGCCTGCGCCGTGTTGCGCCGTCCCGAACACCGCGAGACTTACGACGCCATGTTCGACCTGTGGTTTCCCGCGGCGCTGGGCACCCGCGCGGTGGTGACCGACGAGGAGGCCGACGCGCAAGGCGATACCTCGTTGCCGCCCGACGACGTCGAGGCGATGCGCCAGATGCTGCTGGATCTGCTCACCGAGAACCCCGAGCTCGCCGACATGGACCAGCGGCTGGTCGCGATGATCGCGCGCATCGTGGAGGCCTACGGCAAATACAGTTCCAGCCGCGGCCCGTCGTTCTCGTCGTACCAGGCGCTCAAGGCGATGGCCCTGGACGAGTTGGAGGGCAAACTGCTGGCCGGGCTGCTCGCCCCGTACGGCGACGAACCCACGCCCACCCAGGAACAGATCGCCAAAGCCATGGCGGCGCAGCGGATCACGCAATTGCGCAAGATGGTCGACGCCGAGACCAAGCGGCGGACCGCCGAGCAGCTGGGCCGCGACCACGTCCAGATGTACGGCATCCCACAGCTTTCCGAGAACGTCGAGTTTCTGCGGGCCTCCGGCGAACAGCTGCGCCAGATGCAACGGGCGGTGGCTCCGCTGGCCCGGACTCTGGCCACCCGGCTGGCGGCCCGGCGGCGCCGCAGCCGCGCGGGCGTGATCGACCTGCGCAAGACGCTGCGCAAGTCGATGTCCACCGGGGGCGTGCCGATCGACGTGGTGCTGGCCAAACCCCGCCCCGCGCGCCCGGAGCTGGTGGTGCTGTGTGACGTGTCCGGCTCCGTCGCCGGGTTCAGCCACTTCACCCTGCTGCTGGTACACGCGCTGCGCCAACAGTTCTCGCGGGTGAGGGTGTTCGCGTTCATCGACACCACCGACGAGGTCACCCACATGTTCGGGCCCGAAGCCGACCTGGCCGTGGCGATCCAGCGGATCACCCGGGAGGCCGGCGTGTACAGCCGCGACGGGCATTCCGACTACGGCAACGCCTTCGCGTCGTTCGTGCAGGCGTTCCCCAACGTCCTTTCCCCGCGCAGCTCGCTGCTGGTGCTCGGTGACGGCCGCACCAACTACCGCAATCCGGAGACCGAGCTGCTGGCCCACATGGTGACCGCCAGCCGGCACGCGCACTGGCTGAATCCCGAGCCCAAACACCTGTGGGGCAGCGGCGACTCGGCGGTGCCGCGTTACCAAGAGGTCATCACGATGCACGAATGCCGGTCGGCCAAGCAGCTCGCCGCCGTGATCGACCAGCTGCTACCGGTCTGAGGGCGTTCTTCCTCCCTGCGTCACGCTGGCGTGACGCTCGCGGGAGGCCCCCGGGGTGCCGACCGGCCCGCGGGCTGAGGAATCGGGCCGGATCGCCGCCTCAAGTAAGCTGGCAAATCGTGCAAAAGCAGCTGCGCAGGCTGGGAGTGATGGGTGGGACGTTCGATCCCATCCATTACGGGCACCTGGTTGCCGCGAGTGAGGTCGCCGACCTGTTCGACCTCGACGAAGTGGTGTTCGTCCCCAGCGGTCAGCCCTGGCAGAAGGACCGCCACGTTTCCGCCGCCGAGGACCGATACCTGATGACGGTGATCGCCACCGCGTCCAACCCGCGCTTCTCGGTGAGTCGGGTCGACATCGACCGCGCCGGGCCCACCTACACCAAGGACACCCTGCGGGAACTGCACGCCCTCAACCCCGATTCGCAGCTGTACTTCATCACCGGGGCCGACGCGCTCGCTTCCATCCTGTCCTGGCAGGGCTGGGAGGAGTTGTTCGAGCTGGCGCGGTTCGTCGGCGTCAGCCGGCCCGGCTACGAGCTGCGGCGCGAACACATCACCGGCGTGCTGGGCGAGCTGGCGGAGGACGTGCTGACGCTCGTCGAGATCCCGGCGCTGGCGATCTCGTCGACCGACTGCCGTCTGCGCGCCGAGCAGCACCGGCCCCTGTGGTACCTGATGCCCGACGGCGTGGTGCAGTACGTCTCCAAGCGCCGGCTGTATCGCGGCGAACAATCGAAGGACACCGTGAGCCGATCAACCCTGCCCGCCGGGAAGAACACATGACCGCCACGCAGGAGGCGATCGACATGGCGACCGTGGCCGCCGGCGCGGCCGCCTCGAAACTGGCCGACGATGTCGTCGTGATCGACGTGTCCGGTCAACTTGTCATCACCGACTGCTTCGTCATCGCTTCGGCGTCCAACGAGCGGCAGGTCAATGCCATAGTCGACGAGGTCGAGGAGAAGATGCGCAGGGCGGGCTACAAGCCGGCGCGCCGGGAGGGCACCCGGGAGGGCCGCTGGACGCTGCTGGACTACCGCGACATCGTCGTGCACATCCAGCACCAGGACGACCGCGACTTCTATGCCCTGGACCGGTTGTGGGGCGACTGCCCGGTCGTGCCGGTGGACCTGGCCGCGGTTCCCGACGACTCGGCGGGCGCGCAATGACGATTCGTCGGCTGATCATGTTGCGGCACGGGCAAACCGAGTTCAACGCGGGCAGCCGCATGCAGGGGCAGCTGGATTCCCAACTCAGCGAGCTCGGGCGGGCGCAAGCGATCGCCGCCGCCGAGGTGCTCGGCAAGCTACAGCCATTGCTCATCGTGTCGTCGGATCTGCATCGCGCCTACGACACGGCGATCCGGCTCGGGGAGCGGACCGGCCTGCCGATCCGGGTGGATCCGCGGTTGAGGGAAACCCATCTCGGCGACTGGCAGGGGCTGACGCACACCGAGGTCGACACGCAGGCCCCCGGTGCCCGGCTGGCCTGGCGGGAAGACGCCACCTGGGCGCCCCATGGTGGCGAAAGCCGGGTCGACGTCGCCGCCCGCAGCGTTCCGTTGGTTACCGAACTGGTCTCCGGCGAGCCGGAATGGGGTGGCCCCCAGCACGCCGATCGGCCGGTGGTGCTGGTGGCCCACGGCGGGCTGATCGCCGCGCTGTCGGCCGCGCTGCTCAAGCTTCCGGTCGCGAACTGGCCGACCTTGGGCGGCATGGGCAACGCCAGCTGGGTGCAGCTTTCCGGCCATGCCGACGACTCCGGGGCGGGTTTCGACAGCATCCGCTGGCGCCTCGATGTGTGGAACGCTTCGGCGCAGGTGCCCAACGATGTCTTCTGATGCACGGCCCACCCTGCTGATCTTCGCCGACTCGCTGGCCTACTACGGGCCCACCGGCGGCCTGCCCGCCGACGATCCGCGCATCTGGCCCAATATCGTTGCAGCGCAATTGGGTTGGGATGTGGAACTCATCGGTCGCATCGGCTGGACCTGCCGCGATATCTGGTGGGCGGCGACCCAGGACCCGCGCGCCTGGGCGGCGCTGCCCAGGGCCGGGGCGGTCATTTTCGCGACCGGCGGCATGGATTCGCTGCCGTCGGTGCTGCCGACCGCGCTGCGCGAACTGATCCGCTACGTGCGCCCGCCGCGAGTGCGGCGCTGGGTCCGCGACGGCTACGGCTGGCTGCAGCCCAGGCTCTCGCCGGTGGCCCGGTCCGCGCTGCCCGCGCACCTGAGCGCCGAGTACCTCGAACAGACCCGCAACGCAATCGATTTCAACCGCCCGGGTATCCCGATCGTGGCCTCGCTGCCGTCGGTGCATATCGCCGACACCTACGGCAGGGCCCACCATGGCCGCCCGGCGACCGCCGCGGCGATCACGGAGTGGGCGCAAACCCACGACGTTCCCCTGGTGGACCTCAAAGCGGCTGTCGCCGAGCACATCATGAGTGGGCGCGGAAATCCCGACGGCATTCACTGGAATTTCGAAGCGCACCAGGCGGTCGCCGAGCTGATGCTGAAGGCCCTGGCCGAAGCCGGCGTGGCGACGATGCAGGGGGGGCACCGCCCGCTTGCGGGGGACGCGCAGCGCGATGAGGTGGGGGCACCTCCCGCTTGCGGGGGAGAGCCGCGCAATCAGACCGGCGTTCACACCGACAAGCCACGCGGGTAGCTCGATGTCCGTCGTAGTGGTGACCGACGCGTCGGCGCGCTTGCCGGCCGACTTGCTGGAGCAGTGGGCGATACGGGTTGTGCCGCTGCACATCCTGCTCGACGGTGTCGATTTGCGTGACGGCGTGGACCAGATCCCCGACGACATCTACAAGCGTCACGCCACCACCGCGGCGGCCACACCGGCCGAACTGGCCGACGCCTACCAGCAGGCGCTGGCCGACAGCGGCGGGGACGGCGTGGTGGCGGTGCACATTTCGTCCGCACTGTCGGGCACCTGCGGCGCGGCGGAACGGACCGCCGCCGACCTGGACGCCCACGTACGGGTCGTCGACTCGAAGTCGACCGCCATGGGCACGGGCTTCATCGCATTGGCCGCCGCGCGGGCCGCCGCCGCCGGCGGTGACCTCGACGCTGTCGCCGGCGCGGCGACCGCGGCCGCACGGCAAAGCCACGCCTTCATGGTGGTGCACCGGCTGGACAACCTGCGCCGCAGCGGGCGAATCGGCGGCGCCAAGGCATGGCTGGGCACGGCGCTGGCGCTCAAGCCGCTGCTGCGCATCGACGACGGCAAACTCGTTCTGGCGCAACGGGTACGCACCGTCACCCACGCGACGGAGGCGATGATCGACCGGGTCTGCGGGGTCGCCGGCGACAGTCCGGCCGCGCTGGCGGTTCATCACGTCGCCAACCCGGACGGCGCCAAGGAAGTGGCGGCGGAGCTGGCGCGCAGACTACCGGTCTGCGAGCCGGCGATCATCACCCCGCTGGGGCCGGTGCTGGCGCTGCATGTCGGTGCCGGAGCCGTCGCGGTGGTCGTGCAGCTGCCGACTTAAGCCGGCACCGCGCGCCGGGCGTTGTCGCCGCGGGGGTGTACCACCTGCGGCCACCAGAACCATCGTCCCAGCAGCGTCGCGATCGACGGCATCAGCAGCGTGCGCACGATCAGGGTGTCGAGCAGCAGACCGATGCACACCGTCGAGCCGAACTGGCCCAGCACCCGCAAGTCGCTGCCGAGCATCGAGGCCATCGTGAAGGCGAACACCAGGCCCGCGGCCGTCACCACCCCACCGGTACCCGCCATCGACCGGATGATTCCGGTCTTGAGCCCGGCATGGATCTCTTCTTTGAATCGCGAGACCAGCAGCAGGTTGTAGTCGGATCCGACGGCCAGCAGGATGATGACGGACAGCGCCATCACGATCCAGTGGATTCTGATGCCGAACAGGTCCTGCCAAATGAGCACGGACAGGCCGAATGACGCGGCGATCGAGCTGGCCGCAGTGCCGACGATCACCAGCGCGGCAACCACGCTTCGAGTCAGCAGGAGCATGATCATGAAGATCAGCGTCAGGGCCGACACCACGGCGATCATCAGGTCGTACTTCTCGCCGTCGGCCATGTCCCTGAACGTCGGGGCCGTGCCGCCGAGATAGACCTTGGCGTCCTGCAGAGACGACTGCTTGAGTCCCTCCTGCGCGGCGGTGCGCTCGGCGTCGACCCGCGAAATACCTTCCGGCGTCATCGGATCGCTCTGGTGGGTGATGAAGAATCGCGCCGACTTACCGTCGGGCGACAAGAACATGCGAAGGCCCGTCTGGAAATCGGGGTTGTCGAAAGCCTCCGGCGGCAGGTAGAAGAAGTCGTCGTTCTTCGACGCGTCGAAGCTCTGCCCCATCACGATCGCCGTATTGCTCATCGCCTCCATCTGGTCGATCATCGCCTTGAACGTCTGGTACAGGGTGAGCGTGATGCCCCTGGTGGTCTTCAGCGTGGTGATCAGCGTGGGAAACAGCGCATTCAGGTCGTGGGTGGCTTTGGCGGTGTGCGCGATGTCGGCGGTGAGGTAGTGGAACTGCTCGGCGAGCTGGTCGAACCCGTCGAACGTGTCGAAGAGGGACCGTAACCCGATGCACACGGGGATGTCGTAGCAGTGCCTCTCCCAGTAGAAGACGCTGCGAATCGGCCGGAAGGTGTCGTCGAAATCCGCGATGTGGTCACGCAGGGTATCGGTGATTTGCGACGTCACGGCCGTGGTCTTTGCGCTGTCGTCCGCGGCGTTCGACAGGTCTAGTGACACCTCGTATTGGCGCTGTGTGGTTTCGATCTGGGTCTGCAGGTCGTCGGCCATTCTGAGGATGTCGGCGATGCGCTCCTTCAGGAAGCCCATGTTCTGCATCGTCGTCTGGCTTTGGATGCTGTTCTGGAACGGTATCGAGCTGTGCTGAATCGGAATGCCCAGCGGCCTGGTGATGTCCTGAACCATGGCGATGCCGAGCGTGCGCATCTCGTTCTTGGCGACCCGGTCCAACACCAGCATGTCGGCCGGGTTTCGCATGTCATGGTCGGACTCCACCATCAGCATGTCGGGGTTCATCCGGGCCTGCGAGAAATGGCGGTCGGCGGCCGCCTGCCCGAGATTGGATGGGGCGGAGGTCGGTAGGTAGTAGCGGTCGTTGTAGCTCGTCTTGTAGCTCGGCAACGCGACCATGCCCACCAACACGACCGCGGCGCTCACGGCCAAAACCGGTGCGGGCCAGCGCACCACCGCGGTGCCCACCCGCCGCCAGAGCCGCCCGCGCTTGGCCGCCCGCTTGGACTCGAAGAGGTGAAAGCGACTGCCCACGAAGACAACCGCCGGACCCAGCGTCAGTCCGGCCAGCACCACCACCAGCATGCCGATCGCCACAGGGGCGCCCATGGTGTTGAACCAGGGCAACCGCGTGAAACTCAGGCAGTACGTCGCCCCGGCGATGGTCAGCCCCGACCCCAGCACAACCGGGGCCACCCCTTTGAAGGTGGTGTAGTACGCGGTTTCTCGATCCTCGCCGGCGCGCAACGCTTCTTGATAACGGCCGACGAGGAAGATGCCGTAGTCGGTGCCGGCCGCGATCGCCAGCATGGTGAGGATGTTGGCGGCGAAAGTGGTGAGCCCAAATGCGTTGTGGTACGCGAGAACGGCGACGACACCCCGCGAACAGGCCAGCGCGACAAAGGTCATGAACAGCTGGACCAGCGTGGTGACGATGGACCGATAGACCAGCAGCAACATGATCGCGATGGCACCCAAGGTGAACAGCGTGATCTTGGCCAGGCTGGCGTTACCGATGATGTGCATGTCGTCGGACAACGCGGCGGGACCGGTGACGTAGGCCTTCACACCCGGTGGTGCCTTGTTCTCGTCGATCACCTTGCGCACGGCGTCCACCGACTCGTTGGCCAGCGTGGTGCCCTGGTTTCCGGCCAGGTTGATCATCACGTACGCGCCCTTGGCGTCGGCGCTTTGCGCGCCCGCGGCGGTGAGCCGATCGCCCCAGAAGTCCTGGATGTGCTGGATGTGCTGGGGATCCTTGCGGAGGTCCCGAATCAGCTTGTCGTAGTACTGGTGCGCGTCCGGGCCGAGGGGCTGCTGGCCCTCCAGCACGATCATGACCGTGCTGTTGGAATCGAACTCGCGGAAGTTGTGGCCCAGCCGCATCATCGCCTTCATCGACGGCGCGTCCAGCGGTGTCATCGGCGCCGAATGGGCCTCGCCGACCTTTTCCAGCGTCGGGACGATGACGTTCACCAGGACCGTGACGAACACCCAGCCCACGATGATCGGCACCGCGAAGATTCGGATCGAGTGGGGCAGGTATGGCCGGTGGCCGCGCTCGGCCTTTGCTTGGGCCGGCGTCGTGACCGGTCCGGTGTCCTCGGTGTCCGCGGTGCCCAGGTGGCCCTTGCCCGTGCCGTCGCTCATGCGGACTTCACCAGGCAGAAGGTCTGCGCGTTGTGGCCGTCGGAGTTCCGCTGTTCGCGGACGACGCCGTCGACGGTGATCTTGCAGCTGATCTCACCGCTGTCGCTCTGCGCCATGATGTTGGCGCTCACCGAGGGCAAGGTGGTCGAGATGGTGGTCGACCACGGCAGTGGCGCCGCATTGACCTGATGGGTGTTGGCGTTCTCGTCCCAGTAGTTGATGTTGGCGGTGGCCCCGGGTGGCCCCGTGATGTCGTACACGACGACCTTCGGGTTGAACTGCACGATTTCGATCCCCTTGCCGGAGTTCGCGTTGAGATCCTGCGAGCCGAAAATCTTGTGGAGCCGCGACACGATCAACGCCGAAAGGGCCAAGACCACCACCAGAAGCAGCGGTATCCACGCCCTTTTGAGGACGCGGGTCACGGTGCCGGTACGTGGACCTGAGTCTGGACTAGCCACCACCTGACCGCCTTCCGCATTACCGCCACCCCGGCGCTGCCGCAAAGCTCACCTACGTCGCCGACGACACCGATGTCCCTCGACAATTTGCTCAGCTAAGCACTCTAAACCTTAGTGCACGCAAGCGTTCCTCCGGGTGCCTCCGATGTGGTGAACCGCATATGGTTCCGGGCCGTTACCGGGCCACCCTGCCGGTGACCGGCGGCAGATCGGCAAGCGTCACGATCCCGGGCTCGGCCGCCACCACCGCCGGGACCGCATTGGTCACCGGCATCGCCGTGTAGATCATTCCCAACCCCATGAACCCGGGCTCCGTCCAATCCTTCGGTGGCAGGCAATGCAGGACCGTCCGCATGTTGGGCAGTCCGTACACCTGGATGACGTGGCCGTGCTCCAGCGGCTTGGGCGGCACCACATGATTGCCCATGGTCCAGTTGAACCCGACGCTGACCACGTTGCGGTCGCCCTGCCAGCCGCGGTGGTATCCATAGACGCTGCCGACCGTTCCCGCGGGGATTTTCATGAAGCCCAGATCCGAATCCCCGGTGGCCGCGGTGAAGGTCACGTCGAAGGTCATCCGGTCCAGCTTCGCGCCGATCGCGTCTGCCATCATGGCGGCCGATTCGGCGAAGACCTCGCTTTCGCGCCGCACGCTTTCCGCCAGCCCCGGCGTGTCGGGATCCTGCGAGAAGCCCATCGCCGTCTGCGTTTCCGCCGACTCGTAGGTCGAGCAATCCACGGACTCGGTGATCCGGATTTCGTCGACGCGTTCGCACGCGCCGCTGAGCACCATGCCCACCATGTTGGTCATGCCCGGGTGCGCCCCACTGCCGAAGATCGTCGAACCGCCTCGTTTGCAAGCATCCACGATGCGTTCGCGGTCCTCGGGCGTCTGCTTGCCGCCGGTGATCCAGGCCGCGCTGGAGCACACGTTGACGCCCGCCTCCAGCAAGCGCACCAGCTCATCGATGTTGGGCCACAACGGGTTGTAGCAGCACGCGTCGGCACCTAGGGCGATCAGCGCGTCAATGTCGTTCGTCGCGCGCACGCCGGTCGGTTTCGGCCAGCCGGCCAGTTCGGCGGCATCCACGCCGACCTTGTCCGCTCCGTGCGCGTACACCCCGACCAACTCCATGTCCGGCCTGCCGATGATGGCGTGCAGCGAACGTCGCCCGATGTTGCCGGTCGTCCACTGGATGACGCGCAGCGGGCGGTCCGTCGGGGGTTTGCTCATCGCGTCTCCTTTGACGTGGGCGAATTTGGGTCATTATCGCCGCCATACGCCCGGGCGTGTCTACACCCTCAAGGTCAGCGGTTGCCCTGATTCAGCGCAGCCATGGCACTGGACATCAGCTGCGAAAAGGGATCGCCGCCCCCGCCGAAGGTGGCCTGACTGGCCGGTGCGATCACGGCCGCGGGGTCGAAGCCCCGCACTGGATCCACTTGAAGCGGAGCGGTAAGCGGGTCGTCGTTGCGCGAGTAGCCCGCATTCACCATCGGGGTCAGCTCCGCGTCGAGCTGATTCAGCACGTCTTCCGGCACGCCCAGGTAGCCCAAGGGCAGTACCAGCGGGAGGTGCCTTTCGGGAATCAGATACGTCGTCGTCTTCGCGCCCCTGGAGTTGACGGTCGTCCTGATGTTCTGCGGCGGCACCATGCTGGGGTCGGTGAACGCGACCGCGGTATGACCGGTCGCTTCGCCCACGAGCGTGTTGGCCAGCGCTAACAGGTTGTCCGGCCGGTCCGGAAAGTCGGCGATCATGTCGTAGGCGGCGACGAAGGCCTTGGTGTCGTATTGGCTTTCCACGGGGGGCGGTATGCGGTAGTCCATTGCAGGAACGACGGCGCCGACCGGAAAGAATGAGGTCAGGAAACTCTCGCCGAAGGCGTGATGCCCGACCGGATTGCCAAATGTGCTGAAGACCAATTGGTTTGGTGGGGGAGCGGTCGGATCGTTCGCGAGCCGGGCCTGCTCGGCGTCAACCACAAGCGAACCCTCGGACAACCCGATCGCGGCACCGGGCCCACCCCTGCGGATCGCCGCATCCAGGTTCTCGGTCCCCACGGCGACCGACTCGCCGACGCTGGGGCCATCCACGCCCAAACCCGGGAAGGATTCATCGAGCCGACCAATCCCCGGAAAGAGCCGTTCGAGCACGTGGCCCTGCACCTGCCCCGCCGGGTAGTCGACGATCTCTCGGCTCAGCCCGGGAAACCAGCCGGCACCCAGGCGCCTGCCGTACTCGTCGTACGGAATGCCGGGAACGTGCGCGCCGCCCAACGCGTACGCCGTCCCGTCGCCGGGCTCGTCATCGGCCGTCGCGATCCCGAGGCCGAAATATCCTGTGACGCCGAGGGTTACCACAGCGGTAACTCCTGCGAGTACTTGCCGCATCGCCACTTCCCGCCTGCCCGACTTGGTCTCGTAGTGTCGCATATCGCTCGTCGGCCTCGCAGCTGACTGGTACTAGTCCGCGGTCCCGGCCGGTGACTGGGCTCGCGACCGCTGCGCTCCCGGCCGTGACGGCCACCAGCTGGCCCGCCCGACCAGCGTAGCCAAGGCGGGCACCGTTATGGTGCGGACCAGAAAGGTGTCGAGCAAGATTCCGATCCCGATCACGAAGCCACCCTGGACGACGGTGCCGATGCTGGAAAACACCAGGCCCCACATCGAGGCGGCGAAGATCAAACCCGCCGCGGTGATCACACCGCCGGTCGAACTCAACGCGCGGATGACGCCATAACGCATGCTGTTCGGGGATTCGTCACGCATTCGCGAGACGAAAAGCATATTGTAATCGGCCCCGACGGCGACCAATACCACAAAGGCCAACGGCGGGACGCTCCAATGTAATTGCTGGCCCAGTAGGAATTGAAATGTCAGGACGCCGATACCCACCGCCGACAAGTACGAGATAACGACGGAAGCGACCAGATACAGCGGCGCGACGACCGCACGCAGCAGCGCGATCAGCGTCATCAGCACGACGATGATGGTGACGACAATGATGAATTTGATGTCGTGCTCGTAAAAGTCTCGCGTGTCCCGGAGCGTAACGGGATATCCGGCCATCGATATCGACGCATCCGCCAATGACGTATTCGGTTGGGCTCCTCTGGCGGTATCGCTGATCGCGCTGACCTGATCCATCGCCTCGGCGCTGAACGGGTTGAGTTTGGTCTGCACCAAATACCGCACCGAGTGCCCGTCGGGCGAAATGAACGCCTTGGCGGCCTTTTTGAACTCCTCCATGTGCAGCAGCTGCGCCGGAACGTTGAACCCCGCCATCGACGGTTCCGCCGCGTCGCGTTTCAGCGTGAGGAGGAACGCCGACGCCTCGCCGAGCCCCGTACCCATCTGTTTGATCTGGTCGACGAGTTGGTCCACCCCATCGGCCACTTGCCGGCTTCCGCTGGCGAACCGGTCAGCGCCTTGTTGCAGATGGTTCAGGTCGGCCTGCAGGCCGCCGGGCTGGTCCAGCCCCATGGCATGCAGCGCCTTGACGAAGTTGGCGAGTGCACCACGCAGGTGATCCACCGAGGCGTTGAGGGTCTGCCGGTCTTGGAACGCCTGGAGCTGTCCGGCCAGATCGTTGATCTGGTCGAGGCTTCCGTCACCGCGGGCATTGACCACACGCTCGAATTGGGCGCGGGTGGCGCTGCAGGACGGATCGGCATCGCAAACCTGGTTGCCCTCGAGCGCCGCCAGCACCGGGGCCACCCAGGCGAACATGTCCTTGACGGCCGCAAAGTTGACGCCGATGGTATGGCCGAGGGAATTGATGCTGCTGACGAGCTTGGCGGCGGTGACGACTTCCTTGACCAACTTGTCGCCGCCGTACTGGGTCCTCATCGAAGTGAAAGCCTCGGTCAGGCCTTGCATCCCTGCGACCATCTGGTTGACCTGGCCCCGCACATCGCCGAGGTTGTCGGCCAGGGTGTTGGCCCCGGCGAGCAGTCGGTTGAGATCATCGGCGTGGTCGCTGATCAGGGCCGAACCGGCGCCCAGGCGAGCGCCGATGGCGCCCGCCTGGTAGGTGGCCCTGAACTGTTCCGGCACCGCGCCCGCGGGCCGGGTCACGCCGCTGACCGCAGCGATGTTCGGCAGTTGGCTGACTCGGTCGGCCATCTGCTCCAGATCCGCAAGCGCCCGCGGCGTACGCAGGTCGTGCGGTGACTGGACGAGGATGTATTCGGGAATGGACTGATTGACCGGGAAGTGGCGATCCAGCGCGGCATACCCGATCGAACTCGGTGCCGAGGACGGCAGGGCCTTGCGGTCGTCGTAGTTGTAGCGCACCAAGCCCGCACAGCTGGCGAGGATGATCAGCACCAGCACGCTGGCAACCAGATGCACGCCGGGCCGGCGCACGATGCGAATCCCCGAACGTCGCCAGAACCGGGCGGTCAGTTCGCGTGGGGGCTTGACCCAGCCGCGCGGCCCGGCCACTACCAGGATGGCGGGCAGCAAGGTCATCGCAGCGAGGAAGGCGACGCCGATCCCGATGGCCGACGAGACACCCACCGTGGAGAACACACCCATTCGGGCGAAACTTATTCCGAGGAAAGTGATTCCGACCGTGGCCGCGGATGCGGCGATCACTTTTCCGATCGAGGTGAGCGCCCGCCGCACGGCTTCGTCGAAGTCCGCGCCGCGTCGCAGATAGTCGTGGTAGCGGCTGATCAGGAAGACCGCGTAGTCGGTTCCCGCGCCGGCGATGATGGCGCTCAAGAAGACGATGGACTGGTTCGAAACGCCTAGGCCGCCGATTTGCGAGATTCCGGCGACGACGGCCTGCGCGATCACCATCGACGCTCCGATCGCGAGCAGCGGCAGCAGCATGGTGAGTGGGTTGCGGTAGACCACCAGCAGGACGACGAGCACCAGGGCGGCGATCGCCAGTTCAATCGGAAGGCGATCCCGCTCGCCCGCGACGGTGAGATCGCTGACGGTGGCAGCGGGTCCGGTCAGGTTCGCTGTCAACGGGGATCCGGCGACGTTGTGTTTGACGATGTCGGCAACGCGGAGGTAGGCGGCGTAGGACTTTGGTGTGCCCAATTCGCCGGCGAGGCCGACCGGCAGCACCCAGGATTTGCGGTCCTTACTGGTCAAAACCGGACGCAAGGGCGGCGTGCTGACGAAATCTTGCAACATCAGCACGTCGCGCCGGTCGTCGTGCAGGGCGCTCACCAGCTTGCGGTAGGTGGCTTCGTCGGCGGGCCCAAGCCCTTTCTCATCGCTGAGCACCACCAGCATGAGGTTTTCGGCGCCCGATTCGTGAAACGCTTCGGTCATCTTCCGGGCGGCCACGCTCGACGGCGCGCCGCTCGGCAGCATCGCGAGTGGGTGCTTCTGCGCCATCTCGTTCAGGGGCGGGAACGTCAGCGGCAGTGCGACCGCGATCAGGACCCAGAAACCTATGACGACCCCGGGCCAACGCACCACAAAATCAGCTAGCCGTCGCACATCGACCTCGCTACGCTCCCGGCCGCGTGAAAAGGCCGAGTCCGGAGAAAATCAGTAGCCATCGCACTGTTCCCCGCTAGGCAACGCGCCCCCAATGCCCGCTATCAGCGACCCGCATACAGACGGACTTCATTGCCGCGACATACCGGGCGACTGATTTTCGGGCAACCGCGTTGTCTGGAAACATTATCGCCATCGCGGTGCCTTCCTCGTACCGGAAGGTATAGATCGTTAGCTGGTACGAATATCTTCCGTCGGAGTAGATCCCAATGTTGTTGGTGTAGCCCATCTCAGCTGCCGCGAGCACGGCGTTCATCGGAGCGGCATCCGCATGCAAAAAATTTGTCACCGGAAAGTTAGGGCGGGGCCTGCTCAGCCACGGCGCCAATTCCAGCACGCGGTAATAGGGGACCTTCGCCATGTTCAGACTCGAGTCAAAAGAACTCTGAGCCGCCCAGGCGGCATCGCTAAAGGACACGGCGGCAATCGGCACGGTGATCGGAACCAAGCCGGTAAACCAACCCTGGGTCATGAAGTTGTCCGAAGTTTTTCGGGTATCTCTGGGGGTGAGTCCGTAATAGGTGGCGGCACCTGTGAATTCGTGTTCCACCTGGGCGAGGCAGGCGAACAAGCCGCCGACGAAGCGCGCACCCGCCGCCGAGCAGGCCGCTTCGAATCTCGCGGTTTGTTGCGCGTCCATCAGGGTGTCCGTGATCATCTCACTCTTGCTGGGCTCCAACGGATTTCCCAGTGGCAAAGGGAACTCCGGCAGGCTTCCATCGTTGTTCTCGGCGAAGTCGATCCACGCGCGCACCTGCGGCGAATCCAGGGTCAAGTCTGACGTGTAGCGGCGCTCTTCGGCGCAGAAATCGTCAAAGCTGCCGGCGGCGGGCAGCGCAAGGGGCCCCGCGCCACCCGTCAACGCCATGTACAGCGCGTGGGACTCCACCATCGTGATGCCGATCAGCGCCGCGTCCCCGTGGACGTGGTCGATGCTCGCGTAGAAGGTGAAGTGATTCTCGTTTTGGACAATCCCGAAGCTGAAGCACTCCCAGTGCAGCGGATCGGGTGTGGCCACCACATGGTTGTGCAAGTCGTCAACGGCCATTTCGCCGTGGTCGGTGGGCGCGAATTCGATATCGGCGGGATCGTCGATGGTATGCCGAATGATGTCGCCCGCGTCGGTGTGCTCAAACCAGCTGCGATACGTGTCGTGCCGGCGCAAATATGCATTGAGCGCGTCATTCATGGCGGAGATGTCGCACTGGCCGGGGACTTCGCAGGTCGCGATGATTTGCCGTGAATAGTCGAGCCCCGAGGTCGTTTGCCGGTGATAACCCCGAAGATGCTGACTCTGCATATAGCTGACGGGCACCGGGCTGACCGGCGCTTGCCGGGCCCTTTCCCGGGCCGTGGGTGTCGGGTGCCAGGAGATGAGAACTCCTGGGCTCGGCGTCCAATCACGGATTGAGCCGATGGTGATTTTCCCGATACGCAATATCTTCTCCTCGTTCCGCCAGCGCTGCGGTTCCGGCCGGCCGCTGGCGAGATCAAGATAGCTTCTTCGGCACCCACCGTCCCCGACATGCCGGGCCGCACGTGCTCGCAGCGACAGGCGGGGCTACCGATTAGGGTGATGGGCGGCCCGGCGTGGGACGCAGTCTGGCATCCGGCGACACTACTCGCCGTAGGGGGAACGATTCTCCTGCGTACCGGGTCGGCATGTGGTGCAGTGATCGGGTCACACGGTTTGGTCCGGAGTTACGGACCCGTCGCCGGAGGCCGGCCCCGGGGATCTACCTTCGCGGGTCGATGCGAGAGGACAGATGCATGGGAACCGCCGAAGCTTCAACAGAGAAGGCATCGGGTTTCGCGATAGTCGGCTACGCAGCCCGTGTTCCGGGTGCTGCCGACGCGTCGGAGTTCTGGGACGTGCTGCGGCACGGGCGGGATGCGGTGTCAGAGGTGCCCCCGGACCGGTGGCGTGTCGAGGAATTCTTCGACCCCGATGCCGACGCGCCCGGGAAGATTGTGAGCCGACGGGCGGGCTTCGTCGACGACGCAGTGGGGTTCGATGCGCCGTTCTTCGGGGTATCGGCGCGTGAGGTCATGCTGATGGACCCACAGCATCGGCTGTTGCTGGAGACGGCATGGCAGGCGGTGGAGCATTCAGGCACGGCCCCAACGGCTTTGGCGAATACCAACACCGGGGTTTTCATTGGTCTGTCCACCCATGACTACCTGGCGATGGTCTCGGATGAGCTGAAGTACGACGCGATCGACGCGTACATGGCGATCGGGACGGCGGCCGCCGCGGCAGCCGGGCGGATCAGTTACCGGTTGGGGCTGCAGGGCCCGGCCGTCACGGTCGACACCGCGTGCAGCTCGTCGTTGGTGGCGGTCCATCAGGCTTGCCAAGCGCTGCGGCTGGGGGAATGTGACCTCGCGCTGGCCGGCGGTGCGAATGTCCTGCTCAGCCCGGCCACGATGATGACCTTTTCGCGGGCGCACATGCTCGCGCCCGATGGCCGCTGCAAGACGTTCGACGCGGCGGCGGACGGCTACGTGCGCGGTGAGGGATGCGGTGTCGTCGTCCTCAAACGGCTGGACGACGCGATCCGCGACGGTGACCGGATTCGGGCGGTGGTCCGCGGCAGCGCGGTGAATCAGGACGGCGCGTCGGGCGGACTGACCGTGCCGAACGGTGTCGCCCAGCAGCGCGTCATCGCCGAGGCGCTGAAGCGCGCCGGCGTCTCCGCCCGCGACGTGGGATACCTGGAGGCGCATGGGACCGGGACATCGCTGGGCGACCCGATCGAAGTCCAGGCCGCGGCCGCGGTACTCGGCGAGGGTCGTGATGCGGGCCGGCCGCTGTTGATCGGGTCGGTGAAGACCAATATCGGGCATCTGGAAGCCGCCGCGGGGATCGCCGGAATCATCAAGGTTGTCCTGTCGCTCGAGCACCAGGTTTTGCCGAAGCACCTGAACTTCGAGAACCCATCGCCCTACATCCCGTGGGATCGGCTTGCGGTGCGGGTGGTGGACGAGGCCACCAGCTGGGAGCGCAACGGTCGACCCCGGGTTGCGGGGGTCAGTTCGTTCGGCTTCTCCGGGACCAACGCGCACGTCATCCTCGAGGAAGCGCCCCAGCTCGCTGCGCCCGCGGTACCCGTCGCGAAGACCGCGGACGGAGGATTCAGCGTGCTGCCGCTGTCGGCGCGCACCCCAGAAGCCTTGGCGCAGCTGGCCGGTCGATACCGCAGCTGGTTGAGCGCGCATCCGGATACCAGCCTGTCAGAGCTGTGCTTCACCGCCGGCGTCGGCCGAGCTCACTTCGAGCACCGCGCCGCGTTGGTGGTCAATTCGACGGAGTCCGCCGCGGAGTTGCTCGGGGCGCTCGCCGACGACCGTCCCGCGCCGGGTTTGGTGCGGGGAACGTGCGACGACAGGCCGAAGACGGCGTGGTTGTTTCCGGGTCAAGGCAGCCAGTTCGCCGGCATGGCCCGGGAGTTGTTCGAAACCGAACCGGTGTTTGCCGAAACGATGACCCGTTGCGCGGCGGTGGTCGATGGCGCGCTCGAAAAGCCAATGTTGGACGTCATTTTCGACCCCGCGAGTTCCGAAGATCTGCGGCGGACGAACAACGCCCAGCCGGCGTTGTTCGCCGTGGAGATGGGCTTGGCGAGGCTCTGGCAGTCGTGGGGCCTCGAACCCGACGTGGTGCTGGGTCACAGCGTCGGCCAGTATGCCGCCGCATGCGTCGCCGGTGTGTTCAGCCTCGAGGACGGAGCGTCGTTGCTCGCCGAACGCGGTCGCCTCTTCGGCGGTTTGCCCGCGGGCGGTCGGATGGTGGCGGTCTTCGCCGCCGCGGAGCGGGTCGAGGGCTTCACCGACGAATTCCCGCGGCTCTCGGTGGCCGCTTACAACGGTGCCAATACCGTGCTGTCGGGACCAGCAGAGGATCTGGACCGGGCGGTGGCCAGCTTGACCGCCGACGGTGTTCGATGCGAGTCGCTGGACACCAGCCACGCGTTCCATTCAGCGCTGCTGGACCCGGCCCTCGATGAATTCGAGTCGTACGCAAGCCGATTCGATTTCTGCTCGCCACAACGGACTCTGGTATGCAACCGCACCGGCGCCGCCCTCGGCCGGAATGCGAAACTCGATGGACCGTACTGGCGCCGCCACGCGCGCCAGCCGATCGAATTCGCCAAGAGTGTGGCCACCCTGGCCGATCTCAATTGCGCCATGCTGCTGGAGGTGGGTCCGCAACCGGTGCTCACCGCCGCGGCTTTGCGGGCATGGCCTGACCGGGCGGCGGCGCCGCGGGCGATCCCGTCGTTGCGCCGAACCGGCGGCGACCACCGCCAGATCATCGAAGCCCTTGCCACCGCCTACACCGGCGGTCACCTGCCGGACTTCGGGGCTCTGCAGCAGGGGCCGACGCGCAAGCTCGACTTGCCCACTTATCCGTTCCAGCATCGCCGGTACTGGTTCCGGGACAACGACGTTCCATCCACCCAGGTGCCCGCGAAAGCCGATGCCACGCGCACCGAAGCCGTCCAACTTCTCGAGGACGGCCGGATCGAGGAACTTGCCGCGCTGATCGACGGTGCGAACGCCAGCCGGCAGACCACCGACGTGCTGACCAGGCTTGCGGCACAACACAACCGACAGCGGGAAACCGAGTCCATTGCGGATGCTCGGTACGAGATCCGTTGGGAGAAATCCGTTGCCGCGGCCACCCGCACGGACACCGTTTCCTGGCTGTTGATCGGCGATGACGCCGAAGCGGTCGCACCGTTAGCCGACGCGCTGACCGCTCAGGGTCATCCGTTCCGGATCGTCGGGCTGCCGGTGTCCGACGCCGAAGAGGAGCGGCTCGAATCGGCGCTGCGCGCGGCGGCGGCAGAGCAACCGACGCTACGCATCCTGCATTGCGCGGGGCTCGATCGGGGCAATGCGCCATCGATGCGTTCCTTGTTGCGGATGCAACACCATGTCCTGGGCGGAACGCGTCGACTCTTCCGCGCCGCTGCCGCCGCCGAAATCCGCGCACCCATCTGGCTGATAACCCGTGGCGCGCAACGTGTCACCGCGGCCGACAGCGTACGGCCCGCACAGTCCTGTCTGTGGGGGTTCGGGCGCGCCGCTTCCCTCGAGCATCCGCAGTTGTGGGGCGGGCTGGCTGATCTGTCCGAAGGCACTGCCGGCGAGTGGACCCGGTTGATCAGTCAGGTGGTGGCAGGGCCGCGTGGCGAAGACCAAGTCGCGCTGCGAGACGAAGGTGTCTATGTCGCCCGGCTGACCCGGCGCGAAGGGCGGCCGATCGGAACACCGCTCGCCTTGCGTGCCGAGGCCACCTATTTGGTGACCGGTGGATTGGGCGCGGTCGGGCTGGAAATCGCCGGATACCTGGCCGCGCACGGTGCCGGGCACCTGGTGTTGACGGGCCGGCGCCCGCCCAGCGATGCGGCGCAACGGCGGATCGATGCCATGCGCGAACAGTGGGGCTGCCAAACGCGGGTCATCACAGCCGATGTCGCCAATCCGCACGACGTTGCTCGCCTGCTGGCCACCGTGCAGGCCAAACTACCGCCGCTCGCCGGGATCGTCCATGCCGCCGGAGAGATCGGTAACACGCCGCTGCGCCACCTGGACGATGCTGAAGTGGATCGGGTGTTCGCGGGAAAGGTCTGGGGCGCTTGGCATTTGAGCGAGGCTGCCGTGGACCTGGCGCTGGACTTCTTCCTCAGCACATCCTCGATCGCCTCGGTATGGGGCAGCTTTGGCCAGACCGCATACGGCGCGGCCAACGCCTTCCTGGACGGATTGTCCTGGCGGCTCCGCGAGCAGGGTGTCACTGCGGTGAGCGTCAACTTCGGTCCGTGGACGGCCGGCATGGCCGACGAAGACGCACGTGCGCGACTGGAGCAACGCGGAGTCCGCACGCTGCCGCCCGCTGATGCGCTGGCCGGAATGGCCGAGCTCATCGTGGCTTCTGCGACGCAAGGGGTGGTGGCTCGGATCGACTGGTCCCGTTTCCTGCCGCTCTATCAGCAGGCGGGCAAGCGGTCCTTCCTCGAGGAGGTCGGCCGCGAGGTGCCCGAGTCGGTGACGGCCCCCGAACCTTCCGCTGGGCCCACGCGGTTCGTGGAACAGCTCACCCTCGCCCCGGCGCAGCAGCGCAAGAAACTCCTCGTCGATTACCTGCGCGATGTTGTCGCCGAGGTGACACGGATCGACGCGGCGGAGATTCGGGAGGAGGCCGGATTCTTCGACCTGGGCATGGATTCGCTGATGGCGGTCGAATTGCGGCGCCGCGTGGAACATGCGGTGGGCAAGGAACTGCCGGCGACCCTGGCGATGGACTACCCGCGTGTCACCGACGTGGCGGAGTACCTGCTCACCGACGTCCTCGGCCTCACCGCGCAGGCGGGCTCCAAGGCGGCTACCCAGCCGCCGCCGTCGCTGTCGACCGGGTCCGCGGACGAGCCGATCGCGATCGTCGCGGTGGCGTGCCGTTTTCCGGCCTCGCCCGATCCCGAAGCGTATTGGGAAGTCCTGTCCGGCGCTGTCGACGCGATCCGGGAGATCCCGGATGACCGCTTCGAAATCGACGAGTACTACGACCCGGACCCCGAAACGCCGGGCAAGATCTACAGCCGCAGCGGCGGATTCCTCGACGGGATCGACGAATTCGATCCGGAGTTCTTCGGTATCTCCCCGCGCGAGGCCTTATGGATGGACCCGCAGCAGCGGTTGATGCTGGAGATCGCTTGGGAGGGGCTGGAACGCGCCGGCTATTCCCCTGCGGCCCTGCGCGGTAGCCGAAGCGGCATCTTCGTCGGCGTGGCCGCCAACGAATACTCACACCTGCTGTCGCGGGACTCGGTCGAGAGCATCGAAGCACACTTCATCACCGGCAATGCGCTCAATGCCATCGCGGGCCGAGTCGCGTTCGCGCTCGGGCTGGAAGGACCGGCCGTGGCGGTGGACACCGCGTGCAGCTCCTCGCTGGTGGCCGTCCATCAGGCTTGCCAGGCGTTGCACTCCGGTGACTGCGATCTGGCGCTGGCCGGCGGGGTGAACGTCTTGCTGAGTCCGGCCTCGATCGTCGCCGCCTCCCGCGCCCGGATGTTGTCGCCGGACGGAAGGTGCAAGACCTTCGACGCCGCCGCCGACGGCTACGTGCGCAGTGAAGGCTGCGGCGTTCTGGTGCTCAAGAGGCTGAGCGATGCGCAGCGCAGTGGCGACCGCGTCTGTGCCGTCATTCGGGGCAGCGCGGTCAATCAGGACGGCGCCTCCAGCGGTTTGACCGTGCCCAACGGGGGTGCGCAGCAGCGGCTTATCTCCGCGGCGCTGGCCCGGGCCGGCGTCGCCGGTCCAGACATCGATTACCTCGAAGCGCACGGCACGGGTACCTCCCTGGGTGACCCGATCGAGGTGCAGGCCGCGGCGGCCGTCTACGGCGCCGGCCGTGACCCGAACCGGCCCTTGCTCATTGGATCGGCGAAGACCAACCTCGGCCACCTCGAGTCGGCCGCGGGGGTCGCCGGTTTGATCAAGGTCGTGTTGTCTCTGCAGCACGAACTTCTGCCGCAGAACCTGCATTTCCAGAATCCCTCGCCGCATATTCCGTGGGACTCGTTGCCGGTGCGGGTGGTGGACAGGGCGATGCCCTGGCAGACCGACGGCAGGCCCCGCCGGGCCGGAGTGAGCTCGTTCGGGTTCACCGGCACGAACGCCCATGTGCTGCTCGAGGAGGCGCCGCCGCAAACGGTGGCCGGCGACCCCGCAAACGGTGACGCGACGGCGCCGGAGTCGGGCGTCTCGGGTGATTGGCTCGGCGTGTTTGCGTTGTCGGCGCGCTCGCCGCAGGCGTTGGCGGCCTTGGCGCAGCGCTACGGCACCTGGCTGGACGCACACCCCGAGGTTGACATCGCCGACGTGTGCTTCACGGCCGGCGTCGGGCGTTCGCATTTCGAACACCGCGCCGCCCTGGTCGTCGATTCCGTCAAAGGTGCCCGCGACGCATTGGCCGAATTGGCCGAGAGCCGGGTGCGACCGGGTGTGGTCCGCGGCGAGTGTGCCGACCCGCCGAAGACGGCGTGGCTGTTCACCGGCCAGGGCAGCCAGTACCCGGGGATGGCTCGCGAATTGTTCGACACGGAGCCGGTATTCGCCGAAACGGTGACGAGGTGCGCGGAAGCGGTCGAAGATCTGCTGCCGCGTCCGTTGCTGGAGGTGGTGTTCGACACCGACCGCGACTCCGGGGGAGACGCGTTGCGGCACACCTCTTTTGCTCAGCCGGCGCTCTTCGCGATCGAGATGGGCCTGGCCCGGTTGTGGCAGTCGTGGGGCATCGAACCCGACGTTGTGCTTGGGCACAGCGTCGGCCAGTATGCGGCGGCATGCGTGGCCGAAGTCTTCAGCCTCGAGGACGGGGCACGGTTGATGGCCGAACGCGGCCGGCTCTTCGGCAATCTGGCCGAGGGCGGTCGAATGGTGGCGGTGTTCGCCGACGCCGAGCAGGTGGAGGACGCCGCCAAGCAGTTCTCCGCCGTTTCGGTCGCCGCCTACAACGGCCGCAATACGGTGCTGTCGGGTCCGGGTGCCGAGCTGGAAAAGATTGTCGCGATCTTCAGCGATGACGGGATCCGCTGCACATGGCTGGATACCAGCCACGCCTTCCACTCGGAGCTGCTGGAGCCGGCGCTCGACGAATTCGAGTCGTATGCGGCGCGGCTGCAGTTCGCCACACCGACACGGCCGCTGGTCTGCAACCGCACCGGCGCCGTGCTCACGGCGGAAACCGCGCTCGACGCGCAATACTGGCGGCGGCATTCCCGCCAGCCGGTGCAGTTCACCGAGAGCGTCCGCACGCTGGCGGCGCTGGGATGCTCGGTGTTGATGGAGATCGGGCCGCAACCGATTCTGACCGCGGCTGCGGTGCAGGTCTGGCCGGAACACTCGCCGGCGCCACGGGCGATCGTTTCCCTGCGCAAGGGAGCGGGCGCCCGGCGCCAGATGGCCGAAGCGCTTTCCGCGGCGTACGTTGCCGGACATCGGCTCGAGTTCGCTGCGCTGCAACAACTCCCACGCCGCAGGATCGACCTGCCCACCTATCCGTTCCAGCGCCGGCACTTTTGGCCCAAGGCGTCCGGGATCGCAGGCACCGATGCTCAGGGCGGCACGGTATCCGCCATCTTGGGCGCTGAAAAGGACCTCGCCTCGGGTGACGTCGTCTATACCAGCCGGTTGTCCGTCAAGTCCCAGCCGTGGCTGTCCCATCACGTCATCTATGGCACCGTCGTCGTTCCGGGCGCGACCTACGCGGCGATGGCCCTCGCGGCGGTCGGAACGCCGGCTCACGTACGAGACGTCTTCTTCTATGAGCCGATCATCTTGGCCGACAAGCAATCTCGCGAGGTGCAGCTGACATTGCATCCCTCCGAGGATCGCGGCGGCTGGACCTTCCAAGTGCACAGCCGCCCATATGGCGTCCGCGATGCCGAGTGGGCGCTGAACGCCGATGGCGCCGTCTTCACCGGTGTCGACGAAGAGTCGGCAGTTGATCCGGCGGACCCCGTCGAAGCGGCGATCGAGCGGTTGAACCGCACCCGTCCCCAGCAGCTGTTCGACACCTTCGCCGACATGGAGCTGGCATGGGGTCCGACCTGGTCGACGTCCCTGAAATCGCTGTGGGTGGGCGAAGGTGAGGCGATCGGCGATGTCGTCGTCGGCGATGAACTCGCCGAACACCTGGGAAGTGAGCCGGTCCATCCGGTGCTGCTGGACCTGTGCACGGGCGTCGCCTTCCCTGCCTTCCCGGCGCTGCTAGCGGCGACCGAACGCGGAGCGGTTCCGGATCTGTTTCTCCCGCTGCGGTACGGGCGAGTGGTGCTGTCGGATCGGATGCCGCAGCGGTTCTATTGCCGAGCGAAGTGGCGTACCGGCGGCGTCGAAAGCGAAACTCAGGTCTTCGATCTCGATTTCGTGGATCGGAATGGCCGTCACCTCGGCGGAATACGCGAGTTCACCGTCAAACGCGCGCCCCGGGAAGCCTTGTTGCGCGGGCTTGGCGGCGACGTTTCCCGGCTGCTGTACACGCTTGGCTGGCACGAGGTGCCGGTGCCGGAGGCGATCAGCGATCCCGGGCACGGCGAGAAGGCCCCCGGCCCATGGCTGGTCGCAGGGTTCGACGAGCTGGCGGCCGAGTTGCCGGGTTGTATCCGGTCCGAAGGGGCGATGGGCCGGCAGGGCTGGCAGCAGCTCATCGCGCACGCGCATGAGAGCGGTACGCCGGTCACCGGCATCGTCTGGCGCGGCAGGGGCCGGCCGAACGCGGAGGAGTCAAGTGACGAATTCGGCGCTCGGCTGGAGGCCGACGTCGACAACCTCCTCGGCGCCATGCGCGCCCTGCTGGCCGAAGAGGGAGTGCAACTGCCCGGCGGGCTGTGGATCGTCACCGAACGAGCGGTGGCGACCGAAGCCGGCGAGCAGGTCGATCCCGTGCAGGCGGCGCTGTGGGGGCTGGGACGCACCGCCATCGCCGAGCAGCCCACACTGCGCTGCAGGCTGATCGACCACGACGGATCGGATGCGGCCGCGCACTCGCTAGCGCGCCTGCTCCGCACACCGGACGGATCCGTTCAAGAGCCGGAACTGGCACTGCGGCAAGGAAAGTTCCTGGCATCGAGGCTGGTGCCATGGGCACGCAGCGGTTACCTCGCGGTGCCGCGCGCGGGCGACTATGTCCTCGCGCCGACCGAACGCGGCGCCATCGACAACTTGCGACTCGCCGAGACGGAAGTGCTGTCGCCGGTTGCGGGCCAGGTGCAAGTTCGGGTGGAGGCCGCCGGTCTGAACTTCCGGGATGTGCTCAATGTGCTGGGCCTCTACCCGGGCGATCCGGGGCTGATCGGCGGCGACTTCTCCGGCATCGTCACCGAGTTGGGTGCCGGCGTAACCGGATTCGAGGTCGGCCAGCGCGTCTTCGGCTTCATGCAGGGAGCATTTGCCAGTCGGATCAATGTTCCCGCTCAATTGCTGGCGCCGGTACCGCACGGGCTCAGCGCGGTGGCCGCGGCGACCATTCCGGCTGCCGCACTCACGGCCCGGCTCGCCTTCGACTGGGCGCAGCTGAGGCCCGGTGACCGCGTGCTGATTCACGCCGCGAGCGGTGGTGTCGGACTGGCCGCCATCCAAATGGCGCAGCAGCACGGGGCGACCGTCTTCGCGACCGCCAGCGCCTACAAGCGCGCGACCCTGCGCAAGTTGGGCGTCGAGTATGTGTACGACTCGCGCACAACGGATTTCGCCGACCAAATCCTCGCCGACACCGGCGGTGCCGGCGTCGACGTGGTGCTCAACAGCCTGACCAACGAGGGCTTTGTCGAAGCGACCGTACGGGCCACCGCCCACAGCGGCCGCTTCGCCGAGATCGCCAAGCGAGACATCTGGACTCCGGAGCGAATGGCGGAGGCCCGTCCCGACATCGACTACGAAGTGGTGGCGCTGGACGGGACCATTCTGCAAGACCCCGAGCGCATCCGGCGGTTGCTGGCCGAAGTGTCGGACGGGTTGGGCAGCGGCGAGTGGGCACCGCTGTCCGCCGAGATCTACCCCCTGAGCGAGGCCAAAACCGCGTTTCGGCGCATGCAGCAGGCGCGGCATATCGGCAAGATCGTGCTGCAGATGCCCAACCCGCTGCAGCCGCAGGGCGATCGGAGCTATCTGATCACCGGGGGCCTTGGTGCCCTCGGCCTACACACGGCGTCCTACCTGGCCCAACTCGGTGCCGGTGACATCGTGCTGACCGGCCGCCGCGCACCCGACGCGGACGCACAACAGGTGATCGCCAACATCACTGAGCGCTACCGCTGCCGGATCCACACCCTTGCGGCCGACATCGGCGACGAGTCCCAGGTCGAGGAGTTGCTGGAGCGGATCCGGGCGGAGCTGCCGCCGCTGGCGGGGGTGGTGCACCTGGCGGGCGTACTCGACGACGCGCTGCTGCCGCAGCAGAGTGTCGAACGCTTCCGGACAGCCCTGCTGCCGAAAGCATTGGGGGCGTGGAACTTGCACCGATTGACCAGGAAGGACGATCTGGACTTCTTCGTCCTCTACTCGTCGATCTCCAGCGTGCTCGGTTCGCCCGGCCAGGCCAACTATGCAACCGCCAACGCGCTGCTCGACGGGCTCGTCGCCGAACGCAGAGCGCAAGGCCTTCCCGCGACCAGTGTCAACTTCGGTCCCTGGGCGCACGGCGGCATGGCCGCTTCGGAGGCGGCGCGCGCCAATCTCGGTGCGCAAGGCCTGGTTTCGATGGAACCCACGGCTGCCCTCAATGCGCTCGGCGAAATCGTCGCCCACGGAACGGGGCAGGCGACCGTGATCAAAGCCAACTGGCAGCGTGCCGCGAAGATGCTGCGCGGTTCACGCCCACCGATTCTCGACCACTTGCTGCCGAGCGACGCCGCGACGGCACCCGGCGACAGCGAGCTGCTCAAGAAGCTGCACGAGGTACCGGAGGCGGAGCGAGTCAGTTTCCTGACGGAATTCCTGCAGCGGGAAGTACAACAATTCCTGCGGCTTGCGCAACCTCCCGCCGCGACCAGCCGCTTCCTCGACCTCGGTACCGATTCACTGATGGCGGTCGAACTCCGTAATCGGTTGTACGGCCAGTTCGGTGGCGCGTTCACCATCAGCGCCACAGCGGTTTTCGACTATCCGACGATCAGCTCGCTCGCCGAGTACCTGGCCAGTCAGGTGCCGGACCTGGCCCCGGAGTCAATCGAACCCGTCGGCGGATGATCCGGGCGGCGATTCTTCGGCGCCGGCGTCAGTCGCTGATATCGAAACCGGCGATGACCTTGGTCGGGCGCACCCGCACCACAAGCTCGCCGGGCGCGGAGTTGCGGCGGCCGAACTCCTCGGCGCGGTCGGCGCCCATGTACCGGGCGCCGGTTCGGGTGGCGACGTCGAGCACGTCGGCCGGGTCCTCACTCACCGTGGCGACGCCCTGGACCTGAACGAACGAATACGGCGGGTGGGGATCGTCGACGCAGATCACCACACGCGGATCGCGGTGCAGGGCACGGCCTTTCGACGTCTCGCGGCCGGTGTTGAACGCCAGCTGGTCCCCGTCGACCACGAACCACACCGGCGCGACCAGGGGTCGGCCGTCGCCGGCGACATAACCGAGCATCCCGGTGCGGGTGCCGGCTGACAGGAACTCGACGGCTTTGCCGGAGAGCTCTGTCATGCGCTAGAGACGGGCCAGGTCGTAGTCGCCGATGTGGTCGATCAGGTTGTGCAGGTGCTCGCCGGAGGTGCCCAGCGTGTTTTCGATCGCGGTGAGCCGGGCCGCGTAGTGGGCGACCGGATATTCCGCGGTCACACCGATTCCGCCGTGCAGCTGGATCGCCTCCTGCGCGATGTGCCGGCCCGAGCGGCCGATCTGCAGCTTGGCCCGCGAGGCGATCACCGGGTCGAAATTGCCGTCAGCGATCGACATCGACGCGTACAGTCCCATGCTGCGCGCCAGTTCCAGCGACACGTACATGTCGGCCGCGCGCTGCGTGAGCGCCTGGAATTTGTTGAGCGTGACGCCGAACTGCTTGCGGCTCTTGAGGTAATCGGTGGTCAGCCGCAGCGCCTCCTCCATCGCCCCGACCGCTTCGGCGCACAGCCCAGCCTGGATGCGGATCACCGCGTTGCGGATAGCCTGCGACGCGTCCGCCGCTTCGCCCAAGGGTTCCGCCGGTGTGGCCTCGAAATCGACCTGCGCGCCGCGTTGTCCGTCGAAGGTCCGGTACGGGTGACGCGTGACCGCGCTCGCGTCGGCCAGAAACAGGCCGGTGCCGCCGTCCGGCAAGGCGGCGCTGACCACCAGGGCGTCGGCGCAGTCACCGGCGAGCACCGGGTTCTTGCGCCCGCTCAATGTCCACGAATCTCCTTGCCGCACAGCCTTGGTGCCCACGTCCGCGGTCGGGTTGCGATGTCCGGGTTCCAGGTGGGCGAAGGCCAGCAAGCGTTGGCCGGCCGCGACGTCGTCCAGCCCTTCCTTCTGGGCGTCGGTGCCCAACTCGGCGATCAGCGCACCCGGTGCCAGCGCGGCGTGCAGGATCGGTTCGGGAGCCAGCCGGCGCCCCGCCTCGACGAGCACGACCATGATCTCGATCTGGCCCGCCTCCTCGGGGTCGAACCCGAGGCCGAGGATCCCGGTGTCGGCGAGCTGACTCCATACTTCGCGGCTCCAGCCCAGATCGGAGCCGATCACCTTGTTGCGGCTTTCCGGGTCGTAGCTGCGTGAGAGCAGGTCGCGGGTCGTGTCGCGCAGCAGGGTCTGCTCGTCGGTCAACTGAAAGTCCATGGCTGCCTCACAATCCCAGAATGGTGGACGCGATGATGTTGCGCTGCACCTCGTTGCTGCCGCCGTAGATCGACGTCTTGCGGTAATTGAGGTAGTGCGGCGCACTGTGTTGCGCCCAGTCCGGAGACGCGATGCCTTCGCCGTCGGCCGGCAGGGCATCGGGCCCGGCCACCTCGACCAGCAGCTCGGTGGCGATCTGCTGCAATTGGCTGCCGCGCAATTTGAGCACCGACGAAGCCGGATTGGGCTGGCCGTTCGCGGAGTCCGTGACCACCCGCGACTGCGTGAGTTCCAATGCCAGCAATTCGTTTTCGGCCTCGGCCAGGCGCGCCGCGAACAGGGGATCCTGCAGCACCCCGGTGGCCGCCGCGTGTTTCTTCACCTCGGCGAGGCGCACCTTGGTCCGGCCGACACCGGCGATGCCGGTGCGTTCGTTGCCCAACAGGAACTTGGCGTATGTCCAGCCCTTATTCTCTTCTCCCACAAGCTGGTTGGCGGGTACCCGGACGTCTTCGAAAAAGATCTCGTTGACCTCGTGACCGCCGTCGATCGTCTTGATGGGCCGCAGCGTGATGCCGGGGGTCTTCATGTCGAACAGCAGAAACGAGATGCCCGCCTGCCGCTTGGGCGCCTGCGGGTCGGTGCGCACCAGGCAGAAGATCCAGTCCGCGTACTGGCCGAGCGTGGTCCAGGTCTTCTGCCCGTTGACGACGTAGCTGTCGCCGTCCCGCACCGCGGTGGTGCGCAACGACGCCAGATCCGAACCGGCCTCGGGCTCGGAGAATCCCTGACACCACCAGATGTCGAGGCTGGCCGTCGGCGGCAGGAAGCGTTGTTTGACCTCCTCCGAACCGAATTCGGCGATCACCGGGCCCACCATCTTGGTGTTGAAGTTCAGCGGCTCCGGGACGCACGCCAGCTGCATCTCGTCGGCCCAGATCTGGTGCTGGGTGGCCGTCCAGTCCTTGCCGCCCCATTCGACCGGCCAGTTCGGTACCGCCAAACCGTGCTCGTGCAGGATCTTGTGGCTGGTGACGATGTCGTCGTGCTTCACCTCCGCCGCGCCCCGGCGCACCCGCTCGCGCAGCTCTTCGGGAATCTTGGTGGTGTAGATGGTGCGGAGCTCGTCGCGGAACGCGGCTTCCTCCGGTGTGAGCGCCAGTTGCACGGCGACCTCCTGTCGTCTGGGGCTGAACATGGTTACCAGCGTCGGATGGATGCCCGGTCCTGGCGATGCGTTCTCCGGTCCATCTTGACCCATCCCGTACAGCGGTTGTGCACAGCCTCGGTTTAATCCACAGCCGGGGTCGCGGCGTCGCCGGGTGGGGGCCGATCTGGCGGTCGGCGCACCTACGGTCGGCGCATGCGAACAGAACTTCCCGCCGAGCGTCTGCAGCGGCGACTCGGTGCCCAACCGGACGCCGAGCCCGACGGCGCCGCGTCGACGTCGCCCGATCAGGCGGTGGACGAGGACCAGAATTCGCTGCTGCCGCGGTGGCTGCCGGATGTGTCCGCGGATCGGGGCTGGGTGGCCAGGCTGCGCGCCGACCCGGGGCGTGCGGGTGCCATCGGGTTGGCGATCGTGGCCGCGCTGGCCGTTCTGGTCACGGTGTTCACGCTGCTGCGCGACCGGCCGGCGCCGGTGATGTCGGCCAAACTGCCGCCGGTCGAGAAGGCGTCGACGGCGGGCCACAAGTCGTCGGCGGCCCCCGGCGCCGGCCCCGACCGGCCAGTGGTGGTGAGCGTGGTGGGCCTGGTGCACAGCCCGGGACTGGTCACCCTGGCGCCTGGGGCGCGGGTCGCCGACGCGCTGCAGGCCGCGGGCGGGGCGGTGAACGGGGCGGACACCGTCGGGCTGAACATGGCGCGTCCGCTCGGCGACGGCGAGCAGATCGTCGTCGGCCTTCCGCCCGTCCCCGGGCGGCCGGCGGCGTTGGGAAGCTCGGTCGCCTCCGGTTCCACATCGACGTCCAAGCCACCGCCACCGCGGACCGGAGCGGGGCCGGGGAAGCCGAAGGCGGGTGAAGTGCTCGACCTCAACAGCGCGACCGTGGAGGACTTGGACGCCCTGCCCGGCGTCGGGCCGGTCACAGCCGCCGCGATCGTGGCCTGGCGGCAGGCCAACGGCAAATTCACCAGCGTCGACCAGCTCGCCGACGTCGACGGCATCGGGCCCGCGCGGCTGGAGAAGTTGCGCGCCCTGGTCCGTGTCTGAACACCGGTGCGGGAATGCGGTCACGCCGAATCGGGCGTGGCACGCGTTGACGCGCGCCTGGTGCCGGCCGCGCTCACCTGCTGGGCGGTGACCGCCGCCGGGATCTGGTGGCCGATCGGCCGGGCGATCGCGGGGGTCTGTCTGTTATTGGTTGCCGCCGCCGGCGCCCTGGTGTGGCGCGCGGCGCGCCGGCGGGGCGAATCCGGGAGGCACCGGGCCGTCAGCGCCGGCCTGGTCGCGGTCGGCGTCACCGGCGCGGGCTTCGGGTTTGCGGTCGCGCTGCGCGCCGAAGCTGTCGATCGCCACCCGATCACGGCGGCGTTCGGGACGGCCGTCCCGGTGACAGTCACTCCCACGGAGAGCCCGGTGTCGTTGGGTCGCGGCCGGCTCATGTTTCGCGCCAAGCTGCAGCGCCTGCCCGACGCGCAGATCTCGGGGCGCGTGGTCGTCTTCGCGCGCGCATCGGATTTCGAACCGGAAGCCGACGGGCTGATGGTGGGCCGACCAATGCGGTTCACCGCGAGGATCAGCCGCCCGACCCGCCGCGACCTCACCGTCGCTGTGCTCAACGCGTCGGGCCGCCCGACCCTGGGCACCGCCGGCGCCGTGCACCGGGCGGCGCACACGGTGCGGGGCCGATTCGTCGCGGCGGTTCGCGGCGCGCTGCCCGGCGACCAGGCGGCGATGCTGCCTGCCCTGGTGCTGGGCGACACCTCGGCGGTTCCCGCCGAGACCGACCGGGACTTTCGCGCGGCAGGGATGACGCACCTGATGGCGGTGTCGGGCGCCAACGTGACCATCGTGTGTGCGGCCGTGCTGTTCTCGGCGCGCCTGATCGGTCCACGGGCGGCCGTCGTCCTCGCCGCCGTGACGCTGGTCGCGTTCGTCATCGTCGTGGAACCGACGGCGAGCGTGTTGCGGGCGGCCGTGATGGGCGCCATCGGGCTGGCGGGGTTGCTTTCCTCGCGGCGGCGGCAAGCCATCCCGGCGCTCTGCGCCGCGGTGCTGGTCTTGCTGGCGCTGGCCCCGCAGCTGGCCGTCGACGTGGGCTTCGCGCTGTCGGCGATCGCGACGGCGGCGTTGGTGTTGATCGCGCCGTCCTGGTCGCGGCGCCTGGCGGAAAGAGGCTGCCCCAAGCCGCTGGCCGACGCCCTGGCGATCGCCGCGGCCGCACATGTCGTGACCGCTCCGCTGGTGGCGGGCATCTCCGGGCGGGTCAGCCTGGTGGCAGTGGGCGCCAACCTCGCGGCGGCGCCGGTCATCGCGCCGATCACCGTGCTCGGCAGCGCGGCGGCGGTGCTGAGCGTGGTGTGGCCGCCCGGCGCACACGTGTTGGTCCGTTTCACCGGCCCCGAACTGTGGTGGGTGGTGCGGGTGGCGCAATGGTCGGCGGGCGCGCCCGGTGCGACGCTGCCCGTTCCGACCGGGGTGCCGGGAGTGGTGCTGGTCGCCGGGGTGACCGCGCTGATCGTCGTGGCGGTCACGAGGCTGCGCGGCCGGCGCTGGTTTGGCGCCGCGCTCGGCCTGGGCGGGTTGACGGCTGCCCTCTGCGCGCTGGCTTGGTGGCTGTCGAAGGTGGTGGATCCCGGGGCGGCGTAGTCGGTCCCTCGTGACACCATCGTGGGGTGACAGAGGTTTCGCCGTTACACCTGGTCCTGGGAGACGAGGAGCTGCTGGTCGAGCGGGCGGTGGCCGACGTATTGCGGGCGGCGCGCCAGCGGACCGGGATCGACGACGTTCCGGTCAGCCGAATGCGGGCAGGTGACGTCAGTACCTACGAGCTGGCCGAGCTGCTGAGTCCGTCACTGTTCGGTGACGAGCGCATCGTCGTGCTGGAGTCCGCAGGCGAAGCGGGCAAGGAGGCGGCCGCGGTGATCGCCTCGGCCGCGGCCGACGTCCCGCTGGGCACGATGCTGGTGGTCGTGCATTCGGGCGGCGGGCGGGCCAAGGCGCTGGCCACCGAGTTGCAGTCACTGGGCGCCGTCGTGCATCCGTGCGCGCGGATCACCAAGGCCAGCGAACGAATCGACTTCGTCCGCAAGGAGTTTCGTGCGCTGCGCGTCAAGGTCGACGAGGAGACCGTGACCGCCATGCTGGACGCGGTCGGCTCCGACGTGCGGGAGCTGGCGGCCGCCTGTTCGCAGCTGGTTGCCGACACGGGCGGGGTCGTGAATGCCGCCGCGGTCCGCCGCTATCACAGCGGCAAAGCCGAGGTGAAGGGGTTCGACATCGCGGACAAGGCGGTGGCCGGCGACGTCGCGGGAGCGGCCGAAGCGCTGCGGTGGGCGATGATGCGCGGGGAGCCGCTGGTGGTGCTGGCCGACGCGCTGGCCGAAGCGATCCACACGATCGGTCGGGTCGGGCCGTTGTCAGGCGATCCCTACCGGCTGGCGTCGCAGCTGGGAATGCCGCCGTGGCGGGTGCAGAAGGCCCAGAAGCAGGCGCGGTATTGGTCGCGCGACAGTGTCGCGGCCGCGATGAAGGTGGTGGCGGCACTCAACGCCAATGTCAAAGGAGCCGTGGCGGACGCCGACTATGCGCTGGAATCGGCGGTCAGGAAGGTGGCCGAGCTGGCCGCGAACCGGAACCGATGAGCGGGCGGGTCAGATCTTGTTGAGAGCGCGCGCCAGGGCGGACTTCTTGTTGGCCGCCTGATTCTTGTGGATCACGCCCTTGCTGGCCGCTTTGTCCAGCTTGCGGGTGGTCGCGGCCAGCAACTCCGAGGCCTTCTCCTTGTCGCCGGCGTGGGCGGCCTCACGGAACGCGCGGACCGCGGTGCGAAGCGAAGACTTCACGGACTTGTTGCGCAGTCGAGCGCGCTCGTTGGTGCGATTGCGCTTCTGCTGCGACTTGATGTTGGCCACGCTTTAGATCCTTCTCCGCTTCGACGTTTGTTGGGGGCGCCGGATATCACCACAGCGACTGCCCAGGTTATCAGTCGGTTACGTTTTCTCCCAAAACGGGAACCCGTGGCCTGCCATAACGCCAATTTGAGGCAGCATCTGAAAAGTGAGTCTTCCGAGCCAGCTCGAGGAAACCGGGCGGGGGTTACGCGCCGCGCGTGCCGAGCGCATTTTCGGCGGCTACAACACGTCCTCAGACGTCTATTCGATGGCATTTGACGAGATGTTCGATGCCCACGGCACCGTTCGCGGCCCGTATAAGGGCATCTACGCCGAGCTCGCGCCGTCGGACGCCTCGGACCTGAAGGCCCGCGCCGAAGCGCTGGGCCGGGCGTTCATCGACCAGGGCATCACGTTCTCGCTGTCAGGTCAGGAGCGGCCTTTTCCGCTCGACCTGGTTCCGCGGGTCATCTCGGCCGCCGAGTGGAGCCGGTTGGAGCGCGGCATCATCCAGCGCGTCAAGGCACTCGAGATGTATCTCGACGACATCTACGGCGATCAGGAGATCCTGAACGACGACATCATCCCGCGCCGCCTGATCACTTCCTGCGAGCATTTCCACCGCGAGGCGGTGGGCATCGTCCCGCCCAACGGCGTCCGCATCCACGTGGCGGGCATCGACCTGATCCGCGACGAGAAGGGCAACTTCCGGGTCCTCGAGGACAACCTGCGCTCGCCCTCCGGGGTGTCGTATGTCATGGAGAACCGGCGGACCATGGCGCGGGTTTTCCCGAATCTGTTCGCCACCCACCGGGTGCGTGCGGTCGACGACTACGCGTCGCACCTGCTGCGCGCCTTGCGCAATTCCGCGGCCACCAACGAGGCCGACCCGACCGTGGTGGTGCTCACTCCCGGGGTGTACAACTCGGCCTACTTCGAGCACTCGCTGCTGGCCCGTCAGATGGGGGTCGAGCTGGTCGAGGGTCGCGACCTGTTCTGCCGCGACAACCAGGTCTACATGCGCACCACGGACGGGGAGGTGCAGGTCGACGTCATCTACCGGCGCATCGACGACGCCTTCTTGGACCCGCTCCAGTTCCGCGCCGACTCGGTCCTCGGGGTGGCCGGCCTGGTCAACGCGGCCCGTGCCGGCAACGTCGTCGTCTCCAGCGCCATCGGCAACGGTGTGGGCGACGACAAGCTCGTTTACACCTATGTGCCGACGATGATCGAGTACTACCTGGGGGAGAAGCCGCTGCTGGCCAACGTCGAGACGTACCGGTGCTGGCTCGACGACGAACGCGAAGAGGTGCTGGACCGGATCGACGAATTGGTCCTCAAGCCGGTCGAGGGGTCCGGGGGTTACGGCATCGTGTTCGGGCCGGAAGCCTCCGAGAAGGAGTTGGCCACCGTCGCCAAGAAGGTTCGCGACGACCCGCGCAGCTGGATCGCCCAGCCGATGATGGAACTGTCGACCGTGCCGACGCAGATCGGGAACACACTGGCGCCCCGGTATGTCGACCTGCGGCCGTTCGCGGTCAACGACGGCAACGACGTCTGGGTGTTGCCCGGCGGGCTGACCCGGGTGGCCCTGGTCGAGGGCTCGCGGGTGGTGAACTCGAGCCAGGGCGGCGGGTCGAAGGACACCTGGGTGCTGGCGTCGCGGACCTCGGGCGGTGACCATGAGCTCGGCGCGGCGGAAGTCGTGCGCTCGCTGCCGGAGTCGATGTCCGACCCGGTGCTGGATGGCGCGCAGCGTTTCGCGCAGACCCAGACGCAACCCACGGAATCGCCCCAGGAACAGCAGCTTCAGCAGCAAGAGCGGCGGGCGAAGCGCTGATGCTGGCCCGTAACGCGGAGGCACTGTTCTGGATCGGTCGCTATGTCGAACGGGCCGACGACACCGCCCGCATCCTCGACGTGGTGCTGCATCAACTGCTCGAGGAGTCCAGCGTCGACCCGGACCAGGCGTCCCGGCTGCTGCTGCGGGTGCTCGGCATCGACCCCCCGCACCACGACCTAGACGTCTGGTCGCTGACCGACCTGGTGGCCTTCAGCACCAACGCTTCGGGCGGTAGTTCGATCGTCGACGCCATCACGGCGGCGCGCGAGAACGCCAAGTCGGCGCGGGAGGTGACGTCCAGCGAGATCTGGGAGTGCCTCAACACCACCTACCATGCCCTGCCCGAACGCGAGCGTGCCGCCAAACGCCTTGGGCCCCATGAATTCCTGTCCTACATCGAGGGCCGGGCGGCGATGTTCGCTGGCCTGGCCGACTCGACGCTGTCGCGCGACGACGGGTACCGCTTCATGGTGCTGGGCCGCGCGATCGAGCGGGTGGACATGACGGTGCGGCTGTTGCTTTCACGGGTGGGGGACAGCGCTTCATCCCCGGCGTGGGTGACGCTGTTGCGTTCGGCGGGCGCCCATGACACCTACCTGCGCACCTACCGCGGCGTGCTGGACGCCGGGCGGGTGGTCGAATTCATGCTGCTGGACCGGTTGTTCCCGCGTTCGGTGTTCTATTCGCTGCGGCTCGCCGAACACAACCTCGACGAACTGCTGCACTCTCGACAAAGCCGGATCGGGGCCACCGGGGAGGCGCAGCGGCTGCTCGGGCAGGCCCGAAGTGAACTCGAATTCGTGCAACCCGGTGTACTGCTGGAGTCCCTGGAGACGCGCCTGGCGGGCCTGCAGCGAACCTGCCACGATGTCGGAGAAGCGTTGTCGGTGCAGTACTTTCACGTCACGCCGTGGGTGGCGTGGTCGGATGCCGGGGATCGCGGCCGGCTGGTCAGCAGGAAAGGGGACGGCTGATGTGGCGGCTGCGGGTGGTGCACACCACCGGGTATGCCTACCAGTCGGCGGTGACCGCGTCCTACAACGAAGCGCGGTTGACCCCGCGGTCGAACACCAGGCAAAACGTCATCCTCAATCGCGTCGAGACGATCCCCGCGACCCGGTCCTATCGCTACATCGACTATTGGGGCACCGCCGTAACGGCATTCGATCTGCACGCGCCGCACACCGACCTCACGGTGACGTCGTCGTCGGTGGTCGAAACCGAGCAGCCGGAACCGCCGGTGACCGACGTCGGCTGGGATGACCTCAAGTCCGAGGCGGTGATCGACCGGTTCGACGAACTGCTTCGCCCCACCGGGCACACCCCGGCGAGCAAGAAGGTTGCGTCCGTGGCCAGGAAGATCGCCAAGTCGCACCAGCCCGCCGAGGCAGTCGCCGCCGCCAGCGACTGGGTGCGCGGCGAGCTGGACTATCTCCCGGGAACCACCAGCGTGCACTCGTCGGGGCTGGACGCGTTGAACGCGGGCAGGGGCGTCTGCCAGGACTTCGTACACTTGTCGCTGATGTTGTTGCGGGCCATGGGGATTCCCGCGTACTACGTGTCGGGATACCTGCATCCCAAACGCGACGCCGTCGTCGGGGACACCGTGGACGGGCGCAGCCACGCGTGGATTCAGGCGTGGACGGGCGCCTGGTGGAGTTACGACCCCACCAACGGAACCGAGATCTCCGAGCAATACGTCGGCGTGGGCGCCGGCCGCGACTACACCGACGTCCCGCCCCTGAAAGGCATTTACTCCGGTGAGGGTGCGACCGACCTCGACGTCGTCGTGGAGGTCACCCGGCTGGCCTAGCCGGCGCGGGCATAGCGTTCACGCCATGGACGACACTGCGCCTCACCGCGGTGGCCCCTGGTTGCTGCTGCTGTCCGTGCTGTGTGTCGCGGTGCTCTTCGGTGGGATCGCGGTCGGGGTCGCCCTGGGCGGTGTGATGCCGTTGCCGTACGGCCCGGCGGCCGCGGTGGCGGCTTACGTCCGTGCGGAGCCGGTCGCCGTGCGCGTCATCGCCGTGGCGACGTTTGCGTCGTCGGTCCCGTTGGCGCTCTACGCGGCGACGGTCAACGTCCGGCTGCGCCGGCTCGGCGCTGCCGGGCCGGGAGCGTCGATCGCGTTCACGGGAGGCGTCGTGGCCGCCGGCGCGCTGGGGCTGTGCGGCTTGCTGGCCTGGCCGCTGTCGCTGCCCGAAGTCGCCGCGGACGCGGCGTTGGTCCGCGCGCTGTACCTGTTGGTGTTTCTGGTCGGTGGCCCGGGGCACATCGTGGCCCTGGGCCTGCTGGTCGCCGGGATCGCGGGTCCCGCCCTGAGCCGCGGTTTGCTGCCGAGCCCGGTGGCCTGGGCCGGCCTGGGAATCGCCGCCCTTGCCGAAGCGGCGACGGCGGTGTTGGTCTGGCCGGACCTGGGCGTGATCCTGCCGGTTGCCAGGGTGCTGGCGCTGTGCTGGCTGGTGCTGGCGGGGTCGCTGCTGCCGTTGCGCCGCAACGGCATTGGAGAGTGACCGTTACGGTGCGTTGATTTCGACGCGATGCAGGTCGTCGCCGAGCTCGATCCGCCCGTCGAACTCCGACGCCGCCAGGGCCCGCCACTGCTCTTCCTGGCCCGGCACCAGCGCGGGCACGTAGTGCGTCATGACGAGGGTGCCCACCCCCGCGCGGGCCGCGGTTGCCGCCGCCTCCTCGACTGACGAGTGGTAGTCACAGATGTCCTGCAGCCGCTGTTGCGGGATGTTTCCGACGATGTCCTTGCGGATCACGGTGTGAACCAAAGCGCCGGCGCCGGCCGCCAGCTGGTCGAGGCCGGCGCAGGGCACCGTGTCCCCGGCGAGCACCACCGACGCCGTGCCGTAGTCGATGCGGAACCCGATGGTCGGCGCCACCGGTCGGTGATCGGTCGGTGCCACCCGGATCGACACGCCGTCGCGGTCCCACACCGCCCCCTCGGTGCACTCGTGGACCTCGACCGACGGTGGGGCGTTCAGGTCGGCGTGATGCGCGAGCCGGTACTCGATGTCGTGGCGGAACGCGTGCAGCGTCGCCTCGACCGTCTCCGCGGTCCCGGGCGGTCCGATGATCGGCAGCGGCGCCGGGTCCGGTTCGAAGGTGCTGATCCAGCGAGTGATGAGGAGGTCGCCGAGATCTCCGATGTGGTCGCTGTGCAGATGCGTGATCAGCAGCGCCGACAATCCGGCGGCGCCCACGCCCACGGCCGCCGCACGCTGCAACACCCCACGCCCGCAGTCCACCAGAAATACCTGCCCGCCGGCCCGCACCAGAGTCGACGGGCCGGCCCGGTTCGGGTCGGGGATCGGGCTCCCGGTTCCCAGCAGCGTGATCTCGATCATGGCCCCATCTTGCAAGCCGCGGCCCTCCGCAGTGGCCCAATCGGGCGATACGAGCGATCGAGCGTCCTGGTTTCGAACGGCGACGTCAGGGTATGGACACGGATCGGCTACCGGTTCTCGTCGTGGCTTTTGCGCCGCACGAGTTAGCCGTAGCCTGGTGTGAAGCGGATCACAACCGGCTGGAGGCCTTTGATGCGGATTGCAGACGTCTTGCGGAACAAGGGCGCGGCGGTGGTGACCATCAACCCCGAGGCGACGGTGAAAGAGCTGCTCGCCGGCCTCGCCGAGCAGAACATCGGCGCCATGGTCGTCGTCGGCGACGAGGGCGTCGTCGGCATTGTCTCCGAGCGCGACGTGGTGCGCGAGCTGCACACCCATGGCGCCAGCGTGCTGTCGCGCCCGATCTCGAAGATCATGACCACCACCGTCGCCACCTGCACGAAAGCCGACACCGTCGACTCCCTGAGTGTGCTGATGACCAAGAATCGGGTGCGCCATGTGCCCGTGTTGGACGGCAAGAAGCTGATCGGCATCGTGAGCATCGGCGACGTGGTGAAGACCCGGATGGAAGAGCTCGAGGCCGAACAGCAGCAGCTGCAGTCCTACATCACGCAGGGCTGATTGCGGCTCCTGCCCCCACCCCACGGCGTGCGTCGTCGCCGAGCGTGCGTTCAGCGCGAAAATGCGGCCGGTTTTTCGCAGTGGTTACACGCTGGGCGACTAGCTCCAGGAGTAGTCCGCGCGCAGCCGCTCGGCCACCACTTCGAAGATCTCGCGGTCCAGGATCGCGCCCTCGCGACGAATGCTCTCCTCCGGGACATCGAGCACCCGGTCCAGCCGAACCCAGCTCGGCCTGCCTTCGTAATCCCAAGCGCCGGAACCGATTCCGATCCAGTCCCGGTCCTCGGCGTGGCGTTCCTGGCTGGACACCATCAACCCGAGTAAGACGCGGCGGTCACGACCGACCACGAGCACGGGCCGGTCCTTACCCCGGGTCGGGTCGTCCTCGTAAACCACCCATGTCCAGACGATCTCGCCGGGATCGGCCCGGCCGTCGAGGTCGGGCGCGTAGATCAGCTTGCGCGCGCGCTTCGCGGTCGGGAAGCTCGTGCTGGTCACCGGGCGGCCCGCGGTGACCGCGGGCGGTTGCGGCGCGGCGGCGGCGATGACGTTCGCGGTGATCTTCACGGCGTGCTGCAATTCGCGCAGCACGGTCTGCGAGTTCTGCACGTGCCGGGCCAGCCGCGGGGCCCGATCGAAGACCAGGTTTTCCGCGAACCGCTGGAACGTCTTCCACTGGGATTTGCGGGCCGACGCCATATTCGCAGCATAGACGCGCGTCGCGCGGGTGCGATTGTGTCCAAGTAGGTCTCGGGCACCCCGCCTAGATACCCTGGACATACCAATGAGCCGGCGCTCAAGCGCCCCCAAGCGTGTCCAGACCAGGAGATTCCCATCAGCAGTTTCGCCGACAAGACCTTCACCGCGCCGGCGCAGATTCGGAACTTCTGCATCATCGCCCACATCGATCACGGCAAGTCCACGCTCGCGGACCGGATGCTCCAGCTCACCGGCGTCGTCGACGAGCGATCGATGCGCGCGCAGTACCTGGACCGCATGGACATCGAGCGCGAGCGCGGAATCACCATCAAGGCGCAGAACGTCCGGCTGCCCTGGAAGGTCGGTGACGAAGAGTACGTCTTGCACCTGATCGACACCCCGGGGCACGTCGACTTCACCTACGAGGTGTCGCGCGCGCTGGAGGCGTGCGAGGGCGCGGTGCTGCTGGTCGACGCGGCCCAGGGCATCGAGGCGCAGACGCTGGCGAACCTGTACCTGGCGCTGGACCGCGACCTGCACATCATCCCGGTGCTCAACAAGATCGACCTGCCGGCCGCCGATCCGGACCGCTACGCGGGGGAGATCGCCCACATCATCGGCTGCGAGCCCGGCGACGTGCTGCGGGTTTCCGGCAAGACGGGTGAGGGTGTCGCCGACCTGCTCGATCACGTCGTGCGCGAGGTGCCGCATCCGCAAGGGGACGCCGACGCGCCCACCCGCGCGATGATCTTCGACTCCGTCTACGACATCTACCGCGGCGTGGTGACCTACGTCCGGGTGATGGACGGCAAGATCGTCCCGCGCGAGCGCATCCTGATGATGTCCACCGGCGCCACCCATGAGCTGCTCGAGGTGGGCATCGTGTCGCCCGAACCGAAGCCCAGCGTGGGTTTGGGGGTGGGCGAGGTCGGCTACCTGATCACGGGTGTGAAGGACGTCCGCCAGTCCAAGGTCGGCGACACGGTGACGACGGCCCGGCACGGCGCCACCGAGGCGCTGACGGGATATCGCGAACCCAAGCCGATGGTCTACTCGGGCCTGTATCCCGTGGACGGCTCCGATTACCCGGTTCTGCGCGACGCCCTGGACAAGCTGCAGCTCAACGACGCGGCCCTGACCTACGAGCCGGAGACGTCGGTGGCGTTGGGCTTCGGGTTCCGGTGCGGGTTCCTCGGCCTGCTGCACATGGAGATCACCCGCGAACGCCTGGAGCGCGAGTTCGACCTGGACCTGATCTCGACGTCACCCAACGTCGTCTACCGGGTCGTCAAAGAGGACGACACCGAGATCGTGGTGACCAACCCGTCGGACTGGCCCGAGGGCAAGGTGCGCACGGTCTACGAACCGGTCGTCAAGACGACCATCATCGCGCCCAGCGAGTTCATCGGCACCATCATGGAGCTGTGCCAGTCGCGCCGCGGCGAGTTGGGCGGCATGGATTACCTGTCGCCCGAGCGGGTCGAGTTGCGCTACACGATGCCGCTCGGCGAGATCATCTTCGACTTCTTCGACTTGCTGAAGTCGCGCACCCGGGGCTACGCCAGCCTGGACTACGAGGAGGCCGGCGAGCAGGAGGGGCAACTGGTGAAGGTCGACATCCTGTTGCAGGGCGAAGCCGTCGACGCTTTCAGTGCGATCGTCCACAAGGATTCGGCGTCCGCCTATGGGAACAAGATGACGACCAAGCTGAAAGAGCTGATCCCGCGTCAGCAGTTCGAGGTTCCGGTGCAGGCGGCCATCGGGTCGAAAATCATTGCACGCGAGAATATCCGGGCGATCCGCAAGGACGTGCTATCGAAGTGCTACGGCGGAGACATCACCCGCAAACGCAAACTGCTGGAAAAGCAGAAGGAGGGCAAGAAGCGGATGAAGACCATCGGGCGGGTGGACGTGCCGCAGGAGGCCTTCGTCGCGGCGCTGTCCACCGACGCCGCCGGCGACAAGGGCAAGAAGTAGCAGTGCCGATGCGAGCGGTTGTCCTGGTGGGTATCGGCCTGCTGAGCACGGGATGCGTCACGACCGTCAACGGCACACCCACGCGCGCCGGTCATCTCGGCGGCGCCACCTTACCGCTCGAGCAAGTCCTGCCGGACGGCCCGGAGGTCAACGCAGCCGTCGGGAACGAGCTGCCGCCGCATCGCCCGGCCCAGGTGGGCGATATTGACCTGCTGGCCAACGGGATCCGTGATAGCGATGGCGCCGCACCGATCCAATGCCTCGGGGTCGTCGCGCCGGCGATGCGCATCGTCTACGAACCTGGCCGCGTGCGTGCCGCCGCGACGCAGGACTACTGGAATTACGATTCCGGCGTGGCGGTGCCCGGCGCAACGGCGGCGGCGATCAAGCTGGCATCCACGGCCGACGCGCAACGGCTCTTCACGTCGTTTGTCGAGCAATGGCAACGCTGCGACGGCACCACGGTGACCATGTACACCCACGACTCGAGCAACACCGAGTTGTACTTGAAGGCCACCGACACCCGCGTCGACGGGCCGGTACTGTCGGCGACCGTCATCGCGTGGGACAACCATCACACTCCGCCGTGCCCGGACGAACGGGCCGTGGGGGTCAAGGGCGAGGTCATCGCCGACGTCAAAGTGGCCGACGGCCCGCGTGTGCAGGCCGGCCGCCGGGCAATCGATCTCGTCGAGGTGATGTTGCGAAAAGTCTCGAGCAGCAGCTGATGAGAACCGCCCGGATGGTCCTGTCCTGCCTGGCCGCTGTGGTGCTCGCCACCGGCTGCACCGTCGACGGCACCGCGCGGCCCGCGCCGAACCTGAAGCCCCACCCGGTCACCGGGCAGCCCGTCAAGCAGGTGCTCCTCGACGACGCTGAGCTGTCGAAGCTGCTGGGCCAGTCCTTCGGAAGCAAAAACGAACTCCCGGCGCGCTTCGGCGGTCCCGAGGTGCTGCCGCCGGCCTTCGGTGCGGTCTCGCCCGCCAACTGCGTGGGTGTCACCTCGATGCTGGTGAAGGACGCCTATCCATCCGGCGACGTCAAGAATGCGGCGCGGGAGACGTGGTGGAACCAGCGCGGACCGGCGAAGGTCATCAGCGTCGCCGAGGGTGTCGTCGCCCTGTCCAGCGCCGCCGGGGCCGCCACGTTGTTCCAACAGTTTGCACAGCAGTGGCGCGACTGCGAGGGCACTACCGTGACCATCGGGCGCCCCAGCATCATCACCGACCGCCCCGCGATCGTCTTCTCGGACACCATTTCCGAGGTGCGGCTCTCCGAATCGGTTCTGGCCGCGACTATTTCGATCGACACCCAATTGCCGGGCTTGCCGTCGAGCGGACCCAGGCCCGAAGCGCGCGCCATCGGCGTGCGGGGAAACTGCCTCGTCGAAGTCGAAGTGGCGTTTTTCAACTCGACGCGTTCGTCGGACGAGGGGTCCGGCGACGTGCACCGCAGCGCCATCGACATCGCGCACGCGATGATGGACAAGGTCAGCGGGCTGAGCTGACCGGCACCTGCCACCAACCTGGGACTTCTCTGGGGTTGAGCTGTGCTCACGCGTCGGCGACGGTTTCGCCGTGCCGTCGAGCCTAAACTCTTCGGTGAAGTGAGAGGTAGCCGAGAAGCGCATGGAAAGCATTTGCGGCAGTGAAGTATTCCGTTCTGCGTTCGTCGCCGCCCCGTCCGGTGGACGCCGCGGTCTGCGCCGACGTTGGTGCGCCGCAGCGCTTTCGGTCGTCCTGATCTCGGCCACCGGTTGCTCCATCACGGTCGGTGGCGCGGCGCGGCCACCAGCGAAACTCACGTCGCGATTCCTCGACGGGCAAATCCTCGAGCGGGTGCTTCTCGGCAAGAGCGCGCTATCCCGCGTTGTCAGGGAGCCCGTGGAGCCCGACCCCGGCGCCCCACCGCTCGTCGGGGGCCCCGAGATGTTGGGCGGTGAGCGGTCACTGGGGCCCGAAAGCTGCCTCGGGGTCGCGGTGATGATGCAGGCGGGCACCTATCGGTCCGCCAACGTGAGAGCCGTCGCGCGCACAACGTGGCGGCCCGCTGTCGCGCCCGGCGCGGCGGTGACCAGGGTGCAAGAGGCGGCCATCAGCCTGCCCACGGCCGCCGACGCCTACGCCGTGTTCGCGACGTTCTCCAAGCAGTGGCGAGACTGCGATGGAAAGACGGTCCCCCTATCGGGCGGAAGCCTGCCGCTGGAAGTGAAAATCAGTCAGGTGCAAAGTGCCATTTCCGTTGTCGCGGCCACCATTTCGACGCAATGGAACACGCCGCCGTCGTTCTCGCCCCCATCCCTTCCCGCCGAGCGGGCCGTTGGGGTGCGGGACAATTGCCTCATCGAAGTCGAGGTCGACTTCTTCGACTCATCGAGCGCGTCGCAAGAAGCGCCGCGTGACACGAACGCCAGGGCCCTCGACATTGCGCAAGTCATGCGAGACAAAGTGAGCGCGCTGAGCTGACGCGGCTACATCCCGTGGTGCGACCCGTCCCCCGCAAGCGGGAGGTACCCGGGCTTGTCCTGATCGTGGCGACCCGCTTCGCCCGGCTTCGCCGCGCTTGCGATCGCGACTACATCGGTGCGTTGGCGGGCTGGAACATCCCGGAGCCGTCGGCCTCCTCCTCGGCGCGGATCACGTGCACCACCGCGTTGATCAGCGCCAGGTGGGTGAACGCTTGCGGGAAGTTACCCAGGTGCCGGCCCGTCCGGGGCTCGATCTCCTCGGCGTAGAGGTGCAACGGGCTGGCGTAGGACAGCAGCCGCTCACACAACCGCTTGGCGCGCGCCACCTCGCCGATCTCCACCAGCGCCGACACCAACCAGAACGAGCAGATCGTGAACGTGCCTTCCTCGCCGGACAGCCCGTCGTCGGTCTCCTCCACGCGATAGCGCAGCACCAGGCCTTCCTGGGTGAGTTCGTCGGCGATGGCCAGCACGGTGTTGCGCACCCTGGGGTCGTCCGGGGGCAAAAAGCGCGTGAGTACCACGAGCAGCAGCGAGGCGTCGAGCGCGTCGGTGCCGTAGCGCTGGGTGAACACGCCGCGGGAGTCCACCCCGTGTTGCAGGATGTCGTCCTTGATCTCTTCGGCGATGGCCCGCCACTGCTGCGCATAGCTCTTCTCGCCCTGCCGCTCGGCCAGCTTCGCCCCGCGGTCGAGCGCCACCCAGCACATCACCTTCGACGAGGTGAAATGCTGCGGTTCGCCCCGGACCTCCCAGATGCCCCGGTCGGGCTCCCGCCAGTGCTTGATGGCCTCTTCCACCTGCTTCTTGAGCACCGGCCACAAGCTCTCCGGGATCTGCTCACGGGACTTGCAGTGCAGGTAGAACGAATCGAGGATGGAGCCCCAGATGTCGTGCTGGACCTGGTCGAAGGCGCCGTTGCCGATGCGCACCGGCCGGGCGTGGTCGTAACCGGACAAGTGGTGCAGCTCTTCTTCCACCAGGCTGCGTTCGCCGCCCACGCCGTACATCACCTGCAGCGGGTGGCGTTCGTTGCTGTTGGCGCCGGAGACGTCGGCGATGAACGCGAAGAAGTCGTCGGCCTCCCGGTCCAGCCCGAGCGTGTAGAGGCCCCACAACGCGAAGGTGGAGTCGCGCACCCAGGCGTAGCGGTAGTCCCAGTTGCGTTCGCCTTGCGGCGTTTCCGGCAGTGAGGTGGTCGCGGCCGCCAGCAGGGCGCCGGTGGGCGAGTACGTCAACCCCTTCAGCGTGAGCGCGCTGCGCTGCAGGTAGGCGCGCCATGGGTGGTCGGGGAAGTTGCCGATGTTGATCCATTGCCGCCAGCACTCGGTGGTCTGCCACATCTTGTCGGCGGCCTCTTCGTACGTTTGCGGCGCCGGGTGCTTGGTCCAGCTCAGGGCGACGAACACGTCGTCGCCCTCCTTCATCCGGGTGCGGGCGCGGGCTTCGCGGCCCTCCAGCCCGATCCGCAGGTTGGTGGTGAGCCGCAGGGTCGGGTGGGCGTCGGGCTGCTTGGTGGCCCGCGCGATCGCCTCGCCGTACGCGTTGGCCGAGTATTCCCAGGTGGAGCCCACGCGGTGATAGTCGAACGCGGGTTCGCAGCTCATCATCAGCTCGACGGTGCCGCTCACGCAGCGCACCGTGCGCAGCAGGATGTGCTCGGCGTCCCAGTCCATCGGCGTGCGGCGGTGGGTCCTGGACCGCCGTTCGATGTCGTGCCACGGCCCCATCACCAGCGCGTCGCGCACGATCAGCCACCCGGTGTGGGTCTGCCACGTCGTCTCCATGATCAGGCTGCCGGGCAGGTAGCGGCGGGCCGAGGGCACCGAAACGCCGTAGGGGCCGAGCCGGAAATGGCCGGCGCTGCGGTCCAGGATGGCGCCGAAGACGCTGGGGGAGTCCGGGCGCGGCACGCACATCCATTCGACCGAGCCGGCCGGCGAGATCAGGCAGGTCGTCTCCCAGTCGGACAAGAAGGCGTAGTCCGCGATCGGTGGGAACGGGTTCCGCAGTGCCCCGGTCGAAGCCAGCGGCGCCGGCGCGCTGAAGTCGATGGGCGATGGTAAGGCCGCCGTGTCCGTTTGAAATGCCTCCTCGGGCATGGCGTCGGCGGGCTGGTCGTCGGGCTGGGCGTGCAGGACCATCCCGACATCATCATCTGTTGAGCGGCCCGGCGTCCATTCTTTCGCCGACGTGGCGCCACTTCGGGTCACCCGCGACGCCGGGCAAACCTCGGGGCGTGCTCCGGAAGCGGGCCGATCGCGACGAGATAGCCGAGTACTCGCCGCAACGCAGGGGAGCGGCCCACCAGCCGCACTCCCAGCGGCGCACGCTGCGCGTTTCCGCCTACCGCCGCGGCGATCACATTGGCATGGATCAACCGTTGCGCGGTCTGCAGCAGCGCGGTGGGAAACCAGCGGCGCGCCTGGACGCGGGCGAGGCGCCGGGTGGGGACCCGTCCCGCGCGCAGCGCGTCGGCCAGGATGCGCGCGGCCGCCACCGCGTCGGCCACCGCCAGGTTGATGCCGATCCCGCCGACCGGCGACATCGCGTGCGCGGAGTCACCGATGAACAGGACGCCGTCGGCATACCAGCGGCGAAGCCGATTCAGTTGTACGTCAAGCAGTTTCACGTCATCGAAAGACGTGAGCGTCTGCACCCGGTGACCGAGCCAGGGCACCATGCCGACCAGCGCCCGGTGCAGCGCTTCGATGCCCTCCGACCGCAGCCGGGCGTCGGTTCCCTTCGGGATGATGTAGGCGATCTGGAAGTAATCGCCGCGATCGATCACGATGACGGCGTGTCCGGCCCGCAACACGCCGGCCAGACCCCGCGGATCGCCGGGGTGCCGCGGCAACCGGAACCACCACACGTCCATGGGCGCGCCGAAGCTGTGCGGTGTGAGGCCGACCGACGAACGCACCGTCGAAGCGCGACCGTCGCAGGCCACGGTCAGTTCGGCGCGCATCTCCTTGAGTTCGCCGGCCGGGTCCCGGTAGGTGACACCGACGACGCGGTCGGCGTCCCGGACGACGCCGATCACCTCGGTGCTGCGCAACAGCCGGAAGTTCGGTTCCGCCTCGGCGGCGGCGGCCACCAGCTCCAGGAAGTCCCACTGCGGCACCAGCGCGATGTGCTTGTGCGCCCCCGGCAGGCGGGTCAGGTCGAGGCCGAGCGGTGCGTTCTGTATCTCCATGTGGACGGTGTCGATGAGGCGGTGTGGGATTTCCGCGAATCGTGAGCCCAAACCCAGTTCGTCGAGCAGTCGCAACGTGCTCGCGTGCACGGTGTCTCCGCGAAAGTCACGCAGGAAGTCGGCGTGCTTTTCCATCACCGTGACGTCTATACCGGCGCGGGCCAGTAGCAGGCCCAGCACCATGCCCGCCGGGCCGCCGCCGGCGACCAGGCAGGCCGTTGCCGCGGATGGGGACGGGGCGGACATGGGCCGATCTTGGCACATTGGTTTTCGGCGGCAGGGCCGAATAGGGTGAGCCCCGTGACCGCTTTCCTGAATTGGTGGGACGGCAACGAGCTGTGGCTTTCCGGGCTCGCTTTCGTACTCCAGGCCATGGTGGTGATGCCGGTCGTGCTGGTGGTGGCCGCGGTCACGGCGGGACTGCTCGATGGCCTGCTCGGCAAAAGCATCGCCCTGATGCGCCGTGCCCGCCACGCCGGTGAGGCGCCCGGGTAACGCCTATGCCTCGGTCACACGTGACGTTGATTCTGGTCTCGCTCGTGTTGCTGGTGATCGTCGCGTGGTGGCTAACCCACTGAGGGCGCGACTTCGCGCGGCGTGCCCGCACGGCGACGCGAGCGGTGGCGGGCCTGGCGATTCCTGTTAGGCTTCCCGCCATGCACGTGACATCCGGTGTCGTGGAACGCCATGTCTTCGTGCACTGTTGTCGCTGACCGCCAATCCCGTGTGCGGTCTGGTATGGGGTTCGTCAGGCCTCCCAGTCGTTTAGGCGCCTTTCCGCAGCAACGGGACCACTATCACCTAAGTCCCCGTACTGGAAGGCCCGAATGCTCCACGACATCGCTTCGCGCTGGCGGAAGGTGAGTGCGCTCGCCCTCATCGTCGCAGTCATCTCGGGGTGTAGCGGCGGCGCCAGTGACGTCGTGGGCGGGGGCGGCCCGAGCAACGCGCGCACCAGCATCACGCTGGTGGCCTATTCGGTCCCAGAACCCGGTTGGAGCAAGGTCATCCCCGCCTTCAACGCCGCCGAAGAGGGCAAGGGCATTCAGGTGATCACCTCCTACGGCGCCTCCGGCGACCAGTCGCGCGGAGTCGTCGACGGCAAGCCGGCCGACATCGTGAACTTCTCGGTCGAACCGGACATCACCCGATTGGTGAAGGCCGGCAAGGTATCCAAAGATTGGAATACGGACGCCACCAAGGGAATTCCGTTCGGGTCGGTGGTAACCCTGGTGGTGCGCAAGGGCAACCCCAAAAACATCAAGGACTGGGATGACCTGCTGCGGCCGGGGGTGGAGGTCATCACGCCCAGTCCGTTGAGCTCTGGGTCGGCCAAGTGGAATTTGCTCGCACCGTACGCAGTCAAGAGCGAAGGCGGCAGCAACACCCAGGCCGGTGTCGACTTCATCAGCAAGCTGGTGCACGAACACGTCAAGTTGCGGCCCGGTTCGGGGAGGGAGGCAACCGATGTCTTCGTTCAGGGCAGCGGGGATGTGTTGATCAGTTACGAGAACGAGGCGATTGCCACCGAGCGCGCCGGCAAACCGGTTGAGCACATCAACCCGCCGCAGACTTTCAAAATCGACAATCCGGTTGCGGTGGTAACCACCAGCCCGCACCTGGACGCCGCGGTCGCCTTCAAGAACTTCCAGTACACGGCCACGGCGCAGAAGGTGTGGGGGCAGGCCGGCTTTCGGCCGGTCGATCCGGCCATCGCCGCCGAATTCCGCGATCGTTTTCCGGTGCCGGCGAAACTGTGGACGATTGCCGACCTCGGTGGCTGGAGCGCGGTGGACCCGCAGTTGTTCGACAAGACCACCGGCAGCATCACCAAGATCTACACGCAGGCCACCGGATGACGACCGCGATCACGCCCGACCCGCTCAGGCCCGAGCTCGGTCACCCGGCCGGTGACGCCGGGCACCGCCAAGCGAATTCGGGGCGTCGCCGGTCGGGAACCACTTCTCTGCGGGTGGGAGTGGCGACGCTGTGGCTTTCGGTGATCGTGCTGCTGCCGCTGGCCGCCATCGCATGGCAGGCCGCGGGCGGTGGGTGGCACGCCTTCCGGTTGGCGGTGACGTCAAACGCCGCGTTGGAGTCGTTCCGGGTCACCCTGACCATATCCGCCGGGGTCACCCTGGTGAACCTGGTGTTCGGCCTGATCATCGCCTGGATGCTGGTGCGGGACGACTTCGTCGGCAAGCGGCTCGTCGATGCGATCATCGACCTGCCCTTCGCACTACCCACCATCGTCGCGAGCCTGGTGATGCTGGCCCTCTACGGCAACAACAGCCCGGTGGGCCTGCATCTGCAGCACACGGCGTGGGGCGTGGCCGTGGCGCTGGCCTTCGTCACGCTGCCGTTCGTGGTACGCGCCGTGCAGCCGGTGCTGCTGGAAATCGATCGGGAGACCGAAGAGGCGGCCGCGTCGCTGGGTGCCAGCGGCGCAAAGGTTTTCACTTCTGTCGTGCTGCCGTCGTTGACACCGTCCCTGCTGTCCGGGGCGGGCCTGGCTTTCTCACGAGCGATCGGCGAGTTCGGGTCGGTGGTCCTGATCGGTGGCGCGGTGCCGGGCAAGACCGAAGTGTCATCGCAGTGGATACGCACCCTGATCGAGAACGACGACCGCACCGGTGCCGCCGCGATATCCATCGTCTTGCTGTCGATTTCGTTTGTGGTGCTGTTCATTCTGCGGATCGCGGGCGGACGCGCGGCCAAGCGTGAGGAGTTGGCGGCGTGACCTCATCGCCCAGGGTTCGATACCTGATCCGATTCGTCGGGCTCGCATACCTTTTCGTATTGCTGGTCGTTCCGGTTGCCCTGATCTTGTGGCGGACGTTTCGGCCAGGCTTCGGCCAGTTCTTCGACTGGGTGAGCACTCCCGCGGCGATCTCGGCGCTGAACCTGACCTTGCTGGTGGTTGCCATCGTGGTGCCGCTGAACGTGGTTTTCGGCATTCCCACCGCTCTGGTGCTCGCCCGCAACCGGTTTCGTGGCAAGGGCGTGCTGCAGGCGGTCATCGACCTGCCTTTCGCGGTGTCGCCGGTCATCGTCGGCGTTGCCCTGATCCTGTTGTGGGGATCGGCCGGCGCGTTCGGCTTCGTCGAGAAGGACCTCGGCTTCAAGATCATCTTCGGGTTGCCCGGCATCGTCCTTGCCAGCATCTTCGTCACCCTGCCCTTCGTTGTGCGCGAGGTGGAACCGGTCCTGCACGAATTGGGGACCGATCAGGAGGAGGCGGCCGCGACCTTGGGATCGGGCTGGTGGCAGACTTTTTGGCGAATCACCCTGCCCTCGATCCGGTGGGGTCTGACCTACGGCATCGTGCTGACCATCGCCCGCACCCTCGGCGAATACGGTGCGGTCATCATCGTGTCGTCGAACCTCCCGGGAAAGTCCCAAACCCTGACCTTGCTGGTCTCGGATCGGTATAACCGCGGTGCCGAGTACGGCGCCTACGCGCTGTCGACGCTGTTGATGGGCGTCGCGGTGTTGGTCCTGATCTTCCAAGTGATTCTGGACATCCGCCGGGCGAGAGCGGCCAGGTAGCCTGACATGGAGACTCGGATATGACAGACAACCACAGCCGGTCCGTCGACCAAGCCATCGTCGTGCGCAACGCCTACAAGCGCTACGGCGACTTTGTGGCCCTGGACAACGTGGACTTCGTCGTTCCCTCCGGCTCGCTGACCGCACTGTTGGGGCCCAGTGGTTCCGGCAAGTCGACCCTGTTGCGGGCGATCGCCGGTCTCGATCAACCCGACAGCGGGACGATCACCATCAACGGTCACGACGTCACGCGGGTGCCGCCGCAGCGGCGAGGCATCGGATTCGTATTCCAGCACTACGCCGCGTTCAAGCACCTGACCGTCCGCGACAACGTCGCCTACGGCCTGAAGATCCGCAAGCGACCCAAGGCGGAGGTCAAGGCCAAGGTCGACAACCTGTTGGAAGTGGTGGGGCTGAGCGGATTTCAGAACCGTTATCCCAATCAGCTCTCCGGCGGTCAACGGCAGCGGATGGCGCTCGCGCGGGCGCTGGCGGTCGACCCGCAGGTGCTGTTGCTCGACGAGCCGTTCGGCGCGCTGGACGCCAAGGTGCGCGAGGACCTGCGCGCGTGGTTGCGTCGCCTTCATGACGAGGTGCACGTCACCACTGTTCTGGTCACCCACGACCAGGCGGAGGCGTTGGACGTTGCCGACCGCATCGCCGTACTGAACCACGGTCGTATCGAACAGGTGGGATCGCCGACCGAGGTTTACGACGCACCGGCGAGCGCCTTCGTGATGTCGTTCCTCGGTGCGGTATCCACTCTGAACGGCAATCTGGTTCGCCCGCACGATATCCGGGTGGGCCGCAACCCCGAAATGGCCATCGCGGGCGGCGATGGCACCGCGGAGTCCATCGGGGTGGTGCGCGCCACCGTCGACCGCGTGGTCGTGCTCGGCTTCGAGGTGCGGGTGGAGTTGACCAGCGCCGCCACCGGTGGGGCGTTCACCGCCCAGATCACCCGCGGTGACGCCGAGGCCCTGGCCCTACGCGAGGGGGACACCGTCTACGTGCGCGCGACCCGAATCCCGTCCCTCGCCGTTAACTCGACGGACGACCGTCCCGCCGGCGCCGGCGAGGATCAAGCCACGCTGACGTCGGCGTAACGCCCGCTCCCCGTTACGAGGCGTGCAGCCCGCACTCGGTTTTCGACAGCCCCTGCCAGCGCCCGCTGCGCGGGTCGGCACCCGCGAGCGGCTTGGCCGTGCACGGTTCGCAGCCGATCGACGGATACCCGTCGTAGACAAGCGGATTGACCAGCACACCGTGCTCGTCGATGTAGCTCTGCATGTCCTCGTCGGTCCACGTCGCCAAGGGGTTGATCTTCACCAGCTTGAAGCCCTCGTCGAAGCCGATCACCGGGGTGTTGGCACGGGTCTTCGCTTCGCTCCGGCGTAACCCGGTCACCCAGGCGGAGTATCCGCTCAGGGCCCTGCGCAGCGGCACGACCTTGCGCAACCGGCAGCACTCGCCCGGGTCACGCTCGAAGAGGTTTTTCCCCAGCAGCTGGTCCTGCTCGGCCACCGTCTGCTCGGGGGTGATGTTGAGGACGTGGATGTCGTAGACCGACTCGACCGCGTCCCGGGTCCCGATGGTTTCGGCGAAGTGGTAGCCGGTGTCCAGGAACACCACCGGTACACCCGGCCGGACCTTGGATGCCAGATCGATCAACACGGCCTCCTGCATGCTGGAGGTCAACACGTAGTTGCAGGTGGCCCAGCCGCGGGGGCCGTTGATGCCGCCGAAATGCTCATCGGTCCACCGCAACACCTCTGTCGCGCTGGCGCCCTCGAGCTGCGCGGCGCCGCGCGCCGCCAGCTCCCGCAGTTCGGCTTCGGTCCGTTTCGTTGCCCGTTCACTCATCTCAAATCGTCCTCATCCGCCCGAATCGCCCACTGCGCGAAACGTTCTCCCGCACTGCGGTTTTTGATGAAGTTGCGTACCACCCGGTCGATATAGTCGCCCAACTCGTCACTGGTGACCTTGTGCTGGCGCAGCTTTCGCCCGAATCCGCTGTCCAGCCCGAGGCTGCCGCCCAGGTGCACCTGAAAACCCTCGACGGAGCCCCCGTGACCGTCGTCGACCATCTGGCCCTTGAAGCCGATGTCGGCCACCTGAATTCGCGCACACGAATTCGGACAGCCGTTGATGTTGACCGTGACCGGTACGTCGAGCACGGAGTTGATGTCCTCGAGCCGGCGTTCCAGCTCGGGCACCAAGACCTGGGCCTTGCCCCGGGTTTCGGCGAACGACAACTTGCAGTATTCGATTCCGGTGCAGGCCATCAGGTTTCGGCGCCACTGGGACGGTTTGGTTTGCAACCCGAGCGCCTCGAGGCCCGCGAGCACGTCATCGAGTTTGTCGTCGGCTACGTCGAGGATGACCAGCTTCTGGTACGGAGTGAACCGGACCCGGTCCGAGCCGGCCCGGTCCATCAGGTCGGCCACGGCCGAGAGAATGGTGCCCGAGACGCGTCCGGCGATCGGAGCCGCCCCGACGGCGTTGAGGCCGTTCTTGAGCCGCTGCACCCCGATGTGGTCGATGGGATGCTTGAGCGGTTCGGGGGCGGGGCCGTCGATCAGCGGCCGCTTGAGGTACTCGGTTTCGAGGACCTCCCGAAACTTCTCGATACCCCAGTCCTTGATCAAGAACTTCAGCCGGGCCTTGGACCGCAGTCGCCGGTAGCCGTAGTCGCGGAAGATCGACGTCACGGCCTCCCATACCTCGGGCACCTCGGCCAGCGGCACCCAGGCGCCGACCCGCTGGGCCAGCATCGGGTTGGTGGACAGGCCGCCGCCGACCCACAGGTCCAGGCCGGGCCCGTGCTCGGGATGGTTGACGCCGATGAAGGCGATGTCGTTGATCTCGTGCGCGACGTCCTGCAGCCCCGAGATCGCGGTCTTGTACTTGCGCGGCAGGTCGGCGAAGTCCGGCTGGCCGATGTAGCGACGCACGATCTCGTCTATCGCCCAGGTCGGGTCGATCACCTCATCGAGCGACTCGCCGGCCAGCGGCGAACCCAGGATGACGCGCGGGCAGTCGCCGCACGCCTCGGCGGTCTGCAGGCCGACGTCGGCGAGCCGCCGCCAGATTTCGGGGACGTTTTCGACCTCGATCCAGTGCATCTGCACGTTCTGCCGATCCGAGATGTCGGCGGTGTCGCGGCCGAACTCGGTCGAGATCTGGCCGACCGTGCGCAGCGCGGTGGCCGAGAGCGCACCGCCGTCGCAGCGCACCCGCATCATGAAGTACTTGGCTTCGAGCAGGTCGGCGTTCTCGTCGCCGGTGAAGGTGCCGTCGTAACCCTGTTCGCGCTGGGTGTAGAGCCCCCACCAGCGGAAGCGTCCGCGCAGGTCACTCTTGTCGATGCTGTCGAACCCGGCCTGGGCGTAGACGTTCTCGATGCGGTCGCGCACCTCGAGGGGGGCGCCGGCGTGCTTCATCTCTTCGTTGGGATTGAGGGGTTCCCGGTCTCCCAGCGCCCACTGGCCCTCGTTGCGGGCCTTCGCGGGACGGGCTGTGGTCATTCGGAGGTCTCCTTCTCGACATCGCAGGCATGAAAGCGCAGCTCACCGGTGGTATCGGCGGCGCAGATCCGATGCCAGCTGGACGTACAGGTGGGCGGGTCTACGACATCAAGGAAGACAGCAACAGCTGCAAACACGCTTGAGATCAATGTGACGCCGCGCCACGAGCGCAATGCGAAGGCTGGGCTGAGCGACGGTCACGTTGCCCATTGTGCCATGCCCGTCGGGGGGCCATACAACCAGGTCAAATATCCGCTCACGGTGAGCGAAATTCGGATTAAGCTGGCCGCGCCGGTGAGAAAAGCCAGGAAAACGCCGCGGGCATCGAGTGCGGGCCGGGGATCGACGCCGCGGCCGGGCAGCGAGCACCGTGGGATCATTTGGCATGGCGCTTCGCGAGGAAACGGTCGAGCTGCCCGAACTGCAGCCCGTCCCCGGGCGGCCGTTCGGGGTGTACATTCACGTGCCGTTCTGCATAACGCGTTGCGGCTACTGCGATTTCAACACCTACACGCCCGCCGAGTTGGGCGGTGTGAACCCCGACGCCTGGCTGGCGGCGCTGCGGACCGAGTTGGAGCTGGCTGCGGAGCGGCTTTCCGGGCCGACCGTGAACACGGTGTTCGTCGGGGGAGGTACGCCGTCACTGCTGGGCGGCGTGCGCGTGGCGGCGCTGGTGGACATGGTGCGTGAGCATTTCGCGCTGGCGCCCGACGCCGAGATCACCACGGAGGCCAACCCCGAGTCGGCCTGGCCGGACTTCTTCGACGCCATCCGCGCGGCCGGCTACACGCGGGTGTCGCTCGGCATGCAGTCGGTGTCACCCAGGGTGCTGGGAGTCCTCGACCGCATTCACACCCCCAACCGATCGGCCGCCGCCGCGCGCGAAGCGCTGGATGCGGGCTTCGAGCACGTCAGCCTCGATCTGATCTATGGGACGCCGGGAGAGTCCGACGACGATCTGCTGCGCTCGGTCGACACGGCGATCGAGACCGGCGTCGATCACGTGTCGGCGTACGCGCTGGTCGTGGAGGAGGGCACCGCCCTGGCCCGACGCGTTCGGCGTGGCGAGCTGGCGGCCCCGGACGACGACGTGCTCGCGCACCGCTACGAGCTGGTCGATGCCCGGTTGTCCGAGGCCGGAATGACCTGGTACGAAGTGTCCAACTGGTCGCGGCCCGGCGGCGAATGCCGACACAACCTCGGCTATTGGGACGGTGGCCAGTGGTGGGGTGCGGGACCCGGAGCCCATGGCTACGCCGGCGCCACGCGGTGGTGGAATGTCAAGCACCCCAACGCCTATGCGGAGAGGCTGGCCGCTCCCGGGCTACCCGTGGGAGGATTCGAGCGGCTGGACGCCGACGCGCTGCACACCGAAGAGGTCCTATTGAAAACCCGGCTGCGGCAGGGTCTTCCGCGTGACGTGCTGAGCCCCGCCGAACTCGAACGCGCCGAAGGCGCGGTCGCCGACGGGTTGCTGATATCCGACGGCGATCGGTTCGTCCTCACGCCGCGCGGTCGGCTGCTGGCCGACGCCGTGGTGCGGACCGTCCTGGGGTAGTGCTCAGCTGCTCGGGAACCAGTGCGCGACTGCGTGATTGATTTCGATGTACAGCGGGATCCCGATGGTGACGGTGTAGGAGAATGTCAGACCCAGCGCGGCGGCCAGCGGCAAGGTCGGGCTCGCCTCCGGGATTCCCAGCCGCTGCACCGCGGGCAGCGTGATGTAGGACGCCGAGCCGCACAGCACGGCGAACAGCACGTAGGTTCCCGGCTGAAAGTGTGTATCGGTGAGGTTGGCGTAGCAGTAGGCGCCCAGGATGCCCAGCGTCGCAAAGACATTGGGCGCCAACAAGCCGAAGATGATGAACCCGCTGCCGGCCAACTTGAGGTCCCGTAGCTTGCGGGACGCCGTCATTCCCATTTCGAGCAGGAACAGGCAGAGCACACCCTGAAACGCCGCGACGAACAGCTCGTTCTGGTCGTGCACAACCTTCTGGCCCTGCAGCGCACCGATGAAACCGATGGCGATGCCGCCGACGAGCAGGATCAGTCCGGGGTTGAGGAAGACCTCCTGCAAAATCGCGCGCGAGAACAGCGGTGCCTTCTTGCGCTGCAGGGTGTCCCCGTCCCACTCGGGATGTTCTCGCTTTTCCAGTGAGAACTCCAGCTCCTCCTCGATCCCGCGCTCGGTTCGCTCGTCCACTCCTTCTGCTTGGGCGGCCGCGCCCGGCCCCACCTTGGCGGCAGCGGTGTAGCCGTGTTCGTCCGGCAGGTAGCCGGAGTCGTCCATTCCGCGGTGCCGGAGTCGGGCCACCAGGTATAGCGCCACCAGGCAGCCGGGAATCTCCATGAACGCCAGGAGGACCGGCATGTAGGCGTCGAAGGCGATCCCGACGCTGGTCAGTACGGCCACGCAGGTGGCGAACGTGCCGGCCGAGTCCGATCCGTAGTAGCCCGCAACCGTCGCCCTGTCGACCCGCCGCAGCCTGGTCAGGTAGCGCAGCAGGACGTAGGTGAGTACACCTATCGCGAAATTCAGCGCGAAGCCCAGCGCTACGAACCCGGCGATGTTGTCGATGTCGGCCGGTTTTACCTTGGCGAGCTCCTCACCACCCTGCCAGCCGATCGCCACCAGGAGGTACATGGTCAGGCCCTGGTAGATCACGTAGGGAAACTCGAACCGCACCTTGAGAATCGGGATGAGGAACCCGAAATAGAAGAACAGCAACAGTGGCTTGAAGAGATTGTGGACGAAGTTCTGCCACAACTCGTAGAGCATGGGCGCCTCCCGGCGACGCAGTCCGGCGCAGCGGGCGGCAGCAAGCGACTCGCGGCGCCCACGAACTTAGTGGAGACCCACGGGCTTCGGCGAGCCGACTCAACCCGTCTTTACGAACAATTAACAACCAGCTGGATCGGGTGTCGACTCAGGTCCGGCCCGGCCGGTCAAAGGAATTGTCGCCCATCTCGATTCGCCGGTGGGCGCAACTAGAACCAGTGGCCGATCAGCCGATTGACCTCGATGTAAAGCGGGATCCCGATCGTCACGTTGTAGGAGAACGTCAAACCGAGTGATGCGGCCAACGGCAGGGTGGGGCTGGCCTCGGGTATCGCCAGCCGCTGGACCGCCGGGACGGCGATATAGGACGCCGCGCCGCAGAGCACGGCGAAGAGCACATAGGTTCCCGGCTTGAAATCGACGTGGGTGAGCGAGGCGTAGATGTGGGCAACCAGGATGCCAAGCGGCGCAAAGAGGTTCGGCGCCAGCAGGCCGAAGAGGATGAAACCGGGGCCCGCCGTTCGCAGATCCTTCAACTTCCGGGAGGCCGTCATGCCCATCTCGAGCAGGAACAAACAGAGCACACCCTGGAACGCCATGACGAAGAACTTGTCGTCGTCGGCGACGACCTTCTGCCCCTGTAGCCCGCTGACCAGGCCGATGATGATGCCTCCCATCAGCAGGACGAGGCCGGGGTTGAGGAAGACCTCTTGGAAGAGCTCCCGCGAGAAGATCGGCGCCCGATTGCTCGACGTGCGAGGCGGGCTCTGGTCGGGCTCCCAGTCTGGATGGTCGAGCTTTTCCAGGGAGAATTCGAGCTCCTCCTCGATCCCGCGCTCGTGTTCGGCCTCGAGGCTCTGGCCGTGCGGGGGCTGGGCCGCGGTGCCGGGCCCGACTCCGACCCTGACCGGCGCGATGTAGCCCGGTTCGTCCATCATGTTTCCCGCCGTGTCCATGCCGCGGTGGCGAAGCCGCGCCACGAAGTACAGGGCCACCAGGCAGCCCGGAATCTCCATGACGGCCAACATGACCGGCATGTAGGCGTTGAACGCCATGCCGATGGCCGTCAGGACGGCAACGCAGGTGGCGAACGTGCCCGCCGAGTCGGATCCGTAATACCCCGCGACCGTCGCTCGGTCGATTCTTCGTAGCGACGTCAACCAGTTCAGCAGCAGGTAGGCGAGGCCGCCGATCACGAAATTGAGCACGAACCCCAACACCATGAAGCCCACGATCACCCCGATGCTGCCGGCGCTGATCTTGGCGAGTTCTTCACCGCCGTGCCAGCCGATGGCCAGCAGCAAGTACATGGTCAGGCCCTGGTAGATCACATAGGGAAATTCGAAGCGCACTTTCAGGATCGGGATGAGGAATCCGAAGTAGAAGAACAGCAGGAGCGGCTTGAACAGGTTATGGGTGAAGTTCTGCCAGAACTCTTGCAGCATTCGATGCCTCCCTCGATGAGTGCGGTGATCAGGGAAAGCACCGTCCGCAAGCGGAGCCACCACGAACATCCCGACGACCGAGCAAAACCTATCCCCGCCGGTGTCAAACCGCCACTCGAATGCAAAGGGTGTAGTACGAGCGTGTCGAAGCGCTGCCGGCTGGCCGGCGCGCAGGAAAATCCCTGTTCAAAGGCCTGTGGCCGGCGATCTTTCGGGGGCGCGCCGGCGGCTTGGCAGGCGTGGATTTGGTGGGAAAGTGCTGTGTATTTGCTGTGGGGTCAGTGAAGTATCAACGCGCCGACGAAATAACCGACGGCCGGACCCCGACGCCCTTCTGGCGGTGTGTCACCGACAGCCATGCCATTGGTGAGTAATGGGTGGTGATTTTCTCGAAACCGTCAACGCGCGAAACCGTAAGCACTCCGGTTTCCTGGTTGATTTCGAGTTCGTCACTGTCGCCGCCCTGGACCTCTTCGCCGTTTGCAAGCCGGATCACGAACATGATGTTGCTCTCGAATAGTCGTCCGGATAGGAGTTCACGCGCCACTCCTTTACCTACTGCGATGGAGCTCACCCGAGCCACCGCGCCCAACTGAAGCCCCGTTGGCGGGTTTGCACGGATCGACTCGATCTTAGGAGAAGTCGCGTCGCCGTGGCCGGTCGATGTTCGGTCGCGACGTAAACAGTGGGGAAACGTTCGGGGTGTCTTTGGGGTGTCGAGGTGCACACAGGGGATGCGGGCGCCGACGACACCGGCTTGGCCGCTTCGATTACCTGCGGAAACTGTTGCGGGTCCGGCCGCCGGGGTCCTGAGCCCCGCGCCGCCCCGGGACCGCCGGCGCATTGACTCGAAGGGAGTTTTAGCGGACCGGCCCGGATTTGCCGGGGCTTGCAGGGAGCGGTTGCGCGCTCCTACATAGGTTAGGCTACATTTACTAACCGTGACCGAGGCCAGCGTTCAGACGAGTTCCGCCGGCTCCACGTCATCGCCGATTCCCCTTCCCGTGCACGTAGACCCGGCCGACCTGGCCGCCGAGCTCGCCGCGTTGCTACCCGAACAAACCGGCGAGGAATACCTGCTCTACGAGCGCGGGGGTCAATGGGTGCTGGCCAGCGGTGTGCGCGCGATGGTCGAGCTGGACAGCGACGAAGTGCGGGTCATCCGGGACGGGGTGGTGCAGCGGCAGCAGTGGTCGGGGCGGCCCGGGCCCGTGCTGGGCGAGGCCGTCGACAGGCTGTTGCTGGAAACCGACCAGCTCTTCGGCTGGATCGCCTTCGAGTTCGGCGTCTACCGCTACGGGCTGCAGCAGCGGCTGGCGCCGCGAACCCCGCTGGCTCGCGTGTTCTGGCCCCGCACGCGCATCGTGGTGGACCGGGATGCGGTCCAGCTGTGGGACGCGACCGCGGCGCATCGCGACGCGGTACTCGGATTGCTGGGTGACGGTGTGCCCGAGGCGCGGCAGGCTCGCGCGGTCGACGTCATGGCCGACCCATCCAAGTACCGCGATCGGGTGGCGTCGGCCGTCGGCGAGATTGCGTCGGGCCGCTACCACAAGGTGATCCTGTCCCGTTGTCTAGCGGTGCCTTTCCGGCTGGACTTCCCGTCCACCTACCGGCTGGGTCGTCGACACAACACCCCGGTGCGGTCGTTCTTGTTGCGGCTGGGTGGAATCCGCGCCGTCGGCTACAGCCCCGAACTGGTCGCGGCCGTGCACGACGACGGCATCGTGGTGACCGAGCCGCTGGCGGGTACGCGGGCGCTGGGTCGCGGCGTGGCCCGCGACCGGCAGGCCCGCGACGACCTGGAATCGAACTCCAAAGAGATTGTCGAGCACGCCATCTCGGTGCGAAGCTCGTTGCAGGAGATGGCCGAGATCGCCGAACCCGGCAGTGCGGTTGTCGCCGACTTCATGACGGTCCGGGAACGCGGGAGCGTGCAGCACCTCGGCTCCACGGTCAGCGGGCGGCTAAGTCCGTCGCACGACCGGATGGACGCGCTGGAAGCGCTTTTCCCCGCGGTCACCGCGTCTGGCATCCCGAAGGCGGCCGGCGTGGAGGCGATCCTGCGCCTCGACGACGCACCGCGCGGACTGTATTCCGGTGCGGTCGTGATGTTTTCGGCCGACGGCGGCCTGGACGCGGCGCTGACATTGCGGGCGGCTTACGAACGCGACGGCATGACATGGTTGCGGGCCGGGGCGGGCATCATCGAAGAGTCCACGCCGGAGCGGGAATTCGAAGAGACCTGCGAAAAGCTGTCCACCCTCGCGCCCTACCTGGTTCCGCGCCGGTAGCGCTCGCGCGACTGACTCGTGCCCCGTCGGAGTCCTCCGGCGGACGGCCCATCCCCGCCATAGGGACCTTTGGCCCTAGTTCGCCGGGTTTCCGGCGTGTCATCTTCATGTAACCGCATGACACAGATACATTGTGCGTTACTTGACGGCACACATAACTGGAGGGTTTCGTGTCCAACGACCTGACCAACCTGCAGCTATTACATGAACTCGAGCCGGTGGTCGAGGACCTGCTGAACCGCCACCTGTCGATGTTCAAAGAGTGGAATCCACACGACTATGTCCCGTGGTCGGACGGCAAGAACTTCTATGCGCTGGACGGTCAGGATTGGGAGCCTGGACACAGCCGGCTCCCCGATGTCGCGCAGGTGGCGATGGTGCAGAACCTGCTGACAGAGGACAATCTGCCGTCGTATCACCGCGAGATTGCGATGAACTTCAGCATGGACGGCCCCTGGGGGCAGTGGGTCAACAGGTGGACGGCCGAGGAGGCTCGGCACAGCACGGCGTTGCGCGACTACCTGGTGGTCACCCGCGCCGTCGACCCCGTGGAACTGGAGAAGCTGCGGCTCGAGCAAATGACCCGCGGCTTCAGCCCGGGGCAGAATCAGCAGGGTGACCTGTTTGCCGAGAGCTTGTTCGACTCGGTCATGTACGTCTCTTTTCAGGAGCTGGCCACCCGGGTCTCCCACCGCAACACGGGCAAGGCATCCCAAGACCCCATCGCGGAGCAGCTGATGGCCCGCGTCTCGCACGACGAGAACCTGCACATGATCTTCTACCGGGACGTCAGCGGGGCGGGTCTGGACATCGCCCCGAACCAGGCGATGAAGTCGGTGCACCGAATCCTGCGCAACTTCAAGATGCCCGGATTCACGGTGCCCGAATTCCGGCGCAAGGCGGTAATCATCGCCGTCGGCGGTGTTTACGACCCGCGCATCCATCTTGACGAGGTGGTAATGCCGGTGCTCAGGAAGTGGCGCATCTTCGAACGCGAAGACTTCACCGGGGAGGCCGCGCGGATGCGCGACGATCTCGCAGTGTTGGTCAAGGAGCTCGAGCAGGCCTCCGACAAGTTCGACGAATCCAAGCAGCGCTACCTCGAGCGCGAGGCCCGCAAGATCGAGAGGATCACCGCCAGCAAGGTGCTGAAAACCGAAGGGACACTGACCCTGAGCGGGCACTGACGGTGATTTTCCGCTGATGAGGGTCTCGCCAAGCCAACATGGCCTAGCCCGACGCCGTTTCCGCCGACGAGCCGGACTCGAGGTAGTCGGCGAGTATCTGGCCCACTAGTGACTCGATGTTGGACTCGATCGACGACGCAAGCGTGGCGGTGACCGTCGCCACGGCTTGAGTGCGGAAGCGCACCAGCATCGTGATCAGCTCGGCGATCTCGGCATCCGGCGGCAACGGCTCGCCCGGCTTGATGCGGTCCAGCACGTGCTCGGCTCCGGCGCGCACCAGCATGTCGCTGATCTTGTCGATTTCGGGCACGATCTGCTCGTGTAGGTCGACGAGCTTCTCCAATTTGACGCCGTACCCACGGATTTCGTTGAACGCCTCGATCAGTTTAGGGCGGGTGACGGTGGCTTGGGCTCCGTCGACCCGGATGACGTGCAGCGCTACCAAGCGCTCGAACGCGTCCGGGTCGTCGACGAGTCGCTGCGCCTCGGCCAGTGCCATGGTCTCCGGCTTCTCGGTGGTCCAGGGGCCCGCGATGGCGGTCTCCAGGCCCAGCACGTCGCCCAAATTCTTGCCCTGCTCCCAGGCGCTGAGCATTTCGCGAACGTGGGCGATGTTGTATCCGCGATCGAGCATCGAGGTGATGAGCCGCAGCCGGGTCAGGTGGGTGTCGTTGAACAGTGCGATGCGGCCGACCCGCAACGGCGGGGGGAGCAATCCGCGGTCGCGATAGACGCGGATGTTGCGGGTGGTGGTGCCGGCCAGCCGGGCCAGGTCATCGATCCGGTACTCACCGGACGCGGGGCCGCCCTGGGGGTGGCGGACCGCCGCGTCAAAAAGCTGCGAGACAGCCGTTTCGATCAATTGCCGGTACTCCCGCGATTGGCGCCGAACGCGCTTGGGCGCGCGCCGCACGTTGTGCAGCACGCTGGCGATAGTGCCGGGTTCGGGGCTTGAAGAACGGCGGGGCGGGCGGTCCGGTGCCATGCGTCAGCCCGGCGCGGCGGCGAGCGCGCGGGTGCGGTACGCCACCGCTCGGTAATCGTCGTAGCGGAAATCCCTCATCTGCCGAAGATACTGCGTCGCGAAACCCGGGTACATTGACCCGTTGTATCCGTCCTTGGTGAGGTACCAGCTGCGGCAGCCGGACATCCAGGTCGTTTTGGCGAGGCGGCGCTGGAGGCTGTCGTTGTGGCGGCGCTGGACCTTTTCACGCACATCGAGATAGCGCAGATCGTTGTCGAGGATGGCGGTGATGCCGCGCACCGCGTACTCCAGCTGACCCTCGATGTAGACCAGCAGGGAGTTGTGGCCCGGCCCGGAGTTGGGTCCGGTCATAACGAACAGATTCGGGTACCCGTGCACGTTGATGCTCTTGTAAGCCTGTGCGCCATCGGCCCATTCGTCGGCCAGCGACCGGCCGCCGAGCCCGGTGACCGCAAACGGCGGCCCGGTCAGATGGACGTCGTAGCCGGTGGCGAAGACGATGGCATCGAGGTGGTGCTCGATGCCGTCGCTGGTGCGGATGCCGGCCGGGCTCATCGTGGCGATCGGCCAATCAATGAGCTTGCAGTTGTCGCGCTGCAGGGCAGGGTAGTAGTCGCTGGAGACCAGCATGCGCTTGCACCCCGGCCGGAAGTCCGGCGTCAGCTGGCGTCGCAGCCAAGGGTCCTTCACCTGCGCGCGCAGGTGTGCCCGCCCCAGGCGCGCGGCCAGCGAGGTCAGCGGTGTGTCCCACACCAGGGCCGTGGCGCTCGCCTCGTGGCCCCAGAACAAGGCCTGCCGCGCAAGCTGCTGGGCGGCGGGCACTTTGGTGAACAGGGCCTGCACCGCCGGCGGGGTGGCGGCATCCAGGCGCGGCAGCACCCAGCAAGGGGTGCGTTGGAACACCTTGACGAAGCCGGCCCGCTTCACCAGTTCGGGGACGATCTGGATCGCGCTGGCGCCGGTGCCGATGACGGCGACCCGCTGGCCCGTGAAATCGTAGTCGTGGTCCCAGCGTGCGCTGTGAATCTTGTGTCCGCGATAGCTGTCCAGACCGCGAATGTCGGGGAAGCTGACGTCCGACAGCGGTCCGGATGCCAGCACGACGGTGCGCGCGCGGAACCGCTTGCGGCGTTTGGTGGTTGCGGTCCAAACCCCGCTAGCTTCGTCGAAGCTCAGGCCGTTGACCTCATGACCGAATCGGATGTGGCGGCGGATGTCGAATCTGGTCGCCATGTCTTCGAGGTGGCGGCAGATCTCCGGGGCGGGGGAGTACGTACGCGACCAGGCCGGGTTCTTGACGAACGAGTACGAATACAGCAGCGAGGGGACGTCGCAGCTGGCACCCGGATAGGTTGTGTCGCGCCAGGTTCCGCCAACCCGGTCGCCGCGTTCCAGGATGACGATGTCGTCTACTCCGGCGTCGGCCAACCGGATCGCGGCTCCCAGCCCGGTGAAGCCGGCTCCGATGATGAGCACCGCGTGGGTGTGGTCGCCTGCCATGGTCACGCCGCCGGCTCGTGGGTGAGTTCTCCAACCCAAGTCGGCACCGACGGAAGCAGGGGCCGCGGATATCGGTCGGAAAGCCATACCATCGAATTCGCCAGCAGGTGGTACGGGTGGCGTGGATTTGTGACCACTCCCGCGTAACGCCTCAGGAAACGATAAGTCGGTACCCGCCTGGTACTTTCGCCGCGATCGCCAAGCTCTTTGAATCTTTTCACAGCTCTGTAAAGCCGCTCCGGCTCCATACCCATGGCCGTGATCTCGTTGCGGATCCTGTTGATCAGCGGTGCGCCCATGATCGCGCCGATGATGAGACCCGGAGTGGCATTGTGACCGACGAAGTCGATCAATAACCGTCGTATCTTCGCGTGCCCGATCATGTCGAGGACTTCGAAATCGACAACCAGGTGGCGTGATTCGTCATTGTTGATCTTCTCGAAGACCTGGTGGCAGATGGGGTCGTGCACCTCGTCGAGGAGGAATTTCAACAGGGCGCCGTCCAGTGCGACTTCGAGCATCGGAATGACCGTGCCCAGCAGAGACAGCGGCATGTCGTCGGCCCAGCGGTCCAGCCAGTCGATCGCCAGTCGGATGTTCACGTTCGGCTCGGGAATCTCACCGTCCTCGAGCATGCCCCAACGCTTCATCAGCGCCAGTTCGGCGTTGGCGTGACGCTGCTCCTCGGCGTGGAAGTAACGGTAGATCTCGGCAATGGTCGGTGTGGGTGCCTTCTTCGCTAGCGCAGCGAAGCCCCGGGCGCCAATGTTCTCGATCCAGCATAGGTCGGCCATGAACGCCTTGAGCTGTGGCCGCTGTTCATCACTGATCATTTCGGCGCCGGGCGCGTCCCAATCGATGTCGGCGAGCGCCCACTGGCGATCCTTGATCTTGGCGAGCATAGCTTCCATGTCGATGGCCACCGGGGCTCCTTTGCTTGATCAGGGCAGGTTGATTCGGGACACCAGTCCGGCCGCACGCGTATAGGCCTGCGGGGCCATGCGTTTGATGCTCCAGCCGATCTTGGCGTCGAGTTGCGGCATGCAGTACAGCTCGCCGCGGTCGTGCGCGTCCAGGCAGATCCTCGCGACCTTGTCCGCGGAGAATCCGGTCCAGCGCATCAATGTGTTCGCCAGCTGGCTGGATTCCTCGCTGATGCGGCCAGACTCGACGATGTTGGTCTTGACGAAGGTCGGGCACAGCACCGTGACTTTCACCCCGGTGCCGGCCAATTCGGCGGCCAAAGTCTCCGAAAGTGACAGCACTCCGGCCTTGCTGACGTTGTAGGCGGCCATGCCCGGGGCCGCGCCGAAGGCGGCCGCCGAGGCGACGTTGATGATGCCGCGGGCAGCGTGCGACGGACCCCGCAGGATCGGGGTGAACACATGGCAGCCGTGAATGGGCCCCCACAGGTTGATGCCCAGCGTCCACATCCAATCGTCCAGCGGCGCATCGCCGATGGCCGCGCCGCCGGCGCCGACACCGGCGTTGTTGATCACCAGCGTTGGCGGCCCGGAAAACCAGGCCTGCGATTGGTCCGCCAGCGCCCGGACATCCTCGAATTCCGAAACGTCGCAACGGATGGCGGTGGCCCTGGCGCCCAGTTCGGTGATCGTGTCGGCCGTCCTCTGGGCGGCGGCTTCGTCGATGTCGCTGCAGACGACCGCGCCGCCGCGGCGGGCGAGTTCGACCGCGAACGCCGCGCCGATGCCACTTCCGGCGCCGGTCACCACCGCCGACGCGCCGCGGCTCGGTTTCGACCTCCCCAGCAATCTGTCCAACATCCCTCAGAGCACCTCCTGGGTCACAGCGCGCGCATCCTGCAACGCGTGGGCGATGAACCTCGCGACGTAGGCCACGGCCTTGGCGGCTTCGGGCGTCACGCGTGGCAGTGCCTGAAAGACGTGCACCTGGTGCGGCCAGATCTGCAGTTCGCATCGCCCGCCCGCGGCTTGGATGTCGGCCGCGAGCTGACGGGCGTCGTCTTGCAGCATCTCGGCTCCACCGGCCTGGATGAGGGTCGGCGGAAGTGGCGGGCCGCCGGCCACATTGAGTGTCAGCCGCTGGTGGGCGGGGTCGACTCCAGCGTGATACATGCCGACCAGGCGAGCCGCGTCGGCCGCCCGGATCGCGGGATCGCGACGCATCCGTTCACGGGCGAGGCACAGCGCGAAGGTGACGTCGTACAGCGGGGAGAACAGCGCCAGCGCGGCCGGGTGATCGGCGGCGACCTCGGGTTGCAGCAACATGTCGACGGCCAGGTGTCCGCCGGCCGAATCACCGGCGACCACAATTTGTTTCGGCGGCACACCGCACGATTGCACCAGCCAATCCCAGCCCGCCCGTGCGTCGTCGGCCGCGGTGGGAAAGCGGTGGCGTGGCGCGAGTCGATAATCGATGCTGAACACCGGCAAGCCGGTCAAGGATGAGAGCCAGGACGTCAATCGCCGGTGGGTTTTCGGCGAGCACACCGCGTAGCCGCTGCCGTGCACGTAGTAGATCGCTCCCCCGGTGGTGGACGACCGCGGCGCCTCGCTCGTCGGCGTGCGCGGTCCGTATACCCATTCACCCTTGACGCGCCGCCCGTCGGGCAGCTTCGTGTCGACGTGTTCGACGCGGGTGCCCGTCAGCGAGGGGCCGAACGTCCCCATGATCCGGGCGACGATCTGGCGCGACAGCCATAACCCCCAGGTCCGCTCGGGGGGTATCAGGCCCGTGACCGGCCGCAGGGTGTAAGCACTTACCGCCGCCGCGCCACGGGACCGCAATGACCCGCGGGCCGGAACACCGTCCGCCATGTCACGCAGTCAATAACAAATGGTGACATTAGTCAATGGCAGTCTCGAGGCAGTTTCGAGGCGATTTCTCGGGTGGCGCGGTTGCGGCCGGGCCGTGGAGCCGGTCAGAACATCCGCGGGCCGCCGAAGCCGGGGACCGTGCCCACCGGGATCAGCACGAGCGCGATCACGAGAAAAATGAACAGCCGCAACGTTTTCGGAGTCGGCGCCTGCTCGATCTCCGGCCTGCGCGCCGCGAAGAGGGCGAACACCATCCCGACGTCGAACGCCACGATCGTCAGCCAGCGGGTCCAGTCGTAGCCGGTCAGGAAGACCGGGGAGATCAACACCGACCCGGCGACGACCCAGGCCACCCGGCCCCGCAGCGCGTCGAGGAACGCACCCAGCGGCACGCCCGAAACACTGCTGAGTCCCCACATCGTCACCACCACGGCGGCGGCTCCGAACACCAGGGACATGGTGAGGCCGACCATGCCGATGTGGCCGACGGTACGGATGGCATCCGTGATTCCGTTGTCGTAGTTCGGCATCACGTTTCGGCACACCCAGTCGTGGTAGTCGGTTTGCCGCGATTGCCCGTCAATGACATAGCGCAGCAACGTGGTTGGCGACGTCACCGTCGCAAACGGGTTCGGCATCAAGTGGTGGGGGACCGACGCGCACAATTGGGCGGCGACGTCGTGACGGCCGAACGCCGCGACCGCGGCCGTCGTGCCGGCTCCCGGCGCCACCGCGAGGAGCACGCCGAGGCCCCGGGCGTCTGTCAGCGCACCGCCCAGGACGATGATCGCCAGCACGGCGCCCAATGCGAACTGCAGCCCTACCGCCTCGTGCATGAGCGTCAGCGCCGCAGTCACAAGACCGTAGGCCGTGCACCATGCCATCGCGACGGCACGGGAACGTGCCAGCAACAACGCTGAGGAGAACAGCGCCAGCGCCGCTGCCCCGAACAGATCCGGCCGGGCCGAGTATGCCGCAAACGGAACTCCAAAGGGCAGCAACGGAATCAGCATCGCCACCAACAATCGGCGCTCAGACCGCGGGCGACCGAAGAGCACTACACCCGCGACCGTTGCCAGGCCGCCGAGATAGACAGCCGTCGACAGCCACCGCAGACTCAGCGTGGCGGAGAAGTAGTGTCCCGGGGCGAGCCGCACCAATTCGCCGGCAAGACCGCGCCGCACGAAGCCATGCGTGTAGTCGGCCGCGTAGTACGACATCCAGTACACGTCGAGCGGAACGATCTTGATCGCGAACCACAGCACCGATGCCGCCCAGGCCGCAATCGCGGCGGCGACACCCGCGTACATGAGGTGGCGCCGGCTTTGAGTCGCTCTGAGGTCCAGGCCCACCATCAGATCTGGCCCTCGTAGACGGTGGTGGCCCCCAGCTGCAGGTCAGCCAGGGCGCTGCACGCGAGCTCGCCGGCTTGCGCTGCGGTGTTGCCGGCGCCGTCCTGGCACGCTATGACGTTGAGAAACCGGCTGCCGTTGATCGTCCCAGTGCTGCAGAACAATTGGCCATGGGTCTGCTCGATGCGGCGGCGGGTGATGCCCTGCTCGGCCAGCCGGATGGAGACCTCGGCTGCATCGGCACCATCGATGCGGCCAACGGCGGGATCGAGGCTTCCGAGGTTCGAGCAGCCGACCGGAAGCCGGCCGACGGACATCGCGATGCCTTCGGCGTGGCGGACGAGCCAGCGTGGTGTGAACGGGACGAGCGGTAACCCCGCGAGCATTTCGTTGGGCTCTTGGCGCAGCGACGTCAGCTCCCTCTTGACATCGGCTCGGACGCAACTCAAGTCGTTGGCCACCGTTGTTCCATCGACGGTAAGGGTGATCGAGGTCAGGGCGTTGGCCCGGTCGTCGTTGCCGGTGCGGTCGCTGACCGGCAGCACGACCGTCACCGAGTTCCCGTCTGGAAGCACCCTGCCGATCCGGCACGCCAGCCGAGCCGCGAATGCGACGAAGAGTGTGTTGCTGCTTCCGTTGAGACTGCGCGCACGGGCTTCCCATGCGGCGGCGTCGGTCTGGATCGTCACCGATGGGAGTGCCGTCTGCTCATCGGCATTCGGGGAGGGCGGGCCGGGCCGCCGCGCCCCGGGCGCAGGCCGGGGACCGGACGAGGCCTTGAGCAGAATCATCAGGGTCGCGATCACGGCGCGGATGACCACCGGCAGCGAACGCATGGCATCGGTCAGGTCCTCGGAGACGGCGCGCAGCCGGCTACGTGAATTCGGCTGCGGGTAACCGCGATTGCGTCTCTCTTTATTCACCGCCTCGGTTACCGCCGTTATCGCCGCGAGTCCATCGACGACGCAGTGTGATGACACCAGGGTGACGGCCGCACCGCCGTCATCCAGCGGCAGCACGCCCATGTGAAAAGTCGGGCCGAACTCGGGGTCGACGGGTACCTGTGCACGTCTTTCGATCCACGCGCCGATCGCCGACCGCGGTTGTCGCGGCTCTAGCGCGATCTCTGGAGAATGGTTGTCGAGTACCCAGCGATGACGCCCGAAAGGCAGCGGTGAGCGCTCGATGCGCCGCCCGAGGAGACCGGCACCGAGATTGTCTTTGAAGGTGCGCAACGCGTCGATGTTCACGTCGCGGTCGTACACCCACGTGCATTGCACCGTGCTGCCCTGACCGGTGGCCCGCAGCCGCAGGAACGCGGCCTGGTCCAGCAGCGCCAGCTTCGTCACCGGCGAGTTAGGAGGTGCATGTGTCTTCAGGCCGCTCACACCGAGACCTGTTGCAGGAGAACGCAAATACATCAGGCATTGTTGTGCAGCCCGGCGTCGGACACCCGGGTGAACTCGGCGCGCATGGTCTCGACATAGCGCCGGACCGATCCGCGAGCGATGTCGGTGCCCGGGTAAGCGACCACCAGTTGCGTTCCGTCGTGCATGCGATTGACCCACATGCACACCGTTTCCGACAGCCGGTTGTCACCCCAGATGCCGGCGCGTAAACCATCGAAGTAGTCACCGAACGGGAGCTTGCGAATGTCGATGTAGGACAACATCGGCACCGGTCGGTCCGGAACCTCGAAGTGGCCCTCCGAGCCGGCCGGTGTCTCGAGCAGGTGGTAATAAGGCACCGCGCCGAGGGCCGTGTTCGCGTCGAACGACGCCTGGGCGGCGCTGACCACTTCGTCGAATGACTTACCGGCGATCGGAATCGCCAACGGGACGAAGCTGGCCAACCAGCCGACCGCGGTGGCGTGGGCGGGATCTCGCCGGTTGTCAAAGGGGGTTAGTCCGAAATATGTGGCCGCGCCGGTTAACCGATGCTCGGCCAGGGCGGCGCACGCGAACACGCCACCGCTGAAGCGCGCTCCCGCGGCACGGCACGCGGCCTCGAAACGCCGGCCCTGGTCGTCATCGATCAGGTCGAACACGTCGATGGCTCCCGGCGTATCCGCGGACGGCTCACCCAGTTCCAGTGGAAACCTCGGCAGTGCACCGTTGTTCGCCGAGAGGAAGGCGCGCCAGCGCTGGATTTCGGGCGCCTCGTCATCGAGGCTGGCGGTGTAGGCGCGCTGCTTCGCGCTGAAATCGCGATGACTGGCTGCGGGCGCCAGCGCGGCCTGCCCGTTCTGCAGCGCGCTGAAGTACGCCGTCTGGACGTCCAGGAAGATCACGCCGGCCGACATACCGTCGGCGCGCAAGTGATCGACGGCGATGTAGATGGTGAACCGGTCCTCGCCCTGGACAATTCCGAAGCTGAAGCAGTCCCATTGCAGCGGATCGGGGGTATCGAGGATGAGCTTGCGGATCTGAAGCGGAGCCATTTCTCCGAGATCCGTTGGCGCAAGCGTGATGTTCTCCGGGTCGGCAATGACGTAGCGGAGGATTTCGTCATTGCCGGTGAAGGCAAACCGGTCGTGGTAGGCATCGTGTCGCCGCACGTGGCTATTCAGCGCTTGCGTCATCGCATCGATATCGCACACGCCGCTGATCTCCCAGGCTCCGATGCACAATCGGGGAATATCGCGGCCGAGGCTGACCTGGCGTCGGTAATAGCGCAGATGCTGCGACTGCTGGTAACTCACCGGGACGGGATGGTATTGCGCTTCTGCGGCGCGCGCGTAAGTGTTCGCGGTGGGATACCAGGATACGACGGTGCCCTCGGCTGTCCAGTCGTCAACCGTGCCCAGGAACATGCGCTACCTTTCCTCGTCAGTTGGCGACGCCAGTCGGATGACCTTAACGCGCCCGCGCGTGAGTTGCTGTACGACTTTGACCTGCCGAGCGAGTTTTATTTCGCGCGACCGGTAAGTGCCTTCTCGCTAGCTGCGTGGAATGTGCATCAGTGATTTGGCTCACTCCGGCATGAATTGGCCCCGCGCATGCCGGCAACCAGGGGGAATAGCTGACTCGCTGACCGTCGCGCGGCGCAAGCATAAAGGTCCCCCTCGGGCCAAACAACCGCACGGGATTGACAGGACCCGCACGATTGCCATCGTCTTGCCGTGCAAGAGCCAACCGGCACGCGGATTCGTTTGATGCGGCGCGCGGTTAACTCCGGACTACTGCTCAAACAAGCCTTTATCTGGACGCCACGGACCCAACGTGTCACCGATAGCGAGCGCTATCTGGGCAATGCCATTCGTGCAACTCCAGGGTCCACGAAACGACGCCTCGATCACCATATCTCAGGCGAGGTTACGGCGGAATAGTACCAGCCAAGGAATTTTTCTGCGCGCGATCAGCCGGCGTGCGAAATGCGAACGGGCCCGCACGGTCGTCAGTGTTGGCTGTCGCCAACGGCTTTCGCCGTGAACGGGGCCGAGTTGCGCGAAATGACCTGCTGATCGGGGAGATTGGCCGTCAGGGCGGCGCCTTTCAGAACGTCGTAACCCGAGCGCCGAGCGTCACGCCAGCGTGACGGCCTGGGTCGGGCGCCACGCTGGCGTGACGCTCGGGCGTGAAGTCGCATGTCGCCAACCCGGCGTTGCACCGCTCCGGGCGGCGCGGCAGCCGTTGGCGCTGCCGCCCGAACGCAGACCGGAGGACCGCTTGACGTCTTACGTACAGGGTGTATGTTCATACATACGGTATGTATGAAAGGGGATAGGGTCATGTCTGCCACGCTCGACGCGATAGCGGAAGAACGCGCAACCGTTCTGAAGGTTTGCACGCAAATGCCTGACTCGACGTGGGCGGAGGACAGCGGGTGTGCTGGCTGGTCGGTCCAGGATCTGGTGTCGCACATGGCGTGTAGCTACTGGTTGGCTGTCGATCCGTCGACGCTGCCGGACCCGGGCGGCCTGCCCGCCGAACGCGCAGCGGACCTGTACGTCGCGTCCCGTCGTTCCATGACCCCGGCGGAGGTCGTGGCCGACTATGAGTCGGTCAGTTCGCGAGGGCTGGAGCTGCTCGCCGCTGTCGAGGGCCAAGATATCGAGATACCGATCGGTGACGTCGGAACTTATCCGGCCTCCGTCGTGCCCACGACTTTTGTCTTCGAGTCCTTCATCCATCTTCGGTACGACTTGTTTGCCCCGGATGGACCGCTGCGGTCAGATCCGCCGCCCGTCGACGAGCTACGGCTTGCCCCCACGCTGGACTGGATCGAGGCTGCACTGCCGCAGCAGAACACCCACCTGCTCAACGGTTTACGCGTGGGTGCCGAGATCCGTCTCGACGGGCTGTGCGCCCGGACCCTGCGCCTCGGCGCCCAGGGTGATGTGGCCGCGCGTATCACGTCCAATTCGGAAGCCTTCGTGCGATGGATAACCCAACGCGGTCCCTGGGAAAGCCTCGGCGTTCAGGCCGAAGGGGACCCGTCTGCCTTAGAGATCGTCCGTCAGCTCAGAGTGTTCTGAACGGCGCAGCCTCCCGCGGTATCGCACCCCACGACCTTCATGCGGTATGCATGACATGCATACCTGGGTGTGAAAGGTGAGGGTGCATGGCGCAGGACGGACGCCGCACACAGGCGGAGCGCGCCGCGGATACGCGTGGCGCGTTGATCAGCGCCGCCCGGCCCCTGTTCGCATCGTTGGGATTCGCCGAGGCATCCCTGGAGACGATTGTGCGCGACGCCGGGGTGACGCGCGGCGCGTTGTACCACCACTTCGCCGACAAGACAGAGCTATTCGCGGCGGTGTTCGAGCAAGTGGAGGGCGAGATGGCGGCCCGGATGGGGGAGGCCGTCGCGGCCGCGGGGGAATCCGATCCGGTCGAGATCATGCGGCTGTGCGCGGGCCTGTGGTTGGACGCGTGTGCCGAGCCGGAGGTCCAGCGCATCGTTTTGCTGGAGGCGCTGGCGGTGCTTGGCTGGGAACGCTGGAGCGACATCGGGCACCGATATAACATCGGATTCGTGACGGCGCTGCTGACCGACGCTATCGAGTCCGGCAGCATCCCACCCCAACCCGTCGAGGCCACGGCCCTGACCGTCATGGGGGCGTTGCGCGAGGCAACGCTCTACATAGCCCGGGCAGACGATCATCGCCAGGCGAGGGCGGATGCCGGCGCGGTGATGGACAGGCTCCTTGAAGCATTACGGGCCAAGCACATCGGCTGACGTCATCCTGGCTGAGCCGAGATCTGGGCAGCGATCGCCTTTTTGTCGATCTTGCCGATCGGTGTGGTGGGCAGGGTGGTCATCGGCACCAGCGCGTCGGGCCGGGCGTGGGCGGCCACCCCACGCCGGTCGAGGTAGGCGTTCAGTTCCGCTAATGTCACCGCTGGACCGGTGAAAACTACCGCCGCGCAAATCTTTTCGCCAAGGTACGGGTCCGGCGATGGAACCGCTGCCGCGGAGAAGATCGACGGGTGGCTGAGCATCTGCTCCTCGAGGTCGGCGGCGGAGATGGTTTCACCGCCTCGACAGATCACGTCCTTGACCCGCCCGGTAACCATTAGATAGCCGTCGTGCCGGAGCCGGATCAGGTCCCCGCTTCGGAAAAAACCGTCGCGGTCGAAGCAGCGTTGATTGTCGCGCTCGGCGCGGTAGTAGCCGTTGAGCGTGTACGGGCCTCGCACCAGCAGCTCGCCTTCCTCGCCTGGCGCCACGGGTTCGCCTTCGGCGTCGACCACGCGCAATTCGTCGGCCGCGCAGAGCGGCCGCCCCTGGGTGCGGTCGGTGAGTTCGGGCGGATCGCCCGGGCGGGTGAAGTTCAGCAGGCCCTCCGCCATCCCGAATACCTGCTGCAGTCCCGGGGTCAACGCGGCGCGGATCAGTCGGGCGTCGTCGGCCTCGAGCTTGGCGCCACCAACTTGCAAGAGCCGCAGGGACTTCGGCGTCACCGGCTCCCATTCGCAGGCCTGCGCCCACAGTTTGGCCAGGGCAGGCACCAGGGCGGTGACCGTGACGCCGTGGCGCTCGATGGCGGCGAATGCGGCCTCCGGGCTGGGGTCGGTGCCGAAGACGGTGGTGGCGCCCACGGTCATCGCGCCGAGCAGCCCGGGACAGGCCAGCGGGAAGTTGTGACCGGCCGAGAGCAGCACCAGATAGACGTCGTCGGCCGTGAGCCCGCACACCTGGGCGCTGGCGGTCGCGTTGAACAGGTAATCGTCGTGGGTGCGGGGGATGAGTTTGGGGGTCCCGGTGGTGCCGCCCGAAACCAGCAGCAGTGCAGGCGATCCCGGATCGCGCGTCGGTGGTGGTAGTGCGGTGACGGCCCGATCACAGAGTTGTGCCCACGACGTGAACGGGCCGGGGTCGCCGTCGACGATGACGTGCTCGAGCGTCGGGTGGTCGTGGGTGAGTTCGCGCGCCATGGCGCGGTAGTCGAAACCGTTTGCCGCATCGGCGATCACCAATCCGGTCGCTCGGCTGACGGCGGCGAAGTGTCCCAATTCGGCGGCCCGGTGGCCGGGCAGGCACATCACCGGGATCGCGCCCGCGCGCAACAGCCCGAACAGCGCCACCGCGAACTGGCAACCGTTCGGCAGTTGCAGCAGCACCCGGTCGCCTGGCGCGATGCCCAGCGCGTGCAGTCCTGCGGCGGCGCGGCGGGCGCGCGCGTCGAGCTGGGCATAACTCAGGCCCGTACCCGCGGCGTCGAGCACGGCCGTTCGGTCGGGCCAGCGCCGCGCCGCGTCGCTCAGGATGGTGTCCAGCGTGCGCCCCGCCCAGTAGCCGGCCGCCCGATAGGCGGCGGCCCGATCGGCGGGGAACGGCACGAACCCGTCGAGGGCCCCAGCGAGGGACGGTGGTGTCTGCGCGGTCATGGGTCCTTAAATCGGGGGCGTAGTAGCGGCGATTTGTGAGTAAGGATAGGGTAACCAAAAATACTTAGGGCAGCCTGTGCTAATCCAGGGAGGGTTTGTGGTGCGTGCCTCGGCGCGCTCGGAAGAGGTCCGGGCGCAGGTGGCCGAACTACTCGGCGTCGGCGTCGACGACGTTCACCCCAGCACCAACCTCATCGGCCAGGGCCTGGACTCCATCCGGATCATGACGCTGGCGGGCCGCTGGCGACGTGAGGGCATCGCCGTGGACTTCGCCACGTTGGCCGAAACTCCGACGGTCGAGGCGTGGACCGAGCTGGTCAGCGCCGACTCGCCGGCCGATCCCGCGGAGCAGCACAACCCCGTGCCACCGCCGGGTGACGCGGGTGAGCCGTTCCCGATGGCCCCGATGCAGCACGCGATGTGGGTGGGCCGCCAGGACCATCAACAGCTCGGCGGGGTGGCCGGTCACCTATATGTCGAGTTCGACGGCGGCGCCATCGATCCGGAACGCCTGCGCGAAGCGGCCACGGCGCTGGCCCGGCGCCATCCGATGCTGCGGGTGCGGTTCCTGCCCGACGGCACGCAGCGGATCGCGGCAACCGGTGACGACTTCCCGGTCGCCGTCGAGGATCTGCGCCGCCTGGACGGCGATGAAGCCGATCGGCGACTCGCGGCCATCCGCGACGCCAAATCGCACCAGCAGCTCGATGGAGCGGTGTTCGAGCTGGCTCTGACGCGACTGCCGGGCGAACGTTCGCGCCTCCACGTCGATCTCGATATGCAGGCCGCCGACGCGATGAGCTACCGGACCCTGATGGCCGACCTGGCCGCCCTGTACCTCGGGCACGACCTGCCCGCGCTGACGTACACCTACCGGCAGTACCGCCACGCGATCCAGGCGCAAGAGGCGCGACCGCAGCCTGCCCGCGACGCCGCCCGCGATTGGTGGGCGCGGCGCATCCCGCAGCTGCCGGACCCGCCCGCGCTGCCCACCACCGGCGACCGCAGTTCGCGGACGAGCACCCGGCTCTGGCACTGGCTGGACCCGCACACCCGCGACGCCCTGTTCTCCCGCGCCCAGGCCCGCGGGGTCACCCCGGCGATGACCCTGGCGGCCTCCTTCGCCAACGCCTTGGCTCGCTGGTCGACCACCTCGCGCTTCCTGCTGAACGTGCCGCTGTTCGGGCGCCAGCCGCTGCACCCCGACGTCGACTCCCTGGTCGGCGACTTCACCTCCTCGCTGCTGCTCGACGTCGACCTCACGGGCGCCCGGACCGCGGCTGCGCGGGCGCAGGCGGTGCAGGAGGCAATGCGGACCGCCGCCGCCCACTCCGCCTATCCCGGGCTGTCGGTGCTGCGGGACCTCAGCCGTCACCGCGGCACCCAGGTGCTCGCGCCGGTGGTCTTCACCAGCGCGCTGGGACTCGGCGCACTGTTCAGCCCCGAGGTCACCGATCAATTCGGGACACCCGCGTGGATCATCTCCCAGGGTCCCCAGGTGCTGCTCGACGCTCAGGTCACCGAGTTCGACGGCGGCGTATTGGTGAATTGGGATGTGCGCGAAAGCATCTTCGCCCCGGGTGTCATCGACGCCATGTTCGCCTACCACATCGACGAACTGCTCAGGCTGGCTTCCTCCGACGACGGCTGGGACACACCGGGACCGTCGCCGCTGCCGGACGCGCAGCGCGCGGTGCGCGACGCGGTCAATGGCCGCACCGCCGAGCCCAGCGGAGAAGCGTTGCACGACGGGTTCTTTCGGCAAGCCGAGCGGCGACCCGACGCGCCCGCGATCTTCGCCAGCTCCGGTGACCTCAGCTACGGGCAGCTGCGCGACCAGGCACTCGCGGTGGCCGCCGCGTTGCGCGCGGCCGGCGTCGGCGCGGGCAACACGGTCGCGGTGATGGGCCCCAAAACCGCCGAGCAGGTGCCGGCGCTGTTGGGCATCCTGAGCGTCGGCGCGGCTTACCTGCCGATCGGCGCCGACCAGCCGCGCGACCGCGCGGAACGCATCCTGGGAACCGGCGAGGTGTGCTTGGTCCTGGTTTGCGGCGGGCAGCGGCTGGCACTGCCGGTGCCCGGGCTGATCCTCGCCGACGTGCTGCGAGAGCCGCCCGTTGTCACCGAAACTCCCTCGGCAAGAGTCGATCCCGGCGACCTCGCCTATGTGTTGTTCACCTCCGGATCGACGGGCGAGCCCAAGGGCGTCGAGGTGACGCACGACGCCGCGATGAACACCGTGGAGTTCATCGCGAGCCACTTCGAGATCGGTCCCGAGGATCGATGCCTGGCGCTATCCACGCTCGAAGGCGACATCTCGGTGATGGACATCTTCGTCACCTTGCGCACCGGCGGGTCGATCGTGGTGGTCGACGAAGCGCAGCGCCGTGACCCCGACGCCTGGGCCCGGCTCATCGACACCCACCAAGTCACCGTGTTGCACTTCATGCCGGGCTGGCTGGAGATGCTGATCGAAGTCGGACACGGACGGCTATCCTCGGTGCGGGTCGTCCCCACCGGCGGGGACTGGGTGCGGCCGGAGGTGGCGCGCCGCCTGAAGGCCGAGGCGCCCAGCTTGCGGTTCGCCGGTCTGGGGGGAGCGACCGAAACCCCGGTTCACAACACGATTTTCGAGGTCGACGATCCCGACGCCCTGCCGTCGGACTGGACCGCCCTGCCCTACGGGGTGCCGCTGACGAACAACGACTGCCGCGTCGTCAACGACGCGGGCGACGACTGCCCCGACTGGGTCGCCGGCGAACTGTGGGTCTCCGGTCGTGGCATCGCCCGGGGCTATCGGGGGCGTCCGGACCTCACCGCGGAGCGCTTCGTCGAGCACGCGGGACGCAGGTGGTACCGGACCGGCGACCTGGCCAGGTACTGGCCCGACGGAACGATCGAGTTCGTCGGCCGCGCCGATCACCGGATCAAGATCAGCGGATATCGCGTCGAACTCGGCGAGATCGAGGCCGCGCTGCGACGGCTGCCAAGGGTGGCGATAGCGGTCGCGGCGCTGCTCCCCGCATCGGGTGGCTCGGAGGTGCTGGCCGCCGCGGTCTGTCCGGAAAGTTCCGGCGGTGCCGGGTTGACGGCCGAGCGGATTCGGGAGCTGATGGGCGAACTCGTGCCGGCGCATATGGTTCCGCGTCACGTCACGCTGGTCGGGCGCATCCCGTTCACCGACGCCGGCAAGATCGACCGTCGTGCCGTCGCCCGCGACTTGGGCGCCAAGGTTTCGCTGTCCGAGCAGCCCCGCTACCGCGCCCCCTCGACCCCGCTGGAATCCGCCCTGGCCGCCCTACTCGGGGATCTACTCGGCGCGGGCCGGGTCGGCCGCGACGACGACTTCTTCGCCCTGGGCGGCGATTCCGTGCTGGCCACCCAGGCCGTGGGTCGTATCCGGACCTGGCTGGACACCCCCCACATCATGGTTGCCGACATCTTCGCCACCAGAACCGTTGCCGCACTTGCCGGTTTACTTACCGACCGCGAGCAGGACGGCGAGCGCCTGAATCAGGTGGCCGAACTCTACCTGGAAGTCATTCACATGGACGCCGACGCCCTGTCGGCTTCTGGGCAAGCCGGCGAAACCGGGAGGACCCGATGACGTCCGACCGGGTGCTGAGTGTGCCAACCGAGTTCGCATCCTGGATCAAGCGGGTGCCCAGCAGCAACCAGAGCCGGCGCACCGGCGCGACCGTCGTGTTTCCGCACGCGGGGGCGGCCGCGGCAAGCTATCGCGTGCTGGCTACCGCGCTGGCCGCGGGCGGCGACACCTACATCGTGCAGTACCCGCAGCGCGCGGACCGGCTGAGTCACCCGGCCCCCGACACGGTGCACGACCTGGCCCGGGGTTTGTTCGACGCCGGGCCGTGGAGCCGGGCGGCGCCGCTGCGGCTGTTCGGCCACAGCATGGGTGCGGTCGTGGCTTTCGAGTTCGCCAGGATCGCCGAATCCCACGATGTTGCCGTGCGGCGCCTGTGGGTCTCGGCCGGCCCGGCGCCGTCGGCCGTTGCCGCCATGCCGGCGCTCCCCACCACCGACGACGGATTGCTCGCCGACATCGCCGATCTCGGCGGCACCGACCCCGAACTGCTCGCCGATGAGGAGTTCGCCGAACTGCTGACCACCGCGGTGCGCGCCGACTACGAAGCGGTCAACCGCTACGAGTGTGCTCCCGGCGTCCGCATCCGCGCCGACATCCGCGTCCTGGGGGCGTGCGACGACCACCGCGTCGATCCGTCCGCATTGCGGCTCTGGGAGAACCACACCACCGGCGCCTTCGAGTTGTTCTTGTACGACGGCGGGCACTTCTATCTCGACGAGCACATCGATGCCGTGGCGCGGCGGGTGAATGCCGATGTCTGACAACGGGTTCACCGGCGCCTCCGATCCGGTCGCGATCGTCGGCATGGCCGTCGAAGCGCCCGGCGGCATCGACACCGCCGACAAGTACTGGGAACTGTTGTCCCACGGCCGTGAGGCGCTGGGGCCGTTCCCCACCGATCGAGGTTGGCAGGTCCGCGAACTGCTCGCGGGATCGCGGCGCAGCGGTTTCAAGGAGATCCACGATCGTGGTGGATTCCTCTCCGGCGCAACCACGTTCGACCCGGAATTCTTCGGCATCTCGCCGCGCGAGGCCGTCGCCATGGACCCCCAGCAGCGCGTCGTGCTCCGGGTGTCCTGGCGCGCGCTGGAAAACAGCGGCATCAACCCCGACGACCTGGCCGGGCACGACGTGGGGTGCTTCGTCGGCGCCTCGGCCACCGGATACGGGCCGCAGATGGCCAACTTCTCCCAGCACAGCGGTCACCTGCTCGCCGGGACGGCGCTCAGCGTGATCTCCGGGCGGGTCTCCTACACATTGGGATTGGCCGGCCCGGCGCTGACGGTGGACTCGTCGTGCGCGTCCGCGCTGGCGGCGTTTCACCTCGCCGTACGCTCGATCCAGAGCGGTGACTGCGACCTGGCGCTGGCCGGCGGGGTGAACGTGCTGGGCTCGCCCGGGTTCTTCGTCGAATTCTCCAAGCAGCACGCCCTTTCCGACGACGGTCACTGCCGCCCCTACAGTGCGCAGGCCAGCGGGACGGTGTGGGCGGAAGGGGCGGCGATGTTTGTGCTGCAACGCAAATCGGCCGCGCTGCGCGCGGGCCGCCAGGTCGTCGCCGAAGTCCGCGCCACCGCCGTCAACCAGGATGGCCGCAGCGCCGGGCTGAGCGCCCCCAGCGGCGACGCGCAGGTCCGCCTGTTCCGGCGGGCCATGACGCAGGCCGGGATCCGGCCCGACGAGGTCGGGATGGTCGAGGGGCACGGCACGGGCACGCGGCTAGGGGACCGCACCGAATTGCGCTCGCTGGCACAAACCTACGGCGAGACGGCGGCCGGTGCCGGCGCGTTGCTCGGCTCGGTGAAATCCAATGTCGGCCACGCGCTGGCCGCCAGCGGTGCACTTGGGCTAGCGAAGGTCATCGTCGCCGCCGAGCACGGGGTCATCCCACCGACCCTGCACGCCGCGCAGGCGAGTCCGGAAATAGACTGGGAAAGCCAGGGTTTGCGCTTGGCGAAGACGCTGACCCCCTGGCCCGCGGCCGGCGGGCAACGGATCGCGGCGACATCGGCGTTCGGCATCGCCGGGACCAACGCGCACGTGATCGTCGCCCTCCCCGAGGTCGCGTGATGCTGACCTCCCCACTGCCCGACGGCCGGGTGCCGGTGCTGCTCTCGTCGCACGACGAAGATCTGATCGGCGTGGACGCCCGGGCGATCCTGGACTACCTGGGCGCGACCGGCGCGGACACGGATACCGCGGCCGTGGCGTCCACCCTGCTGCGGCTTCGGCGGGTGCGGCGGCACCGCGCGGTGGTTCGGGCGGCCGACCGCGGCGAGCTGGTCTCCGGCCTGACCGCGCTAGTTGACGGTGAAGAGCACCCGCTGGTCACCCGATCCTCCAGCAACGTTGCGCCGTGCATCGCCTTCGTGTTCCCCGGCCAGGGCAACCAATGGCAATCGATGGGCGCCGAGGCATACCAACGACTTCCGGCTTACCGGGCCGAGACCGACCGATGCGCCCAGGCGTTCCGCGCCGCCGGGCTGCCTTCACCGTTGCCCTACCTGACCGGCGAACTCGACAAGAAATGGTCGCGCACCGAAATCCAGGGAGCGCAGTTCACCCACGCGGTCAGCCTGGCCCACGAATGGCGATTCCACGGCGTGCTCCCCGCAATCGCCGTCGGCCACAGCCTCGGCGAGGTCGCGGCGGCGTACGTGGCCGGAACGATAACGCTGCCGGACGCGGTCGCGCTGGTCGGAGCCCGCGCCACGATCGTCGGCCAATTGGCCGGTCACTACGCCATGGCCGTGCTTGGCGCCGGCGTGGACGAGGCCGAGTCCCTGATCGGTGAAACGGCGGGCTGGCTTGAAGTTTCGGCCGTCAACGGCCCCTCGTCGACCGTGGTGTCCGGAGACCATGACGCCGTGGCGGCCGCCGTGTGCCTCGCCCAGCAACGCGGCGTCTTCGCCCACCAGCTGACGGTGGACTATCCGGGCCACACCAGCGTGCTGCGGCCGCTGCGCAACCAGCTGGCCGAGCTGGTCCCCCGCTCGGCGTTCTGGGACAGTCCGGTGCGATTCGTCGGCTCGACCTTCGGCGCGGAGGTCCGTGGCGACGTGGACTTCTCCAGGTACTGGTATGACAACCTTTGCAACACCGTGCGTTTCGACCGGGCGGTGGCGACGGCCCGAAGGCTCGGGGCCACGACGTTCGTCGAGCTGTCCGCGCATCCCGCGCTGCTGTACCCGCTCGCGGACCTGGTCGACGAGCGGACGACCGTGGCCGTCGGCTCGGGGCATCGCGAAGGGGACATCACCGACACGCTGGCGGCGAACATTGCCGGCGTGGCGGCGGCCGATCCCGGCTGCCAATGGGCCAACGCGATTCCCGGGGGTGTGCGGCCACCGTTGCGCGGATTCCCGAACGCGCCGATGCGGGCGGTGCACCTGTGGGCGGCGCCCGAACCGCTGATCGGGACGGGGGAGGGCCCGGCGCCCACCGTCGCGGTTGAGGATTGGCGCCACGAGACGCGACCGGGCGCGGCGGGGGCGGACATCGCCATTGTCGCCGTCGACTCCACGGACGGCGCATTAGTCCGGCGACTGATGGATGCCGTTGCGGCGCACGGCCATTGCCGGGCGGTGTCGCCGGACGACGCGGAGATCCTCGCGATCATCGCGCCGGATCTCCATGAGCTCGATGCCGTCGCGGCGATCGAGCAGATCGCCGGGCGGCCGGACGCAGGTCTACCCGACTACGCCGCCCTGACCGGCCCGCGATGCCGGGCCGTGTGGCTGCTGACCGCCCGCGCCGAAACCATCGATCCGGACGACGCCGACGCGTTCCCGGCACAGGCGGCGCTGGCCGCGATGCACCGCAGCGTCGGCTTCGAATTCACCGACCAGGCCTTCGGGCATCTCGACCTGCCCGGCCGAGACGTCGGTGCCGGCACGGCCCGCGCCGCCGTCGAGGTGCTGCTCGGGGAGCCGGCGGAGGTGGCGCTGCGGGGCAGCGAATCGCCGCGCCGCCACGTGCGGACCTTCCGGGAATGCCGCGATTCGGCGACCAAACGGCCGCTGGGCGCCGACGCGCTGGACAACGTGGTGATCACCGGCGGCAGCGGAGCAATCGGCCTGCAGTATGCGCGGTACTGCATCGAGCGCGGCGCACGGACCGTCACCCTGTTGAGCCGCAACGGTATCGATGAAGGCGCGCTGCGCGTGCTTACCTCGAACCACGACTCCGAGGTGAGCGCCCCGCGGTGCGATATCACCGATCCGGCCGCCCTGGCGGCCGTCGCCGCCCGGCACGCGGGGAACGGCGCGTCATTGCTGATCCATACGGCGGGCATCGCCGAGGCCCGGCCGCGTTCCGAGCTGACCGGCGCCGACGTGGCGGCGGTATGCGCCGCGAAGGTGCGCGGTCTGGCGCTGCTGACCGAGGCGTGGCCGCTGCGGGCCGATTGCCGGATCCTGGCCTGCTCGTCGGTGTTCGGCGTGTGGGGCGGTTATGGCCACGCGGCCTACGCCGCCTCCAACCGGATGCTCGACGTGCTGGTCGCCCAGTTGCGCGGCGCGGGCCGCGACAGCATGGCGATCCGGTGGGGGCTGTGGCAGGCCGCCGGCGTGGTCACGGGCGACGAGATCACCCGCACCGAACGCTCCGGCCTGGTCGCGATGGCGCCGGAGCCGGCGATCGAGGCGGGCCTGTGCCGCTACGACGCAGATCCACTGGTCTTCGACGCCGACCTCGACCGGCTCGCGGTGTTCTTCGAAAGCCAGGGCATGTCAATGCCGTTCAGTGCGCGGCGAGGCGGCGACGGGGGAGCGGACACCCCTACCGCCAAGCCGCTCGCCGAGGTGGTGCGCACCGAACTCGCCGCGACATTGCACCTGGACGATTCGGTATCGATCGACCCGAGCGCACCGCTCATCGACCTGGGAGTGGACTCGTTGCTCGCACTCGATCTGCGTAAGCGGCTGCGCCGGACGGTCGGAAGCTCGGTCCCGGTCGCTCGCATGCTCGGCGGGATCACCCTCAGCGAATTGATCGATGCGTTGCGCGCCGGCCCGCGGGACGGCACGACACTCGACGATCGCGAAGCCAGAAAGGTTGGACTCCCAGCGTGACGGACACCACCGGGGCCAGAGCCCGTCTCGACGACGAACGCCTGGAATTGTTGCGCCGCAAGATGGCCGAACGTGGCCTGGCCAGGCCCGCCGTCTCCGCACCCGTGGCCACCTGCGACGAGCCGCGGATGTCCGTCGGCCAGCACCGGATGTGGTTCGTGCAGTCGGTGGACCCCGACAGCGCGCTGCTCAACGTCTGCGTCTCCTATCGCCTAACCGGCACGGTCGACATCGACCGATTGCGGAGCGCGATCGACGCCGTGGCCGCGCGGCACCCCGTACTGCAGACGACGTACGACACCGGTCCGGACGGTGACCCGTATCCGGTCATCCACGAGGAGCTGCGGCCCGAGTGGGCCGAACACGACCTGTCGGAACTGACCGATCAGGCTCGACGGCTGCGGCTGGATGTGCTGGCGCAGCGGGACTTCCGCAGGCCCTTCGACCTGGCAAAGGATTCGCCCCTGCGGGTCACCGCGGCCCGCTTGTCCGCCGACGAGCTGATGCTGTTGGTCACCGCGCATCACATCGCGTGGGACGACGCTTCGTGGACACCGTTTTTCGCCGACCTGACTCGCGCTTACACCGATCCGGTCGGATTCGGCGGCGAACCCGCGATGACGGCGCCTCCGCCGGACGAAGCCGCGGATCACGCCGCCGACTTCGAATACTGGCGGCCCCTGATGGCGAATCTGCCTGAGCCGCTCGAGCTTCCGGGCCCCAACGGTTCGGTGGTGCCAAGCACCTGGCGGGCCCAACGTGCTACGACGCGGTTGCCGGCGGCCACCGTCGGTCGCGCCGCTGCGCTGGCGCGCGAGACCGGTGCCACCCCGTACATGGTGCTGATGGCCGCGTTCGCCGCGCTGGTGCATCGCTACACCCAGTCAACGGACTTCCTGATCGCCGCGCCCGTGCTCAACCGCGGCGTCGGGACGGAGTCGGCCATCGGTTACTACGGCAATACCGTGGTGATCCGGATGCGACCGGAGCCGCACCAGACGTTCCGGCAGCTACTGGCCCAAACCCGGGATAATGCGGTTGGCGCGTTCGCACATTCGCGTGCCGACTTGGACTGGCTGGTGCGCGAGTCCAATCCGGATCGCCGGCATGGCGCCGACCGGATGACCCGGGTGAGCTTCGGGCAGCGCGAGCCCGACGGCGCCGGGTTCTGCCCGCCCGGGGTGCGGTGCGAACGAGGGGAACTACGCGGTCATTTCAACCAGCTGCCACTCAGTTTCATGATCGAGCTGGATCGCGCGAACGGCGGGCTGGTCGAAGCCGAGTACCTGGTTGAGGTGCTGGATCACCGACTGGTGGACCAGCTGCTGCGGCACTACGCGGTGCTGCTCGACAACGCACTGGCGGACCCCGACGCGGCGCTGTCGGCGTGCGCGCTGATGGACAGCGACGATGCCGAGTGGTTGCGCTGGGCCTCGACCGGTGCCGAGTTCGAGACCCCGGCCGCCACCCTGCCCGCACTGGTCACCCGCCGAGCGGCGCTGTCGCCCGATGCCGTCGCCGTGGTCTATGAGGGGCGTGAGTACACCTACCGGGACATCGACGAAGAGTCGAACCGCTTGGCACACTGGCTGATCGAGCAAGGCATCGGCACCGAGGACCGCGTCGCGGTGTTGCTGGACAGATCACCCGAACTGGTCATCACCGCGCTGGCAGTGCTGAAGGCCGGAGCGGTCTACCTGCCGGTGGATCCCACCTACCCCGAGGATCGGCTGGCCTTCATTCTGGGCGACGCCGACGCCAAACTGGTGTTGCGCGAGGCGGTTCCGGGGCTGTCGCGATACCCGGTCACCGCGCCCGCCGAGCTGGTGCGGCCGCTGGGCCCGCACAACACCGCCTACTTGATCTACACCTCGGGCTCGACCGGCCTGCCCAAGGGCGTGCCGGTTCCCCACGCCCCGATCGCCGAATACTTCGTCTGGTTCGGTGACGAGTACCGCGTCGACGAGACCGACCGGCTGCTGCAGGTCGCGTCGCCCAGCTTCGACGTCTCGATGGGCGAGATTTTCGGCACGTTGACCATGGGTGCCCGCCTGGTGATTCCGCGGCCCGACGGGCTGCGCGACATCGGCTACCTGACGGATCTGTTGAGCCGCGAGGGCATCACCTCGATGCATTTCGTGCCGTCACTGCTCGGGCTGTTCCTGTCGCTTCCCGGGGTCAGTCAGTGGCGCACGCTGCGGCGCGTGCCGATCGGCGGGGAGGCCCTGCCGGGCGAGATCGCCGACAAGTTCCACGCCACCTTCGACGCGCTGCTGTACAACTTCTACGGACCGACCGAGACCGTCGTCAACTGCACCAGCTACCCGGTGGAAGGGGCCCAGGGCACCCGGGTGGTGCCCATCGGCCGCCCCAAGATCAACACCCAGGTACACCTGCTCGACAACGCGTTGCGGCCGGTTCCCGTTGGCGTGATCGGCGAGATCTACATCGGTGGAACGCATGTCGCGCACGGCTACCACCGCCGGCCCGGGCTGACGGCCGAACGTTTCGTCGCCGACCCGTTCACCCCGGGCGGCCGGTTGTACCGCTCCGGCGACCTGGCCCGCCGCAACGCCGACGGGGATATCGAGTTCGTCGGCCGCGCCGACGAGCAGGTGAAGATCCGCGGCTTCCGCATCGAGCTGGGCGAGATCGCCGCCGCCATCTCGGTCGACCCCAGCGTCGGGCAGGCGGTGGTGCTGGCCATGGACCTGCCCCGGTTGGGCAAGAGCCTGGTCGGATACGTCACGCCGGCCTCGGGTGGCGGCCCGGAAACCGTTGAGGTCGAACGCATCCGAGCCCGGGTCGCCGCCGCGCTGCCGGACTACATGACACCGGCCGCCTACGTGGCGCTCGACGAAATCCCGATCACGGCGCACGGCAAGATCGACCGGGCCGCGCTGCCCCAACCACAGATCGCGGCGGCCGCCGCATACCGCGACCCGACGACCCCCACTCAACGCCGCATCGCCGCACTGTTTTCCGCGCTGCTCAGCCACGACCGGGTGGGGGTCGACGACTCATTCTTCGACCTGGGCGGCCACTCGCTGGTGGCCACCAAACTGGTGACCGCGATCCGCTCGGAGTGCGGGGTGGAGATCGGCATCCGCGACGTCTTCGAGCTCGCGACGGTGGGCTTGCTGGCGGAACGCGTCGACCAGCTGAGTTCCGGTGAACGCAGACAGTCGCGGCCCAGGCTGATCGCGACCGCCCACGACGAGCCGATGCCGCTATCGGCCTCACAGCTGCGCAGCTGGTTCGCCTACCGCGTCGACGGGCCCAGCTGGGTCAACAACATTCCCTTCGCCGCGAAGCTGACCGGGCCATGGGACATCGACGCCCTGATCGCCGCCGTCGGCGACGTCGTCGCCCGGCACGAGATCCTGCGCACCTCCTACGTGGAGTTGGACGGGGTGCCCTACCAGGTGGTCGGTCCGGCCGGGGAGGTCGCCGTGCGCCGGGCGACCGGGCCCGACGACGCGTGGCTGCAGCGGGAGCTGGACGCCGAGCGCCGGCACTGCTTCGAACTGGACCGTGAGCTGCCGGTTCGGGTTGCGGTGCTGCACACCGCCAATGACCCCACCGAACACGTGCTGTCGCTGGTCGTCCACCACATCGCCTCCGACCACTGGTCGGCGGGGGTGCTGTTCGCGGACGTGATGACCGCGTACCGGGCCCGGCGGGCCGGGGAAACCCCGGCCTGGGCGCCACTGCGGGTGCAGTACGCCGACTACGCGGCGTGGCAGGGGGCATTCCTCGGTGATGCGGGCGGCCAGGAGTCCGCCGTCGCCGCCGAGCAACGCGAGTACTGGAGCCGGCAGTTGGCCGGGCTGCCGGAGGACACCGGGCTGCGTCCGGACTTCGCGCGCCAGCCGGTGCCCAGCGGTGCCGGCGGATCCGTCGACTTCCGCATCGACGCGGCCACCCGCGGCAAGCTCGCCGAGTTGTCGCGCGAGATGGGCATCACCGAGTTCATGCTGCTGCAAACGGCGGTCGCCGTGGTGCTGCACAAGGCGGGTGGTGGCCGGGACATCCCGCTGGGCACCCCGGTCGCCGGGCGCACCGAGGCCGAATTGGACCAGCTGATCGGGTTTTTCGTCAACATCCTGGTGCTGCGCAACGACCTGACCGGCAACCCGACGCTGCGTGAGCTGCTGACCCGCGCCCGGGAGACGGCGCTGGCCGCCTACGCCCACCAGGACCTGCCGTTCGACCGGGTTGTCGACAGCGTCAGCCCGGTGCGCTCGCTGTCGCGAAACCCGCTGTTTCAGGTCGTCGTGCACGTCCGCGACCACCTGCCCGCCGCGCGGGTGATCGAGCAGGATGCCGAAGGCGGCGGCCAGGACACGGTGTGCACCGCGCTGGACCCCGTCTTCGACATGGCGCACGCCGATCTCAGTGTCAACTTCTTCGGCACCGACGGTTCGGGGGGAGTCGGCTACAACTGCAACCTGATCTTCCGCACCGAGCTGTACAGCCGAGCCACCATCGAGCGGTTGGCCGGCTGGCTGACCCGCGTGGTCACCGAGTTTGCCGACAATGCTGACCAGAGTTTGCGCGATCTGCAGCTGACCGACGCAGGCGAGCGGCTCCGGATGCTGGAGCTCTGGAGCCGGGGCGAGCGGCCGCCGCATGACCGGCCGCGCATCATTCCAGAACTGCTGCAGCCGAGCCGAAGCCGGGGCGCCGACCGGGTCGCGGTGCGCTGCGGTGACGAGCGGATCGATTACGTTGCGCTGCATCGTCGTTCGGACAACCTTGCGGCGCTGCTGGTAGCGCGGGGGGTTGGACCGGGTTCGTTGGTGGGGCTGTCGGCGCGGCGGAGCATCGACCTGGTGGTGGCACTGGTGGCCATCATGAAGGCGGGCGGTGGCTATTTCCCCATCGATCCCGCGTACCCGCCGGCGCGCAAGCAATTCATGCTCGACGACGTGCAACCACCGGTGGTGCTCGCCACGGCCGACGCGGCCCGCAGCATGCCCGAAGTTGCCGGCGTCACGGTCATTTCGCTGGACGACCCGCAGGTGCGCGCCGCGGTGGACAACGGGGAAGCCGATCCGGGAGAACTGCCCCTCCCGCACCCCGACGACCCGATGTTTCTGGTCTTCACGTCCGGTTCCACGGGCAAGCCGAAAGGCGCCCTGGGCACGCATCGGTCCATGGCGGCCCGGCTGGACTGGCAGCTACGGCACTACCCACCGAGAACCGACGACATTCGACTGGCACAGGCCTCGATCACGTTTCTCGAGGGCGGCATGGAGATGCTGGCCGGGCTCGCGGCGGGGGCGACCATGATCCTCGCCGACGATGCCGAGCACCGCGACCCGGAAGCGCTCGGGGAGTTGATGATCCGGCACGCGGTGGCCCAGGTCACCGCGGTGCCCAGCCTTGTCTCCGCCGTGGTCGACAGCAGGCCCGACGCGGTGCGCGCCCTGTCCCGGCTGGTGTGCGGTGGAGAACCGGTGAGCACCGCGCTGCTGCAGCGGCTGGTGTCGGTGTGCGCCGGCACGGGCACCGAGCTGTTGAACAACATCGGTTCCACCGAGACCTCCGGTGCGGTGTCCCGCGGCCGACTGGAGCTGCCGAATCCTTTGGTGGGCAGTCCGGTCCCGGGATCGGACGCCTACCTGCTCGACGAGGGCCTGCGGCCGGTGCCGGTCGGGGTGGTGGGCGAGCTGTACTATGCCGGCGACCAACTGGCCCGGGGCTACTGGAAACGGCCCGGATTGACCGCCACCCGGTTCGTGGCTAATCCCTATGCCCTCGAACCCGGTTCTCGCTTCTACCGCAGCGGCGACCTTGCCCGCTGGACCGAGGACGGGCGACTGGAATTCGCCGGACGGTCCGACCACCAGGTACAGGTGCGCGGCTTCCGGGTGGAGTTGGCCGAGGTCGAGGCGGCGCTGGCGGAAGCCGACGGCGTCGCCGCCGCGGCGGCCCGCACCTGGGAGGTGCACGGGGGCACCTCGCTGGCCGGATACGTTGTGCCACAACGGCCGATCGGCGATGACACCGAGAAGGCCGCGTTCGCATCGCAGGTGCGCGCCGCGATCGGAACGACGCTGCCCGGCTATATGACGCCCTCGTCGTTGACTGTTCTCGACGCGCTGCCCAAAACCGAATCGGGCAAGCTGAACCGGCCCGGGCTGCCGCCGCCGGCGGTCAGCACCAGCGGACACGTTGAACCGTCGCGCACCGACACCGAACGGGCGCTGGCCAAGGTGTTCGCCGAACTGCTCTCGACGTCCGAGGTGGGCCGCTTCGACGACTTTTTCGCCCTGGGCGGCGACAGCATCCTGTCGGTGCAGCTGGCCTCGCGGGCGCGGGCGGCCGGCCTGGCGGTCAACCCGCGGATGATCTTCGAGAACCCGACGGTGCAACAGCTGGCCGCCGCCGTGGATGCTCTGGCGGCCAACGGCGCCGAGCCCGCCGACGCCCGGTTCGAGCCCATGAGCGCGTCCGGGCTTTCGGCCGAGGATCTTGCCGCCGTGACGCAGCTGTGGTCGTCGTCGCGGGACGGAGCGCCATGACGGCCACCAAAGATGTTGCGCCCGACATCGAGGACGTGATGGCGCTGAGCCCTTTGCAAGAGGGCTTGTATTCGCTGACCGCCCTCGCCGAATTCACCGACGGCGATGCCGACGACCCGTACGTGATCGGCATGGCCGCCGACATCTCCGGCACGCTTGATGTCGCGCTGTTACGTGATTGCGCGACAAAGATGTTGTTGCGCCACCCCAACCTGCGTGCCAGCTTCTTCAGCCGGGGTATCGCGCGACCGGTGCAGATCGTCCCATCCCGGGTAGACCTGCCATGGCGCACCGTCGCCGCCGCACCCGAGGATGTGCGGACGCTGGAGGCCGACGAACGCCGCCGGCCCTTCGATCTGGAACGCGGCCCGGTCATCCGCTTCCTGCTCGTCGAATTGCCTGGCGCGCGATGGCGTTTGGTGCTCACCGCCCACCACATCGTGATTGACGGCTGGTCGTTGCCGGTGTTCGTCAACGAGATGATGATCCTGTACCGGGCCGGTGGCGATCTCTCGGCGTTGCCCGCCGGCCCCCGGCCGTACCGCGACTACATCGGCTGGCTGGCCAGTCGCGATTCCGAAGCCAGCCAGCAGGTCTGGCGCCGGCACCTGGCGGGCCTTCCCGGACCCACCCTGCTGTCGGCCGCGCTGGGCTCGACGGAGGGCCGGCGAACTGGGCTGCCCCGCACCACCGAACTGCGGATGCCGGCCGAAGCCACCGCGCGATTGGTTGAGCAGACCCGGGCCCGTGGTATCACCGTCAACACCCTGATGCAGATGGCATGGGCGCTGGTGTTGTCCCGGCTGACCGACGCCCACGATGTGGTTTTCGGTGTCACGGTGTCCGGGCGGCCGCCCGAACTCGCCGGCGTCGAGACCATGATCGGTCTGTTCATCAACACCGTTCCCATGCGGGTGCGGCTCGACCCCGCCGCGACGGTGGGCGAGCAGTGCCGCACGGTCCAGCGCAACGCCGCCCTGCTGCGTGAGCACAGCCACATCGGGCATGCCCAACTGCGGGCGCTCGGCGGCGTCGGCGAATTGTTCGACACCCTACTGGTCTACGAGAACTTCCCCTTGGACGGGCTGACCGCCGGCACCGAATTGACCGCCGCGGGTGCGACATTCCGGCCGTCCGCCCTGCAAACCTTGTCGCATTTCCCGATCACCGTCGCGGCCCACATGGCGGGCGGCGAACTCGTGGTGCTGGTCGAAGTGATCGACGGGGCGCTCGGCGACATCCCCGCCGCCGCCTTCGGGCGGCGGGTGATCAGCACCGCCGAGCGCCTGCTGCGGGACTGGGAGCGCCCGCTGCGCCAGGTCAGTGTCCTCTTCGACGACGAGGCGGTTCCCCCGCGCCCCGCGGGCGCGCCCGCCGCCCCGGCGGTCGGCATCCACGCTCGATTCGACGAGGTCGCCGGGAGGACCCCCGAAAACCTCGCGATCAGCTGGGCGGGGGGCCAACTCAGCTACCGCGAACTGGACGCGCTGGCCGACGGCCTGGCAGCCCGGCTGGCGGAGCGGGGGGTGCGGCCCGAAACCCCGGTAGCCATCCGGCTTTCCCGGGGGCCGCAGTACGTCGTCGCGATGCTCGCGGTGCTCAAGGCCGGCGGCGTCTGCGTGCCGATGGAGCCGGGAACGCCCCCGGAACGGGTGGAATCGATCGTGCGTCAATCCAATGCCTCGATCGTGCTCGACGAGGTGTCGCTGGTCGCTGGTGACCATTCCGCCACGAAGTTTCGCCCAGTCGAGGTGGCGCCCGGCCAGGCCGCGTATGTCGTCTTCACGTCGGGCACGACCGGAGAACCCAAGGGCGTCATCGGAACTCACGCGGCGGTGGTTGCCTACGCCGACGATCACCTGGACAACGTGTTGCGGCCGGCGGCCGCCCGGCTGGGCCGGCCGCTGCGCATCGCGCACGCGTGGTCGTTTGCATTCGACGCCGCCTGGCAGCCGTTGGTCGCGCTGCTCGACGGCCACGGTGTGCACGTCGTGGACGAGCCCACCCAGGCCGACGCCGAGGCGCTGGTCGCGGCCATCGCCGAGCACGGCGTCGACATGATCGACACGACTCCGTCGATGTTTGCCCAACTCGCGGCGTGCGGTTTGCTGACGGCGGTTCCGCTGACGGTGCTGGCGCTGGGCGGAGAAGCGCTCGGTAAGGCCGCCTGGACCTTCATCCGCGAAGGGTGTGCACGCACCGGGATGGCGGCCTACAACTGCTACGGCCCCACCGAAACCACGGTCGAGGCGGTGGTGGCCGCCATCACCGAGCACGACGAGCCGTCGATCGGGCGGCCGACCCTGCACACCCGCGGCTACGTGCTGGACTCGGCGCTGCGTCTGGTGCCGTTCGGGGCCACCGGTGAGCTCTATCTGGCCGGTGCCCAGCTGGCCCGCGGCTATCTCGGCCGCGCGGCGGAAACCAGCCAGCGGTTCGTCGCCGACCCATTCGCGCTCGGCGAACGCATGTACCGCACCGGCGATTTGGTGCGGCGCGGTTCCGACGGGGCGCTGCAGTATGTCGGCCGCGCCGATGCGCAGGTGAAGATCCGCGGCTACCGCGTCGAGCCCGGCGAGATCGCCGCAGCGCTCGAATCGCATCCCGCCGTCCAGCACGCCGGAGTGCTGGTGCGCCGCGCGAAGGCGGGAGCGCGGCTGACCGCTTACGTGGTGATTTCCGGTGCGGCGCCCCGGCCGCCGTCGACGGGCGAACTGCGCGGCATGCTCGGCTCCCGTCTGCCGCGCTACATGATTCCGCAGCGGATCGTCACGGTCGACGAAATTCCGCTGACGTCCAACGGCAAGCTCGACGAAGCCGCGCTGAGCGCCTTCGACACCGCCGAGGCGTTTTCCGGAGCCGAACCCGAAACAGCCACGGAAGCCGCACTGGCGGAATTGCTTTCCGAACTTCTGCATCAGCCGCGAATCGACGTCACCGCGGATTTCCTGCAGCTGGGTCTGGACAGCATCATGGCCCTGTCGGTGGTTCAGGCGGCGCGGGCGCGGGGTATCGCCCTGCGCGCCAGGCTGATCCTCGAGTGCGCGAACGTCCGCGAATTGGCCGACGCCATCGATTCCGAAACCATCTCCGCCACAAGCGATGTCGAGAATGGCGCCCAGCCCATGCCGGTGCTGCCCAACGGCCGCTGGCTCTACGAACACGGGGAGCCGCGCCGGCTGGCGCAGACCGAAGCCATCCGGCTGCCCGACCACGTCACCCGCGAACAATTGGACGCCGCGCTGGCCGGCATCGTGGCCGGACATGAGGTGCTGCGCGCCCGCCTGGACCGCGCGACCATGACCCTGGTCCCGGCCCAGGCCGCCGACATCCACCTCATCGAAGTAGAGGTCGCCGCCGATCTGCACGCCGCGGTCCCCGATCACGTCGCACGCGCCGTCGATCGCCTCGACCCGGAGCGGGGGGCGCTGCTGGCCGCGGTGTGGCTTCGCCCCCCGGCCGGGCAAAGTGTCCTGCTGCTGGCCGCCCATGTCTTGGCGATGGATCCCGCGTCGTGGCGAGTGGTGCTCGGCGAATTGGACGCCGCCTTAGAGGCTTTGGCCACCGGTCACTCGCCGGCTCCGGTCCGGGAGCATACGAGCTACCGACGCTGGGCCGGCGCGCTCATCGAGCGCGCCCACCGGCTGGACACCGTGCAATTCTGGGCCGCCCAGTCCGACGGCGACGATCCCGAACTCGGCGCCCGACGGGTCGATCCGCGTCGCGACCGGGCCCGCGATCTGGACGTCCGCATGATCGCGGCCGACGCGGATACCACGCGCCGACTGCTGGACTCGGGCGTGCCGTTGCCGCACCTGCTGGTCGCCGCCACCGCGGCGACGGTGACGCGGTGGCGGCGGTCGCGCAATCAGGCCACGCCGCCGCCGCTGCTGGCGCTCGAAACACATGGCCGCGCAGACGGTCTCGTCGACGGGCCGGGCGCGCACACCATCGACACCGGCGACACCGTCGGACTGCTGAGCTCGATCTACCCGGTGCGGGTGGCATCGGCCGATCCGCGAGACGTGGGGGAGCTGCTGGCGGCGATCCCCGGCGACGGGCTGGATTACGGCTTGCTGCGTTATCTGCGTGCCGACACCGCCGAACGCCTCGCCCCGTTGCCCGGCCCACAGTTGTTGCTGAACTACCTCGGTGCCGCCCATGCCGCCGGCGGGACCCGGCTGCTGACGCTCGAGCGTGAGCTCCTCGCCGGGGTTTCGCCGCAGCCGGAGCCGGAGCTGGCGGTGCGCCACGAGCTCACCATTGTGGCCGCCATGCTCACGTTCGACGGACAGCGCGTGCTGGCCGCGCAGTGGCGCACGCTGCCGGACATTCTGGCTGACACCGACGTGGCCGAGCTGCAACGTCTTTGGATCGAATCGCTGCGGGAGGTGGTGGCATGAGCACGCTTGCGATCGTGGGCGCGGGAGCCAAGGCGGTTGCGGTCGGGGCCAAGGCGTCCGTGCTGCGCGAGATGGGCGTCGATGCCCCCGAGGTGATCGCGGTCGAACGCATCGGCGTCGCGGCCAACTGGCAAGCCAGCGGCGGTTGGACCGACGGGGCGCACCGGCTGGGCACCAGCCCGGAGAAGGACGTGGGGTTCCCGTACCGCTCCGCGCTGGTGCCCCGCCGCAACGCCGAACTCGACGAACGGATGACCCGCTACAGCTGGCAGTCCTATCTGATCGCCACGGCGTCCTTCGCCGAATGGGTCGACCGCGGGCGACCGGCGCCGACTCATCGCAAGTGGAGCCAATACCTGGGTTGGGTGGCCGAGCAGACCGGCCTCAACGTGGTGCACAGTGAGGTGGAACGGCTGGCCGTTAGTGGCGACCAGTGGACGCTGCACACCCACGAGGCCACCGTGCACGCCGACGCTTTGATGATCACGGGGCCGGGGCAGGCCGAGAAATCATTGCTGCCCGGCAATCCGCGCATGCTGTCGATCGCCCAGTTCTGGGATCGCGCCGCGGGCCACGATCGGATCAGCGCCGAGCGGGTGGCGGTGATCGGCGGTGGCGAGACGGCCGCGTCGATGCTCAACGAACTGTTCCGGCACCGGGTTTCGACCATCACCGTCATCTCTCCGCAAGTGACGCTGTTCACCCGCGGGGAGAGCTTCTTCGAGAACTCGCTGTTCTCCGACCCGACCGACTGGAGCGCTCTGACGCTGGCCGAACGCCGCGACGCGCTGGCCCGCACCGACCGCGGGGTGTTCTCGGCGAACGTGCAGGAGGCGCTGCTGGCCGACGACCGAATCCGCCACTTGCGTGGGCGGGTGGCCCATGCGGTGGGCCGGGATGGTCAGATCCGGCTGACCCTGTCCACCAACCGGGGCAGCGAGAACCTCGAGACGGTGCACGGATTCGACCTGGTCATCGACGGCTCCGGCGCCGACCCGCTGTGGTTCACGTCGTTGTTCGGCCAGGACGTGCTGGACTTGCTGGAGCTTGGCCTGGGCGGACCGCTGACCGCCGACAGCCTGCAGGAAGCGATCGGCTATGACCTGGCGGTCGCGGACGTCACGCCGAAGCTGTTCCTGCCCAATCTGTCCGGGTTGACGCAGGGCCCCGGATTTCCGAACCTGAGCTGCCTGGGATTGTTGTCTGACCGGGTATTGGGAACTAGTGGGGGCTTAGTGGGCCCGCCCAAGCACACGACTAGGAGACGCGATGAGCATCAACCCCTTCGATGACGACAGCGGGACATTCTTCGTGCTCGTCAATGGCGAGGACCAGCACAGCCTGTGGCCGAGCTTCGCCGACACCCCGGCGGGCTGGCGTGTGGTGTTCGGCGAAGCAAGCCGCGCGGAGTGCCTGGAGTATGTCGAGCAAAACTGGTCCGACATCCGGCCCAAGAGTCTGCAGGAATCGATCGAGCGTCGTTCATAACACGCGGAGGCGCCGCCGCCGTAGCGTCGCCGTAACGTGACCGGCCCGAGACACAATCGCCGGTCACACAAGGCACACTTACACCAACCAAACCGTGGTGACGCGGAACCTGCTGGGGGACAAGATCGCTGAGATCCCGCCACGGTTCGTGCGTATCGAAGGGGGAACCGTGAAGATCGTGAAAACCATGACCACTCTTGCCACCGGCGTGGCGGCGTTCGCCGTCGTAGGGGGAGCCGCCGGTGGCGCTTTCGTCGCGGCACCGATGGATCAGGTGCAGCTGGCAGCCGTCGGCGCGCCGCTTCCGCAGGATCCGCCCCCGCCGCCGCCGGCGCCGGGAGCCCTGCCGACCGCCGACCAGTTGTCGAACCTGTGCACCCAGGCGACCGATCCGGGCGTTTCGTACACGACCAAGAACAACCTGGTCGAAAACGGTATCGCCCCCAACGAGGGGCACGTCGCCGATCACGATCTGCGCAAGGCCTACCGCAACGGGAACTTCCCTGAGACGTTCGCGGTGACCAACATTGCGCCCGCCGGTCCGAACATGGCCCAGGCCGACGTGGCCATCACGGGTCCGAAGTTCGCAGGGCCGGTGGAAAAGCACCTGGTCTTCATCAATCAGGGCGGGAACTGGATCCTGCAACACGACGCCGCCATCGCGCTGATCCAGGCGGCGACGGCGACGAACTAGGCGGTTAGAATTCTGGGCGGCCACACAGCCTGCGCACAGGTTGTGCATGTTTTCTTCATATGGCCTGGTCGTAACGTAGCCGTGCCGAGTCGCGAAACAACAGGAGTAGCAGGCGCGCTGACACCACGCCAGATGTGTGGATCCGTCAAAGTTCGTGCCCGTCGAAGGGGGAACCATGAAAACCGTTAAGTTGCTCGCCACCAGCGTGGCAGCCTTCGCCGCCATCGGGGGTGCGGCCGCAGGCCTGGCCTCGGTCGCGGCGCCAGTGGATCAGGTGCGGCTGGCCGCGGTGGGCGCGCCGCTTCCGCAGGATCCGGCGCCGGCCCCGGCCGCCGCCGACGTCCCGACGGCCGACCAGCTGACCGGCGTGCTGAACAGCCTGGCCGACCCGAGCGTCTCCTTCTCCAGCAAGAGCAACCTGGTGCAAGGCGGCATCAGCGGCATCGAGGCGCACGTCGCCGACAAGAAGCTGCAGAAGGCGGCCAAGAACGGCGACCTGCCCCTGTCGTTCAACGTCACGAACATCCAGCCGGCCGCGGCCGGTTCGGCCACCGCTGACGTCGCGGTCTCCGGTCCGAAGCTGGCGTCGCCGGTTACCCAGAACATCACGTTCGTCAACCAGGGCGGCTGGGTGCTGTCGCGCTCATCGGCGATGGAGTTGCTGCAGGCCGCCGGTCAGTGATCTGCGCCCCGCGCGCAGTTGGCGACGCGTGCGGGGTCGGCCAGCACATCTATCGAGACGACCAGGCCACCGCGCACCACGAATCCCATGATGGCCGTTGCCCGCCCGGCGACGAAGATGACCGCGCCGGCGGCGCCGTTGACGGTCGCCGGGCGTACCTCGCGGTCCGGGCCCGCGTAGCCGCGGGCCAGCCTTGCCACGGCGGCGGCACCCTCGGCGCGGAAACCGGGGGTGCCGTGGCCGAAGTCGCCGCGCAGCACCACATTCGGATGCAGCACGGCTAACAGCCGGTCGAAGTCGCCGCTGCGGCCCGCCGCGAAGAAGGCGTCGACGGCCTCCCGCTGGGCGGCCGCGTCGCCGTCGGGGTCCGGATCGGCCTCTGCGATGCGTCGGCGCGCCCGGCTGGCCAGCTTGCGGGTGGCCTCCGGCGTCCGGCCGACGATGGGTGCGATCTGGTCGAACGGCACGGCGAAGGCGTCGTGCAGCACGAACGCCAGGCGCTGCTCCGGCGGCAGGGTGTCCAACACCACGAACAACGCCAGCCCGACCGCGTCGGCCAGCATCGCGCGGTGTTCGGGGTCGAATTCGCCTTCGGCCTCCACGATCGGGTCCGGCAGCGCCACGCTCAGGTCGCGCGTCCGGCGGTCGCGGAGCATGTTCAAACAGATGCGGGCCACCACCGTGGTGAGCCAGGCGTCCAGGTTGGCGATGCCGTCACGGGCGGTGCCGGTCAGCCGGAGCCACGCCTCCTGGACGGCGTCCTGGGCGTCGTCGATCGAGCCCAGCATGCGGTAGGCGATGGCGCCCAGCTGGGGCCTCGCCGCTTCGAAACGCGCCGTCACCGACGCATCCACGGTCACCCACGGCCCTCGGGCAGGGCGCAGACCCGGTTTCCGGAGAAGCCGGACGAGCCGATTCCGAGCGCCAGGTTGAAGCGGGCGCGCAGGTTGCCCAGCGTGATGACGTGGGTGAGCCCGACGAGTTGGGCGATGTCGAAATGCCGGCGCAGCGCGTCGAAAAGCTCATCGCTAACCTCTACGGGCGTACGGCTGATCGCGGTCGCGTACTCGAGGATCAGCTTGTCGACGTCGGAAAAGCACGAGGCGTTGCGATAGTCCGCCAGGGCGAGCAGTTCCTCGTCGGTGATGCCCCACTGGCGGGCGATCTGTGAACCGAGGTCGATGCAGTACTCGCAGCGCACCGTCGTCGCCGACTTGAGCTCCGCGAGCGCGCGGTGGCGGGGGCTGAGGATGTCCAGCTTCGACTCGGCCTGCTCGAGCTTGCCGTAGGCGTTGAGCAACCGGGGGATGTGCGCATACATCCGCAGCGGTTCCAGCATCCCGGCCGTCTCCAGGCCGGTCATCTGCGCCAGCTTGCGCTTGGTGAAGAAGAAGGCGATCTTGGCGCCCAGGCCGGCATCTCGGTCTGAGACCCCTGGCAACCGGGACATGGCGATCCTCCTAGCAAGTTGTGGTGTGAACCAACGTCCTCACTGAGTCGACACCCGGCGCGGCGCAAATGTGACCGGCCTAGCCGGGCGGCCCCGGCGCCCGGTCCATGTCGAACACCCGCGCGTGCAGCACGGTGCGGTTGCGCAGCGCCGCGCGGACCGCGCGGTGCAGGCCGTCCTCGAGATAAGTGACGCCCTTCCACCGCACCGCGTGCGGGAAGAGGTCGCCGTAGAAGGTGGAGTCCTCCGACAGCAGGCGGTCCAGCGCGAGCACCGTGGTCGTGGTGACCAGTTCGTCGAGGCGGATCTGCTGCGGCGGAATCTGGGCCCAGTCGCGGTAGGACAGCCCGTGCTCGGGATACGGCTTGCCTTCGCGTACGCCCTTGAAGATCATCGCCGGATCTCTCCCGACGCCCTATGCCGCGACCGGTTCATGCTGGACAGGCTAGCCGGAGGACGTGGCGCCAGCCTCGACGCCACCGCATTCCGACGGCCGCCGCACGGGGCCCGCCGCTCGGGCCCCGGCAACCGGCCGCCGTAACGGTTAGCACGGCTTGCGACCCGTAAAATGGACCCGGGTCAGCGCGGCTCAGGGAGGTGACAACGAGTGGGAAGTGCCGACGATCGTCGCTTCGAGGTGCTGCGTGCCATCGTCGCCGATTTCGTTGCCACCAAGGAGCCCATCGGTTCCAAGAGTCTGGTGGAGCGTCATAACTTGGGCGTCTCGTCCGCGACCGTCCGCAACGACATGGCGGTGCTCGAGGCCGAGGGCTACATCACGCAGCCGCACACCAGCTCCGGACGCGTGCCCACGGAGAAGGGCTACCGAGAATTCGTCGACCGGCTCCACGACGTCAAGCCGCTGTCCTCGGCCGAGCGCAGCGCGATCCTGAGCTTTCTGGACTCCGGTGTCGACCTCGACGACGTGCTGCGCCGGGCGGTACGCCTACTGGCCCAGCTCACCCGTCAGGTGGCGGTGGTCCAATACCCGACGCTGACGTCGTCCACCGTGCGTCATCTGGAAGTGATCGCACTGACCCCGGCCCGCCTGCTGATGGTGGTCATCACCGACACCGGTCGCGTGGATCAGCGCATCGTCGAACTCGGCGACGTCATCGACGATCACCAGCTGTCCCAGCTCCGCGAGATGCTCGGACAGGCGTTGGTCGGCAAGAAGCTCTCGGCGGCCTCGATCGCCGTCGCGGACCTGGCCGGACAGCTCCGCGCCCCGGACGGCCTGGGCGACGCCGTCGGCCGCTCGGCGACGGTGTTGCTCGAGTCGTTGGTGGAACACACCGAAGAACGCTTGCTGATGGGCGGGACCGCCAACCTGACGCGCAACGCCGCGGATTTCGGGGGCTCGCTGCGCTCCATCCTGGAAGCGCTGGAGGAGCAGGTGGTGGTGCTGCGGTTGCTGGCGGCCCAGCAGGAAGCCGGTAAGGTGACGGTGCGCATCGGCCATGAGACTGCCGCCGAGCAAATGGCGGGCACCTCGATGGTGACCACCGCCTACGGCACCTCCGACACCGTCTTCGGCGGAATGGGTGTGCTGGGGCCCACCCGGATGGACTATCCGGGAACTATCGCCAGCGTCGCCGCGGTTGCCCTATATATCGGCGAAGTCCTGGGTGCTCGATGAACGCGCACCCGCGGCATGCGCAGGCGCGCGATAAGGACCAGGTTTAGGAGAGTCAGGCGTGGCACGCGACTATTACGGGTTGCTCGGGGTGGGCAGAAACGCCAGCGATGCGGAGATCAAGCGCGCGTACCGCAAGTTGGCGCGCGAGCTGCATCCCGACGTCAACCCGGACGAGGGCGCGCAGGCGAAGTTCAAGGAGATCAGCGTCGCCTACGAGGTGCTGAGCGACCCCGAGAAACGCCGCATCGTCGACCTGGGTGGCGACCCGATGGAAGGCGCCGCCGCGGCGGGCGGCGGCTTCGGCGGCGGTTTCGGGGGCCTCGGCGACGTGTTCGAGGCCTTCTTCGGCGGCGGCTTCAGCGGTGGCGCGACCTCCCGCGGCCCCATCGGCCGGGTGCGGCCGGGCTCCGACTCGCTGCTGCGGATGCGGCTCGACCTCGAAGAGTGCGCGACGGGCGTGACCAAGCAGGTCACCGTGGACACCGCGGTGTTGTGCGACCGCTGCCAGGGCAAGGGCACCAACGGCGACTCGGTGCCGGTCCCGTGCGACACGTGCGGCGGACGCGGCGAGGTGCAGACGGTGCAGCGGTCGCTGCTGGGCCAGGTGATGACCTCTCGGCCGTGTCCCACGTGCCGCGGCGTCGGAACGGTCATCCCCGACCCGTGCCACCAGTGCATGGGCGACGGCCGGGTCCGTGCCCGCCGCGAGATCAGTGTCAAAATCCCCGCCGGGGTCGGCGACGGCATGCGGGTGCGATTGGCCGCGCAAGGCGAGGTTGGACCCGGGGGAGGGCCGGCCGGCGACCTGTACGTCGAGGTTCACGAGCAGGCCCACGACGTGTTCGTGCGCGAGGGTGACGACCTGCACTGCACGGTGTCGGTGCCCATGGTCGACGCGGCGCTGGGCGCCACGGTCACCATCGACGCGATTCTGGACGGCATCAGCGAGGTCACCATTCCGCCTGGCACGCAACCGAATTCGGTCATCACACTGCGTGGCCACGGGATGCCTCACCTACGGTCGGGCACCCGGGGCGACCTGCACGTCCACGTTGAGGTGGTAGTGCCCAGCCGGCTCGACCACCATGACACCGAACTGCTGCGCGAGCTCAAGACCCGGCGCAGCCGTGACGTGCCCGAGGTCCGCTCGACGCACGCCGGCGGCGGCCTGTTCAGCCGGCTGCGCGAAACGTTCACCGGGCGCTAGCCGCCACGTTTCAGCTCGCCGGGCGTGGAGTCTATGGACGAACTCCGGGTAACTGACGTAGGAGAAACCCATGGTCGCCACCCTCTTCTACGTCGACGCGCTGCCCGATATCGGCTCGCTTGCCGTCGTCGATGGCGACGAGGGGTTTCACGCCGCCACCGTGCGGCGGATCCGACCCGGCGAGCAACTGGTCCTCGGCGACGGCGCCGGCGGCCTGGCGCACTGCGAGGTCGAGCACGCCGGCCGCGACGGATTGCGCGCCCGGGTGCTGAAGCGCTGGGGCGTTGCCGCCGCGCGGCCGCCGGTCACGGTGGTGCAGGCGCTGCCGAAATCGGACCGTTCGGAGTTGGCCGTCGAATTGGCCACCGAAGCCGGCGCCGATGCGTTCCTGGCCTGGCAGGCGGCCCGGTGTGTGGCCAGTTGGCAGGGTGCCCGCGTGGACAAGGGCCTACGCCGGTGGCGCGCCGTGGCGCGTTCGGCGGCCCGGCAATCCCGACGCGCGTACATCCCGCCCGTCGAGGGCGTGCTGTCCACCGCGGGATTGGCCCAGCGGATCCGCGACGACGTGGCCGCCGGAGCCGCGGCGCTGGCGTTGCACGAGTCGGCAACCGACCCGCTGAGCAAACTCGATATCGCCCGCGCGACTTCGTTGCTGCTCGTGGTGGGGCCCGAAGGTGGCATCGCGCCCGACGAGATCGCCGCGTTGACCGAGGCGGGGGCGGTGCCGGTGCGGCTGGGACCCCAGGTGCTGCGCACGTCGACCGCCGCGGCGGTGGCGCTGGGGGCGCTCGGCGTGCTCACCCCGCGGTGGGACCACGCCTCCACCCTGTAGGGCGCCGGCGACCGCCCCGCGTCGTCGCTGGTCCCGGGCGGGCAGGAGCGGATCGGCGCGTCGCGCGGCGACTACCTGACGCCCGCCAATACGCGGCTGAAGGCTGACCAATCTAGGGCCCCGGCGTAGACTTAGGCAGCCGAGCAAACCACCGACAAGCCGAGAAAGCAGGCATCGAGAGCCACGTGACGCCCCGCGAGACCAGCGCTGTTGACGCAGCCGGAGGCCTCCAGGCCAACGCCCAAGTACGCAGCAGTATCGATGTTCCGCCCGACGTGGTCGTCGGCTTGTTGGGCTCGGCGGACGAAAACCTTCGCGCGCTGGAGCGCAGCCTCAGCGCCGACCTGCACGTGCGTGGCAATGCGGTGACCGTCTCGGGCGAGCCGGCCGACGTCGCACTGGCCGAGCGCGCCATTTCCGAACTGGTTGCGATCGTCGCCAACGGACAGCCGTTGACGCCGGAGGTGGTCCGCCACAGCGTGGCCATGCTTGCCGGCACCGACAACGAGTCGCCGGCCGAAGTGCTCACCCTGGACATCCTGTCGCGGCGCGGCAAAACGATCCGGCCCAAGACGCTCAACCAGAAGCGCTACGTCGACGCGATCGACGCCAACACCATCGTTTTCGGGGTCGGCCCGGCCGGCACCGGCAAGACGTACCTGGCGATGGCCAAGGCGGTCAGCGCGTTGCAGACCAAGCAGGTGAACCGCATCATCCTGACCCGGCCCGCGGTGGAAGCCGGTGAGCGCCTTGGCTTTTTGCCGGGCACACTGAGCGAGAAGATCGACCCGTATCTGCGGCCGCTGTATGACGCCCTGTACGACATGATGGATCCCGAGCTGATCCCGAAGCTGATGTCCGCCGGGGTCATCGAGGTCGCGCCGCTGGCGTATATGCGTGGCCGCACATTGAATTCGGCCTTCATCGTCCTCGACGAGGCGCAGAACACCACTGCCGAGCAGATGAAGATGTTCCTGACCCGGCTCGGCTTCGGATCGAAGATGGTCATCACCGGCGACATCACCCAGGTGGACCTGCCCGGTGGCGCCAGGTCGGGCCTGCGGTCGGCGATCGAGATCCTGGACAGCGTCGAGGACATCCACATCGCTGAGCTGACCAGTGTGGACGTGGTGCGCCACCGGTTGGTCTCCGAAATCGTCGACGCCTACGCCAAGTTCGAAGAGCCGGGCTTGGGGATGAACCGGGCTGCTCGGCGCGCGTCGGTCTCTCGCGGGCGCCGGTGATGAGGGCTGTGATTGTTTTATGGGCGTCTCATGAGCATTGAAGTGTCCAACGAGTCGGGCATCGACGTCTCCGAAACCGAGTTGATCAGCGTCGCACGGTTCGTCATCGCCAAGATGGACGTCAACCCGGCGGCCGAGCTGTCCATGGTGCTGTTGGACACCGCCGCCATGGCCGACCTGCACATGCGGTGGATGGACCTGCCCGGGCCGACGGACGTGATGAGTTTCCCGATGGACGAGCTCGAGCCGGGTGGCCGGCCCGACGCCCCGGAGCCGGGGCCGTCGATGCTGGGTGACATCGTGCTGTGCCCGGAGTTCGCGGCCGGGCAGGCGGATGCGGCGGGGCACAGCCTCGGCCACGAGTTGGCGCTGTTGACAATTCACGGCGTGCTTCATCTGCTGGGCTACGACCACGGCGAGCCGGACGAGGAAAAAGAGATGTTCACCCTTCAGGACCGGTTGCTAGAAGAGTGGGTCGCCGAGCAAGTCGAGGCCTACCATCAGAACCGCCAGCAGGAGCGCGACCGCCAATTGCTGGACAAGTCAAGGTATTTCGACAATTGAGCCCACGCAAAGCACTCGGAATCGCGGCTGCGGCTGCGGCCGCCATCGCCTTCGCGCCGATCTCGTTGGTGGCCAACACGATCGGGGTGGCAGACGCGGCCCCATGCGCCGGCGGCGGGTCGAACCCGACCAGCTGCAATTGGTGTCAGTATCTGGTGGCGCAGTATCACACCTCCAACGTGTGCTCCCAGGACGCGCCGCCCCGGCGGGCTCAGCCGTCGCCGAGCCCGGTGCAGGTTCCGGAGATTCCCCCTTACGTTCCGCCCGCCCCGGTGCCGGTGCAGGCCACACCGCTCACCCCGCCGAACCTGCCGCCCGCAAACACGGCCCCGACGATCAACGCGGCGGGCCCCGATGCACCGAGAAACGTTCCGGTGGTGGCACCGCCGAGGGGCCTGGACGTTCCGCCGCAGGCGGTGGCGGCGGCCAAGGCCGCGCCGGTAACACGGGTCAACCCCGCCGACCCGCCGAAGCCGCCCACGCAGCTGGACTTCAACCAGCGGGTCCAGAACGTGGTCAGCACGCACCGGGAAAACGTTGATGTCCTCAAGATCGACAATCAACGGCTGATCCGCCCCCGCCACTGGGATTACGTCGACTATGACGACGCTTATCGCCGCCCGGCTCTGTTCAACCCGCTCAATCAGGCGATGACGTTCCGCTACTTCTACAGCGGCGCTTACCGGGAGGCGTACGTGCCGGCCGGTGCCCGGATCGTGCTCGATGCGGCGACCGTCGGCGTGTACCCGTTCGCCGCGGTCGGCGACGGCTGGGTGGCGTCGGGCAGCTTCTACGGCGGGGGCTCGGTACCGCCGGAGGGCTTCAACGGCCCGCCGCCGCCGGACTACAAGCCGCCGGAGCCGGCGAAGGTGTACAAGAACGTCTTGGTCAATGTCCCGGCCGCCAGCCAGACCGTGGAGGTCGCCCAGGTGGCGGTGGTGGGCCTCGACGATAGCCAGCCGGCGGGCAGCCGGGACACCATCTTCCTGCTCGACGACTCCACCCTGGGCTGGGGTCAGGTCAACGACTCCAGCAGCGCCAGCGCCCAGATCAGGCTGACCAAGACCCAGTCGCTGCCGGGCGCCGGGCCGACCGACGACGGCAACTTCCTGGTGGTGCTGGCGGTTCGCCCGCACGAGGAGCCCGCCCAGCCCGCCCAGCCGTGGTGGCCTTCGGCGCTGGGCTACGGGGTGTTGGGGGTAGTGGTGTGCCTCACCGCCTGGGCCCTCAGTCGGAAACGGGACGACGACGACGTAGGGGAGCCCGTCACCACGTCGAGGTCTTCCGGCAGTTGACCGGTCTTTCTTGGCTGCTCGGCGCGATGGCGCTCATCGCTATCGGCGGGCTTTTCGCGGCGATCGACGCCGCCATCAGCACCGTGTCGCTGGCCCGGGTCCAGGAGCTGGTGCGCGACGAGCGTCCCGGCGCGGTGTCACTGGCCGAGGTGATGAACGAGCGGCCGCGCTATATCAACCTGGTTGTGCTGCTGCGCATCACCTGCGAAATCACGGCGACGGTGCTGTTGGTGCTGTTCCTGTACGACAACTTCGGCCTGAGCTGGGGCTTGTTCGGCGCCGCCGCGACCATGGTGGTCATCAGTTTCGTCGTCATCGGGGTAGGTCCGCGCACCCTCGGTCGCCAGCACGCGTATTCCATCTCGTTGACGACGGCCGTTCCGCTGCGGCTCATTTCGTGGTTGTTGATGCCGCTCAGCCGGTTGCTGGTGGTCCTGGGTAACGCGCTGACACCCGGCCGCGGCCTGCGTAACGGGCCGTTCGCATCCGAGATCGAGCTTCGCGAAGTCGTGGACCTGGCCCAGCAGCGCGGCGTGGTCGCCGCCGACGAACGCCGGATGATCGAGTCGGTCTTCGAGCTCGGCGACACCCCGGCCCGCGAGGTGATGGTGCCGCGCACCGAGATGATCTGGATCGAAAGCGACAAGCTTGCCAGTCAAGCGTTGAACCTCGCGGTGCGCAGTGGGCACTCCCGCATCCCGGTGATCGGCGAGAATGTGGACGACATCGTCGGCGTCGTATACCTCAAAGACCTTGTGCAGCAGAGCTTTCTGTCGGGGGATGGTGGTCGTGGCATTACCGTGGCGCAGGTGATGCGTCCGGCGGTGTTCGTGCCTGACTCCAAGCCGCTGGATACGCTGCTGCGCGAAATGCAGCGCGATCGCAACCACATGGCGCTCCTCGTCGACGAGTACGGCGCGATAGCCGGACTGGTGAGCATCGAAGACGTGCTGGAGGAGATCGTCGGCGAGATCGCCGACGAGTACGACCAGGCGGAGACGGCACCGGTAGAAGACTTGGGCGACAGACGTTTCCGCGTTTCGGCGCGGTTGCCGATCGAGGACCTCGGCGAGCTCTACGACGTGGACTTCGACGATGACCTCGACGTCGATACCGTCGGCGGCCTGCTCGCCCTGGAACTGGGCCGGGTTCCGCTGCCCGGGGCCGAGGTGGTCTCACATGGCCTGCGGCTGCAAGCCGAGGGCGGGGCCGATCACCGGGGGCGGGTGCGGATCGGCACCGTCCTGTTGAGCCCGGCCGAACCAGATTCCAACGGCTCCGCCGGTCGTCGGGCCGAAGAGCGTGGCTGAGCGGCGGGACGTCGGCGAATGAGCGAATTCCATTCCGGCTTCGTGTGTTTGGTCGGCCGCCCGAACACCGGCAAGTCGACGCTGACCAATGCTCTCGTCGGCACCAAGGTGGCGATCACCTCGACGCGGCCGCAGACCACCCGGCACACCATTCGCGGCATCGTGCACCGGGACGACTTCCAGATCATCCTCGTCGACACCCCGGGCCTGCACCGGCCGCGCACCCTGCTGGGCAAGCGGCTCAACGACCTGGTCCGTGATACCTATGCCGAGGTCGACGTGATCGGGTTGTGCATCCCGGCCGACGAGGCGATCGGCCCGGGCGACCGATGGATCGTCGACCAAATCCGTTCGAACGCACCGAAGGCGGCACTGGTGGCCATCGTCACCAAGATCGACAAGGTGCCCAGGGACCGGGTGGCCGCGCAGCTGGTCGCGGTCAGCGAGCTGGTCGGCGACTCGGCGGAAATCGTTCCGGTCTCAGCGGCCACGGGGGCGCAGGTGGACGTGCTGATCGACGTGCTCGCCGCGGCGCTGCCCCCCGGCCCGGCGTACTACCCCGATGGCGAGCTGACCGACGAGCCCGAGGAAGTGTTGATGGCGGAGCTCATCCGCGAGGCCGCCCTGGAGGGCATCCGCGACGAGCTGCCGCATTCGTTGGCGGTGGTCATCGACGAGGTCAACCCCCGGGAGGACCGCGACGACCTCATCGACGTGCACGCGCTGCTCTTCGTCGAGCGCGACAGCCAGAAGGGGATCATCATCGGCAAAGGCGGCGCCCGACTGCGGCAGGTGGGCACCGCGGCGCGCGGCCAGATCGAAAAACTGCTCGGCACCAAGGTCTACCTCGACCTGCGTGTCAAGGTCGCCAAGAACTGGCAGAGCGACCCCAAACAGCTTGGTCGGCTGGGCTTCTGAAGTTTGGCGGCATCGGCGACGGGTAGCCGTCGCGTATGACCCAAGCACAGTTGGCTTTAGTGACCGGCGCGTCCAGCGGTATTGGGCTCGAACTGGCCAAGCAGTTCGCCCGGCACGGCTACGATCTGGTCGTGGCGGCCGAAGACGACGCCATCAGAGACGTACCGGACAAACTCTCCCGGTGGGACTCCGCCGTTCAGCCGATTCAGGTCGACCTTCGCACCCCTGACGGGGTGGAGCACTTGTACCAGAGCACGATCGAAGGCGACCGTGTGCTGGGCGCCGCTGCCCTCAACGCGGGCATCGGCCGCGGCGAGATGTTCCTCAAGAGCGAACTCGCCGACGACCTCAGCATCGTTGACCTCAACGTGCGCTCGACGGTTCACCTGACCAAGCTGGTGTTGCGCGACATGGCCAATCGTGACGCCGGCAAGGTGTTGTTCACCTCGTCCATCGCGTCCCAGATGCCGGGTTCGTATCAGCCGGTGTACAACGCGTCGAAGTCGTTCGTCCAATCGTTCGCCCAAGCGCTCCAGGATGAATTGCGCGACACCTCAATCACTGTCACGGCGCTGATGCCCGGACCGACGGACACCAATTTCTTCGGCCGAGCCAAAATGGTCGAGTCCCTGATGGGTAAGGGCCCCAAGGACGATCCCGCCAAGGTCGCCCGGCAAGGGTTCGAGGCGTTGATGCGCGGTGATCACAAGGTCGTCGCCGGATCGATGCTCGTCAAGGCCATGGGTGCCGCCAACCGCGTGCTGCCCGACAGCGTCAAAGCCGTTGGCAATAGGGTGATGTCGCGTCCGCGCTAGGCGAGCACGCGGATTGTCTGCAGTGACGGATCCGCCGCGTCGGGAACGTTCATCCCCGCGCGCACACCGGAACACAGGTAGTCCAGCACGGCCTCGTTGAGGCGCTCGCCGGGTACGACGGCGGGAATTCCCGGTGGATACGGCGTGCACTGCTCGGCTGCGACGCGGCCCGCGGCTTGGTCGGTGCTTACCGCTTCGACGCGCCCGAAGAACGCGTCGCGCGGCAGGCAGACCGTTTCCAACTGCAGCTGCTCGGGCGACGGCAGGTCGATGCGTGGTGGCGGGTCGAAGTCGTCGGCGGCTTTGCGCCACGCCCACAGTGCCTCGGTGAGACGGCCGGCGGTGTCTTTGTCGTCGGCCATGGACAGGGTCGCCAGGATGCGGCGGTGATCGCTCATTCCCGTGTCGACGTGGGCGTGCTCGCGCAGCCAGTCATGAGCCTGATAACCGGAGGTGCCCGTCGCGGACACGTCCATCAGAACTTGCATTCGGTCCAGGTCGTGGGATGCCTGCACGCCGAGCAATTCGTCGTCGAGCACCTCCACATCCGGGATGGCTTCGATGTCCTGGCGCAGCTGGCCCGCGAGATCCAATGCACCACCGAGCAATTCGTGGCCATGCTGCACCATCTGGCGCCGCCACCCGTCCATGGCGGCATACACCAGGACGTTGGGACTGGTCGTCATCAGCAGGTCGGCGCAGGCCGACAAGCGGTCCTGATCGATCAGGTCGCCCTGCACGTGGAACACGGAGCCCTGTTCGAAACCCGCGCCCATCTTGTGGACGCTGACCACGCAGACGTCCGCACCGGCGTCCATCGCCCAGGTCGGCAGGTTCTCGTGGAAAGGCAGGTGCGCCCCCCACGCCTCGTCGATGATCAACGGCTTGCCGCGCGCGTGGCAAACCTCCGCGATCCCCGCGATGTCGGCGCAGGTGCCATACGGGCTCGGGCTGACGATGAGCGCACCGGCGGCGTCGGGGTGCCTGTCCCAGGTCTCCTCCACCTGCCGCGGCGACGGGGGGTGCGAGAAGTGATGCTCGGCGTCCCAGCGGGGGGTGATCCACCGGGGTTGCACGCCCGAGAAGATCAAGCCCGCGACGATCGACTTGTGGCTGTCCCGGCCGACCAGCAGGCTGCCGTCACCGCCGGCCACGGCCATCATCGCCGCTTTCACCGACAAGGAACTGCCGCAGGTGGAGAACCAGGCGATGTCGGCACCCACCGCCTCGGCCATCAGGTCTTCGGCGTGCTTGAGGTACTGGTGGCTGGTCCTGCGGTCATCCAACCCGCCGCTGGCCAGCACGTCGTCGTGAAACGGCTCGCGGCCCAGGACCGCCAGGACCCGGTCATCGGTGCCGCGGCCCTGCCGGTGGCCCGGCGGCGTGAACCCATACCTGTTCTTCTCCCGGTAATCGACCAGCGCATCTAACAGTGGGGCATCAGATTGGTCCATTGTTCCGGTGTACCCACGTGGCTGCCGGCTATGCGACCGCCTCCGCGACCTCGCGCAACCCGTGTGCGTGCACCGCAGTGATTGTCCGGTAGCCGAATTCGCCGAAGAGGACGTGACTCGCTCGCGGTCGCCGCCGATCACCGTGCCGGGGGCCCATTCCCGGTATGGGCATCGACAAACCCGAAGCCGCTCAATCGAAGTCAACTTCGGTGATACGCCGCACGGGTTTCACTTCCGCGACGAGGCCCCGGACACCGGCGGCGTGCCCGTTTCGGCGTTCCACCACATCGTCGGCTGCTTGGTCGACCACCCGCACACGGCCTCCAGTTCGGCGGCCAGCGAGATCAGCATGCCCTCGCTGTTGTGCGGCCCCATCAACTGCACTCCGATCGGCAGCCCCTCGGAGGTGAACCCCGCCGGCACGTTGATCGACGGCCAGCCCAGCACATTCCACGGGAAGGTCAGTGGGCAGGCGGCGATCATCGCTCGATCGGTGCCGAAGCCGCTCAACCGGTCGAAGGCGCGCGCCAGCGGCGGCGGCTGGGCGGTGGTCGGAGCCACGACGACATCGACGATGTCGAAGATCGAACCCACCCGACGCTGGGCCTCGGTTTCGTGCCGGCGCGCAGTGCGCAGGATCGCCTGACCCAGCACATGGCCCACACGCAAGTTGGACACCGTGCGGGGGTCGAGGATCACCCCGTCGCCCAGCCGCTCCTCCCAGTCCCGCAGACCGGCGGTGGACCGGGCAAGGAAATCCCACGACAGCCGCAGCCCGTAGTCGGGGTTGCCCGGCACCACGGTGTGGCCGAGCAGCTCGAGCTGCCTGGCCACGGATCGCGTCGCCGCCAGGATCTCGGGATGCAGCTTGGACCGAAAACCGGTGTACGGGAACCGCGTTGACAGCGCGATGTTCAGCGGGCCGGGCGCGATGCCGACGTAGTCTGAGGCGGTGATCGGGGGCGGCTTGTGCCGGTCGCCCTCGACGTTGCCCGACGCCGCGTCGAGCACCAACGCCGCATCGGCCACCGTGCGGGCCAGCACACCGTTGACCGTGATGCCGTTGAACGCCTCGGGCAGTGGCCAGGTGGAGATGCGGCCGCGCTGCGGCTTGATGCCCACCAGATGCGTCCACGCGGCGGGGATGCGGACGCTGCCCGCGCCGTCCGAGCCGATCGCCGCGGTGACGAGTCCCGCGGCCACCGCGGCCGCGCTGCCCCCCGAGGAGCCGCCCGGGGTGTGCCGGCGCGACCAGGGGTTGCGGGTATGCCCGAACCCGGGTCCGCTGGTGAACGGCCACTGGCCCAGTTCGCAGGTGTTGGTCTTGCCGACGATCACCGCTCCCGCGGCCTTCAGGCGGCGAACCACTTCGGCGTCGTGGGTGGCGGGTGGGACGTATCCCTCGGTGCCGAAGGCGGTCGGCACTCCAGCAACGTCGACGTCGTCCTTGACCGCGATCGGGATGCCCAGCAACGGCGCCGTGTCTCCGGCCGCCCGCCGCCGGTCGGCCGCCGCCGCGTCGGCCAGGGCCGACTCGGTGAGCACCACGCGGAAGGCGTTCAGCGTGGGCTGGCTCGCGTGGATGGCGTGCAGGGACCGGCGCACCAGTGTGACCGACGTCACGGACCGGTTGGCGAGCTGATAGAGCAGGTCAGTCAGTGTGGGCAGGCGCTGGCCACCGGATCCGAAAATGGATCCAGGACCTGACTCGGAAGCGCCAATCACGGGGTACGAGACTAACCGGCGCGGATACCAGCATTGTCGCGGCGGGGTGCAAAACTATGGTGATGCGGCTGTATCGAGACCGGGCGGTGGTGTTGCGCCAACACAAGCTCGGCGAAGCCGACCGGATCGTCACGCTGCTCACTCGCGACCACGGATTGGTCCGGGCGGTGGCGAAGGGCGTTCGTCGCACCCGCAGCAAATTCGGCGCGAGGCTGGAACCGTTCGCGCACATCGACGCGCAACTGCATCCCGGCCGCAACCTCGACATCGTCACCCAGGTCGTCTCGATCGACGCGTTCGCCACCGACATCGTCAGCGATTACGGCCGCTACACCTGCGGGTGCGCGATGCTGGAAACCGCCGAACGCCTGGCCGGGGAGGAGCGGGCCCCCGCCCCGGCCCTGCACCGGCTCACGGTCAGCGCCTTGCGGGCGGTGGCCGACGGCCGCCGCTCCCGGGACCTGCTGCTGGACGCCTACCTGCTGCGCGCCATGGGCATCGCCGGGTGGGCGCCGGCGCTGACCGAGTGCGCCCGGTGCGCCACACCAGGGCCGCATCGCGCGTTCCATGTCGGCGCCGGGGGCAGCGTCTGCACGCACTGCCGTCCAGCCGGTTCGACTACACCGCCGCCGGGCGTGCTGGATCTGATGTCCGCGCTGCACGACGGCGATTGGGAGTTCGCCGAAGAGGCCCCGCAATCGCACCGCAGCTACGTCAGCGGACTGGTGGCCGCGCACCTGCAATGGCATCTGGAACGCCAGCTCAAGACGTTGCCACTGGTGGAACGGCCGTATCACGTCGACCGCACCATCGCCGAACGGCGCGCAGCGCTGATGGAGCAGTTGGACTGTGGCTAAAGCTGAGCGCAAGCTCAAGTCGACCGGCTTTCCGCAGCTGCCCCCGGCGCCCGACGATTACCCGGTTTTCCCCGACAAATCGACATGGCCGGTGGTCTTCCCCGAGCTGCCGCCGTCGCGTGACGGCGGCCCGAGCCGGCCGCCGCAGCACACCTCGAAAGCGACCCCGCCGCGTATTCCTGCGGACCGATTGCCCAATCATGTGGCCATCGTCATGGACGGCAATGGCCGCTGGGCCACCGAGCAGGGACTGACCCGCACCGATGGTCACCGGGCGGGCGAGGCGGTAGTCATTGACGTCGTCTGTGGGGCAATAGAAATCGGCGTCAAGTGGCTGAGTCTTTACGCGTTTTCCACCGAGAACTGGAAGCGGTCGCCCGAAGAGGTCCGCTTCCTGATGGGCTTCAACCGGGACGTGGTCCGCATGCGCCGGGTGAACTTGAAGACCATCGGTGTCAAAATCCGGTGGGTGGGTTCGCGGCCACGGCTGTGGCGCAGCGTGATCAATGAGTTGGCGATTGCGGAGGACATGACGAAGGACAACGACGTCATCACGGTCAACTACTGCGTCAACTACGGAGGTCGCGCCGAAATCGCGGATGCTGCAAAGGAAATCGCGCGCTTAGCCGCCGTCGGCAGGCTGAACCCGGAACGCGTCACGGAGTCGACGGTGGCGCATCACCTGCAACGGCCCGACATCCCCGACGTGGACCTCTTCCTGAGGACCTCGGGGGAGCAGCGGTCCAGCAACTTCATGCTGTGGCAGGCCGCTTACGCCGAGTACATCTTCCAGGACAAGCTGTGGCCCGACTACGACCGCCGCGACCTGTGGGCGGCGTGCGAGGAATACGCTTCGCGCAACAGAAGATTCGGGAGCGCATAGTGGGGACCGGAAGCGCGGCGGAGCCGGGCGCAACGGGTCCTCACGGGGAGGATCCAATGCCGTCACTGCAGGAACGTCTGGCGTCGGCACTCGGTGTCGTTCTTGCGGTCGAGGAGGAGTCCGACGGGGCGCTGACGGTGCGCCATGCCGGGACCATCGCGTCGTTGCGGGTGGTGAACATCGCCGACGACCTCGACCTGGTGTCGCTCACCCAAGTCTTGGCGTGGGACCTGCCGCTGACCAAGAAGATCAGTGATCAGGTCGCCAAGCAGGCCCGCACCAGCAATTTCGGCAGCGTCACGATGGTCGAAAAGGTCAACGAGAAGGCCGTGCAACGCAACTCGGGCAAAGGCGCGGCCAAGACCGCCGACGTGATGCTGCGCTACAACTTTCCCGGCGGCGGCTTGACCGACGACGCGCTGCGCACCCTGGTTCTGTTGGTGCTGGATAGCGGCATAGAGATACGTCGCGCATTGACGGGTTAGGGCGCTAGGACACCGCCGATTCGGTCACCGCGATGGCTACCGATCCCCGGGCGTTTTCGCGCACGCGGGTCTGCAGCAACGAGCGTAGGAGGTCTTGGTCGTGCTGAGCCGGCCGGGTCGACTCGACGAAGCGCTCGATGACTTCGACGAAGCGATCCGGGTCGTCCTTGAACGGCATGTGCCCGGAGTTCTCGAAGATCTCTAAGCGTGACCCGGGCACCGCATCGTGGGCCATCCGGGCGTGGTCTACCGGGATCACCAAGTCGTGCTCACCCCAGATCACTTGCACCGGAATGGGTTGCGCGAGATAGCTTCGGTCCAGCATTGTGACGAATTGGCCACGCCTGTCCACCACCGACCGCAAGGTGCGTGCGAACGCCGACAATGCGCGCGGGTCCCGGAAGCCTTCGAGCAGATTCACCACATCGGCGACGTCGTGCCCGAGGTTAGTGGGGCCCAGTACGGTAGCCATGGCCCGCCCGAACAGTCGGACCGCCGGCATCACGCCCGGCATGCGCAGCATGGCCAGGGCCTCGCTGCCCAACGGCATCGCCGCCAATCGCAAGGCCACGCTTACTTCCTGGGCGACGCCACCGCTGCTGACCAGCACGATGCGCTCCACCAGCTGCGGGTACTGATAGGCGAATTGCATTGCGACACCGCCACCGAACGAATGCCCGACCAGGGTGACGCGGTCAATGTCAAGCGCGGCAAGCAGGTCACGCATGCCGTTCGCGAAGGCCGCCAATGAGTAGTCGGCGCGTGGTTTGTCCGATTCCCCGTGGCCCAGCAGGTCCGGTGCGATGACCGTGAACCGTCGCGCAAGTTTGGCGTGCACAGGCTCCCATGCCGTGGACTTGTCGCCGACGCCGTGGATCAGCAACAGAGCCGGTCCCGACCCGGCGACCCGGAAGGCGCGTCGGTGGCCGTGGATGGTGCGAAATTGCAGTGACGGAGCCTCGACGTCGCGTACGGGCCGCAGATGGGGTGATGCGTGGTGCCGCATGGTGCTCTCAATTCCCTAGAGTTCTTGCTTGTCTCGGCCTGTGGGCCACTCATGGGTAGGAGCACGCGGGGCGCGCGTGTTGGACACTTTTTTCAGAACTTTTTTCCACCGTGCCGCGTTCGGCCGGCTCGGGTCAGCCTAGGACCCGCACTGTGAACACGTGCCGAAGATCTCGATGGTGTGGCTGACGTCGGAGTAGCCGTGTTTGGAGGCGACTTGCGCCGCCCACTGTTCGACCTCGTGGTCGCCGACTTCGATGGTGGAACCGCAGCTGCGACAGACCAGATGGTGATGGTGGTGTTCGGAACACCTGCGGTAGACCGACTCGCCGGTGTCGGTGCGCAGCGTGTCCACCATTCCCGCCGCCGCCATTGACTGCAGCGTCCGGTAGACGGTGGTCAGCCCGATGTTCTCGCCGCGGCGGCGCAGCTCGTCGTGCAACTCCTGCGCCGAGCGGAAGTCGTCGAGGGTGTCCATCAGCGTGGAGATCGCCGCCCGCTGACGGGTCGATCGGATACTCGCGCCTGTCATTGGCGCCCCACCTCAGCATCGCTTCGTTCTGCATCGTCGCCGGCGCGTGTCATTGTGTGTCCTCGCTCGCGTGGGCGACCGCGTCCACCACGATGTGCGCCAGGTGATGGTCGGCAAGCCGGTACAGCACCTCGCGGCCGGATCGCTCCCCGGCGACGACGCCGGCGGCCTTCAGGATCTTCAGGTGCTGGCTGACCAGTGGCTGCGGCACGCCGAGCGCGTCGACCAGCTCGTGCACGCAGCGCTGGGATTCACGCAACTGCAGCACGATGGCGATCCGCACCGGGGCGGCCAGCGCGCGCAGCAGCTCACCGGCCGCGTCGAGAATCTCGCGCGGCGGCGGGACGGGGTAATCGGCCGGCGGGTGTCCGGCGGACCCGGTTTCGCCGTGCTCGTGGGCAACCACGCTCATCGCCGGTCCCACGTCACCATCGGCGGCGGCCGGCAGCGAGGAAGGCGGGGATGGGGACATCGCCATGGAGAGAGTCATCACCTCGAGAAGGGCCAGGTAGCGGGGAGGGCGCGCCGTGAGGCGGTCGACTTCCACTGTCACATGCATGATGACGCATGTCAAAGACCGCGGGGCCGATCGTTACGATGACGAATGCTCTGCGCACGGCGGTCGAGCGCCGTTCGTGCCCGTTCAAACCCGGAAAGGGAGTGCACCACCCCGTGGCGTCCGTCATCGACACCGTAGTGAACCTGGCCAAACGGCGCGGCTTTGTCTTTCCTTCGGGAGAGATCTACGGCGGCACCCGGTCGGCGTGGGACTACGGCCCGCTGGGAGTGGAACTCAAGGAGAACATCAAGCGGCAGTGGTGGCGATCGGTGGTCACCGGGCGCGACGACGTCGTGGGCATCGATTCGTCGATCATCCTGCCGAGGCAGGTCTGGGTGGCCTCCGGCCACGTCGAGGTCTTCCACGACCCACTGGTCGAGTGCCTGAACTGTCATCACCGGCATCGCCAGGACCACATGCAGGAGGCTTACGCGGCGAAGAAGGGGATCGACGACCCCGACTCGGTGCCGATGACCGAGATCGTCTGCCCGGATTGCGGAACCAAGGGCCAGTGGACGGAGCCGCGCGAGTTCAACATGATGCTCAAGACCCACCTCGGGCCGATCGAGACCGAGGAGGGCTTGCACTATCTGCGTCCGGAGACCGCGCAGGGCATCTTCGTCAACTTCGCCAACATCGTCACCACCGCGCGCAAGAAGCCGCCGTTCGGTATCGGCCAGATCGGCAAGAGTTTTCGCAATGAGATCACGCCCGGCAACTTCATATTCCGAACCCGCGAGTTCGAGCAGATGGAAATGGAATTCTTCGTGGAGCCGTCGACCGCGAAGGAATGGCACCAGTATTGGATCGACACCCGCCTGCAGTGGTATCTCGACCTGGGTATCGACCCGGAGAATCTGCGGCTGTACGAGCACCCCGCCGAGAAGCTTTCGCACTACTCCGACCGGACCGTCGACATCGAGTACAAGTTCGGCTTCGCGGGCAACCCGTGGGGCGAACTGGAGGGCGTCGCCAACCGGACCGATTTCGACTTGTCAACGCACGCAAAACATTCCGGCGCCGACCTGTCGTACTACGACCAGGGCACCGATACCCGCTACATCCCGTATGTCATCGAACCGGCGGCCGGGCTGACGCGGTCGTTCATGGCGTTTCTGATCGACGCCTACACCGAGGACCAGGCACCCAACGCCAAGGGCGTGATGGAGAAGCGCACGTTGCTCCGGCTGGATCCGCGGTTGGCCCCGGTCAAGGCCGCGGTGCTGCCGCTGTCCCGGCACGCCGACCTGAGTCCCAAGGCTCGCGACCTGGCCGCCGAACTGCGCACCTGCTGGAACATCGATTTCGACGACGCTGGCGCGATCGGGCGCCGCTACCGGCGCCAGGACGAGGTGGGGACGCCGTTCTGTGTGACGGTGGATTTCGACTCCCTCGAAGACAACGCCGTCACGGTGCGCCGTCGCGATGACATGACGCAGGAGCGCGTCGCGATGAACGCCGTCGCCGACTACTTGGCGGCGCGGCTCAAGGGTTGCTGACCGGCGCTGGCACCGCCGGTCCCGGTAGTCCCACCTTGCCTGTTGACCGGCATGGACACGCCGCCGCCACGTAATTAAACGTTTCGTAAAAAACCGCATTTGGATAGCCGATTGGCTTAGGCTCGATCCGAATGTTGCTCACGTGTCTAGTCGCCGGGGGTGGGTGTCGGTTCGTGTGGGTGTAAGTGTCGTTGACTCGGTAGTCGGTGGGTTGGGGATGCGATGATTCCAGCTTTTATGCTGTTCCCCCCCGAGATCAACTCTGCCCTGATGTATGGCGGCGCAGGCCCCGGACCACTGTTGACGGCGGCCTCGGCCTGGGAAGCGCTGGCGGCGGACTTGGCGGCCGCGGCGGCGTCGTTCGAGTCGGTTGTGACGGGAGTGGCCGCCGGCCCGTGGATGGGCCCGTCGTCGGTGGCGATGGTGGCGGCGGCGACGCCGTACCTGCAGTGGCTGATCTCGGCCGCCGGGCAAGCCGAGTTGGCGGCGGCCCAGGCGACGGCGGCGGCGGGGGCCTATGAGGCGGCGTTCATGGCGACGGTGCCCACCCCGGAGGTGATCGAGAATCGCCTCCGGTTGCTGATGCTGATCGCCACGAACTTCTTGGGTCAGAACACCCCGGCGATCGCGATGACCGAAATCGAGTACATGGAGATGTGGGCCCAGGACGTGGCCGCGATGGTGGGTTATCACATCGGGGCGCAGACGGTGGCGGCGACGCTGCCGGCGTTCAGCGCCCCGCCGGTACCCCTGGGTGGACTGGCGGGGCTGGTAACGGCGCCGCTGGACTTCGTGTCCCAGGCTTTCGGAGCGTTCTCGTCGCTGGGGGCCGGCTTTGTTTCGCAGCTGCAGGCGGTGCTCGGGGCCTTCTTCCCCGGCCTGTCGTCGGTGACGTCGTTACTCTCGTCCATGCCGGTCACGACGATGACCGCCCTGGCACCGATCGGGATGTACCCCGCGACCGCGCTGATGTCCCCGATGATGGTGCTGGCCCACAACGTCGGGCCGGCGGCACCCGCAATGGCCGGTGTCACCACCGTGGCCGGGCAGACCCCGCTCGCCACCGGCGGCCTGCACGCGCCGCAATCGCTGGGTGGGCTGGGCGTCGCCACGGCCGGGTTGGGCACCGCGCGGTTCGTTGGAGCGATTACGGTGCCACCGACCTGGCAGGGGTCGATGCCGGTGCCGGCGGTCCTGACCAGTCTCGCGGTGCCGGCGTTGGGCACCCAACTACCGACTCCGATCGCGACGGGGGGATCGTCCGCCGCGTCGTCCGCACCCGCCGGTTCCACGTCAGCCATGGCCATGGCGATGGACGAGCGGGACACCGACAAAGACAAGACCGACCGGAGGGGCCGCCGCGGCGGGGAGAACCCGCACGTGGTGCAGTCGCGGCCCAAGGTGGTGCCGCGGACCAAGGGTTGAGAGCGGGGGGCCACCGCCGTTCGCAAGCGCTGAGCCCCCTCGCCCCGCACCGGCCCGGGCGTCGGGATGCCTGCGGAAGCAAATCCACGTTTTTCGGGTATTTGTCTGAAGTTTGGCTTACGATGTGCCTGCTTGCTGTTATTGGTTCGGCCACAGCATCCGAAAGTCGGCTGTGGAAGGGGGCAACATGCTTTTGCCTCTTGGTCCGCCGTTACCAGATGACTCGGTGTCGGCGGTTCGGGGTGAGTCGGGGATGCTCGGTGGCCTGTCGGTTCCACTCGTTTGGGGTGTGGTCGTTCCGCCGGATGACTACGACCATTGGGCCCCGAAGCCGGACGTGAGCGTCGATTCCGGCGACCCGGCGACTGACGTCCCCGCCCCGGCCGCGGTCGCGGACGCCAAAGAATGGAACGAGTGGCAGCGGTGGGAAGGCGAAGCCGAACCCCGCTTCGACGTACCGCGCAGCGGAGGCGTGATTCCGCATTCACCGGCCGCCGGTTGACCGCCGCGTGCTAGGGCGAGCGACTCAGAATCGGCCGCCGCCGCCCATGAAGCCGCCCCCTGACGATCCCCCCGAAGACCCGCCGAACGATGTGGGACTCCAGCCGCCGAAGCCGCCCCGCATACCCCCACTGAGCAGGTCGCCGATGATGATGCCGCCCAGCATTGCCCCCATGTCGCTGCCGCCGCGACGCGTGTAGGCGCGCTGGATCGATTGCATATCGGCATTGGCCAACGACTGCGCCTGGGCGGCCAGCGTCGACGCCGCGTTGGCGTGGGAGATTGCCTCGTTCGGATTCGTCGCCCTCTTGTCCCGCGCGGCTTGCAGGTGCCGGGTGGCTTCGGCCAGCCGGGTGCGGGCCTCCGGGCCGATGCTGCCGCGACGCGTGTCGATGTAGTCGGAGACCGCGCGTACCCGCGACTCGGCCGTGAACAACGCCTGCTCCAACGACCGGTTAAGCTGCTCGGCGCTGGCCTGCTCCTGCGCCAGGGTGACCAGCAGCCCGTTGAGATCGGCATCCGCTTTGGCCAACTGCGCGAACGCGCCGAGCGGGTCCGTGGAGCCGCCGGCACGCGCGCCGTCGACGGCCCGCGTGGCCGCATCGCGCGCCGCGCGCAGATCGCCGGTGTGAGCGGTCGTCTCCGCTCGCTTCAGGAGATCGCCCGCCCGGTTGATGTCGACCTGAATGTCGGCCATGGCCGACGGCAGCCGGTCGATGGCGTGCTGGATGTCGGTGGCCGCGTTGTCCACCGAGTCGAGTAGCGCCCGCGCCTGCCCGAGCGCGGACTCCGCGGCGTGGAACGCGTCCACCAAGCCGGCCTGCCGGCCGCTGACGGCTTCGGCGGCCAAATCCCGGGCGGTGCCGATGTTGCGGTCTGCGAACGCCAGCCGCTCCTTGGCGGCCGAGACATTTCCGGACACGGAAGTCAGTGCGGTGGCGTCGAATTGGTCGTGCAGTTCGGCCAGCCGCTGCTCTGAGGGCGCTATCCGGGTGGTGAGCTCAACGTATTGCTGGGTCAGCGCGTCCAGCCGCGACGGGGCGTTGATCACCAGATCGCGCAGGTTCTCGAACGCCCCGGTCTGCGACTCCAGTTCCCGATCGGCGCGCGCCGCCGAAAGGACGACCCGGGTGAGCAACTCGCGGCGCTGGTCGGGCGTCTCCGGTGTGCTGTCGTCCAGTTCCTGTCGTACCGTGAACGCTTGGGCCAGAGCGGCTTTGGCGTTGGTCAGGGCTTGGGTGAAGGGTTGGGTCCGCTCTTCGCCGAACTCGGCGATCGCGACGTCGAGCTCGTTGGAGCTGGTTCGCACGGCGTTGTCCACGTCCACCACGAGTGCACGCGACAGGTCGTCGAGGGCCTGCAGCGGCACGGCGGCCAGCGCTTGGGAGTCGGTGGGGTCGACCCGTCGGGCCGCGGCCAATTCGGCCGCGCGCCGGCGCCGACCGCGATAGCGCATGACCAGCAGCAAGGCCGCCACCGCGCCGAGAATGATCGCGAGCGTGACCAGCAGGGCCACCCGGCCCGACGAACCCGGTGACGTGTTGAGCCCGTTGGCCGCCGCGATCGCGGCGCCGCTCCAGTCGCCGTTGTGCAAGGCGGGCTCGATCTTGTTGTGCCGCAAGTCATCGACCTGGCGAGCGTTGACGCTCTTGACGGTGGACGGCACCAGGAAGGCGTAGGCACGGCCGGCGGTGGCGACGGCGAGCAGGGCGTCATAGTCACCCAGATCGCTGGTACGCACCGTGCGCTGCGCCCAGTTCACCGGGCTCTGGTCGGAAAAGTCGTCGACGTAGACCACCCACAGCCGGATGTGGCGATCCGTGTACAGCTTGCGTACCGCCGAGGTGACCGCCGCACGACCGGATTCCGACAGGGCGCCCGCGTTGTCGGTGACGTAATCCGCCAGCCGGAACGGGGGTTGCGCGCCGGCGCCGGGTGCCACGAGCAGCCCGCCGCTGAAAGCAATTGCGAGGATTGTCGCGATGACACCTAGCAGCCGGGCAGTGCGCATGACGTCAATCTAGCCCCGCGGCGACGCGGGCAAAGAGCCGTGCGGCGGAGCGGTCCCCCGTCCCGCGTTCCCTGGCAGACTGTGCTGCGGTGACTAAGAAGGCGGACATGAATCGGCAAGACCCCTACGACGACTTCGACCGTCAACGGCGGGTACACGAAGCGCCGAAGACTGCCGGTCTGCCGGGTACGGAAGGTCAGCACCGCACCGACTTCGCCCGAGACCGGGCCCGGGTGCTGCACAGCGCCGCGCTGCGCCGGCTCGCCGATAAGACCCAGGTCGTCGGGCCCCGCGAAGGCGACACACCACGCACCCGGCTGACGCACTCGCTGGAGGTCGCCCAGATCGGGCGGGGGATGGCGGTCGGCTTGGGTTGCGACCTCGACCTGGTCGAGCTGGCCGGTCTGGCCCACGACATCGGGCACCCGCCCTACGGCCACAACGGCGAGCGCGCCCTGGATGAGTTCGCCGCCGACTACGGCGGTTTCGAGGGTAATGCGCAAAACTTCCACATCCTGACCAGCCTCGAGCCCAAAGTGCTTGACGAGCAAGGCAATAGCGCTGGGCTCAACCTGACCCGCGCCTCCTTGGACGCGGTCACCAAGTATCCGTGGTACCGCGGCAGAGGGCTGGGTCAACAGGGGAGGAAGTTCGGGTTCTACGACGAGGACCGCGAGCAGGCGGCCTGGGTTCGCGCGCGCGCGCCGGAGGGCCGGATGTGCCTGGAAGCGCAGGTGATGGACTGGGCCGACGATATCGCCTATTCGGTACACGACGTCGAGGACGGCGTGGTCTCCCAGCGCATCGACCTGCGCGTGCTCGCCGACGACGACGAGGCGGCCGCCCTGGCGAAACTGGGTGAAAGCGAATTCTCCCGGGTGAGCGCCGACGACTTCATGGCGGCCGCGCGGCGGCTTTCCGGGCTGCCGGTGGTCGCCGCCGTCGGCAAGTACGACGCGACGCTGGCCGCGGCGGTCGCGCTCAAGCGACTCACCAGCGAATTGGTCGGCCGGTTCGCCTCGGCCGCCATTGCCACGACCCGCGCCGCGGCCGGACCCGGGCCGCTGGTCCGCTACCGGGCCGACCTGCTGGTGCCCGACCTGGTGCGCGCGGAGGTCGCCCTGCTGAAAATCCTGGCGCTGCAATTCATCATGTCCGATCCGAGGCATCTGAACACCCAGGGCCTGCAGCGTGAACGGATTCACCGGGTGGCGCGTTGGCTCTACGCCGGGGCACCCCAGACACTCGACCCGGTCTTCGCCGCGGCGTTCACCACCGCGGCCGACGACCGCGCCCGGCTACGGGTCATCGTCGATCAGATCGCGTCATATACCGAGGGCCGGCTGGAACGCATCGACGCGCGCCAGGCCACCGGTTAGCCGCTGCTCGGCCGCAGGTCATCCCACGGCAGTCCCGTTGTCACCGCGGGCTAGGCTGCCCGACATGACCAAATTCAGCGGTATCGCCACCCTCGCGGTGGGGCTTCCCGTCGTCGCCATGACCGCATGCAGCTCACCCCAACAGGCGAGCAACCAGCCCGGCACCACCCCGCCGGTGAAGAGCGCCCCACCGGCGTCGTCGGGTGAGACGACGACGCCCGCGCCCAACGGCGAATCGCTCACCGCGCAACTGAAGACGCCGGACGGGCGGTCGGCTGCCACTGCTACGTTCGACTTCACCGGCGGATACGTGACCGTCACCGTCAAAACGGTGACCGGCGGCATCCTGTCACCCGGCCTGCACGGCCTGCACGTCCACGAGATCGGCAAATGCGAGCCCAACTCGGTTGCCCCGACCGGCGGTCCGCCCGGAAACTTCCTGTCCGCCGGCGGCCACTACCAGGCGCCCGGACACACCGGCAAGCCGGAGAGCGGTGACCTGACGTCGCTGGAGGTGCGTTCGGACGGCTCGGCCTACCTTGTCACCACCACGGATTCGTTCAACCGGGACGAGCTGCTGGGCGGCAACAAGACTGCCTTGATGCTGCACGGCGCCCAAGACACCGACAACGCGATGGAACGGGTGGCATGCGGCGTCATCGGAACCGGATAGCCGGCCGGCTCGGCGCTCTAGACTGAGCCGATGTCCAGCCCGGCAGGTTCGTGGGGGCACCACCCGCGCGCGGGGGAGGATGACGCCCGGCCCCGGGGCCGGGGGCGGATTCCCGATCGCGATATCGCCGCCATCCGCGAGCGGGTCCGCATCGAAGAAGTCGTCGGCGATTATGTCCAATTGCGGCGCGCCGGTGCCGATTCCCTCAAGGGCCTGTGCCCGTTTCACGACGAGAAGTCGCCGTCGTTCCACGTTCGCCCCAACCACGGCCACTTCCACTGCTTCGGCTGCGGGGAGGGTGGCGACGTCTACGCCTTCATCCAGAAGATCGAACACGTTACCTTCGTCGAGGCCGTCGAACTGCTCGCGGACCGGATCGGCCACACCATCAGCTACACCGGCCCGGCGACCAGCGTGCAGCGCGACCGCGGCAGCCGCAGCCGGCTGGTCGCGGCCAACGCGGCCGCGGCGGAGTTCTACGCGGCGGCGCTGGAATCCGACGAGGCCGCGCCGGCCCGCCAGTACCTGACGGAACGGAATTTCGACGCCGAGGCGGCCCGGCGATTCGGCTGCGGATTCGCGCCGTCCGGGTGGGACTCATTGACAAAACATCTGGTGCGCAAGGGTTTCGAGTTCAAGGAGCTGGAAGCGGCGGGCCTGTCGCGGCAGGGGCGGCGCGGCCCGATCGACCGCTTCCACCGCCGACTGTTGTGGCCCATCCGCAGCGCGGCCGGCGAGGTGATCGGGTTCGGCGCCCGCCGGCTCTTCGACGACGATCCGATGGAAGCCAAGTACATCAATACCCCCGAGACCCTGCTGTACAAGAAGTCGTCGGTGATGTTCGGCATCGACCTGGCCAAACGCGACATCGCCAAGGGGCACCAGGCGGTCGTCGTCGAGGGCTACACCGACGTGATGGCGATGCATCTGGCCGGCGTCACCACCGCCGTGGCGTCGTGCGGCACCGCATTCGGCGACGAGCATCTATCGATGCTGCGCCGACTGATGATGGACGACAGCTTCTTCCGCGGCGAGCTGATCTACGTCTTCGACGGTGACGCGGCCGGGCGCGCTGCCGCGCTCAAGGCCTTCGGCGGCGAGCAGAATCTGGCGGGGCAATCCTTCGTCGCGGTGGCCCCGGACGGCATGGATCCCTGCGACTTGCGGTTGAAGTCCGGCGACGGCGCGCTGCGCGACCTGGTGGCGCGGCGCACCCCCTTGTTCGAATTCGCGATTCGCACGGCGATCGCCGAGATGGACCTGGACAGCGCGGAGGGCAGGGTCGCGGCGCTGCGCCGCTGCGTGCCGATGGTGAGCCAGATCAAAGACCCCACGCTGCGCGACGAGTACGCCCGCCAGCTCGCCGGCTGGGTCGGCTGGGACGACGTGGCGCAGGTCATCGACCGGGTGCGCACGCAGGCCAAGAAGTCGCCGGCCCCGGCGCGTTCCGGCCCCAACGCCCCCCGCGGCGCCGCTCAGCAGCCCAGTGCGGCGGCCCCGGGCCGCCCCACCGCCAAACTTCCCGACCCTCGTGACCCGACACTCAGGCCGCAGCGTGCGGCGCTCAAGTCGGCGTTGCAATATCCGGCGCTGGCCGGGCCGGTATTCGACACGCTCCCCGTCGAAAGCTTCACCCATCCCGGTTACGCCGCCGTGCGCGCCGCCATCGAGGCCGCGGGTGGCACGTCGAGCGGCGTCACCGGGGGACAGTGGATCGACGCGGTGCGCCAACGGGCCGGCTCAGACCTCACCGCCGGGCTGGTCAGCGAGCTCGGGGTGGAGGCCATCCAGGTCGACGACGACGAGAAGCTGGTGCGTTACATCGCCGGCGTGCTGGCCCGGCTGCAGGAAGTGTGGATGGGCCGGCAGATCGCCGAGGTGAAGTCCAAGCTGCAGCGCATGTCGCCGATCGAACAGGGCGACGAGTACCACGCGTTATTCGGTGACCTGGTAGCCATGGAGGCCTACCGGCGCAGCCTGCTGGAGCAGGCTAGCGGCGACGATCTGACGATGTGAGGGCCTCGTCGGCCGGTCGCTCGGCACCGCGCTCCAAGATGGCCGTTTGGTCGTCGATCTCGGCAACGGTCACGAATCCGGCGTCCGGGGAGATCCGATTCGCGATCTTGCGGCGTCCCCCTTGGATTACTGACTTGGCGACCGGGCTGCTGGTCAGCGCGCGATAGGTGCCGACGATCTGCTCGTATCGGCGACGCCCGGCCTTCGAGCCCAGCACGTAACCCAGTCCCAGCACCACGACATACCGGATCAAAGCGTTCCTCCCGAGTAGCGACCGTTCCCATCCTGCCTCACCCGCCCCTATGCGTGCGCGCCCGATCCGCTCCCCGGGGCGAGACCGAGTCGGTCCTGTCCGGTTGGGTGCGGTTATGCCAGTACGCTAGAGTCGTCCCGCGATCGTGTTGATCCCCTGTAGCTCAATTGGCAGAGCGTTCGGCTGTTAACCGATAGGTTCCTGGTTCGAGTCCAGGCGGGGGAGCAAGGTTGAGGCTCAGTGTCCGGCGCTCTGGCCGCCGTCGATGTGGAGGGTCTCCCCGGTCACAAAGGTGGCGCCCTCCAGGTACCGAATCCCCTCGATGACGTCGGCGATGGCGCCCATCCGGCCCAGCGGATGCATGGCGGCCAGCGCGGCCGTGTTGTCGTCGGCATGCATCGGGTGGCGATGTTGCCCGGGGAGATGGCGTTGACGCGGATCCCGCAATGCGCGTACTCGATGGCCAGCGACTTGGTCACCGCCGCCAGGCCGCCCTTGGTGAGGGCGGTCAATCCCGCGGGCACTGCGGAGTTGGGCTGGTCGAGCAGCGACGTGGTCATGTTGACGACGTGGCCGCCCCCGCCTTGCGTCAGCATCCGGGCGATGGCGCGCTGCGTGACGTGGAAGAAGCCGGCGAGGTTCACCCCGGTCACGAACGCGTAGTCCGCCGCCGTGTACTCGGTGAATGGTTTGGGAACGAAGACGCCCGCGTTATTGATCAGGGTGTCCACTCGACCGAACCGCTCCACCGCGGTCGCCACGATGCGGTCGGCGGTCGCGGGATCGGCGACGTCACCGGCGACGGCCGCCGTGCCGGGGTCATCGCCGGCGGTGATCGAGCGCGAGTTGGCCACCACGGCATAGCCGAGGTCGCGGTAGGCCTCGGCCAGGGCGGCCCCCATGCCCTGCGAGGCGCCGGTGACGATCGCGACTTTCTGGTAGGCCTGATCGGCGGTCAATAGCGGTCTCCTTGCGTGGTCTGGTTGCCGCGTCGCGCCATCGCGCTGGCGTGCTCGTCCTTCGTGAATCTACTGTGAGCGCAACCAATTAGGAGGGCCGGTGGAGTTCTTGGTCACGATGACGACGCATGTCCCCGACGGCACCCCGCCGGAGGCAATCGACGAGGTTCGGGCCCGGGAGGCCGCGCATTCCCGCGAGCTCGCCGCGCAGGGGCATCTGCTGCGCTTGTGGCGGCCGCCGCTGCGGCCGGGTGAATGGCGCACGCTCGGTCTGTTCGCCGCTGCGGACCAGGACCGGCTCGAGGAGGTGCTGGCCTCGATGCCGCTGCGCGTGTGGCGTACCGATGCGGTGACGCCCCTGGCGCCGCACCCGAATGACCCCGGGGCCGAACTATCCGAAAGGCGCTAGTCGTAGGCCGGCGTCCAGACGGTGTCGAGGACGGCTTGCCGTGGGTCGGCGTGCGTTTCTGTGGCCACCCCGCCGGCGACGGCGGCGTGATACACGGCTTCGGCAACCGACGTCGAGATGGCGCGCAATTCCCTGACATCGGGGAGCAGTGAATCGCCGGCCTTTGACGGGCTAGCCTGTTGCACAACGGCTTTCGCTGCGGCCTGCAGCATTTCCTTGGTCAGTAGCCGGGCCCCGGCGACGATGATGCCCAGTCCGATTCCGGGGAACACCAGCACGTTGTTGGCCTGGCCGATGGTGTAGGTGGTGCCGTCGTATTCGATCGGCGCGACGGGGGTGCCGGTGGTGATCAGCGCCTTGCCGTCGGACCACTGCAGCACGTCGGCCGGCATGGCTTCCATGCGCGACGTCGGGTTGGACAGCGGGAAGATCATCGGGCGCTCACACGATGCGGTCATGGCCTGCACGACCTTCTCGGTGAAGGCGCCGAACACGGCCGAGGAGCCGAGCAGGATGGTGGGGGAGGCGAGCTTGATGGTGTCCACCAATCCCACCCGATCCGCGGCTTCCAAGCCGAGCTGGGCGCGGTTCTTGGCGTAGGGAACCTGGAAATCTCGCAGGTCCTCCATGTCGTCGAATAGCAGGCCCTGCTTGTCGATCGGCCAGATCTGCGCGGTGGCCTGCTCGATGGTGGCGCCGTCGGACACCATTGCGTCGCGAATCTGATCGGCCACCCCGACCCCGGCGGTGCCGGCCCCGAAGACGACGGCCCGCTGGTCGCGCATCGGGACGCCGGTGACGTGGCATCCGCCGTACACGGCCGCGACGACCACCGCGCCCGTTCCCTGGACGTCGTCGTTGAACACGCAGTACTTGTCGCCGTACGTGTGCAGGATCCGCCGTGCGTTCAGGGGCCCGAAGTCTTCGAAATGCAGGATCGCCTTCGGGAACAGGCGGTGAGCGGTTTCGATGTAGCGATTGACGAAGTCGTCGTATTCGTCGCCGCGGCGGCGGGCGTGACGATTGCCCAAGTAGAACGGATCCTGAAGCAGTTGTTCGTTATTGGTGCCCACGTCGAGGGAAACCGCGATGCAGCGGCGGGGATCGATGCCGGCCCCGGCGGTATACAGCGCCAGCTTGCCAACCGCGATCTGGATGCCGCCCACGCCCCAGTCGCCGATGCCCAGGATCGCTTCGGCGTCGGTACACACGATCAGGTCGACGTCGCCCGCTTCCAGCCCGAAAGTTGCGAAGGCGGGCTCGATCTCGTCGGGGGCGTCGATGCTCAGGAAAAGCCCGCGCTGTCCGCGATACTCGTCGGAGAACCGTTGGATGGCCTCCCCGACGGTGGGCGTGTAGACCACCGGCATCAGTTCCGGCAGATGATCCTCCAGCACCTTGTAGTAGAGCAGTTCGTGGCGGTAATGCAGCTGCTCCAACAGCAAATTGCGGCCCAGATCCGTTGCCAGGCTTTGCAATTGATGCCACACCCGGTCGGCCTGCTCGTCGAGCGTGAGCACCGCCGGTGGGAGCCGCCCGGTCAGGCCCAGCCGCCGCCGCTGCTCGTGCGTGAAGCCCACTCCACGGTTCAGACTCGGCGAGGACAGCGCCGCCGGGATCTTCGGCGCGTGCGGGTCGCTCATCGCAAATCTCCGTCCGTGACTCGGTCCCTTACGGCAACCGTAGCGTCGATCGCGGTGATCGCATCTTGAACGGCATTCGCGGCGCCGGGCGCGCGGGTCAAGCCAGCAGAGGTTGCAGTGCCTGTCGCAGGTCGGTGGCCTTGGGGACGCCCGCGGTGCGGTACCGCTGCCGGCCGTCGGCGTCGAAGATGAACGTGGTAGGCAGTGACAACACCGAAAGTCGCTTGGCGGCGGCAGGATTGGCGTCAATGTCGATTTCGAGATGCGTCACGTCGGGGAGATCGCCGCACACTTGCTGAACCACGCGACGCACCGAAGCGCACGGACCGCACCATGCTGCGGTGAAATGGACGACGGTCGGACCCGCCTCGGACAAGCCGAGATCTGCCGCGTCCTGTGTAGGTCCGAGACTCGTCTCGCGAAGTACCCCGGACCGTCGATTGATCATCGCTCCTGCCGCAGTGGCGGCCCCCAGCGCAGCGATCAGCGCCGTCGCTGCGATCACAAGAGTGCTCACTGGGTCCTCAGATAGAAAAGTCTTCGCCGTGCCACACCCCGGCTTCGGGTGGCCGGATGACGCTTGCGGATTGTTGCCCGTCGTTGGAAGCCTCGAGCTTGGCGACCCGGGTGAGGAGGGACTGGAGGCTGACGCCCACGAGGTCGGGCATCATCGAGTCGTCCGGGCTGTTTCGGCCGTGGCGACTGATGACCTGGCCGGGAACCCCGATGACCACGGCGCTCGACGGAACCTCTTTGACTACGACAGCGTTGGCGCCGATCCGGCTGTCATCGCCGATTTTGATCGCTCCGAGCACCTTGGCGCCGGCGCCGATGGTCACCCGGTCACCGATGGTCGGGTGGCGCTTCCCGGTGTCCCGTCCGCTGCCGCCGAGCGTGACGCCGTGGTAGATCGTCACGTCCTCGCCGACTTCGGCCGTCTCGCCGATCACCACTCCGGTGGCGTGGTCGATGAAGAGGCCCGCTCCGAGCACGGCGCCGGGGTGGATGTCGACCCCGGTCAGGATGCGGGTGACCTCGTTGAGTATCCGCGCGGCCAGCCGGGCGCCGCGGTTCCACAGCCAGTGGCTGATCCGGTGGCCCCAGATGGCATGCACACCCGGGTAGGCGAAGATCACCTGCAGCGTGGTCGGGGCAGCGGGGTCGCGCTCCCTGGCGGCCCGGATGTCGCGGCGTACGGCGTCGAGCATGGTTAACCCGCCAGGTCGGCGAACAACGGCGTGCTGAGATACCGCTCGCCGAAATCAGGTAGCACGACGACGACAAGCTTTCCGGCGTTTTCCGGTCGGCGGGCCACCTGCAGGGCGCCGACCACCGCGGCACCCGACGAGATGCCGACCAGCAAGCCTTCCTCTCGTGCCAGCCGACGTGCCACGTCCATGGCCTCCTCGTTGCCGACGGTGATGACCTCGTCGACGAGCTCCATGTCGAGCACGGGGGGCACGAATCCGGCGCCCAGACCCTGGATGGGGTGAGGACCTTTCTGTCCACCCGAGAGCACCGGCGACGCTGCCGGCTCCACGGCGACGAACTGCACCGACGGCTTGCGTTCCTTGATGACCTCGGCGACCCCCGTGATGGTGCCGCCGGTGCCCACGCCGGCCACGAAGATGTCCACCTTGCCATCGGTGTCGCGCCACACCTCTTCGGCGGTGGTCTTGCGGTGGATCTCCCTATTCACGGGGTTTTCGAACTGTTGGGGCACCCAATACCGTTGGTCGCTCTTGGCCAGCTCCTCGGCTTTGGCGATGGCGCCCGGCATGCCCTCGGCGCCCGGCGTCAGGACGATCTCGGCGCCCAAGGCACGCAGCAGCATCCGCCGCTCCATGCTCATGGTCTCCGGCATGACCAACACACAGCGGTAGCCACGGGCGGCGGCCACCAGCGCCAGGGCGATGCCGGTGTTACCGCTCGTCGGTTCGAGGATGATCGTGTCGGGCTTGATCAGGCCCGCTTGCTCGGCCGCGTCGATCATCGCGACCCCGATGCGGTCCTTGACGCTGTTTCCCGGGTTGAAGAACTCCAGCTTGGCTACGACGTCGGCGGCCGCCCCGTCGGTGACCCGGTTCAGCCGGACCAGCGGAGTGTTCCCAATAAGTTGTGTGACGTTATCTGCGATGCTCATCTGTCTTCCTCAGGCATGTTGGTTCAAGCTTCGTCGGCCTACCAGGCGATGTCGAATTCGATCGCGACGCGGGTGCATATGGGCAATATGGTCATCGGCGGGGTGATCCTTCTGAGATTGACTAACGCTTAGACGCGGCCACTGGGTGCTACCTGTGCGAGCGGCCCGCAAACCTGGAGGAAACGCGAGGGTTTCTGCGGCGTCAGAGAATCAACAACAACGACAACAGCAGTGCACGGCGGTGCGGCACGTAAGGACAAGGCACGGCTGGGTGGCCTGTTGCATAACGCCCACTATAGGACATTCGACAATTTCGCCGGTTGAGCTCATCGTTTGCTGAGTACCCGCGGCCGTTTCACCCCGCCGGCGGGGCCGCAATCGAGCCGAAGGCTTCTTCGGGCACAAGCAAGTCCCAGGGTCAGGTTGGGAGGCCGAGCTTCGCGGCGTCGGCCCTGTATCGATCCACCCACTCATCGGAGCGCTGGTCGGCCTGACGTTCCAAGACCGGCTCGGGCGCCAGCCGCGGGTCGAGCCCCAACCCCTCAAGGATGGCGGCCACCACCTGAGTCAGGTTGCGCCACAACACCGGATACGGAATCTCCATCGGCCTGACGTCTTCCTCGGCGAACCAATTCCGCCAGCCCTCGTTCTGGGCACGCAGCATGGTGACGACGTGCGCGATCGCGCCGGCGTGATAGGTAGCGCGCGCATCGCGAGTCGGGTCGGGTCGTCCTCGCCACACCCGCGTCTGCACCGCCCGCCAGAACGACACGGCCTGCGAAATCACGTCGGGGCGGTACACATAGATGAACAGCGGCTCTTCACCCACCACGTCGGTGATCGCGGCCAGCAGCCCGTCACCGCTGCGATTCGGCAGATTCTTCGCGCGGTTCAACAAGAGCGGCGTCTGGTTCCACATCAACTTGCCGCCCCATATCCCGTTCGGCGTCCTGCCGACCGTGCGGATGTAGTCGCGCCAGATCTCGGGCGGCGCGAGGTCCGGCGTCCCGGCATCGAGCGGGTCGAGCAGTTGCAGGATCGACTCGTCCTCCACGCCGGCGAACCACTCGCGTGGCTGCGGCGCCTGGCTGGTGGCCGGCAGGTACTGAAAGAACTCCTGTGGTTCGCCGGCGACCCCCGTCGCGCGCAGCGACTCGACCAGCAGTGTGCTGCCGCTCCGCTGGGATGCCAGCACCAGGTAGGAGGACGGATTATCAGCCACGCAGCAAGCCTATCCGGCAGCAATTGCTTTCGCAGGTAATAGTTTTACGCTCGTGTTGAACTTAATTGTTGAAGTGAAATGTATTGCGAATCCGCGATGACTACCGGAGTTAGACGCTTCCGTCGTCGACGAAATCTTCGCAGGCGCACCACTGGCCCCTGTCCTGCAACCTTCGCCGAAGTTGCGTGCCGCGCTTGAGCATCAGGTGCTGGGTGTAGACCTTGTCGCGCTGCTGTGGCGAGAAGGCCAAGTCCAAGTTGATCGGCAGCCCGGCCCAGTCGACCCGGTCGTCGAGCTGCTCATCGTCCACGGTGCCGCGCCTCAGCCGGCACTGCAACGGGCAGACAGCCCGCACGTTGTCCTTGAGGGGCCCGTCAAAGTCCAGAGCCACGCCTACGTCCCTCCTCGACGCAACCAATGACTGAATGTTGCAGCGAGGTTGTTTCAGCGACAGGCGCGCGACGTTTCCGTCGTATTACGAGTCGCGCAACCCGGGAGGCTTAGTAGACGTCGCGGTGATAGCGCTTGTCGGCGCTCAGCGACCGGACATACTGCTTCGCCCCGTCGGGATCGAGGTTCCCGTGTTCGGCCGCGATTTCGCAGAGCGCACGGTCGACGTCCTTGGCCATGGGGTCCGCGGTACCGCAGACGTAGAGCTGGGCGCCGTCCTGCAGCCAGCGCCACAGCTCGGCCCCACGCTTGCGCATCAGATGCTGCACGTAGACCTTCTGCTGCTGGTCCCGCGAGAACGCGAGGTCCAACTCGGTGAGGAACCCGTCGGCAAGCATCTTTTCGAGTTCGTCGCGGTAGTAGTAGTCGGTGGCGGCGTGCTGCTCGCCGAAGAACAGCCAGTTGGGTCCGGTGTGCCCGAGCGCGCGACGCTCCTGCAGGAACCCGCGGAAGGGCGCGATTCCGGTGCCGGGACCGATCATGATCATCGGCGTGTGCGACTCGCTGGGTGGCCGGAAGTTGCTCGACGGCTGCAGGTAGACGGCGACGCGATCACCGGGTGAGCGGTCGGCCAGGTAGGTCGAGCACACCCCACGGCGCGGGATGCCCTGAAAGTTGTAACGCACCGGCGAGACGGTCAGGTGAACTTCCCCGGGGCATTCTTTGGGGCTCGACGAGATCGAGTACAGCCGCGGCTGAAGGCGTTTGAGCACCCGCAGCCACTCGTGGGCCGACGCCCAGACCGGGTGCTGTGCCAGCAGGTCGATGGACTGGCGCCCCCACGACCAATCCGACAGTGCGCGCTTGTTTTCGGGCTTCAGCAGCTCGGCGAGCGTCGAGTCGCCGGTGCGCTCCTGCACGAACCGCACCAGGTCCCGGCTGATGTGGGCGATCTCGATGCGCTCGGTGAGTGCGGAGCGCAGCGACATCAGACCCTGCTCGCCGACCTCGACGGGCGTCTGCCCGTCCAGTCCGGTAACCGCGAGCCACTCGTCGACCAACCGGTCGCTATTGCGGGGCCACACCCCGAGCGCGTCACCGGCCTCGTAGCTCACGGTTTCTTCCGGCAGGCTGAAAACCAAATGCCGCACGTCTTTTGTCGACTTCGGCTGACTCAACACGGTGTTGCGGACGATGCCGGTGATCAGGGGGCGTTTCTTGGTGTACCCGACCGTTCCGGACCCGTTGGCCGGTCGAACCGGCGCGCCAATCGGGGCGGTGGCCGCCGCACCGCCATCCCGGCCCACCGGCGCGGGGGCGCGCGACAGCTCCTGCAGGACACCGCTCAGCCACTTGCCCGCGGCGTCGTCGTAGTCCGGTTCGCAGTCGACCCGGTCGACGATGCGGGTCGCCCCCAACTCAGCCAGACGCTCGTCGAGTTTGCGGCCATGGCCGCAGAAGTCGTCGTAGTTGGAGTCGCCGAGCGCGAGGACGGCGTAGCGGGTGCCGGTGAATTTCGTTGCACCGTCGGTTGTCAGCGCGCGCCAGAAGCCAGCCCCATTGTCCGGTGGGTCACCGTCACCGGTGGTGCTGGTGATCAGCAGCAACTCCCGAGTCGTCGCCAGTTCACCCACCGGGAAGTCGTCCATGGCGCGCAACGAGACCGGCACGTCGGCGTTGCCCAGTCGGGCGGCGACATCGGCGGCGAGCTCTTCGGCGTTCCCGGTTTGCGATGCCCACAGCACCACGACGGGTGCCCGTTTGGCGGGCTTGGCCTCGGGTGGCTGGATCGTCGGTTCCTTGACCGCCGGCGCCGGCGTCGGCGTGGCTCCTTCGCGCGAGAACAGGCCCGCGAGCAGGCCATCCACCCACAGCCGGGTGCCGGGGTCGAACGGAGCGCTTTGCGGCAGGGTCGGCACCCCGGCGGTGCGCCGGCCCGCATCCGACCGAAGTGCGGTCAACATCCCGGCAAGGTACGAGCGGCCGAGCTCGTCGAACGCCGGCGCGGGTTTGGTTGCGACGCCGAGCAAGTCGGCGAGGGCGTCGACCTGTGACGCGCTGATTTCCCGCACCTCGGTGGAAGCGAGTTCTGGTGTATCGGTGCTCGGATCTGCCGGGGCGACGGAAACTTTCGCCAACGTGACCGCGCACGCCTTGAATTCCGGTTGGTTCGAGATCGGGTCCACCGCGTCGTTGGTGACCGCGTTGATCGCCAGGTATTCGCCGAACACGTCGTTCCAATGGAAGGGGGCGAAGCAGTTACCGATGCGCACCCGGTCGCTGATCACGGCGGGCAGCACGGCGCGGCCGCGGCGGGACGCGATTTCTATCGCGTCGCCGTCGGTGATCTGCAGCAGGGCGGCGTCGTCCGGGTGGATTTCCACGAACGGCCCGGGATTGAGCTTGTTGAGCTTGGCGACCTTGCCGGTCTTGGTCATCGTGTGCCACTGGTGTGGTAGGCGACCGGTGTTCAGCAGGAACGGGTAGTCGTTGTCCGGCATTTCCTCGGGCGGGAGGTGTGGGCGGGCGAAGAACACCGCACGACCGTTCGCGGTGGGGAACGCCAACCGGGGAGCGCTGCCATCCTCGCGGACCAGCCGGGCCTGGCTGACACCGTCGTTGAGGTAGCGAATGGGGCTGCGGTCGCCCGTGCTCTCGGGCGCGCACGGCCACTGCAGCGGGCCCTGACGCAGCCGGTCGTAGCTGACGCCGCGCAAATCGTAGCCGGTCTTCGGGTTCGAGAATCGCTTGATCTCCTCGAAGATCTCTTCGGCGGAGCCGTAGCTGAAAGCGTCCGAAAAGCCCATCTCGCAGGCGATCCGGGCGATGATCTGCCAGTCGGGCATCGCGTCACCCGGTGCGGTGACGGCCGGCTGGAACAGCGTCAGGTTGCGCTCGGAATTGACCATCACGCCCTCGGCCTCCGACCACAGGGCCGCCGGCAGCAGCACATCGGCGTATTCGTTGGTCTCCGTTTCGAGAAAGGCGTCCTGGGTGATGACCAACTCGGCACGCTCCAGACCGGCCAGCACGGTCCTCCGATTAGCAACGGAAGCAACGGGATTGGTGCACACGATCCAGCACGACTTGATTTCACCGCTGGCCATCCGGGCGAACATGTCGATCGTGCCGGTGCCGACCTCGGTGCGGAGTGTTCCGTGGGGGATACCCCACTGGTCTTCGGTGAAGGCGCGGTCCTCCGCGGATAAGACCGAGCGCTGCCCCGGCAGTCCCGGCCCCATGTAACCCATTTCGCGGCCGCCCATCGCGTTGGGTTGTCCGGTGAGCGAGAAGGGTCCGCTGCCGGGTTTGCAGATCGCACCGGTGGCCAGGTGCAGGTTGCACAGTGCGTTGGTGTTCCAGGTGCCGTGCGTGCTCTGGTTGAGGCCCATGGTCCAGCAGCTCACGAAATTCTCGGCCTCGCCGATCATCCGGGCCGCCGCGCGGATGTGTTCTTCGGGAATCCCGGTGATCTCGCTGACCTTGTCGGGGGTGTACTGCTCCAGGAAGCCGGGCATCGCCTCCCACCCCTCGGTGAACTCGGCGATGAAGTCGGGATCGGTGTGCCCGTTTTCAATGATCTGCTGCAGTAACCCGTTGAGCAGTGCGAGATCGGAACCGGGGGAGATCTGCAGGAACAGGTCGGCCTTGTCGGCGGTCGCGGTGCGGCGCGGATCAACGACGATGAGTTTTGCGCCGGCCTTGACGCGGTCCATCATCCGCAAGAACAGGATGGGGTGGCAGTCGGCCATGTTGGCGCCGATGACGAAGAAGACGTCGGCGTGTTCGAAGTCTTGGTAAGAGCCGGGTGGTCCGTCGGCACCCAGTGAGAGCTTGTAGCCGGAACCGGCGCTGGCCATGCACAGCCGCGAGTTCGACTCGATCTGGTTGGTGCCGATGAAGCCCTTGGTGAGCTTGTTCGCCAGGTACTGCGCCTCGATGGACATCTGGCCCGACACGTACATCGCGAACGAATCCGGGCCGTACGTGTCGATGATCGCCCGTAACCGGTTCGCGCACTGGGCGATAGCCCGGTCGATATCGACGGGCTCGACGGGCTCACCGCGGTCGGTGCGTACGTGTGCGGATTCCATCCGCCCAGGCGCGCCGAGCAAGTCGGAAGTGGTGGCACCCTTGGTGCACAGCCGACCGAAGTTGGCTGGATGTTCTTTGTTTCCAATCGACTTCGCGATGTGACGGCGACCGCTCGCGGGATCGGTTGTGACCTGCAACACCATCCCGCAGCCGACGCCGCAGTATGCGCACATGGTGTTCACGGCATCGTGCTGTGACGCCATGGACTCCCTGGTCACGCACTTCCTCCTTTGAGCGCAACGGGCTTACGTTGAATGGTGCGACGAGGATGTTTCGGCACCGGATATCCGGAGTTTCCCCCGCTTTACGGCTTCCTCTCACCGGCGAAAGCGCCCGCGTGATGTCTTGGAAAAGCCGCATCCCCCGAGGTCAGGGTGGGTCATCGTCGACCCGCCGACTCCGCTCAAGGCTACCGGTGGGGCCGGGCGGTTTACCTGTCAGAACGGGGTCTCCGACCAAACAAATGGGACATTCACAGCCTTCGCTAAGCTCACCGAGTGCGTCGGCTGATTGTGATCCTGCTGATCCTGCTGGCCTCCGGTTGCGGCGGGAAGCAAGCCGGTTCGCCGCCGGTGTCAGCCGATAAGTGCAAGGATTCCGATGGACCGACACCCGCCACGGTGCAGCGGGCCATCGCCTCGGTTCCGATCACCGTCCCCGGTACGACTTGGGTGGAAATCGCTCGCGGACATGCCAAGAAGTGCCGCTTGTACTGGGTGCAGATCATCCCGACGATTGCCAGTGAATCCACCGGGCAGCAGCTGCTGTTCTTCGATCACAACACCCCGCTGGGTACACCGACCCCAAATCCCAAGCCGTACATCACCGTTCTGCCGCCATCCGATGACGCCGTCGCGGTCCAGTACCAATGGTTGAAGGGCAACGATCAGCCGTGCTGTCCCACCGGCGTTGGCACGGTGAAGTTCGAGATCGGCCCGGACGGCAAGCTGAAGGCGCTCGGCAAAATCCCGAATCAATAGCGTTGCGTTACAACGCGATCAAGTGGCCCGTCAGTTCGTGATCGCGTCCGCCAAGTTTTCCGGGTGCAGCATCTCGGCGTAGCGCAGTTGCTCCGGAATCCCGAAGCCGTCGACGAGCGTTTCGGCGTGCGGGCGCAGCGCGCGGCACCGATCGTTGATACCCCGGGTGACGGCCTTGGCCCGCTCGGTGGACAGGTAGCGATGCTCGATGTACCAGGCCTTGTCGTCCTCGATCACCGACAGCGCGTACAGATCACACAGGATGCCCAGGAGTTCGCGGGCCTCCTCGTGCGGGCAGGCATCGATGCCGGCGACGAACGCTTCGAGCACCACCCGGTCGATGTGCGCGGAAGCGGCGTGCAACACGTGATCCTGCACCGCGTTGAAGGCGTCGAACTCCGACATCTCCTTGGATTTGGCCTGCAGCCGACGAGCGACGGACGCGATCAGATATTCCTCCCGGTCCTCGAACATCTTGATCTGCGTGCCGCGGTTGAAAAGGCTGCCCTCTTCCTCGCTGTCCTGTCGGGAGTCCACGATGGTTTGGATAATCGTCTCGGCGGCAGTGCGTTTGACGACGCGCTCGCCGACGGTGTTGGCGGCGAACCGCACCCATTCGACCGGGCTCATGCTGCGGATGTCGTCGGCGTAAGCGGTCAGCAGCTCCTTGGCCACCAATTGCGTCAGCACGTGGTTGTCGCCCTCGAATGTGGTGAAGACGTCGGTGTCGCCGCGCAGCGCGATCAACCGGTTCTCGGCCATGTAGCCCGCGCCACCGCAAGCCTCCCGCGCCTCCTGAATCGCCCGGGACGCATGCCAGGTGTTGGCCGCCTTCAGCCCGGCGGCGCGCGCCTCCAATTCGCGCTGCTCGTCGGCGTCGACGGCGTCCGCGGTCTGGATGTCGTGGCATTTACCGACCAGCTCGTTCTGGGCGAACTGCAACGCGTATGACTTTGCGATCAAAGGGAACAACCGGCGCTGATGCACCAGATAGTCCATGATCAGCACCTCGGACTCGTCATCCGGTGCGCTGAATTGCTTGCGCTGCAACGCGTATCGCGTGGCGATGTCCAGCGCGACGCGACCCGCGGCGCCCGCGCTGCCGCCCACCGTGATCCGTCCGCGGACCAACGTGCCCAGCATGGTGAAGAATCGGCGGTTCGGATTCTCGATCGGCGAGCTGTAGGTGCCGTCCGGCGCCACGTCGCCGTATTTGTTCAACAGGTTCACCCGCGGGACGCGTACGTGGTCGAACATGATGCGGCCGTTGTCGACTCCGGGCAGGCCGCCCTTGTATTCACAGTCCGAGGTGGTCACCCCGGGCAGGTCGTTGCCGTCCGCGTCGCGGATCGGCACCATCAGGCAGTGCACGCCGTGGTGCAGCGGTTTGCCGTCCTCGTGCGTGATCAGTTGGGCGAATACCGCTGCCATGGTGGCTGTTTCGGCCGCGCCGCCGATGTAGTCCTTGCGCGCCGTCGGCGTGGGGGAGTCGATGACGAACTCTTCGGTCTCGGGGTCGTAGGTCGCAGTGGTCTCCAGCGACTGGACGTCGCTGCCGTGCCCGGTCTCGGTCATCGCGAAACAGCCCCGCAACTCGAGGCTGATGATCTTCTTCACGTACGCCTCGTGATGACGCTCGGTGCCCAGGTTCTCCACGGCGCCGCCGAATAGGCCCCACTGGACACCGGCCTTCACCATCAACGACAGGTCCGACATCGCGAGCATCTCGATCATCGTGATCGCCGCGCCGATGTCGCCGGTGCCGCCATGCTCCTTGCGGAAGTTGTCGGCCGCGGCACCGAACGCGGCCATGATCCGCATCTGCTCGGCCACCTTGGTGCGCGCGATCACCGTGTTCGGGGTGTAGTGCGGCCGGAACAGGTCCTCGCTCATGGTGGATCGCAGCTGGTTTCTCGTGTCCCGCCAACGCCCGTCGAGGGCGTTGCGCAGCTGCTCGGCAATGGTTGCGGTGTCTGACGCCATAACCCGACCGTATCCTGCGGTTCCCGCCGCGGGAATAACGACATGATGCCGATTGGTGATTTCGCCGAGCGTGCGTCCAGGGCGAGGTCGAGGCCTGATTCTCGCGCCGAGTGCACGCTCGGCGATACGTTCTCGGTATGTGCCGTCTACGGGTGGCGTTCGTGTGCCTCGTCGTCTTGCTGGGGGGATGCGCGCCCGCGCGCCCGCCCGCTCCGGCGCCCGCGCCGCGTCCGATGCTCACTTACCTCGGTCAGTCTCGGGTCCCGTTCAACGCCACCTTCGACGGCACCGTCATCGGCGGCCTGTCGGCGCTCAGCTATGACCCGGGCCGTCAGCTGTATTACGTCATCAGCGACGATCGCTCCGAGAAGAACCCGGCCCGCTTTTACAGCGTGCAATTGTCCTTGTCGGACAGCGGAATCGACAACGTCGCCTTCACCGGCACCCGCCCGCTGCTGGACCGGTCCGGCCAGCCGTTCCCGCCGCTCAGGCCGGACGCCACGCCGCCCGTTATTCCCCCCGACCCCGAGGGCATCGCCTTCGATCCCGGCCGGCAACGGCTGTATTGGTCCTCCGAAGGCGAGCGGCGCACCGCGGGACCGTTGCTGCTCGACCCGTGGGTTCGATCGGCCGGGCTCGACGGTGCCTACCTCGGCCAGTTCACGCTGCCGGCCAACTTGGCGATGTCCGCGCAGCCCACGGGCCCGCGCCGGAACAAGGCGCTGGAGGGATTGGCGCTGACGCCCGACGGCCAAACGCTGTTCGCCGCGATGGAGGACCCCGGATACAACGACGGGCCGGTCAGCGACGACGGCCACCGCGTACTCACCCGGGTCACCAAGTTCGACGTCGCCTCCGGGGCGCCTACCGCGCAGTACGCCTACCCGATGGAGCCGCCCGCACCGCCCGCGGACGTCAACGGCCTCTCCGACCTGGTCGCGCTGTCGGACACGACGTTTCTGATGATCGAACGATCCTCCGCCATGCCGCCGACCGTGCGGATCTACCGGGCCGAGATCGGCGCGGCGACCGACGTTTTGGCCACCCCATCGATGAAGGACGCGGCCGTGACCCCGATGAGCAAGACTTTGGCGGTCGACTTGTCGGCCACGCCCGCACTGTCCCCCCTCGATAATGTCGAGGGCATCACGCTGGGGCCGAAGCTGCCCGATGGTCGTCAGTCGGTGGTGCTGGTCAGCGACAACAACTTCTCACCGAGTCAGGTCACTCAGTTCCTGTTGTTCGCGATGTGACGGCTTAGGAGCCGCGTGGAGGACCGGCCTCAGCCGGTAGAGGGCGAAGCCCGCGGCCGCGACGCCGAAGAGCATCAGCATCGTCATGTCGAACACCCACCAGCCGCTGTAGTGGGTCCACATCTGCGAGTTGGCGGCCAGCGCGTCGACTCTGCGCAGGTCAACGGTGGACGCCGACGCGGCGAAGCCCCACTGGGCCGGGACGAACCAGGAGACCTGCTGGAAGCCCCATTTGCTCACCAGCTGAACGAGGCTTCCGTTGAACAGCACGGACGCCAGGACCACCGGCAGCAGCAGGGGCAACACCTCACGCAGCGACGTCCCCAGCGCCGACAACGCGAGCCCGACCAGCGCGGACACGATGGCCGTCACCGCCACGCTCGCATACAGCTCGACCGTGGCGTTGTGCAGCAAAGCGGCGCCACGCGCGGGTCCGCCCCTGTCGGCGACGACGATGGCGAACACGATGGCCGTCAGGACGGCCGCGGCCAGGCCGAACACCAGGATCTTGGCGGCCAGGTAGGCCGCGGTCGACAGCCCGAGAGCCTGCTCGCGCCGGAAGATGCGCTGCTCGCGCGCCACAACCCGGATGTTCAGCGCGGTGCCGATGATCACCGCGGCGACGTTGAGCGCGGCCAGGATCTCGATGGCCTCGTGCGGGTGAGTGCTGCCCGGCCCGGGCCGGGCGAGCCCCGAACCGCCCGGTATCAGCAGGGTCAAACCCGCCAGCACGAACGGCAAGATCGCCAAGAGCACGAGATAGAGACGGTCGGCGAAAATCAGCCGGGCATCGCGGCGGGCCAGCAGCCGGATCTGCCGCGCCATGCGGGGCTCGGCGGGGGGCGGCGACGGGGCGGTGACCTCCGGCGGCGCCGTCAACGCCGATGCCGGGGGCCGGTCGCGGAAGGCGCGGTGGGTCCCCTCGGGGTCGGCGCTCACCCGCTCGAGCACCTCCGACCAGTCAGCGGTGCCCAACGCGGACTCGATCTGCAGGGGCGGCCCCAGGAAGGCCGGCGTCCCGGCTGAGGTGAGAACCAGCACCTGGTCGCACAGGTTGAGGTTCGTCACCGACGTCTGCGACGACACGGCCGCCACGACGACGCAGCCGATGTCGGCCTGGCGCCGCAGCATTGCCATCACGTGGCGTTGCTGCTCCGCGTCCAGACCGGCGCTCGGCTCGTCGACGACGAGCAGTGTCGGCCGGGCGATGAGCTCGACCGCCAGCGCGGCGCACCGGCGCACCTGGGGCGACAGCTTGCCGATCCGGCTGGATTCGTATGGTGTCAGCTCGAGCTCCTCGAGAACCTGGCTGACCACGCGGTCGCGTTGCTCGGGTGAAATGTCGTGCGGCAGGCGAATTTCGGCGGCGTATCTAAGGGCCTGGGCGACGGTGAGCTGGCGGTGCAGGCGGTCCTCGGACGAGACGATGCCAATGCGGGTGCGCATGGACGCCGGCTCGGCGTGCACGTCGTGGCCGTCGACGGTCACCCGCCCGGAGCTGAGTTGCCTGGTGCC
>NZ_LZIL01000068.1 GCF_001667075.1 Mycobacterium sp. 852014-52450_SCH5900713 | reverse complement strand
CGTCGCCCGCGGTGATCGCGGAGTTCGATGAGCACTTCGAGCGGCGGTATCCGTCTGCGACGGCGGAGTCGGCGGCGTTGCTGGTCGAGGCGGGCGGGTGTGCGCGGGCCGAAAACCGGGCGGTGGCCGGGCAGTTGGCCGCGATTGGGCGGTTGTTTGCCCATCGACTGTCGCGGTGTGCGGAGTGTGAGGAGTGGGCGGTGGATACCGAGGCGGCGGTGGCCGCGGAGGTGGCCGCGGAGTTGCGGATCAGTCAGGGGTTGGCGGCTAGCCGGGTGCGCTATGCGCGGGCGCTGCGCGAGCGGCTGCCCCGGGTGGGCGGGGTGTTCGCCGCGGGGGATATCGATTTTCGGATGGTGCAGACGTTGGTGTATCGCACCGATCTGATCGCCGATCCCGACGTGGTGGCGGCCGTGGATGCGCAGTTGGCCGCGCAGGTGGCGCGGTGGCCGTCGCTGACCCCGGCCCGGTTGGCCGCGCAGGTGGACCGGATCGTTGCCAAGGCTGATGCGGATGCGGTGCGGCGGCGCCGCGAGCGCGCGGCCGGGCGCGAGGTGTGGATCGGCGACATGGGCGAGGGGTTGGCCCGCATCGAGGGTGTCCTGTTCAGCCCGGATGCGCGCGCGCTGGACGCGCGGCTGGATGCGCTCGCGGGCACGGTGTGTGCGCACGACCCCCGCAGCCGTGAGCAGCGCCGCGCCGACGCGCTGGGGGTGCTGGCCGCGGGGGCGGATCGGCTGGGGTGTCGCTGCGGGCGCACCGATTGCGCCGCGGGCGGTCGGGCGCCGGCGGGGCCGGTGGTGATTCATGTGATTGCCGAGCAAGCCACGCTTGACGGCACTCGTGAGGCGCCGGGCTGCGCGCTGGGGGGCGAGGGGTTGATCCCGCCCGAGCTGATCGCCGAGTTGGCCGCCGCGGCCAAGCTGGTGCCGCTGGTGCACCCCGGCGACGCACCGCCCGAGCCGGGTTATGTGCCCTCCCAAGCGTTGGCCGATTTCGTGCGGTGCCGGGATTTGACCTGCCGCTGGCCGGGCTGTGATTGCCCGGCGGTGGCCTGCGACATCGACCACACCATCCCCTACAGCGCCGGCGGGCCCACGCACGCGTCCAACCTCAAATGTTATTGCCGCACCCATCATTTGGTGAAAACCTTCTGGGGCTGGCAGGAAAAGCAGCTGCCCGACGCGACGCTGATCCTGACCTCCCCGGCCGGGCGCACCTACGTCACCACCCCGGGCAGCGCGCTGCTGTTCCCCAGCCTGTGCCGGGCCACCGGGGGTGCGCCCGCAGCCGAGGTCGACCCACCGTTCGACGACTACTGCGCCGACCGCACCGCGATGATGCCCAAACGCCGCCGCACCCGCGCCCAAGACCGCGCCTCCCGGGTAGCCACCGAACGCCGCAACAACCACCAAGCCCGC
>NZ_LZIL01000067.1 GCF_001667075.1 Mycobacterium sp. 852014-52450_SCH5900713 | reverse complement strand
GCCAAGACCTCAACGACCTCCAACTCCTCGGGAGTAAGAGACCACAGCCGAAAACCCAACAGCTCATAGAGTTCTCGATCCGCCTGCAGAGGCCCTCGCAGCTGCCAGCAGCCATCCGCACACACCACCGCCCCGCTTTCGCGGCTCGCACTAAGCAAACCCCGCAACAACACCAGGTTGCCCCCGCTGCGCTCGTAGAGCGCATCAATCAACCGCGCCTCGACCACACCACCAAGAACGGCAGTAGCCAACACGCCGGTCTGCTCGCGAGTGAACGGATCAACATGAACGGTCAGTAACAACCGCTCCTTGATCAACGCAGTGACCGCATCGAAAACCGGCTCACCCGATCGGATCGTCACGATCAATCGCGCACTGCGACTTGCCGCCAGTTGATTGACCAACGTCGCCGACAACGGATCAAGCAACTGCGCATCATCGACAACGACGACGAGATTCTCGTCCTGCTCCAACGTCTGATGCGCAGCCGCCAACATCAACGCCGGCTCATGAGCCACATCCAGAGTCACCGCGCGGGAAAACGCCCCCAACGGGACCGCCGAACCCGTCTGCGTGCCCAGCGCAAACCGCACCGTCCACCCCGCCGACTCGAGAGCCTTTGCCAGCATCCGAGCCAGAGTCGACTTGCCCACCCCGGACTCGCCCACCAACACGACCCCCTGCAAATCCCCATCCTCGACAGCCGCCAACGCACGACGAAACTCCGCATCCCGCGCCACTATCGACCACGTACAACGACCCTCCCGCCCCACCGGATGCCTACCT